>NZ_JBEFZF010000002.1:0-842800 GCF_046524175.1 Spongiivirga sp. MCCC 1A20706
GATCGGTAATACTCCGGTTATCACTCTCAAAGTATTGCACCACTCCACTGGGTTCCCATTCCCAATCTGCGGCATCGTGTTTTTTGTATATGTATCCGAAGTACGCATAGTAGTTTCTAATTTTCTCCGGTTCGGTATCATCAAATATCGTTAGATTCTTATCCAGAATATTAGCAGCATTCAGACTCAGCCAGAACTTCTTGAATCGCCAAAGGGCACTCACATCAAAATTAGAATTGAAGGTAGAGGCACGACGACCTACTACAGGATCTCCTCCTGCATTGATAAACTCATCGGTATCGATACTAAAAGAGGTGAACTTATAGGATAGTCCTAAAGAAAGGTAGTGTTCATCTTTATCAGAAAAGGTAAGATGATGTGCAAATGATGCCTGACCACCTCGTTGATTGGTGAATCCGTTTTTGTCATTAAACAAGATAGCACCCACTCCTGATCGATCAGAGATACGTCCATCGAAAGAGAGGGATTGGGTGTCAGGTGAATTTTTTACACCTACCCATTGGCTAACTCCATTGAGGCGTACCTGAAAACAATCACCAATACCAGCAAAAGCTGCTGAAATCAAATAGGGATTATCTGCCAAGTACTGATTGTTCAATGGTAAATTGAATTCTTGGGCTTTAGCGGCATTCGGGAAAAACCAAAATGCCATCAATACTAGCAAATTAAAGCTTCTTTTTATGGAAGCTTCCATAAAAAACTTTCTTCCTGATAACCATAATGTGATCAGTAAGCTCTTACCAATATTAGGTGTATCAGTTTGAGCAATGTTAAACAAGTAGGTTCTATGTTGGGCTTTCATTGGGTTGTTTTAAGGCTTCATCATCTATATAGGGTAAAGTGTCCTTTAATGTCACTTGTCTTTCCGTCATTTGGTTTTACTACATACCAGTAGTCTCCAGAAGGTAGTGGTTTGTTTTCATATAAACCATCCCATCCTAGCTGATTGCCTTCATATCTGATTAATAAACGTGCGTAACGGTCATATATTTCAACAACAGCATTTGGGAAGAATTCCAATCGTTCAGGATACCAGAAATCAGCTATTCCATCTCCATTTGGACTAAAGTAATTTGGTACAAAAATGTCAACATATTCGAATTCGATCATCGTTTCTGCCTCACAACCATTTGCATCGCGAATAGTCACAGTATAAATGCCTGAATCAAGTACCGTAAATACATTGTCTCTTGTAAAACTACCTCCGTTTAAGCTGTATTCATAACTTTCTCGGCCACCTTCACCTTGCACAACGAATTGATCAATACCACTTCGTTCTGCTCGTACACTTAATGGTTCGTATGAGAGCAAGTCGATGTCAGCTATAATATAATCACAACCTGAATTACCTTCTACCACTTCAATTTGATAGTCATCACCAGGAGGAATATTGGTAAAGTTGCCATCTGCAACAGTTATATTAAGTCCGTTTCCTGTCAATGTATAATTCGTTGTTGGTCTAAACCTTGGATTATTCAAGTTAACTCCAATATTATAAGTGTTGTCATCACAATTATAAGCAGGTGTTGCCACAGCAGAAATATCTGTTGGTGGTAGTAATGTTTCGCTAATTGTTGCTTCACAATCATTAGCATCTAAAACCAAAATAGTATATGTTCTATCTCCGCTTAAATCCTGGAATGTATAAGGTACCGGATCAGTAGCAGGAATACCTGTATCATCTACAGCCACGAACGGACCTGCCGGGCCATCGATACTAACCCTGTAGGGCCTTGTGCCTCCTGTGATTCCCACTTCAATAAGTCCGTCATCATCCCCGCCACAAATTTCTTGTTGTACGTCTATTACATCAACATCAATAAACGCTGGTTCAACTACTTCTGCCTGCAACGTTATCGGACATCCGAAACCATCTGAAACAATGATATCGTAAATACCTGGTTCTAGATCGGTAAATGTAGCTTGATCATCAAATCGATCTAAGTTCGGTGAGATAGAGAACAGTACACGTTCAGTACCTCCTTGGTAAGTAATGGTAATGGTACCATCATCTTCTCCCGGACAGCTAATTGGGGTTGCGACTGCTTGCGCCAGTAATTCTGGTGGATTAATAATGGTAATACGTTCAGTCACTGGAGGGCAGTCCTCGCTCATTACAGTTAGATCATAAATACCTGCGTATAAATCTCTAAAAATGCTTTCTGGCTGTGGGCCGATGTTCACATTAGTTCCAACAGCATCAGTACCAACACTTACAAGCGTGTACATATAGTTGCCCAATGATCCTGTTGCAGTAGCCGAAATAATGGCTGAATTGTCATTGAAACAATTCACGAATGCAGCACTTCGATCAACATCAAGAATAAGGTCAGGAATCGGAGTGATACTTACTACAGCAGAAGGAACTGATAAGCAAGTATTACTATCGATTGCTTCAAATTGATACTCCCCTACAGGAAGATCATAGGTTGTAGTTGTTGTAAAAGGCGTTACAAAGGCCGCAGGAGCAGAAATACGATATTGGTATCCAGTTCCTGAGCCACCTGTAGCCGAAACGGTTACCTCAGCATCTTGCGTACATGTTAATGGTCTTGTAATAAATGCTTGTATCACAACTTCATCTGGTTCTATAACTTCTACCCTATTTGATTCTGTACCACAATTCAAAGCATCGTTCACCGTCACTGTATAGAAACCAGCTGGTAGATTAGTGAAATCTGGTGAGGTTTGTGTGGTCGAGGTTGAAAGTATATTGGTACTTGTAGCACTTTCATATACATTCAACACATAATTAACCGGGAAGAAATTTCCTGGATTGTTAGGATCTTCATTCACTGGTGCAACAGGGTTAGCAGATACTGTTCCGTTTACATCACCATAACATAACAATGTGCTACCTGTAGCTGTGACCGCTAATGGTATTGGAGCAGAAATTTCTACTTCGTCAATTGCAATACAATTGCCGTCATCTCTTGTAGTTACTCGATAGAATCCAACGTCAAGAGGTCCTACTGTTCCATTAGGATCGAATGCTTGAATAGGTGCTCCGACCACAGTACCACCCAGTGCGGTAATTTCTTCAAATTGGTACTCATATCCTCCATAGCCACCTGAACCAACTGCTGTTATTAGTGCATCGCTTCCTGGATCGCATGTAAGGTTTCTTGTGACGGTTAAATCTACTTCAGTAAGTGATGAAGGCTCAATAATTCTGAATGTTCCTGTTAAGGCATCACAATTATCAGTTCCAGGAGGAAGCGGAGGTAAGGTTTCAACTACTCGAATACTGTATACACCACCAGGTAATCCTGTTACCGTAAGTGGGTTCGTGGCAGTATTTCCAGTTCCATTTACAATTACGGCATTAGTTTGATCTAACAACTCATAGCGATAATCACCTGTATAACCTGTAACTTCAAGTTGTACTGTTCCATTTGTGTCACCAAAACAAACTTGAGTTGGGTCAAAGGCTCTTGCTTCTATAAAGTCATATTCAGCAATTGTATAAGGCGTATCAACAAAACAACCGGTATCATTATCAGTCACTCTGAAGTTATACGTACCTACAGCCGTCAAATCATATTCAGCGGTTAAACCAACTGCACTTGTTTGAGTTCCATTCGGATTTCCTATTGGTAATAATTCATAAGTATAACCCCCAACCGGAGATACCGCATCAGCAATTGTTTCTGTTACCGAAATTTGTATTTGCTCAGGACGAGCACAGTTAATTTCTTGTGTTTGGGCAATTGCAACTGTAAACTTATTAATAGGATCGAGGTTCACATCAAACTGCTGTGGACAACTATTCGCATCTCGTACATAAGCAGTGATGGTTTGATCTACCTCCGTATCAACAATGGTAAATGTATTACTGGTTTGATAGTTAACATTATCGATACTATATAAGTATGGCCCTGTGCCTGAAGGTGTTCCTAAAATAGGATCATTCAATACGGAAACAGTAAGAATTGTTGATCCAAACACGTTATCTGGAGTACAGGTAAAGGCTGGTGCCGCTGCACTTATAATTAATGGAGATGGCTCTCCGACTGTTTCATTTCTTGTAGTATCACAACCTTTGGCAGATATTGCACGCACTTGATAGTTTCCTGCTGCTAAGCCTGTGAATCTCGGATCACCCTGAGCTGGACGCAAAGCAGGTAAAATAGGTGCATTAAATGGATCTAATTGGTAGAGTTCGTATGTATAAGGCCCATCATTTGCAGTCGAAGCTTGTAATACTGCGGTTATAGTTCCATCGGTTAGTCCATTACAGGTAACATCAACAACTAATGCAGCGTCTAATGCAGGGTTAATAGGTGCTGCCAAGTTCTGGGAAATTGTTTTACTACATTGTGTTAAACCAGCCGCTGTAACCTGAGCATCAGTATCAGTAATTGTAAAGGTATATGTACCAGGAAGAGTCAAGTTTGTAAACACTCCCGTTGTATTTGTTTGTGTTGATAAATCAGGCAGTAATACCGAGTAATCAAATGTTCCTGAGCCACCAGTTTGTGTAACGGTGATTTCACCTCCTACAGGAGCCGTACACGTTATAGGTTTGACCACAGTTACAGCGGGCACAATCTCATCATAAATAATCATTGTGCTTGTAGTAATTGTACAATCCCATTGATCCGTTACGACAACTTGATACGTTCCACCACCAAGGTTGCTAAATGTATCAGATGTTTGGGCCGCTCTGAAATCGACAAAAGTACCCGAACCTACCGGATTTTCAATTTGAAGCTGAAAAGTCTCATTTCCTACTCCTGGTTGCCCACCGATAATATTTGTTACTTGAATTTCTCCCTCTTGACCAGTACAGTTAGGCTGGGTAAGAACAAGATCCGCCGCTAAAGGTGTTGGATCTGTAAGTACTGCATTCGCCAATTGCTCTGAACAACCCATACTATCAATAACCCATATCTCATAAGTACCAACAGCTAATCCTGTTTCTCTGATATTCGAGGTATAATTTGCCGGATTTGTTGGGTCAGGATTAGGAGTAGTACTTATATAATATAAGTAGCCTCCATAGCCTCCCGTAACGTCTCTTATTTCGATAATACCATCATTCCCGTTACAGGTAAGTTGAGTAACGTCTCTATCTCCAGAAATACCTGCTGGAGGTTCAGCAATGTTGAAGAATTCCGTTTGCTCACAAGTTGGTACGCCGACCTGAGTTACTACAACGCGATATTGTCCTGAAGCCAATACCGTTCCTGTAGTCGGTGAAGTCGATGTTCCTGTTGGTCCAGCAATATCATCAGCTAAATTAGCTGGAGTACCGTTTGTATCAAAAACCGCCCAGTTATACACCCCGGCATATCCACCTATAGGGTCTGTAAATGTAAACGTTGCGCTTCCATTTGTGTCACCTAAACAAACAACAGGTGTTGTAGCTACATCAATATCAAAAGTATTTGGATCGGTAATTTGGAAGGTTGTTTGAACAAAACATCCTGTTACATTATTAGTAACCGTTACCGTATAATTGGTAACTCCGGTAGTTGTATTAAAACCAATACCATTAAATGTACTTGTCCCTGTAGTTTCATTTTGAGAAACATTATATCCATTATTATCACCTACAACGGTATACGTTAAATCTGGGATTGCCGCACCTGGATTGTTTATTGTTACTCCAATATCGACAACTGCGTCATCATTTGCGCAAGTAACTGGTGTCGTAACGAGTCTTGTTGGATCAACAATTTCTATAAATGGATCTATGGTTTCTGTAGTTGTACCAAAACAACCATTATCATCATATACATTAATCGTCACGTCACCTCCGGCCGGATTAGAAACCGTAAATAATGTAGCTGAACCGTCTTGAGTAATATCATCACCTGGCGCAGGTGTCCCATTATCGTAGATAAATTCATATCTCACATAGTTTGAACTACCTCCTGCTGCTCCAGTTACTTCAATTGTAGCGTTGTTTAGATTATTACCTGAAGTACATGCAAATTGAGTAACATTAGTTGTGATTCCGTTGATTACGGCTGGCTCTGTTATAGTAGCAGTGTTCGTTGCCGTACAACTGTTAGCTGCTGTAACCTCAATGGTATAAGTGATACCTGTCGAACTACCTGGTAAGTTGATAAATGTCGCAGAAAGTGGAGTATCTTGTGCAGCATCAGATGCATATGGGAATGCCAAACCGCTACCTGCACCACCATCTCCAGTAATTACGAAGGTGTATGGTCCAATTCCATTATCAGGTGCACTCACCGTTATAGTACCATCATTATCACCATTACAAGTAACAGCAGTTGTCCCATCAATAGTTACTGATGGTACAATTGGAGGCAATAATTCTTGATCGATTGTTTTAGAACAGCCTGTACCGCCTGCATCAGTAATTGTAAAGGTATAAGTACCTGCAGCGGTCAAACCTGTATATACACCAGTAGCATCTCCTGTTGTATTAATAACCGGCCCTGCCGTAATTGCATAGGTGTATGCACCGGTACCACCCACAGCTGTTATTGTAATTTGTCCACCTGGATCAACAGCATCGCAATCTATAAGTTTTACAACTTGTGCTTGTGGTACAATCTCATCGAATAACCTTCGTTCTGGAGTATTGATAGTACAGCCCCATTGGTCAGTTACTACTACGCGATAATTGCCATTTCCTAAATTACTAAAGGTGTCGTTGGTTTGTGGTGCTCCAAGATCTACAAATGTTCCTGAGCCTAGTGGCGTTTCAATCTGTAATTGGAAAGTTTCATTGCCCAATCCCGGCTGACCTCCTGAAATACCAAATACCTGAAGAATCCCTTCATTATTAGTACAATTCTGTTGATTTATTTGAAGATCAGCAGCAAGTGGCGTTGGAATCGCAAAATTCTCAGGACCAAATGGAACTTCACAACCTCTAGAATCTCTAATTCTAATGATATAGTCCCCTGGAGCTAAGCCGGTGAATCTTGGATTTGTACCGTTGGTGGCATAATCAATTAAAATACCTCCAACTCCATCTTCTAATTGGTATTCATAACCTCCCCATCCACCGGCAACATTAATTGCCTGAAGTATTCCATTATTAGTTGGGTTACATGTAATTTCTTCTCTATCTAAGTTAGCAGTAATAGCAGCTGGTGGTCCTGCAATCGCAAATAATGTTTCTGTTGAACAGAAAGGACTTGCTGTTTGTGTAATGGTTACTCTATATTCACCTTCTGGTAATGGAATATTTGCAGTTGGGCCCGCATTAACGTTGTTTGCAGGGCCAAAAACAGAAACGTCGTCTCCCGTAGCCGGAGTTCCTTGTGTATTGAATATTTCGTAGTCAAACCCTCCTGCATATGGATTCACAGGATCACTAACAGTAAGTCTAACTGCACCGTCAGTTCCAATACAAACCACATCATCGACATCCGCAGCGACCTCAACATTGTCGGGGTCAACCAGCTCGAATGTAGTTTGAATAATACAACCTGTTGGAGTGATCGCAACTGGATCATACACTTCAATACTTACATCATAAACACCTTGTTCTAATCCAGGGAAATTATTAGCAACTTGATTAATAAATGAAGATCCTCCTCCACGTCGTACAACCGAATATCTAACGTTAGCAGGTGTTCCTGGAGGGGATGGCGGATTTTGATCAAAAGTAATAGTTACTTCGCCATCATTATTGTTACAAGTAACAGGTGTGTTTATTGTTACTTGTGGATTTGTTATTTGAATATACTCATTGATCGTTGCTGTAGTTTCAATTTCGCAACCATTATTATCAATAGCAACAATTCTGTATGATCTACCAGCAGTATCGGCTTCAATATATGTAGTCATACTACCAGATTGTAGCAAAACATCATCACCAGGCACTCCAACAGTTCCGTTATCATCATAGAACTGATAGGTGTAAGGCTGAGCCGCCGGCGGACTCGGAATTTGTGTTCCTCCAGTAGGACCAGTAACTGTTATGGATGCATTGGTGTATGAATTTCCTGTTCCAGCAGCACATAAAAACTGTGTTTCATTTGCCGAAAATGCTGTTAGGGCTTCAGGTTGAGTTATCGCCTGTGTTTCTATATCGAAACAACTATTCTGTCCTTCAACTCGTATTGTATACGTAATACCAGCTCCTGTTGCTCCAGGAAGTCCTGTGAAAGTTCCTCCTATAGTGTTAAAAGTACCTGTTGTATAAGGAAAGGTTAAACCACTGCTACCAGCTGGGCTATCTGCTATAATTTCAAAAGTATATGGTCTTTGGCCATTATCTGGAACATTTACAATGATGGTTCCGTCATTAGCACCATTGCAGGTTACATTACTAAAGTTAGCAATGTTCAATACTGGATCGACTGCTGCTGGCACTACCACATCAATAGATCGTTGACATGGTGTTGTTCCATCTCCTTGGAACGCATTATTATCGGTAATTGTTACCGTATAAGTATCGGCCGCGCTAACGTTTAAGGTAAACGGATCGGTTGGTGTTGGGGTGGAGCCAATTACGGTACCTCCTCCAGAATCAAATACTTCATATGTGTAATTTGCTAAGCCAGATCCTACTAAACCACTAATTGTGATCTCCGCATTGGTAGGAACACAGGTTAATAAATCTGTTAAGGATGCATTAAACTGCAATGGCGGTTGTATCGTTAAGGATCCAGGGGTAGGACATCCATTACCATCATAAATAATGTAATTATATGTCCCAGAGGTTAGATTTGTAACATTAAATTGATTTGCGCCGTTTAAAACAAACGTTTGTCTCGGGCCACCATTTAATTCTACTGAAAATGGGCCTATAGCAGTTCCAGGATTCGTTAATTCAATGGTTGCTGCGAAATTACCTTCCGTTATTCCGCAGTTATTATCCAAGGTCACGCTCCATGTAGCTAGTGCGTCAGTGTCAACAGTAATTGGATCAGAAGCTACACATCCAAAATCATCCCTAACATAGACAATATAGTTGCCTCCAGCCAATCCTGTAGCTGAGGAATTTGATATCCAGCCCGGATCAGTAGCAGTAGGGGCTGGATCGGTAGCTAATAAGAACTGATATGTATAAGGTGGTGTCCCAAAACGGCCTTGTGCCGTAATAATCCCTACAGGATCACAGGTAGCATTGGCAGGTGAGTCTGCAATAACTTCAACCGTTCTAAGAGATTCAACGATTGTAAAACTAGGCGAAGCTACTGTACATTGATCAAAAGCTCCCCCGATTTCTCTAAATAAAATATAGTAAATACCTGGAGGTAAAGTGCCCGCATTATCAATATCAAGTCCAGTCCCTGGGGCAGGAGGATTCACTGGTACACTAGTAATACCCCCAACAGCAGTATTTGATTGTGAAGTAAAAATTTGATATTCAATATCAGTAGCACCCACGTCGTAATTTGTAAGTGTAAATGAAACATTACCATCTCCCGCACCCGTACAACTTACATTTGCTACGTCATCGACTACAGGGTTCATATTTGAAGGAGAATCAATTGGTGTTGCTGCTTCCTCAAAATAATAACACTCCGTAACTGAATCGTAAACAACAAAAGTATAGGTTACGCCAGGAATCAATCCTGTGAATGTGGACGTATATGGGTCAACAATTGGATTGTCGGCTGCTTGGTAAATTGCATTTGGAAACGGAGGTAACGGATTTTCATAAATAGCAAAGAAAAATGGACCTCCACTAACTGGGTTACCAGACGGTGGAGTTGGGTCTATGCTCACAATAGCGGTACCACCAAGCGCACAATTTACTGTCGCTGTTGAAACATCAATATCTAAGTCATCTGGTGGGGACGCTACAATATCAATTGCATCAGAAAAACATCCGTTTGCATCTTCGATAATAACTCGGTAAACACCAAAATTCAATATATCAAAATCATGGTCAACTCCAGCTGTTGGTGCAACAAATGTATCACTAAAACCATTATTTCCATTAATATAATAAGTATATGGTGCTGTACCTCCAGCGACTGTTCTAATTTGAACCTCACCATTTGTGGTAACAGCTCCTCCTCCTCCTGGGCTACAGGTTATAGGAATTACATTATTTGAGAATGTAATTGCATCAGGCTGGCCAATAGTGGCTAATTCATCAGCAAAACACCCATTGGCATCAGTTACACGAATAACATAATCATTCGCAAGAAGACCTGTCGTTTGCGTCCCAAAAGATGCTCCTGGAGTACCCCCGCCGGTGTCAATAAAAACCTCTGTGTTATATGGCCCTACACCAAAGTTAGTGTCAATATCAACATCTAAAACTCCTGTACTATCGCCGTTACATAAAACGGTATTTGGTGTAACTGTAAACTGAGGGTTTTGTGCTGGTACAACAACAATCGGATTTGAATCGACTGTACACGCTGTTGGAGAGGTATTATCAGTAACTCTAAAAATATACGATGTTACTACACCAGTTATTGGTGCATCAAAAGGGAATGTTCCCGCAGCGTATGGGTTAAATGTTGTTCCACCATCTGTACTTATCTGATAGGTATATGGACCCGTGCCTCCATTAACAGCCAAATCAATTTGTGCCGCTTGTGGCGCACTACAGGTTTCTGCCTTTACTAAGGTAGCCAAGGCTGTAATCTGAGGGTTAATTACGACTATTGCCGCTGGTAATGCTTCACAACCATATCGATCTTTCACTTCAACAGTAAATGACCCAGATGGGAAATTATCTAAGGTAAAGCTAAATGGTCCCCCAGTACCAGGGTCAGCTGGGCTAGGAGTTAGCCAAGGATCTGTTGGAGACGCATTGATTCGATATTGATACCCGCCATTTCCAGAGGTGATATCGACCTGTATTTGCCCATCATTATTTCCTGAATAGCAACCATCAACGACGCTGGCTGTAAATATAACATCTTCTGGTGGGGCAATAGTGACTGGAACAATATCTTCACAACCCGCTGCATCTTGCACCCGTATGATGTAATCTCTAACAACACTATTTAAACCAGAAAAATCAGGGGATGATTGGAAGGTAGTAATTGGAGTAAAAGCTGCGTCTTCAAGCTGATATAAATAAGGTGGTGTCCCACCTGTTGCGTTTGCTGAAACATCTGCATCTTCGATACATGTCGCAGGTGCATTAATATCGACTGTCAAAGCCTCTAAAATTGGAGGTTCTTCTATTACAACGGGAATAGTGATCTCGCATGTTCTAGTTGCAGGTCCTGGATTATATTCATCGAAATCCCGAATCACAATTGAATAATTACCGGCACCTAGCCCTGTAAAAGGAGGGGGAGTATCAACGGTAAATGGTCCTAGGAAGGTAGTACCGTTATCTAAAGAAACCTCGAAACCACCAGCACTGTAATTTTCAGCTGATACTGCAATAGCACCATCTGGCGTGTTTGGAGGAAGTACATTTGCACTATTACAGGTAAGGTCTGTTATATTGATTACCGACGCTCTAAACTCATTACCAGGTTCTACCACTACCGGTATGGTAGTATTACAGGTCGTTCCTAACGCAGCTGTTCCCGCACCGTAGTTAATTCGTATTTGATAGTTTCCAACAGGTACATTTGTAATTACGTTGTTTGTACCAAGATCAGCGTAGGTAAATCCAACTATTGGTGTTCCCACATTATCTTCTAACTGATATTCATATACATCTGGAAGTGTTGCAATTGGAAGTACCGTAATATTTCCTGAACCATCGCAATTATAATCAACTGACTGTGTAAATACAGGTTCTGGAGGAAGTGGTGCTATTACAACTGGCACACTAAATTCACAACCATTCGCATTGAAATCTCGAACACGAACAGTGTATGTACCATCCGTGAAGGTATCTGTAAAAGTGTAGGGAAGATCTCCAACAACAGCTCCTGCAGCTGGTTCCCAATTTGCAACGCCATCTACACTAAATTGATACGTTCCTGATCCACCTGAAACAGCTGTTATTGTTATCTGAGCCTCAGCTGCACATGTGTAAGCTGATGCACTTGCCGTAATAGCCAATGCAGCCGGCTCATTTACAGTTTCAACACTGGTAACATCACAACCATTCACATCGCGCATGCGAACAGTATAGGTGCCTTGAGGTAAGTTGTTAAATGTATCGTTGGCACCATTTGTTGCAAAATCTAGTCCACCAAATACGGTACCGGCCGGACTTTCTAGTTGGTATACATAAGGTCCAGAGCCTCCTGAAGGTGCTGGTGTGGTTACAAAAACTGATCCAGTACTATCCCCCGCACAATCTACATCTGTTCTGTCAGTATTTAATACCAATGGGGCATCTTGGTTCACAGTTAAATCGAAAGTTGCTTGACAATAGTCAACACCTATCGTACCAGGATCGGGTGCATTATTATCTCTTACATATACTCTATATGTCCAAGGTCCTGCTGTAGTTTCCGTCGTTACCGTTTGTGTACTTCCTGCTGTAAATGCAGCATCGGCTGGAACAGGGTCCGTTGCAAGTGCTACGGCATATTCATAATTACCATCTCCGCCAACTGCAGTTATAGTAAAGTCAATAGTATCGGTTCCTAAAACTGCACAAACTGGTACCACTGGTGCTGTTGCTGATACCGATAATTCTGGGTCAATCACAATGGTATTTGTTGTTGCGGTACAGCCAAAGCTATCGGTCACCTCAACAGTATAAGAGCCTGGGTTAACGGTAAAAGTATTACTGGCTACTGCAGGCGCACCGTTTAAACTATAGGTATATGGTGGTACAGAGGGTATGGCTCCATCAGTTGTTGTTACCGTAAGAACTACTCCACCACCTGCTGCGGTATAGCAGTCGTTTGGAGTGGCCAAAGCAGCTGTAAAACTAGGCTCTGGATCAACAATGACATTTGCGCTAATTTCTTCACAATTATTCGCATCACGTACGCGCACTCTGTAAGTGCCAGCTGCCAGGTTAGGAAAGGTATCGTTATTACCATTAGTAGCAAAATCCAGTCCGCCAAAAACAGCTCCAGCTCCATTTTCCAGTTGGAAGGTATATGGCCCAGTGCCATCACCTGCAACAGCAGTAATGGTAGCATCAGTCAAACAAGTATTGGGTGCAGTAACCGATGCTGTAATTGTAACTGGGTCTGGTTGTGAGATTGTTTGAAGTAAGTCGACAGCGCATCCTCCTAATGGCGTAGCCAAAGCAGCGTTATCAGCATCTCGAACGCTAACGGTATAATTCTGGGCAGTTAGGTTTGTAGCAATAACAACTGGCGCTGTGCTTGTTGAACTGCCTAAGATTGTCGTAAAGTTGTCAAGGGAATATTCAAATCCACCCGGACCAAAATTTTCTGCTTGAATGGTAATGCTACCATCATTTCCCGGAGGGTTACATGTAATATTTGTAAATGCCGTAATAGCAGCTGTAAATGTATTCCCCGCATCAACCGAAACTGGAATTGTCAAGTTACAACTTGCACCTAAAGTGGCATTTCCTGCTCCGTAATTAACTCTTACAATATAATTTCCGACTACAACATTATTGAACACATTATTAGTTCCCTGGGTTGCATAATTTACTAGTATGGTTCCTCCCGTATCTTCTAACTGATATTCATATACATCAGGAGCTGTAGCAGTTGGACTAATTGTTATATTTCCACTACCATCACAATTATAGGCTACGGCAGGAGTCAATATTGGTGGTGTTGGTAACGGGTCAATTGTGATTGTTCTTGTAATGAAACAATCGGTATCCGCCGCATCACGTATATCTACCGTATATGTCCCATCGTCAAGACCAGTAAATGTTGTTGTTGCTCTGAAAGGACCTCCGTCAATTCTATATTCGAATGTACCAGAACCTGTTGTTAAGTCTGGAGTAACTGTAATCTCGCCTAATTGATCACATGTATAGTCTTGAGTGACTGCCAATGAAGCATCAAGCGCATCCGGTTCGATAATCGCAATACTAGCAACTTCTTCACAATTGTTATTATCACGAACCCGTACTTGATATTGTTCGCCTGCATTGTTAGCAGCAAGATTATTAAATGTTGTACCTGTTTGATAAGGAACTTCAACGCTAAGTACCGCATTTCCGCTATCAATGATTTCTAATTGGTATTCATAAGGGGCATCACCACCTGTAACTCCCGGTACTGTTATTGAGCCTGAAGACTCCCCGTTACACGTAACATCTACTTTAGTAAGAGGGTCGATACTAATTGGTGGATCCTGAGTAATTACAAGGTCAAATTGTGCCTCACAAAAGTCATCAGGTTCAGATCCTCCGGTAGGTAAATTACCACCGCGATCTCTAACATATACGTCATAATTTCCTGCAGCCGGTGCAGTTGCTGTGGTAGTTGCACTAAAGTCTGCATTAGTAGGAGTAACACCGTCGCCAACAAGGGCAAATACGTAGTTTCCGTCACCACCAGCACCACTAAATGTGACTAAAGCAGTAGTACCACAAGCCGATATGGTAGGTGCAGATGCAGTAACCGTTAACTCCGGATTCACAGTTAAGGTTTCTTGAGCCGTACAATCGTTTCCATCTATTACATCGATGACAAAAGTTCCTGGCACTAAACCTGTAAATATGTTATTAGAACTGGTAACCGCTGTCCATGGACCAGCATTAATTCGGTACCTATAATTACCATCTCCTCCTGACGCTGTTGCAGTAATATTTAATCCGTTAGCAACCGTATAACATGGGCTATTTGGTACAATTGTTAATGTCGGTATATCTGGGTCTGCCAACGTAAAAGTATCTTGAGCGGTACAGCCGTTTACATCAGTAACGGTAACGGTGTAATTTCCATTTATAGTAAGTCCTGTAAAGATCGTGCTTGTCTGAGTAACCGGGGTAAAGCCTGCTGGTCCTGTTAATTCAAATGAATAACCACCCCAACCACCTGTAGGAGCAACATCAACCGTACCTTGAGCTGAACATGTAGGTTGCACCAAGGTTGCAACCACGGATAATGGTGGAGCTGCTTGAACTTCAACCGAAGCAGTATCCGTACAATTCGTTGTATTATCTGTTACTGTTATGGTATAGGTATCAGCAGGAAGTCCGGTTATTGAAATCGTATTCCCAGACTCTGTAGCATTATTTTGTTCTAAATTATTTGCTGCGTCTCTTACTTCATATGTATAATCTGTAGTAAAACCACTAACCGTAAATGTGATCGCTCCATCAGAATCGGTGGTACAAGTGGTATTGCTATCTAAGGCTCCAACAACAGTAATTGGAGTAATTGGATCTACAATAAAATCTTCGCGATAAGTACATCCCTTATCATCTGTTACTTCAAATGTATACGTATCTGGAGCAAGTCCAGTAAAAATACCAGAAGTAGCCCCTGTTGTATTTCCTGTTGCGCTAGCTGGTGCTACGATAGCATAAGCAAATGGGGGATTTCCATTTCCTGTTGCCGGTACCGAAACGGTAACATCTGCTGTGACTGCAGGACAGGTCGGGGTAGATGCAGTAAACTCTAAATCTGTAGGCCCGTTAAGTGGGTCTATAGTAACTTGATTGGTTGTAAATTCACAATTAACAGCATCTCTAACTGTTATTGTATAGTTCCCATCTGTAAGACCTCCAAAGGTCGGACTTGTTTGAAAAGTAGTTCCGTCAATACTATATTGATATGGAGCAGTGCCTCCTGTTGCAGTGCCTCCTGTAATGGTAATTGAACCCGGTTGTAAACAGGTATAATCATCATCAATCTCTGCTGCTGCTGCAATTGGGTCTGGTGCTGCAATGGTAACATTTTGAGTATAATCACAAACAATAGCACCTTTCGTTGCGCGTACTGTTAACGGATATGTTCCCGGAGCAAGACCTGTAAAGGTTCCTACATTTTGAAACGTTGCATCCGGGCCTGCCGGTGGATCACCTGGATTCACTGGTGGTACAGGCAATGGATCTAAAGTGTATTCAATTGTATATCCTAAATCTCCCGGAGGGTTATCAATCGTAACCGTTATGACGCCATCCGTATCGGTCGCACAGGTAACATTAGTGGGGGTTACAGTAAAACTAATTTGCTGTTCAACGATAATTGTTACTTCGTTTGAGAACGCATTACAACCACTACTGTCGACTACGACGAAAACGTAGTCTCCCTCATCTCCATTAGCAATTGCAAAATTAGGATCTGTTTGAAAATCACCTAAAGGAATACTAGCTACATCTGCATGTTGATCAACACCATTAATACTCCAAATAGCAAAGCTATAAGGTGCGTCGCCTCCCGATGGAATTACATTAATGATACCGTCTTCACAGGCAATATTTTGCGTAACATTGGCGGTTAAAGCTAAATCGGAAGTTACATTGATTGTTGCTGGTTCTGTGATATCACACCCTCTGTCGGTTTGAACTCGAACATCATAAGTACCTGGATTTACATTGTTAAATGTGTAATCATTGGTTGCTAATGGACCCGTAGAAGCAACTACACTCGCACCGCTCAATAAAGTATAATAGTATTGAGGGCTTACATTATTTACTTGAACTCTAATTGATCCTCTGGTATCGCTACAAGCTGCATCTGTGGTAATGATGTCAATATCAATATCACGGTCTTGTATAATAATATTATCTAAGGTATAATTACAAAGATTCGTTACATCTAACGTACCTGTTGGATCTATTTGACGCACAAAAACAGTATAGTTTCCTGCTTGGGTAATACTGAAAGAATTGCTTGGTTGAAATGGCCCTTGTGCATCTCCTTGACGTTGAAGACTGAATTCGTAATCATTAGACACATTAGTCACGGTGATGTTTCCTGGATTGTTACATTCAATATCTTGCGATGTAACCATTGGGTCGAACTCATTCTTAAATACATCGAAGTAAAAAATACGGAAACAACCCCCATCATATGTGACAATTAGTCGATATTGACCAGCATCTTGCGCTGTGAATTGGTTTGCAGTTGACAGTGTATTCCATTCAGTTGGGCAAGCCAGTTGTGGACAATCAAAATCGGGTGCTGGTGCTGTACATGTAGTCTCATTTAGTTGTTGCCACTCAATACTATCTACATTATTGAGATTTGTAGGAATAAAACGAGAGGCGTTTGCCCCACATAAATATATTTCTGCTGTTTGAATTCCATTATTTGGGCAAACCCGTACATCGTCGGCTACCGCAAGTACTGGGTTTGGTACACCTCCATCAAAAAAATCGACTACAATGGTCTCAACAACATCGATACAAGGATCTGGTAGGGTTTTATCAATAGTATAGGTACCCGGTTGTGTTACTGTTATCTGTGGCCCTGTACCTACTTGAACACCATCTCTAAACCAGGTGTAGGTTGTATAACCTGTACTCGCTGTTAAAGTAAGTTCTTGGTCACATAAAATCTCTACACGACTATCATTACAGTCATCAAGGTCTGTTAAGAAGTTCGTAGACCCCGATACTCCAAAATTACAGGCGTCAATGCTGTTAAAACTCGGATCATCAGTAATATCTGTACCACTTATTACGCCCGTATACGTCGAAAAAGCCGTGTTTTGTATTACATTATTACAGGCATCAACAATAGTAAAACAATCAGGAACAACTTGCACCTGAAAGTTAATTTCATATTCAGCTCCGCCTGCTGTTACCAAGCTTTCATCAACGTTAAAAATGATTTGTCTAGAAACAGCATCATAAGTCCACTCTATCAAATCAGTATTCCCGTCAGTTGATGGCCCAACTAATCCAGGAGGATTAGAGCTAATAATTGCTGTATTGGGATCAAAAATGGTATTGATCGGAAGATTATCGGTAATGATATAATTGGTTGCATCATCATTACCTACATTTTGAAATGCCAAATTGTAAAAAATACTTTGACCTAATCCAACATCGGTATTATTAATGTTGTTTCCTAGCGCATCTTGAGATTCCTTAATTAATTGAATTTCTGGCTCAATAATCTCAATGGCGAAGGATGTTTGAAATACAAAATAAGAGTCTTGAACAGTAAGTAGCCTAAATGTTGCTCCCGTTTCATCATTAGGAATTTGAAGATTCCCAGGGTTTGGAATATCAAAAAGGTCAGAATCAAACCCAAGTGTATTTAAACTTGCAGGATTTCTTGTAGTGTTATATACTCCGTCTTCAGAAATGGTACTGTTAAAGAAGTTAGTTGCGGGGTTTACAGCGTCAGAAAGCTGAAAAAAACCATCATTGTTAGGCCCACCGGTATTGATAGACTGTGCTTTAAAAAGCATTTGGTCCCCACCAAGGTTTAAATCACCCTCTAAGGTGGTAACACTAATTCTTGCATTTACAGGCCCGGCAGGGATTGTTTGGAATCCTGTGATGGGAAAATCAAGCGGATTGGTTGCAAAACCATCGTTAATACCTGCAAAACCATCAAAAACGGTAATATTTTTATTCGTCTGGGTAACATCTTGATAGACTATTACTAATGTCCATCCGGCAGAAGTACCTCCCCTGGGAGCATCACCTAAAGTAGCATTAATATTAGCTACGGTATAGGTTCCGGTTGCCGCACCATTAATAGACTGCATTTCTGCTGTGATGTCTTTAAAACAAGCATAGGGATCAGAAATGAAACTTCTTGTTGAGCCCCCTACATTTCCGCTAAAATTAACGGTGTCAAAAATAATTTCGTCTGCGGTAAGGTCTCTGTAAGTAGCATCGCCAGGCAGCCTAATTTTAACCTGATTATAATCAGGGTTAGCAGCCCGGTCACCAGATTCTAAAATTCCGGACCAGTATAAGCCTGCAAACTGTACTGTTTGGCATTGGTCTAAAACTAGGTCGGCAGAACTTGAACTGAAGGTATCGTCATTACCATCTCCATCTTCATCCACTGTACCATCAACATCAATATACTGCATGTTTAGGTCATCATTGAAAAAACTATCTACGAAACGAAGATTCCCAAAACGGTTAAACCGCCATTCAGAAGCCCAATTAAAATCATCATTAGGATTGAAACCACCTGCCGGAGCGAAGAAAAAATTACCATTAACATCACGCACAATGTTTGTAAAACTTGGATCGCTCGCACTTAGAGAGTTATTCGAAATCTTCGTAAGATTCCCTTGTATAGAAGTAGTAAAGCGAACATCGAAATTGTTCGCTACTTGGGCACTAGACTGTATTGAATAAAATAAAGCAAGTAAAAAAACTGCCAGCAATGGTTTGGTTAGGGCTGAACCAAGCATAGTGTTACGTAGCTGTCCTCTCATAAGTTAAGTTTTAGGTGTCATTTGCTCATTTGCGTGATCAAATAACCAGGTTTAGCTTGGGGGCTCGTTGTTTAGTTACTTTAAGTTTTGGGTTTTGGGCCGTAATGTACAAATTATAAGCTTACCGTATTAACTCTCATTATCCAAATATTATCAAAATATGTATCATCAACATTTGAGTAATACGATGTTAGCGCACTATTCCATGATTGGTGCTTTTTTAAATATACATATCTAAAATTGTTCTTAGGGTTAATAAAATACCCTGCATCAATTCCTTCGCTTTTCAGTTTTTTAATGAACTTATCTGCATAGTATTTTTTACTATACACATTCGCGACGATATAGAAACCTCCATCCACTCCTACAGCATTCAAAACCTTTGGTTTGGTTATGGTTTTACGAGTACTGCCAGTACTAGTATAAGCATCACTTTTATTTATAACACTTTTTCCCGCTTTTTCTTTACCATTCTTCGATGAATTACTAGTATTTGCTGCTAAACTACCATTGCTTTTTGTCGTCGTTGTTTTCGATTTGTTATTCAGCTGATACACAGGCCCAGACTTTTGAGCAATGCGAACATCGGTATCATTTACCACGTCCATTACCCAAAGCTCATTTTCATAGGCATTATCAAGCTTTGACTTATACGACCTAATTGCATCAGAACGCTTGTCATGCTTACGTAAATAAACATATTTCATTCCGTTTTTAGGGTTCACGAAATATCCAGGATTTAATCCTTTTTCTTCTAATTCGTTATAGAATTTATTGAAATATCGATCATCATTTCCTTTGTATACATTGGCAATAAGGTAATATCCTTCGTCAACGCCATTAATTACTACAGCACCTTTGCGCTTTTTACCTCTGCTTGGTTTAGTTGTAGCTATATTTGTTTTGGTTCTAACAGGTGTTTTCACTGTAGTATTATCGATTACGCGATCATTAGTTCCACTATTGTTTTGTACAATACGATCGTCATTTGTAGATGTGCCATTATTGCCATCTCTACCATCACGCCCATCTTTACCATCCCGAGGTTGGTTATTTTGCATTTGTGCCAACATAGTCATCAACCTATTAAAACGACCATCGTTCGCTCTATTTATAGAGTCTTGGCGAGCCATGAAGTCTTCCAACATTTGCATGTTAACAGCCATATTGTCCTTTAACTCTTGCATGTCACGGGCTGACGTTGCTAAAACCGGTTGTTCCTGCTCATCCTCTTGATCTTCCTCTGCAAGTTCACCAGTATCGGTACGCGGATTAAATCGATAGGCAAGGCCAAATTCATGGGTTGCCCCCAAATTACTTCGGTCGCCACTAAATGCTTTTTCTATATTATAACCGATAGAAATATTTTTAGACAAATTAAGCCCTAAACCTGCATGAGCTCCATAAAATTGATCATAACCACCTTGTACCCAACCAATTTTAGGTAAGTCTAAAATAATATTTCCAGATAGCTGATAATCAACTTCATTGTTATCTTGTTCAAAAGAGGGTTGTCTTCTACCTCTTGCCATTAATCTTAGGGAAGCATTTTCAAACATCCCGACAGCATTTTCTGAAAGACCCGTGGTATACATAATGTGACCAGAGAATGTCTTATCAGCAAAATCAGTATTCATTTCGCTATTCTTAAAGTCATAGTCTACCAAGTTCTCAGCATATACCCCTATATCAAAAGCTCCTACCGTTAAGTTAACTCCTGGTTGAAAACTTAATATTGATTGTTGATCCCTATTAAAGAAATTTGGGTCGGTCGGGTCGCCAATAATATCACTTGTTCTTATATCAGATCTGTAATAAGAGAGGTTGGCTCCTATTGATAACTTTGCCTTTTCTCCTATGTTAAAACCATATGCATAATTGGCAGTTGCCCCATAAAAATTAAGAACTCCCCTGTTTTGCTGAAACAATCCGATACCAATACCTGTGTTTTCTCCCGATTTACCAGAATAGTTTACCAATAAAGTGTTTGTATTATCACTAAAGTCTAATGACTCATTTCTAGTAAGCGGACTAATAAATGTGCTGCTTTCTCTTACCAGGGAAAAAGTGGGGTTCAAAAAATTTCGATTGTATTTCAAAAAGTTTTGAGACTCTAAGGTAAAAGGCAACAGTCTATTTTCACTTGGGTCGGTGCCCTGAGCGAAAACTCCCTGCCAGCTTAGTAGCAGTACCGTTATGTAAATAAATCGTTTCAACATTTTTGCAGGTTTTTGATGGTTCTATCAAACCAACGAGGTTCGGGTTTTTATTTTAATATGGTTATGGTTCCTTTTTTAAACAGTATATTATCTTTTGATATAGCATAATAATATAATGTGCCGTCTTTAACATTGTTAATCATCGAAGCATTTGGCCAATCGTTATTATAACGAGTTGTTTCTAGCACCGTTTTTCCGTTTCTATCGTATACCAGTACTTTTACTTTTTCACTATTAAAGCCTCCAGGTAGTATCCATGTGTCATTCTTGTTATCGCCATTCGGACTCACCACATTAGGAATAAGTCCGCTTAAATTGAACTCTACAGTGATGATCTTTGTTACTGTACAAGAGCCCACAGATGCCGTTAAGGTATAGGTGCCTTCTTCTGATACCACGATGCGATCACCGGTGGTAATTGCTCCCGTTGTATCATTGGTCCAACTATAGCTATCCGCTCCACTAGCTACCACTTCTTGGGTTGACCCCTCGGCTATTGTTACAAACTCTGATGGGGAAATCACCACTGTGTCCACATCAAAATTCGTGATCACTATCTCATTCGAGCTGGAGCTACAACCAAAGGCCGAAGCAATAAATTGATAACTGCCAATCTCTGAGATATCCGTTGTTGCTCCGGTTGCACCAGCAATAGGATTACCATCTTTAAACCATTGGTATGTGTATGCAGCATTCAAGGCTTCTTCACTTGACAACGTGATCGTATCACTAGACCCTGGACATAATTTACTTTGAGTACTTGATATCGAAATAGCCTCTAATCCAAGACTTATGGTCAAGCTGTTACTCATACTGGTCAAACTTCCATCACTCACCTCTAGCTCATAATTCCCGTTTTCTGTGCGATCATTAATCGTAATCTCCTTATCAGTAGCACCACTGATACTGCTTGTGTCTCTAAACCATTCATATGTAAATAATGAATAATCACCGCTATCAATAGTTGTGTTTATCACTCCGCCCTTAGCAGTTGCCTCTAACTTTGTGATCCCTAAGGTTGTTGGTGGGTTCCCGCAGTCTTCATAGTTTGCGTCTGCTGCAATAGTTACTTCATAGGCTTCAGGAGCATATATGTTGAATACAGGCGATTGCTTTACATCACCACAAGCACCAGAGCCTGTTACCGTGGCCTGATACGACCCAGGAGTGTTTACCACTAGATCAAAACTGTTGCCAATCGAGGTGCTTCCCCCATTGAAAAACCATTCAACAGTGCTGGAGCTATCCGAACTACTCACGCTTAATGTCGTACTTTTTGTGGGCAATAATATTTGATTCTCGCTTGTGGAAGTCGATACCGTAATCTCCGTACCTGCATTGCTTACATTAACTGCCGAAGAGGTATCCTCGCAGCCGCTTGTATTAGTAATACTTACCGTGTAAGCTCCAAAAGGAGTGGCAGTAGAAACTGTATAATTGTCTAGCCCTGTACCGCGTGCTACCTCAGTACCATCCTTAAACCATACGTATTCATAAGTCGAATCAGATGGACTCGCACTCAAACTGTATACATCTCCAATACATATCGATGCGTCAGACTCCATAATCGATGCAGTGACACTACTGCTACTTAAACTAACCGATACCAAACGTGAATTGACTCCTGCGCTCTGTGTACAAGGACCAAAATAAACAGATGCAAAATAATTGCCTGAATCGGAAACCGAAACAGAATTTCCCGTAGGATCTTGACTTCCATCGGGATTCCACGGCACAAAATCTTTAAACCACTGGTATAATGGGTAATCGCTATTGTTTAATTGGAGTGTAATTGGATCTCCACCACAAATGGTATAACTTGTTGGTCCTTCAATTTGTAAGTTGACCGTACTTGGATCAGGAGTAAAATATGCAGGAATCCCCGGATTTGATTCGGCACTTACAATTTCCGGATTAGAAGCGTGGACCCGAATCTTGTAGTTATCACCATATACATCACTTGGCAACTGCACAGCCGTGGTAAAACCTTCGTTTGGCGCACCTGTTGGTATGGTTTTATTCTCACCAGAAATTCCAGTAGCTATAAAAATGGGATTGTTATCATCGAAATTACCGTTTTCATCGGAAATTTCAATACTAAACTCATTAGGATCGGCAAAACCAGGTGCGGTATATTGCACCAATACCCCAAACGAATTAAAGCCTGAGCCTATATCGTTAGGACATGCAAAACTTACTGTAAATTGTGGTGGTAGAATTGTCTGACCATAACATACAGCACATGCAAAAAACATCATCGCCGTAAGTAACGGCCTATGTCGTTTTAGGTTAAGCATAAGATGTTGATTTAGGGCTAATCAAAACAAATGTAATGAAAGAATATGTTTTCAACAAATAGTACAATCATTGTTGCAAACAGTCTTTTCGTTTTAATCTATTGGTAATGAGGTGTTTATTATTGTTTTTCTATAGTAAATATTCAAGAGAGAAAGCTTAAAAAACATAATGAGTGTTAATAAGTTAATATTTAATATAAAATTCTGATTATCAGATTTTTAATAAAAAAATATTTATAAGCCTTTCCACTTTGTTTAACCTAAGGTGGTCAGTGAACGTTAAAAACGCTCATGTTAAAGAAAAATTCGAAAAAAAGTTGCTAATCGGACAACAGGTCAGGAAAAGACGATAATCTGTGTTTAAAACAACTGTTTGAAATGCCTAATTAGCCCTGGGTTCACTTCAATATGAACATGAGAAATTGATCAATAGTATAGGTTGAAAATGCTAAAAAAGATGTTTTTAACTCCTAGTATTTAAGTAGGGAAGGTTTAACAGCATATTACTAAAAAGATCCTACTTATAAAAGCAAGAAAAGCATTGATTAAGAATGATTGGGTTTAAATAAACAAGAATATTTTTTTAGCCTTCTCTAAATTTTTATTGTAGTACCGTGATTGTTCCTTTTTTGAATAGGACATTATCTTTAGAAATTGCATAATAGAACAATGATCCGTCTTTAACCGCTTGCATCGATGCAGAACGCGGCCAATCATTGCTATAACGGGTAGTTTTTAATACATTACGGCCACTACTGTCATAAATAACCACCTCAACTTTTTCACTATTAAAGCCTCCAGGTAGTATCCATGTGTCATTCTTGTTATCGCCATTCGGACTCACCACATTAGGAATAAGTCCGCTTAAATTGAACTCCACAGTGATGGTCTTTGTTACTGTACAAGTGCCCACAGATGCCGTTAAGGTATAGGTGCCTTCTTCTGATACCACGATGCGATCACCGGTGGTAATTGCTCCCGTTGTATCATTGGTCCAACTATAGCTATCCGCTCCACTAGCTACCACTTCTTGGGTTGACCCCTCGGCTATTGTTACAAACTCTGATGGGGAAATCACCACTGTGTCCACATCAAAATTCGTGATCACTATCTCATTCGAGCTGGAGCTACAACCAAAGGCCGAAGCAATAAATTGATAACTGCCAATCTCTGAGATATCCGTTGTTGCTCCGGTTGCACCAGCAATAGGATTACCATCTTTAAACCATTGGTATGTGTATGCAGCATTCAAGGCTTCTTCACTTGACAACGTGATCGTATCACTAGACCCTGGACATAATTTACTTTGAGTACTTGATATCGAAATAGCCTCTAATCCAAGACTTATGGTCAAGCTGTTACTCATACTGGTCAAACTTCCATCACTCACCTCTAGCTCATAATTCCCGTTTTCTGTGCGATCATTAATCGTAATCTCCTTATCAGTAGCACCACTGATACTGCTTGTGTCTCTAAACCATTCATATGTAAATAATGAATAATCACCGCTATCAATAGTTGTGTTTATCACTCCGCCCTTAGCAGTTGCCTCTAACTTTGTGATCCCTAAGGTTGTTGGTGGGTTCCCGCAGTCTTCATAGTTTGCGTCTGCTGCAATAGTTACTTCATAGGCTTCAGGAGCATATATGTTGAATACAGGCGATTGCTTTACATCACCACAAGCACCAGAGCCTGTTACCGTGGCCTGATACGACCCAGGAGTGTTTACCACTAGATCAAAACTGTTGCCAATCGAGGTGCTTCCCCCATTGAAAAACCATTCAACAGTGCTGGAGCTATCCGAACTACTCACGCTTAATGTCGTACTTTTTGTGGGCAATAATATTTGATTCTCGCTTGTGGAAGTCGATACCGTAATCTCCGTACCTGCATTGCTTACATTAACTGCCGAAGAGGTATCCTCGCAGCCGCTTGTATTAGTAATACTTACCGTGTAAGCTCCAAAAGGAGTGGCAGTAGAAACTGTATAATTGTCTAGCCCTGTACCGCGTGCTACCTCAGTACCATCCTTAAACCATACGTATTCATAAGTCGAATCAGATGGACTCGCACTCAAACTGTATACATCTCCAATACATATCGATGCGTCAGACTCCATAATCGATGCAGTGACGTCATCAGCTGACATCGTTACGGAAACTAGTCGACTATTCACACCAGCACTATCAGTACATGGGCCGTAATATACCGCCGCGTAATAATTTCCAGCCTCTGTGATGGTAATGGTATTTCCTGTAGGATCCTGACCGCCGTTAGGATTATAAGGCACAAAGTCTTTATACCACTGGTATAAAGGAAATGAGTCATTATTAAGTTTTAATGTTACGCTATTACCCCCACAAATAGTATAACTTGTCGGTCCCTCAATTTGTAAGTTAACGTCTGTTGGTCTAGCCGTAAAAAATGCAGAAAAAGCTACTGAAGCGGGTCCAATTTCTCCAGTTTCAGAAGCATGCACTCTTATTTTATAGTTTTCACCATAAACATCGGTTGGCAACTGTACATTTGTAGTAAATGCTTCGTTAGCACCGCCATTTGGGATTGTTTTATTCTCACCAGAAATTCCAGTGGTTATAAAAATGGGATTGCTATCATCGAAATTCCCGTTTTCATCAGAAATCTCTACGCTAAACTCATTTGAACTTCCAAAGCCAGGCGCACCGTATTCTACATACACTCCAAAATCATTGAAACCACCTCCGTTGTTATTGGGGCAGGCAAAACTAACTAGCATGTTTGTTTGCACAATCCTTTGCGCATAGCTAGTAGCACTGATAATAAGTGCCAGCAGAATTAATAATACTTTGTTGTTTTGTAGATTATACATGTCTTGATTATTGGGGCAATCAAATACAACGCTTTTGACGTCTTATACTTATATAACAACTTGTTTATATTTTACCCTAACAGCAAATCAAATAATTAGCATTTATTTCTCTTCGCAATAATGCATCTCAGTCACCTTTTTAGTCTTTTAGTTAATTGCTATCGTTAACAACTTTCATGTCTTGGGGTTCGGGTATAAAATCCTACCTTTGGCGCTTCAAATTCAATTGCAATGTCAGAAGAATACGAATCGCTTAATTTTTTAGAGCAAATAGTAGAAGAAGACCTAAAAACAGGTAGTTATGAGGGGAAGTTGCGTTTTCGTTTTCCTCCTGAACCTAATGGCTATTTACATATTGGTCATGTAAAGGCAATTTGCATCAACTTTGGTTTAGGCGAACGGTACAATGCTCCTGTAAATCTCCGTTTTGATGATACCAACCCAACAAAGGAAGAGCAAGAATTTGTCGATGGCATTAAACGTGATATCGCCTGGTTGGGTTTTGAATGGGATAAAGAGTGTTATGCCTCAGATTACTTCCAGCAATTATACGAATGGGCTGTTCAACTTATAAAAGAAGGAAAAGCTTATGTTGATTCTCAAACTTCTGAAGAAATAGCAGAACAAAAGGGAACGCCTACAAGTCCGGGCACCAACAGTCCCTATAGAGATCGGTCAGTTGAAGAAAATCTCGCTTTATTTGAGGGTATGAAAAATGGCGATTTTGCCGAAGGTGAGCATATACTTCGAGCAAAAATTGACATGGCTGCACCGAATATGCTACTTCGAGATCCAGCAATGTATCGTATTCTTAAAAAATCCCACCATCGCACTGGTAACGACTGGTGTATTTACCCTATGTATGATTGGACCCATGGTGAATCGGACTATATAGAGCAAATTTCACATAGTTTGTGTTCATTAGAATTCAAACCGCATCGCGATCTTTATGAATGGTTTGTTGATGAAGTGTACTCGGGAAATGATTTAAAACCGAAACAGCGTGAGTTCGCTCGTCTAAATATGAGCTATACGGTTACCAGTAAGCGAAAACTCGCAACATTGATAGACAATGGTGTTGTTACTGGTTGGGACGACCCGAGGATGCCTACTATTTCAGGATTACGTCGAAGAGGGTATACTCCTACTGCTCTAAGAAAGTTTGTTGATACCGCTGGTGTTGCTAAAAGAGATAATGTAATTGATGTTTCATTATTAGAGTTTTGTATTCGAGAAGACTTGAATAAAACATCACCTCGTGTTATGGCTGTGCTTAATCCTATAAAAGTTGTTATTACCAACTATCCGGAGGGCGAAGAAGAGTGGCTAGAAGCAGAAAACAATCCTGAAGATGCATCAGCTGGTAACAGAAAAGTACCTTTTTCTAGAGAGATTTATATTGAAAAAGAGGATTTTAGAGAAGAAGCTAATCGCAAGTTTTTTAGGCTCAAGCTTGGAGGAGAAGTTAGGCTGAAAAATGCTTATATCATTAAAGCAGTGTCTGTTGTAAAAGATGAAAATGGTGAAATAACTGAAATTCATTGTACTTATGATGAAGACAGCAGAAGCGGTAGTGGTACGGAGGCTAGTTTGCGAAAGGTTAAAGGTACCTTACACTGGGTTTCCATAAAACACGCGATCCCTGCTGAAGTACGATTGTATGATCGCTTGTTTTTAGATGAAGCTCCTGACAGTCATAAAGACAAGGAATATACTGAGTTTTTAAATCCGGAATCGTTACAAGTAATTACTGCACAAGTAGAACCTAGCTTGCATGATCTTGAGCCTGGAGATCGTGTACAATTTCAACGTAAAGGTTATTTTAATGTGGATTTAGACTCGTCTAAAAACAGTTTGGTTTTTAATAGAACAGTGGGATTACGGGATAATTGGGCTAAAAAAAAGTAAGCAGTATTCAGTTGGCAGTTTGAATGTACCTATTTGATTAGATAAATTCAGGGAGAAAATAGGGGTGTATAGAGAGCACTTTTACTTTCTTTTCTTCATAGAGTTATTTCACAGAGAAACACTAAGTCTCGCCTAGGTACAAGGAGAAATCATACATATGATTCATGAATTCAGGGCGAAACATCACTTTGTAGTTGTTTCACAAAGCAAAACCAATATTCATAAAGAAATCGATCTGCTATAATATAATAAACAAGTACTGAAAACTGCTAACTGCTACTGCGGACTGAAGACTAAAAAACCTACTCAATTGGGGTCATTACGTCTTCTGGAATAGTCATCTTCGTTTCAAAATCTGGAAATATTTGAGCTTTTAAAGGGCCTTTTAACTGACTAGCTTCAATAAACGACCAATGCTTTTTATCTTCTAAATAAATACCAAGCAAATGACTAGCGTTTTTCATTTTTTGACCTGATATTGACATATTTACAGTGGTTGCCACTAAGCAACGAAACTCACCCTGTTCTTTTACGAACTCTTTTACATTTTCTACTTTATATCCATCAATGGAAACACCGTTGGTCTTCATCATATCTTTAAGCCCCTGCATTTGCTGCTTTATATTTTCTACACCACCACCTAGTTGAAACACATTGGGGTGCACAAACTTCATCATACCATCAACATCCCAGGCCATGGTCGCTTCGCCCGAAGCCTGCGCATCTTTTAACGCTTGGGCTTTTAAATCATCTTCTGATTGTGCAAAAATCGCGTTTGCTGACAATAAAACCGCGCTCACAAATAAAACTATCTTTTTCATCTATTTTATATTTTTATTTTTCTCGAAACGAAACAAATATATAAATACTCATTTCATAATTACTGTCCTAAAAAAAGAAACAAGGGTAAAAACCCTTGCTTCCAACAGTTACTATTTAACCTAATTTATAGGTCATTATTGTTCTTGTTCTTATTTTTTTTCATGGCTTCACCAATCTGATTGCTAGCAGTAAAACTAGCGACCATATCATTCAACATCTGACTACCTGCTTGTGGCGAATTTGGTAGTAAAATCAAATTGCTATTGGTCTCTTGACCTATTGACTGTAAGGTGTCGTAATGCTGAGTTACTACTATAAGAGCTGATGCTTCCTGCGAGTTAATCCCTACCTTATTCAAAACCTCCACTGACTCTTCTAAACCTCGCGCAATTTCCCTACGCTGATCTGCAATACCCTGACCTTGTAAACGCTTACTTTCAGCTTCCGCCTTTGCTTTTTCTACAATCAAAATACGTGCGGCATCTCCCTCAAATTGCGCCGCAATTTTTTCACGTTCGGATGCATTAATACGATTCATTGCTTCCTTCACTTGAGCATCCGGGTCAATATCAGTTACTAGGGTTTTAATAATATCATAACCATAGGTCATCATTGCATCATTTAATTCTGATTTTACAGCAATCGCGATGTCATCTTTCTTAACGAAAACGTCATCTAACTTCATCTTCGGTACTTCGGCACGTACCACATCAAATACATAGCTTGTAATTTGATCATGCGGATAGTCCAACTTATAAAATGCCTCATACACCTTATCGCGAATTACTTTGTATTGCACAGACACCTTTAATTTTACAAACACATCGTCCAAGGTTTTGGTCTCCACAATAACATCTAATTGTTGAATTTTAAGACTTAAGCGTCCTGCAATTCTATCTACCAATGGAATTTTTAATTGAAGTCCTGAGTGACGAATACTTTGAAATTTACCAAAGCGTTCAACAATGACTGCGGTTTGCTGTTTTACAATGAAAAAAGCCGCAAGGAGTACAATAACTCCAAAAAAGATAATAACGGGTAAAAAATATGATCCTAGCATGTGTAAAAATAGTTAGTGTTAACATTAACCTTATGAAAGGTACGACTATTTGTAGTAATTTCTCCCTATTTGTTACAAATGCTTATAGGGAGTTATCCAAAAACTTTTTAGAAGTCACCACACTTGCAAACTCATCTTTTAAACTTGCCAGCGCTGTTTGATGCATAAGCTCTGCATCAAATTTTTGGTTATTTACCCCCACCATATCAAATGCGGCACAAGCATCCTCCACCAAAATAATATTAAACCCCAGATTTGCCCCCATTCTTACCGAGGTTGAGATGCAGTGATTTGTTGTTAAACCAACAATAACAATAGTCTGTATACCCCGCTTTTTTAGTTCATTTTCCAAAGGTGTACCAATAAATGCGCTGTTAACACTTTTTACAAAAACGGGTTCGTTTTCAAGTGGTTTTACCTCGTTTTTAATCAAAAATCCTGGTTTTGTAGCAAAAAGTGGTGACTTTTCATTTATTGAACTGTGCTGAATATGAAAGACAGGAAGCTGATTTTTTCTAAAAGCTGCTAAAATCATTCCTGCATTTACTTCAGCACTTAGATTATTCCGGTTGCCTCCGTAAAAATCCCATTCATCCAAGCCTTTTTGGATATCGATGAGGATTAAAGCAATTTTTTGTTCTTCTAAAGGAAGCATTGTTCTCCAGTTATTATCCTAGCTTCTCAACCGCATTTTGAATTCGGGAAACTGCTTCGTCTTTGCCAAGCATCGCAACGATTTCAAATACATCCGGTCCTTGAAGTGATCCGACTAACGATAATCGCAATGGCATCATCACTTTACCGAAGCCAATTTCTTTAGAAGTGATCCATCCTTTTATCACTCCGGTGACGTTTTCAGCTGAAAAATCATTGGTCCCTTTAATAACTTCTGCTAATTCTTGCATCAACTCATTCGTCCCTTCTTTCCAGGCCTTTTTTGATGCTTTCTCATCATAGCTTTCAGGTGCTTGAAAGAAGAAATACGACAGTTCCCAAAAATCGCTGATAAAAGTCGCTCTCTCTTTAAGCATTACCACGATTTTTTCTACATTTTGGTCTGTTTTTACGCCTTTCTCATCCAAAATAGATGAAAATTCATCAGAAATGACCGAATTGTCGAGTTTTTGCAAATATTGATGTTGATACCATTTGGTCTTATCAGGGTCAAATTTAGCCCCGCCTTTACTCACTTTTGAAAGGTCAAAAGCTTGCACTAATTCGCCTAACGAAAAAAGTTCTTGTTCGGTACCCGGATTCCATCCCAAAAATGCCAAAAAGTTCACTACCGCTTCGGGTAAATATCCATCTTCTTTATATCCTCTAGAAACATCCCCGGTTTTTGGGTCTGTCCATTCCATAGGAAACACCGGAAATCCCATTTTATCACCATCTCTTTTACTCAATTTCCCTTTTCCAACAGGTTTCATAATCAATGGCAAATGTGCAAACTTAGGTGTGGCCCATTCAAAAGCATCATATAACAATTGATGTAGTGCTAAGGAAGGCAACCACTCTTCACCACGTATCACATGTGTTATTTGCATCAAGTGATCGTCCACAATATTCGCCAAGTGATAAGTAGGCATACCATCACTTTTGAAAAGCACCTTGTCATCTAATGTATTACTATCGATCTCGATCGAGCCTCGAATTTCATCTTCTAGTTTGATTGTTTCTCCTTCGGGTGACTTAAACCGAATGACATAGTCTTCACCTGAATCAATTCGTTTTTGCACCTCATCGGCAGACAGCGATAAGGAATTGGTTAATTTTAAACGATTATGCCAGTTGTAGATGAAGGTCTTCCCTTTAACTTCGTGATCTTTTCGATGAAAATCTAATGATGAGGCAGTATCAAAGGCGTAATAAGCATGTCCTTTTTCCAGCAGTTCATCAGCATACTGCCTATATAAATGTTTTCGCTCACTTTGACGATATGGACCAACGCCTCTGTCCTTACCTATACCTTCGTCAAAAGGAATGCCACACCAATTAAGCGCATCGATAATATACTGCTCTGCCCCTTCTACGTATCTCTTTTGATCGGTATCTTCAATACGCAATATAAAATCACCGCCATGCTTTTTAGCAAATAAATAGTTGAACAATGCAGTGCGCACACCACCAATATGTAAAGGTCCTGTTGGACTAGGCGCGAACCGCACGCGGACTTTCTGACTCATTTTTCTTGTTTTCTAAGGCGCAAAGATAGCTTAAGAGTTACGATTTACGAAGTGGGGTTTTAGAATTAAATTTCTAAACGAATCATGAGTGATTATCTAGGGCTTGGTTCTGATTAAGTAGAAATAATACACCCCCTTGCTTTACATTAAGCAACGGAGAACACCCCTCTAAATCTCCCCTCAAGGGGAGACATCTTCAAAAAGAAAAAACCGATGATAATATCATCGGTTTGGCAGTTAAATTTTGGTTGGTCTTCCCTATTAATCTGGGAATTCATCGTCTGCAAGCAGCTCTTCTATTTGAAGAACATGGCGCTCAGCGTGTGCTGACAAAAACAACATTAGCTGATAAGCGTCTAACGTGCCAAATGGCATCTGCTGAAAGCGACCTCTCAGGTCAGCTTCTGTATTTTTTATAAACTCAATATTTGATGCTCTTTTCTTTTTGAAAGCAGTTAAGGTTTCTTCATATGATCCGAATCGGCCACTAGGTTCAAAAGGCTCGCTGGTCTTCACCTTATTGCTTCGATCGACCATCATGGCAATTACCTCATCGTCTGGCGTTGTTTTTTCCGGTTTTGTAGTGGCCGCTTTATCTTTAGATTTTAGCAACCCTTGCATTAAATTAAATAACGAATTTTCTGAAATAGTAATGTGCTCAACACACTCGGCAACCGACCAAACATTATTCGATGGTTTATAGTTTAGTTGTTCTTTTGAAAGTCCCTCAACGGCTTTCAACAAATGGTCGTGTGTTTTGGTTAAATGCTCAACGGCCTTAGTTCGTTCAGCTTGAGTCAATTTGCTATCGGCATTGGTAAAACTGAGCAATACCACAGCTAAGATCGGTAAGATGTATTTTTTCATCTATTTAAAATTTTTTTATTTTCTCTAAATCAAACAAATAAAAAATTTTCGATTAGATCAACCGCTGCGCTTTCAAATAAAAAATTTGATTATTTCGCTTGGAAGACTAAAAATCAAATTTATTTATTATCATTTCATAATGAAATATATTGGTTGGTACTCTCTTGTTAGGTGTAAAGATATAGGTTTTTAAATGCAAAAACGAAGTCACCGCCCATCTACTTTTTCCGGCTGGCTCGAATTACTGGCTACTTTCCAATATTCGTCTTCATAAATAGAGGTATATGTTACCTCTATATGAAATGGCGGATCATCGTCCGGCCCTACTTTCAAATAACTAAAAACATCTTTAAGTTTGGCAATAGGAATGTTGTAGGTTGAAAGCGAACGTTCCTCCGCGGGCATTAAGGTAGAACCTTTACCCAAAGTTGCATGTTGGGTAAAATAACCGTACTCTAGCAGTTTAGGGAACTGGTCTTCAAACAGTTTTTTCGTGTCGAGATTAAAAGCCTTTCCTTGGTATACGAAATAAATGGAGTCAATAATTGCAGGGCCCAATCCTTTATTTTCTACCACTTGTTGAAAAACAACTAAAGAATCATTACCCCCTTGATTAATGGTAAAATCTATTCGTGGTTTTACTGAAAGCTTGCTTTGTTCACGGATGATACTCGTTTGATAAATAAAAATGATCAGGGTCAATAAACTAATGATCATTGCAGAAAGCCCTAATAATCTATCCGTTTTGATTTTTTTGAAATTCATTTTAATGCCAGTTGGTTTCGCTATTTACTAGCACAAAAGATAGATAATCTTTTTCTACTTGTCTTATTATTTACCAAGTTGTTACACCAATGGAAGTCTCAAAAAACCATTAAATACTATTATTGTAGAAACAGCATTTCAAATATCAGATAATGCTTTATTCCAAATTCTTTTCCCCAGTTTATAACATCTTTTCCACTTGTGTCTACAGCACACCAATATTTAAAATCACCTTTTTCGTAAGGTAAAATGTAGGCGAAAGCATAAAATTTTTTCCCATATGTTATCGTCTCGCTTACTCCAATATCTCTTAAGCTATAGTCGTGTGATGACGTTGCTTCATACTTCCTTTCAAATCCGAATGTTGGAAAGCGAAACCATAACTTTAGTTTGGGCTCGTTCGTTCGTTTTGCATAGACTTTAAGGTCTAAGGTGTCTAATAACGCTTTTGATCTTTTCCTAAACTGTGCCGTATTGGCTATGGTATCTATTCGTTTTACCTTACCATCCCATAGTTCTTTACATACAAGTATATAGTCCTTTTTAGTGATTTCTTTACCGATAAACTTTACTTTATACAAGTCGATTCTTTCGAAATACAATAAGTCTGATAATTCTTGATTTTCAGTAGAGTATGTCGTTGTCATTTTTACATCTTGCCCATACAACATGGCATAGGCAAAGAGGCATACAATGATGCTTATTCCTTTTTTCATAATACGATTTATGTTTGTGTGATCGTTATTTGGTTGCTACTGCTTTTTCAACAGCCTGCCGTAGTTGCTTTAAACTCATTTCTTTAAAGTCGAGGTCGAGTTCCAGGCCTTTTGCTGTGGTGATCTCTTTTGTGGCCATATAGAATTTACCATCTATCTTTTTCAAGGCAAATAGTAGTGCCGGTGTATTAGAAGGAACCGATCCAAAATCAACCGCATTCGATAGTACGTTCCCTGGTAAAACGGATCGTATATTTTTAAAGATCAGTTTTATTTTAGAACCTTCAGCATCCTTAATTTTGACCATCATCTTCTGGTTTGTTCTTCGGAATCGGTCACAATTTATCCAGCCCAACTTCGTGCCGCTAAAAATATAAGCGTTGATCTCGGGGTTTGACAATCTTGAAGGGTCTTTGCTTTCAATAGATGCTTGAAATTTTGACCTGCTAACCGAGTCTGATTTTCTTCTACGAAAGAGCCTGTCTGGTCCCGAAATGACATTTGAACTATTCAGGTTAAAATCAATCGGAATGGAAAAAGGTACATTAACCTTACGTCCGCGTTGCACACCTGGGTTTATTTTTGGCAGTAAACTAATAACCCGCTCCGCTTCTTGATTTAAAATAGTGTAATCACCCCTAGATCGTATTCTTTGTATGCTTCCGGTCGTATCAATAACAAAATTTAGATATACTCGTTGTCTGTCAGCAATGCCCATAGACTCAGCAAGCTTCGTGTTTAAGTTGTTTACTATAAATGATCTTATTTTTGAATTAAAACATGCCCGCTGCTGTGCCCTTACCACGTCTTCACAACTTGGAAAAACAGGCACCTCTTCCACTAAAGCAAGTGGCACATCTACATCTTCTAATTCCTCCTCCTTTTCAACTTCCTTTATCACCCAATTAATCCCATCTTCATTTTCCTCACCCAAAAACAACTGCATCGCTTCTTTCTTTTCCTTAATAGGAAATTCAACGCGCATTGATTTCATAGGGTCTAATGCTAATTCTTGTCCATTTTTCTCAGCAGCAATATGAAGCATTCCTCCGGTTTCCAACATATCGCCATTTGATGTTGTGGTCAAATCTGCCAATACGATATCATTCATCTTATAGTACTCTTCAACCTTTAGGTTAATTTTTCCACGAACCAGTTTTCCTGTTTTCTTATTGATAAAGGCATGTTTTTGAAAGCTTAATTTTGTGCCCTCTTTACAAGTAATACTCATTCCTTTCTCATTATCAACAACAAATGTTTCAGGTGATTTTCTAATTGGGTCAAAATCGGGTTTTTCTGTCGTGGTAACTACCTGTTTTTCAAGAAAAACATCGACTTTTTCTGTAACATTATCAGTTTCATAGACAACTTCTTTCTCTTTGGAAACTTCCTCAACAACGGTTGGCTTTTCAACTGAAATTATCTCATTTTCATTAGCTGTGCTGTCAACTTCGGTGTATAGCGTTTCTAGTTTTTCCTCTTCTACTTTTATAGTGTCCTCTACTTGAACCGATTCTTCTTCCTGCACATGCGGACTAATCACCGCTTCCTCTTTTTGGCTAAACAGAAATGCTACGATGCCTAAAACGATGGCCAATCCCGCAATAAAAATGCCCTTGATCCATTTTGCTCTTAGGTAGCCTTTTCTAGCAGTAACAATCTCATTTTTTAACCGAATGCGTTCCATACCACCTAGGAAAATAAGGTGTGCATCGTAGGCTTCTTTAAAATCTGAATCGGATAAAAGTTTATTTTCAAAATCGGATTTTTCAGATTCTGATAAATCGTTGTTTAGGCACTCATTAATGAGAGTTATATGTTTGATATATGCTTCCATGATATGCTGAATTAAGATTGAACGGTTTGATTGGTTCTAAAAATGTCTTTTGCTTTTTGCAGGCATTTGTACTTCTGGTTTTTTGCAATTTTTTCCGATTTAAATTGCATTAACTCAGCAATCACTTTAAACGAATGTTTCTTGTGGTAAAAAAGCTGCAAAAGCTGTTGACATCGCGCTCCTAATTCTCGGAAAGCATGTTCGGCTTGTTGAAATTTCTTTTCTTCTAAGATGGTATGAAAAACCGAAACCTCATCTTGTTTTAGATCATGTAGTTCTTGTTTAGAAAATTGTTTTTGCATGTCTTTCCACACAAATCTCGATACTGAATAGAGATAAGTATAAAAAGATGATGTTAGATTAAAGTCTGATTTTTGAAGATTGCGATGCAGAATGATCAATGTTTCTTGAAACACATCTTGCGCATCGGTTTTACTACCGCCTTTTGAACGGACTAGCTTTTCAATTTTCGGGAAAAGTTTATAGAGCTGCCTAAAAGCTTTGTCTCGCTTACCGGACTTGAATAGCAACAAAATTTCCTGATCACTCATAAAGGTTGTTTACCTCTTAATGGTGGTTTTTTGAAAAGGTCTCCCAAAATAATTAAAATTGAAAAAAGTGTCAGCAAGAAGCAATTGCCAATCACAAATGAATAATTAATGGCAAATCAGGCCTTAAATCATATGATTTTCCCTGAACATTATTATCAAAATACAGCTCCATTAAATGCGCAGCTCCTGAAGAAACTGAAATGCCTTCTATCTCGTTTACTGCTTTGATTGTTTCGGTTGTTACATCTACCTCAGGTGATGTAATTTTTACAGCAGTAATCTTTTTTGCTCCGTTCGGGTGTTTGTAAAATTCTCGCCACAGAGCGTATTCTTCAGGAATCTTGTTCAAATCCGAAATCGATTCGAATACATCGTATTGTATTTCAGGAAAAACAACAAAAATCGAGGGTTCCTTCAAATGTTTTTTTGAACTTTGAGCAGCATAAATACTTGAATTTTCATCCATCCATTCTTGATGATAGCGCACTGTTTTAAATGGTATTTTTTCTGCCGCATATTCTTTTAGGTTTAACGCAATACTAAAAGGTGACGCTCCGTTGGCTTCAAAGTTTACTCTTTCAGCAAAATCCAGTGCAGTATTTTTCTCATTATTTGCTTCAAATTCAGCTTGATCACAAACAAAAATCAATTCCAAATAACCATTCAGAAAATAGAAATATCTCCCTGTGGTTCCTTGTCCTTTATGAACATTCGAAAGTGAATCCGGAATTCCGGTAAACCCGAGTTCAACCAATCGCTCTTTTGCTTTCGTCGCGTTTTTAACCCAGATGTTTACATGGTCAAGCTGTACATTAGAGGGGGCTGTTTCCGTTATTTGAGCGTCTTTCTTTTCTTCTTTTCCATTTTTACAAGACAAAAAACTAAGTGCTAGAAACACAATAAACAGATATTGGGCAATCTTCATCGATACTATTGAATTATGGTTAGTCGTGATATTCAAAAACGAATTTAATCAATAGAAAGCGAACATAAGATCTTCGTACAATTAGTTTCCAAATAGCTGTCCCGAAAGCTATCAGAAAAATGATAAAGACTTCTAAAAAGCATGAATAATTGTCCAGTTCACTATTTACGCTGTATCATAATTATTTAAAAACTAATTGTACATCAAACTCAATAGCATCAGAGATTGCGTGATCTTTTAGTTTATTATTATAGGTGATTCCCCAACGGGTGCGATCTATTTTAAATCTGGTATTAAAGGTGTTTTTAGCGCCATCAAGCTGAGCATAAAACTTCTGTTCTTTGGTCACTCCTTTAATGGTAAGATCGGCGAGCATTCGGTGTTGGTTTTCTTCGGGTAGGTATTCCACTTTTGTGATCTTTAATCTAGCTGTTGGGAATTTTTTAACATCAAAAAAATCAGGTTCCTTTAAATGTTTTACAGGACCGTCTCCGTTACGATAATCCTCATTATCTATGGTGGTCATGTCAATAACAAATTCACCGCCCACGACATTACCTAACATGGTTTGTAATGTTCCTTCACTAAATTGTACCGTACCGTTGTGTTCTGAAAATTGAAATGAATAAGAGCCTTTCCAATAAATGACACTTTTTGTGGTGTCTAACTCATAAGCAGGTTTTGATTGCGCATTAATACATGAATAGATACTTAGGGTAAGAATAAAAAATACTGTTCGCATAGTTTTTTGATTTTTAATAACTCCCTACAGGCAAGCCTATAAGGCATTCGTTTAAATAATAATTTGTGTTTCGAGGCATCCCGATAGCTATTGGGACTGAGCATTAAATCTCGATTATCGAGTAAAACTAAAATGGTACTGGCCTAGCAAATGTCAAAAGAGTGTAAAAGAAGTGTCAACAGTTGTAAAATTTCAGTTAGAAATCGGTTATTTGCAACTACAATGAGTCAGAAACTACGCTATATCATTCCTGCGATTATTTGCTTGTTTACCATTTCATGGGCTATTCCTTTTGAACAGGAAAAAAGTAATCCGAAAGCAGAACGTGTAAAAATCGCATTACGACAGGTTGGGAACGAACTATTATTGTCTAATAAAGACAGTAGCTCAATCATTAGACCCGTCGTTCAACTTAATGCACTACAATACCAACTTTCTTTTGAAGGGAAACTGGCTTTTTTGCCAGATTCACTGGTGGCTATTGTCGATAAGAATTTTGAAAAAGCGGGGTTATCTAAAAACTATATTGTTGAAGTCATTAGGTGCCAAGATCAAGAGGTGAGCTATAGTTTTGAAATGAACTTTAATCAAAATAAAACCATTGTGCCATGTTCCGGCAGGAAAGTAGCGAACGCCTGCCACCAAATAGAGGTGCAATTTATTGAGGAAGCAGATGCCGTGTCAGAAAGCAAATTGGCTATTGCAGGACTCGCAGCTGGTTTATTGGTGTTTTTAATTGTTGGGTTTCGTAAAAATAATACTACAAGACTGCGTACTTCATCAGAAGAAAGCGAAGCTACCGATATTGATGTGTATACCGTAGGAAGTTTTCATTTTTACCCGAAGCAAAACAAACTGGCGAAAGAAAAAGATACCATTGCGCTTTCAAAAAAAGAATGTGAGCTGTTGGTCATTTTCGCGAACCGTCCTAATGAGATTATTAAGCGAGAAGAATTAACCAAAACCGTTTGGGAAGATCACGGAGTTATTGTTGGTCGAAGCTTGGACACCTATATCTCAAAACTTCGTAAAAAATTAAAAGAAGACCCCACTATTAAAATAACCAACGTTCATGGGGTTGGGTACAAGCTGGAGGTTGAATAGTGATCATGTTGTTTTCTGTGCTATGAGGATACCCCTCTGTTTCTCCCCTCGAGGGGAGATTTAGACTGAAGCAACTTAAAGATCACTATTGGGAGGAGATGGATATATTGTAGATAAAACCCCGCTCTTAATCTGCATCATACATAGCGGTTTGTCTAAAGATTTTTAAACGTCCATCAGTACACTTTTTCCAAATTCTAATGTTTTTACCGGTTGAAATACCACTGTTTTCGCCATGGCTCCAATCAGCATAGTGATTTCCCAATTCAATTATATAATTGTCAAGCTCTGTAAGGTAGAAGCTACCGATATCTAGTTTATTGAAGGTGGGTAAGGTTTGTACATGTGTTTTTAGATGCTCAGAAATGGCCTTTTTTCCATTATACAAAGGCGAGTGACTGTACAAAAGCATCGCTTTTTTGTCGTACAGCTGTTCCCATTTTACATGATCATGAGCACTTATAAAATCTTCAGCCAATTCATTCAATGCTAAGACTTGTAAGGGGAGTTTTGCTAGTGTAGTATTGAGTTGGTTATAGGCTGGAATATCTTGAAAATTGAATTTTGCCCAATTATCTATGGGGTGGTTATAGTTCCAGGCTTCTGCAAAAATTTTCCACGATCCTTCTTGACGCTTCCATATGTTTTGATACTTCCCCTTGTAGTTTTTTCGTTCTTTAGTGTCCTTTTGGGTAAGCTCCATTTCAAAAGTTCCGGTTTCTACTTTCCAATCTCCCAGATTAAGGAGTTCAAGGCGTTCTTTTTTGTATGTATTTATGGTGAAGCGCTGTAAAAACTTGTTGTAATACTTTTCAATCATCGATTTTCCTTGTAATACTTTTTGGTACTCACCCATTAAGAAGCTAGTATCGGCATAATAGTCAGTCCTCAAAGAAGCATCATTAGAAACCAAACTCGTTACGCTCATTTTATGATACGCTTCAATTTCTGCAGGTATGGGTTCTATCGGCACAGGTTGTTCACCACCAATTTGCCACATACGTTGCAATCTTCCACTGGCATTACGTACTAAAAAGTCTGTACCCATTCCTTGTCCTTTATAGGTCCAGTCATCTCCAGAGGCTTCAACATAATAGTAACTATATTTAATAAGGTGTTTACCATAATCCTCTATATGGTTAAGCCCTACGGCTATGCTATCGATAGTAACCTTGCCTGCATTGTATCCAATGAGATATTCTTTGATTGCGTTATATCCTATTTTAGCCTTTTCTCCGTGCGGGGCAAGAAACACCCCATCTTTACGGTATGAATGTAATCGACCAAGCGGATCTCTTTTTTTAACAGCTTCCGCGCCCAACGCATAGTAGGCATTAAGTTCATGCTGTAGACTCCTCTCTACATTTTGTGCGGCCAATGTTTTATATCGCAAAGGCAGCCCATTTACTGCCACCCGTAAATTTATGGCTTCATCTATTTTATGGTCATAATTCCATTGTTGCGATAGTAATTGCAGCGCACCATTTTTTAATAGCTTCCAAACGTTTATAAACTTTCCGTTTAGCGTATATGCTTCGCCGTCATTTTGCTCGAACGTTTTGTCAAAAACACCCCACTCTACAACGCGGTCTTCAAATGCATAAATGTCTTTAGTTATGCGGTTATATTTTTTAATCGTTTGACGATTGTATATACTGTCATAGTAACTTGCTATGCGGTTTTTGCCTATAATAAGAGGATGAAATTCTGCTATAAACAGCGTTTCATCAGTATAATATTTAGACATATTAGTGAAGTCTTTATTCGTGGCGCTAGCGATGACATCTTGATGTGCTTGCGTAAGCTTTTCTATTAATTTTTCTTTCTTTTTAATAGATAGTTGACCATAGGTTTCGCCCATTAAAAAGAGTACAATGAAACTCAATAGTAATCGCTTTGAGATATTACTTTTCATATTTGAATCTGTTTATTCCAATTGGGGTATTATTATAAATAACACTTGATATTTTGAGCTCGCCATTAACGCGTTTCAGTATAAATTGGTTTTTGGTTTCAAAAACAGTTGCTTCCTCCTTGTGTTTTGGGTAGAACTTTCCTCTTACCTTTCCTCTCATGATAATCACAGCGCCGTGTTTTGCAAAATCTATGATCTCATGTTTCATATCAGCATGTCCATAAGTTGCTTGTTGTTTTAAATAAGTCAAAAGATCTCTTTTATTGGCTATAGCACTATGATTAGGAGCCATGTGGATGATATGCTCATCATAAACAGTAAGCTGCTTTTCCTTAGTAATACTATTGTCATCAAGCACGGCTAGCAAGCCTTCTATTTCTTTTTTAAGGGATGAAGCAGGGTCAATACGTATAAAAGTGCCTTTGTAAAACTTTCCTGTGCGGGTATCGTTTTTATCATATTGAATGGAATTCAAAACATACTCGTTCCGGCTAATCCAGGTATAGGTATACATTCGATAAGTGCCTGCTACCTCCCCTTCAAAATGAACTTTTAAGTGCAGGTTTCCATCTTTGTCAAAACCTCCACTGCCATTCCCAATGCGAATTGAGCCAAAGCTTGATACATGACTTACTACTTTGGTGTTGGGATTATAAACCCAGTAAATATGTCCGTTTGGGGCCGGGCCATCAATAATCTGCAAGAGGCTGTTTTCGGTATTAATCTGACTCGCAATTGTGTGATGTTTCGCAATGATTAAGGTATCAGTGGTTGATCCCCAGTTTTGAATCCATGTATCATTTTTAAGTGTCCATTCCCCAATGAATTGCTTAAAAGGGTTTTCAGACGCCGTGCCCGAAACAATATCGGCATCGGATATTTTTCCATTTAGTTCAAATGGGATAGTGGTTGTTTGCGAAATGCTAATACAGCAGTATAGTAGCGCAACTAGGCTTGCAACATACTTCATCTATTCGTCGTTTGATTTTAAACTCACTCAAACCTAGTACAATACGCTGTATCATTTCATAAAAAATGCCCTAATCATGATATGATCATATCGACAACCAATCATCTTTTTTAAAAGGTGTCAGCATATAACAACAGGTTGTTTGTATCAGCTAACGGGTTGTTCGTCAATAGTGATTACCGTTTTCACATCCATTGTCTATTTTAGACGTTTATTGATGTATGAAATCAGAAAAACTCCTTTCCTTATTTGGTTATCGTAATACGACGCAACGTATTATCAGACACCTATTGTTTTGGGGATTTTTTGTTTTCTATAATGTGGCTACCTGGGGGGCTTATAATGAAGATGTAGTGCAAACCATCCTGTTTGAGCTTTACTACTTACCCGCCAAATTATTGATGAGCTATTTCACCCTGTATTACATCATTCCCAAATTACTACTTCCAAAAAAATATGCTGCTTCATTGATTTGGTTTGCCATAGGGTTAATAGTTACGGGGCTTATTAATAGGGCGGTTACCTACTACGTAATATATCCTATCAATTACCCAGAAGGGTTGAGCACAGGTTTTTGGACGGTAAAAGTATTTTACGACATTACTATCAATTTTAATATTACCACATTAGTCGCCGCTATAAAATTGGTACAGCACTGGTATAAAACTGAAGGGTCTCGGCAACAATTGGCACAAGAAAAAACAGCAGCCGAACTGAAGTTATTAAAATCACAGTTACATCCACATTTTCTATTCAATACCTTAAACAGCTTATATGCCCTAACCTTAGAACAATCAAAAAAAACACCAGATGTCGTTCTTAAACTGTCGTCATTGCTAAACTATATGTTGTACGATTGCAATAAACCTCTTGTTCCATTAGAAAAAGAACTTACTTATATAAACGATTACATTCTTTTAGAACAGTTGCGCTATGGGAATAAGCTTAGTCTATCGTATGAAACTTCCGGAGATTTTACGGCACATCGTATTGCTCCGCTTATAATATTGCCTTTTATTGAGAATGCTTTTAAACATGGTGCTAGTCAGCATACGCAAGCACCTTGGATACGCTGCAACCTTTTGGTTGATGGAAAACAATTTCATTTGCAAATAGAAAATAGCATCGACCCAACCCAAGCGGTAAATGAACAGATCATAGGAGAAGAGGACCGAACTTCCCAAGGGGTTGGCTTAATCAATGTAAAAAAACGATTAGAACTATTGTATAAAGACCGATATACGCTTCACATCGCGGAAGACGATAGTTTTTTAGTTAATTTAAAACTCTATTTAGATTAAATAATGAACTGTATCATAATAGATGATGAACCGTTAGCGGCTAGGGTAATTGAAAATCACCTAAAGCAGATCGAAAACCTTGAATTGATAGGTCGGTTTGAACATGCTATGGATGCTTTTAGCTTTCTACAATCAAATGTGGTAGATCTCATCTTTTTAGATATACAGATGCCTAAAATTAACGGACTGTCTTTTTTAAAATCCCTTAAAAAGCGGCCACATGTAATATTATGTACTGCATATAGAGAATATGCTTTAGAAGGTTTTGAACTTGATGTGGTTGATTATCTATTAAAACCGATCGCTTTTGAGCGCTTCTTACAGTCTGTTGATAAGGTATTTCGCATTTCGAATGCCCATTTACAGCATACCATACCTTCGCAACCAATAGCTATTGAGAAAGCTGATCATTTTATTTTTGTGAAATCGGATAAGGAGAATGTAAAAGTAAATCTCGATACCATTTGCTATATAGAAAGTTTAAAAAACCATATTCGTATTCATACCGAAAATGCTACAGTGACTACCTTAAAACCAATAAGTGCTATGGAGGATCGTTTGCCACCCCAACGCTTCATTCGAATTCACCGCTCTTATATTGTGGCTTTGCATAAAGTAACCAGCTTTACACAAACGCAGGTTACTATTGGTAAAAAAGCACTTCCAATTGGTCGTTTATATAAGCAAGAAGCGTTACGTCGTTTACAAATACATATATTTTAATATGTTCGTTTTATCGTAATTAATTTCATTAATGGTAACTGCTCTAATGAACTTTTTTGAACGAAATACACCGCTGAAAACAAACCGAATTAATCACTTCCAAAAAGTCGTTTTAGCCCATGCTTATATGTTTGACCAATAGGCACAAGGTGCTCCTCAATTGTTATTCGGTTTCCTTCTATGATCTTTATTTTATTGGTTGCCACAATAAATGATTTGTGCACCCTTAAAAAATCAGAAGCTGGCAGCAAGGCGTCGAAAGATGATATTTTCTCGTGGCAAACGATCATTTCATCAGTTAAAAACACTTTGGTGTAATTTCCATATGCTTCAATAAATAAAATATCATCAATATGTATTTGATGTAGTTTTTTATCGCCCTTTAGAAAAAAACTGTGCTTCTTCTTTTCAGAATCCGAAACCAGTATTTCATTCTTATGGTCCATTACCTTATTCATTGCTTTTAGAAAACGCTCGAATGAAAAAGGTTTTAGTAAGTAATCAGAAACATTGAGTTCGTATCCCTCTAAAGCAAACTCTTTATGCGCGGTAGTGACAATAACCTTTGGATGGTGCTGCATCGTTTTTAATAAGTCAAAACCGGATAATTGTGGCATATTGATATCCAGAAAAATAAGGTCAACCTTGTTCTGGTTCATAAACTGCATCGCTTCCAAAGCATTATAACAGTTTCCCATTTTCTCAACATAAGAAAGGTTTTTACAGTACCCTTCTATAATTCTGTGTGCAATAGGTTCATCGTCTATAATACAATACTTCATGATATTTCAAGATTTAACTGAGCGATATAGGTAGCTTCTGTTTCTTCAAGCAGCAATTCGTGACGATTCGGGTATAAATAGTCCAATCTTTGTTTTAAGTTTTCTAAACCGATGCCCCCGGCCTTTTTTACAGCCGATTTGTCGAAACTGTTTTCAATTTTGAAAAGAAGTTTCTTTTCGCGAGATGCCATTCGCATTCGAATAAACGCATCATCTTTCATTTTTTCGACTCCGTGTTTAAATGCATTTTCTAATAAAATTATAAACAATAAAGGCACTACTTCTATGTCGGGTTCCACCTCGTGAGTAAATGTAATTTCTACTTTTTTTTGATATCGAATTTTATGCAAGTCAATATAGTTTTCCAAATACCTTATTTCATCTTTCAACAACACCCTATCTTCTCTGCCATCATAAATCGTATAGCGCATCATATCCGATAATTTAAGAACCACTTCGGGAGCGTCATCAGATTGTTCTACAACTAAACCATAAAGATTATTCAAGGTATTAAAGAAGAAATGCGGATTAATTTGACTTTTAAGCAGTGCTAGCTCGGCTTTTGCTTTGTCGGCTCTTAACGTTTTTAGCCAACGCCATTGCTCATATATCCATAAAGAAACAAAAACCGGAATAGGAATGAGCAGAATATAGGAAAAATTAATCCGATAGTTTCCTTTAACATCTGGTGCTTGGTTAAAAAAGAAATAGTAATAATACAGAATAATCAAAGTGTACACAGCAAAAATGGCTAGCTTGTACTTATTAAAAAACTCCGGTATAAGGAGATGGACAGCACCTAGCCAAAATAGAATTAGTAGTGGGATGGTAAAGGGGTTCTTCTCGATTGGTATGTATAGTTCTGCAAAAGTTGCAGCAAACAATAAGCTTAATACCCCTAAGACTTTATAAATTGAAAACTTATTAATTAAAAAAGAAAGTAATAGTAGGCATGAAACAACACTTAAGATATTAATTACGGTAGCAACCGGTCTAGAAACGACATCAGGATTAACAATAATTAAGCCAGCCTTATTAAGCAATATCGCTAACCCAAGGGTGATTACTCCCGCCTTGATTAATGAGGTGTAATTATTTAGAAGAAAACGTCGCATGTAACAAAAATATGGCGCTACAAAGCAGCTAACAACCTTTTTGACCAACACTATGGTTTCCGAGTCAAACACTATTGTTTTTTAGATGAATCATGTTCATGTGAAATTGCACCTTTTGTAGTACGTTTTTTTCAGGACTCATCAAACTAATTATCCGGGCATAATCCTGGGTTTTATGTTTGAATTGAATTCCTCAAAAACAATCTAAATGAAAACAATTCTTAGTATTTTAAAACGTATCGCTCAGGTAATCGGTATCATTCTAGTCCTCATTATTATTGCTGGACTCACCTATAGATTGGTTGGTTCTGAGCAGCATGAACCTCTGGGAAAAATGGTCGATGTTGGTGGCTTCAAACTTCACATACATAGTGAAGGAGTACAAAACAACAAACCAACCTTGGTGATTGAAAGTGGTATGGGCCTACCTACCGAGCACTATCATTGGCTAAGCGAGGTACTTAAAGATAGTATACGCGTGGTTCGCTATGACCGAGCCGGAATCGGATATAGCGACTTAAGCGATACTTCTAGAGACCCTGAAACCGTTGCACGCGAACTACATACTCTGTTGAAAAAGGCCGGTGAATCGCCACCCTATATTTTAGCAGGACATTCATTTGGCGGACCATTTATAAAGGTTTTTACCGAACTCTACCCCGATGAGGTTATGGGATTAGTTTTTATTGATGCGACCCACCCTGAACGGGTAGAACGATTGGGTTTACCAACCGAAACATCCTCAAAATTTAAGTGGTATATACGATCATTACACGCACAAGGGTATTTAGGGGACTTAGGCGTGCTGGGGTTGTATGACCGCATTAACGGGCCTTTACTAGCTGGAGAAGGCTTACCCGAAAACATCAATACCCGGATGCTAGACTTTTCCATGAACGGAAAATATGTTCGTGGTTTTATTAAAGAAATGAAACACTATTTTTCAGGGTTAAAACGATCAGGACAAGTAAGTGATTTCGGTGCGTTGCCAATTGTTGTGTTTGCAACGGATAATCATAATCCTGAGTTTTTAATAAAGCGAGGTATCAATCCAGAAGAGCGACTTACTAAAACATTGCAGATGTACCAAGATTTTGCTGATCTTTCATCCAACAGTAAGCTCATTTTTATCAAAGGCAATCATAACAGTATATATACCAAGAAGGAAAATGCGATGATTATCTGCAATGAAGTCACAAGGCTTTTAAAGGTATCGAAGGATGAGATTGTAATGCCTTAACCCATTGCAGGGTTGACATTTATCATTTCATATAAGGTGTTTCTAGCAGATATTTATAAAGAACCCTAACACCATAAACACGGGCCAAGGTTCGTCTTTTGGTGTTTTGTTTAGTGTCAATAATTCTAACAATAAAATCTTGCTTTATGAACCCACTGTTGTTAACCGCCATTCTGTTCGGTATCTTTTTACTGGCCGGGGTGCGCATTATTTTTGAGTATAAAAGAGCTTTAAAATTCCGATTTGGTAAGTACATCAAAACGCTAAAACCGGGCTTTCGATGGATTATTCCTATTGTAGAAACGGTACAAATTGTTGATGTTCGTGTAATTACCATCAATGTTGTATCACAAGAAGTGATGACCGAAGACAATGTGCCATGTAGCATTGACGGGGTGGTCTTTTTTAAGATTAACGATCCCGAACGAGCCGTGTTGGAAGTTGAAGAATATAAGTTTGCCATCACTCAACTGGCACAGGCCGCATTACGTGATGTATGCGGTAAGGTGGAGCTCGATACTATTTTATCGAAACGGGAAGAAATGGGTAAAAATATCAAATCGATCGTGGTACAAGAAACCCAGGAATGGGGTATTGAAATCATCGATGTGAAAATTAAAGATATCCAGCTACCTGAAAATATGCGCCGTATGATGGCCAATCAAGCTGAGGCCGAACGATCTCGAAGAGCGCGAATTATTCTGGCGACTGCAGAAGAACAGGCTGCTGATATGTTACTGGAAGCTGGTAAGAAAATAGATCAATCGCCTTCGGCCATCAAACTCCGTTTATATCAAACCTTGTCGAATATTGCGGCAGAGAAAAACTCGACTATCTTGTTCCCGTTCCCTGAAGAAGTATTGCCAAGAAATAAAAAGAAATGAAAATTCTTACCATCTAAACAGGCAGACTAAACCCCAGAAACCTTTGGCTTAGCTGCCCTCTATTTCATCTATAGCACTCTGGATTATTCAGGACCTATCCTTACTTTTTGTCCAAAATGGTAGTAGTACATCATTTCTTAGTACCGTTATATTGTTGTTAATCACTAGTTCTTTAGCAACGTAATGCCCCGATGGTAGCTTATTAGTATGAAAGGCCTTTATGACCATGTTCTTACCATTGGTGTTTTCCACAAATTTTAAAACTTCACTAGTTGGACCTAAGTGAATCTTCATTGTTTTCTTATCGGCTGTTGTTAGAAAAATGTGGGTTCCAGAAATAGAATCCCCATTTGTAAATTTGCAGGGGCCTTGTTCCAAACTGGTTACGGTTCCTTTTAGCTCAATCACTTCTGGTATTGTTTTTTCCTTGTTTATTGCCATTCGTTCTTTCTCTTCTTTTTGTACTATGGTAATTGTACCAAGCAGCATTAATACCATAAAACCAATGGCTTTAATTAATAATTTCATTTTGTTAGTTTTTAGTTCATACGCTTCACAGGCAATAAGCATAATAGCCAGAAGTGCATTCCACAAGTGAATCGTTCATCAAGAATAATTTACTCCCGGCTAATCATGTTTTACCTTCTAAGCCGCTTTATCGGCTTTGTTTGCAACACCAGCGTTCGCGTCCAGTTCTACCGGCCCAAAACGGTTTTAGCTTTTCATTTCTTAGGATCGTAACCTGATCGTCGATCACTAATTGCTTTGCGATATAGTGCTCCTCTGGAAGCATTTCAGTACGAAAGCCTTTTACCACAATATTTTTGCCTTTGATATCGGTTACAAACTTTGAAACCTCACTGGTCGGACCTAAGTGAATGTTTAGTGTTTTGTTGTCTGCAGTAGTCAAAAAGAGATGCGTTCCTGAAAGTGATCGCCCGGTGGTGTATTCGCAAGGACCCTTTTTTAATTCGGTTACAACCCCTTTCAATTCAATAATTTCTGGGTTGGTCCCTTGTTTGCACATTCCTTGTTTTTCTCCAACGCTTTTTTGCGCAAAAACTATTGTAGTCGATAGCACGAGTAGCACAAAACCGACTGATTTAATTAATGTTTTCATTGTATTTATTTTTTAAAGAATTATCCCTGAAGCCCGATACAGATATCAACCAGATGCTTGCCTTCTGGGTGGGTACTTGGGTCATTTTTGTACGACTCATACATGATTCCCGATAGCGGCTTGAGGTTATTTTTGTATACAAATTCGTATACTTCGTTCCAGGCATCGCCATATTCGGTGGGGAGCAGCTTGAAAGCACCTACCACATAGTTCCCAGCCGGAAGCTCCATTTTTTCGATGGGCCCTTCTACCTCCGTATCCTCAGGTACCGTAAAACCAACTTTTATAGTTTGCTGATCTTCAGGGACATCTTCATCCTGATATATGCTGACTGATTGAGTATGCGGATCGTTTAATACACCCATAGGGATAGCCCAGGCCATAACCTTATTAAATAGGCTTTCAAAAAGCTCGGTATCGCCTTTATAAGGACCCGTATGACTTATGTAGGCTACTGTGCGTTTTGGGAGTGTTGTTTGTATAATGTTTGATGTGAGTACTGCCATGATTTCTTTCTTTAAAAGTTTTATGAATTTCCCTTAAAGAAATGACAGTTCGTGTCAAGAGGCAATGATCTTGGTCAAGTGGGATAAATGGGTATGGACTAATCAAAAATATGAGCTTCATAATCATCCCACCACTTCTCGATATCTATTTTAGGTTTTCGGCATATATATAGCGGAATGCCATTTTCTTCTCCAATGGCATATTGATGGGTGATTATTTTTACCAGCTCAACCTCTTCAAAAACGTATGCTACCGAAGGTGTTTCATTTCCTAGGCTTATCCAAACCTCAGCATCTTTATTTCCATACCCCCAGGTCCAGAAACTGCCGTGTCTGCTTATTGGGTTCGGTAAATTATATTTTTTACCCAATATTTTAAGGGCACCCGCCTCCCCATAATTCTCTGCCCATAAAACACAGTTTTTTTGCTCCGTCGGACTTAACGAGTTGTACACACTGTCTACGAGCCGAACTTGTTCTTCCCAACCAAACATATCGGCATAGTCCCCTGTTAATTCAAATCGGCCATCTTTTTCTTCGATGCCTGCATAGGCCACATATTTTTCAATGGGCAAAATGGGTGTAAGGTCCGGTATAAAAAATGCCATTGGAATAAAAACAGAGGCTGCCGTTAGATAGGTAAAAACCGGTCTTTTCTTGAAAAGATTGCTCACAAAAACAGCGCCTGCAGCAAATACAACCGGATACAACGCAAATACATAATAGGTTTTTGCCTTGAGTATCCACATAGTTAAAAATATAACGATTGCTGCAATTCCTACACTTTTGTAGGCCTTTAAATACTTACTAAATAACAAGCCAATGAAGCCGCAGCAAAACATGATAAAGGTTGGTATCATTTCCAGCTGATCCAAGATAAATGGTGCATATCCTATTTCGTCAAGCTGATTGTCATTTAAGGCTGCTAAATGCCTCAGCAAGGGAATATCGTGTTGTAGTTGCCAAATAATATTGGGCAAGAAAATGAGTAACGCAATTAGTCCTGAAATATACAGCCACTTATTTTTAAAAAGACGGCCTTTTTCATAAAAAAACAGACTTACCAATACGCCAAAGGCCCACACCAACATAGTGTATTTATTGAGTACCCCTAAACCAAGAGTGACTCCCAGCAGCAGCAGGAATTTTGTGTGCTTGGAGTTCATGTATTTAATGAGGAAATAAAACCCAAGGGTCCAGAATAATTGGTCGAATGCTACCGGCTGAAACAAGGTATGGTTTCTGTAAAACGGTAAGAATGCCAGAATACACAGTCCGGAAAGCAGTATTGCGGGCCATGAGCCTTTCAATTCTTTAGCCATTAAACAACAGAGTATTAAAATGGCAACACCCGCCAGGGTTGGGAAAAGGCGTACGCCTAACAACGAATAGTCAAAAAGCCAGTACGACAGTTTCCCGAAAAAGGCAATAAGTGGTGGAAATTCCATAAAGCCCCAATCCAAATGTTCACTGGCTGATAAATGCAATAACTCATCACGATGAAAGCCATAATTCCTATTTCCCAGCCATTGAATAGACAGTTTAACAATGGACAGAATAACAATAATTGGCCAGTATTTTTTCATCCGTTTTTTGGTTGTTTTGAGTAATCCCTATGGGAAAGATAGTTATTAAATGCAACTTCAAAAATGAATCCATTCAACGATATTCGCCTAGGATACCGAATACGTAGTAAGAACAAGATAACTTTTAGAAAATGTAACTGAGCTGGTTAGCAACAAGCATACATCTATGCTGTTTTTATTGCTTGATGTATTTTTTCGTCTTAAAAAAAGTCAAGGGATCGTTGAATTGTTTTTCCGTTTGAAAATCAATCAGCCACATGTTTATTGTTAGGTCATTTAATAATTCATACTCCAATCGCACAAATCCGTATTGTTTAGAAAAATAACTGGTGAGTTTGGTTGTACCAATATTGGATGTAGCAGTACTCTCCACGACATAACAATCAATGGCTCCAATAGCTGTCTTCATCTTTTTTTTGTCCACTATTTCGTAAGTGTAGTCTAACAGTAGTTGCCCTTCCCATGTTCCCCACATGTCATTTGCCCAGCCTTGTCCAATTTTCATTTGGTCTGTCCATTTGGAACCTATCATCAAAGGTTTTTTAACAAAAGGAAAAGGTGCTGTTTCTAAAGCGTTGAAAAAGCCTTTTCTAATCGGGTGGATCCAAACATTCTTGTCATTTTCAACAGCTCCGGTAGACGATAGTGATGCATACACCGGTTCTTGTAAATAGGAAATTTGTGTTTGGTTTTCATTGCTTCGTTCATTATCAGCAACAGGCGTTACAATTAAATGAATGCGATTGACAGCAATACTATCTGATTCTTTTGCGGTAAGCTCAAAATCAGTACTGGCGAACATCCCATTGTTTGTTTTCAGTTTATATTTTTTGCCTTTTAGGATGATTTCATAATCGTACACAAAAACATTCCCTGTTTTGTAAATCGCGTTGTTGGCATCAATATGTTCTTCTTCGGTGATAACGGAATCATACTGTTGGGAAAACCCTACTAGGGTAAATGCTAAACAAAAAAGGATGAATGCTAATTTCATAGGTGCTGTTTTGGTTAAAATTACGGCTAATTGTCCTGCTAATCAGTATTAGGTAGTTTTTAAGTTCAACCCTTTATTACTGATGACGCTGTTAGCCATTGCTTTTTTACCAATGTGAGCTCGGCCTTACTCCTTCGTTATAAGCTTTCAACAATGAAGGTTGAATTTTATCCCAAACAATTTCTATTATTGCTTCTAGGGTATAGGAGAAATCAAGGCTTTCTTCTATTTCATTTAAATCTGCAATACGAAATAGGTTTCGTAAATGTTGTCTTCTTAATAAAAAAGGAGGGTGCGTTTCACCAATATTTAAGGTGTTGTCGACGTAACCATTTTTTAGTAAAGAAAGTGATCGTTCAACTAACATCATAGAAGTAAAGAAAAAATCGGCTCCTGCAAAACCAATTGCGGTGCCAACATTCTTATCAATCAAAACATCTAGACAGATATTTAGCCCTACATTATCGGCCTCTAATTCTTTTAGGTTATTCAAAACGAGTTTAGTTCTTTCATTATTTTTATACTTAGAAGTATCAAAATGCCCTCTAATAATGTGGCCGAATTCATGACCTAAAATAAACGTCTCAAGTGCCGTTCTTAAATTATCATATATAAAATAGGTCTCTGATTTAGGTGAATACTGTTCTGAATTAAATGGGCTTTGGTGTAACAGATAGTTCCAAATAAGATCAAAAAATCTATTAATTATTTCCGGTGTTTCAGTGACATAGGCTAACACCTCATCTTTAGAAATTATAATGGAATCACCTTCTTTACTCAGCGGAAAGCATTGCGCAATTGCCTTGGATATTTGATTTAAAAAGCCAAAAGTCCCATCTGATAACAGTATTAGAATATAATCATTATTGGGAATATTATATGCAAACCCATTGACTTGTCCAAAAGGCAAAGACCCGAGCAAATAGTTTCCAGAAAGTTGCGTCCTATATCGATAATTAATTGATTTTTCAATATCAAGAATTCTTGACTCTAAAACCTTTGCCCAAAAAGGATTCAGGTATTTACTCTTTGCTATTAATGGGTGGGTTATAGGTAGGGTATCTATAATTTGAGATTGAAATACTTCAAATGATACAGCTGTAGGAATGATTCCTTTTTGTTTTAAGGAGTTAAATAGGTTGTAAGATATGTCCTTATGGATATACCCTCCGTCTCCATCGAAGGATTCATTTTGTTTGTAATTATACTGAAGGCTTTCAAGTATTTCTATTGCTTTTTCCTTGCTCATTTAATAGCGCTTACTCCTTGAACTCAAGCGTTATTTCGACTTTTGAAGTCCCAGAAAGCCCTCCCTTTGCTATCGTATATAAGCCTACCTCACCAGAAGCCGTAATCCCGAGGGAAAGCTTGACATCTTTGATTTTTATTTTGTTGGAACTTATTTTCACGTCTGAAATCGTTTTTGCCAGACTAGAAATTTGTGATTCCATTTGCTTCCCTATCAAATCATTCTCTAATTCCAGCATTCTACCAATTTTTTTCTTAAAATTTGGTAGTGGTAGCGCAGCTTTTATATCCTCGCTTTCTTCAGCTTCTACATATATCTTTATTTTGTCCATGGTTTATTATATGGTTTTTAATTATACACTTATTTAATATCAGAAATACCAAAAAATGTGTTTTTGAATTCTTTTATGATAGTTAACGGGCTTGTGTATGAGTAGTAGCAGGTTTCTACTCACGAACCTTTCGGTTTTCCACTTACCTTTGCTTTACGTTTATACTCTCGTTTTATTACTTAAACCGCTATTAATCATACACCTTGTTAGCCACTGGCTATTTTTTCTTCAAGGCTTTAATTATTCTTTGTTCGTTAATTACAATATCTCTAAACAGTACGTGAGGTAAACTTGTGTGTTTTGATATTTTAAACTCCTCAAATATTTTCATTAGAGAAGAAGCTGTAATTAATGATAAGTTCATTTCCATATCCATTTCACAATCGGTTATAAAATCATCACTAAATTCAGGTGCGACCAGAAGTGTTTTAATTACTCTAAGGTTACTACTTTCGGCTAATTTCCTGTACGATTTAATTTGTCTTGATACAGAACTAAACTTGTTATATCCTCTTTCTTTACTTGTCTTACATTCAACAATTATAACTTCGTTATTGTCAATGTTGAGCAAAATATCAATTTGGTCTTTACTTGTGTTAGTAGACTTTTTTAGCTTTTCGTTCACGTTAAATCCTAATTTTGAGAAAATCGTTTTAGTTAATTCCTCAAATTTTAGCCCTAATTCACTTTCCTTTATTGAAATTCCATTTTCTTTTAATTCGTTTAAGTTTCGATAAGCAACATTTTCATAATTTTCAAGGTAAAGATTTTCAGCATCTTTGTAGTTTTCTAAAACGTTTAAAATATCGTCTCCACGTTGCTTAATTCCGTTTTCTTTTATGAATTTAGTTAAGTCTTCTTTAACAATTAAGTCCAAAATATCTCTTGGTTTAATGTTGTAGTCTAAGAGAAAATTAGCCTTCAAAACAAACTCGTCTTGCAACTCAAATTGGTCTTTAAGTTGCTTGTTTAATTTTGGTAAAGAGTTATTTAATTCGATTAGCATTTTTTCGTAACCGTCAATTGAAATACCAACTTTTTCGTCTTTTTCGATATTCTCAAAATGAGAAATCAGACTATCAATTTTGTCGTCTAACGTACTGCCTTTTAAAGGTTTTATACCTAGACCGTTTTCGCAAAGTTCTGAAAGTTGTTTTTTCTTTTCTGTTAGAGTTGTTCCCTCTTTGTATATGTCATTTTCTAAAATCCCTCTAATTCTAACGCCCTCTTTTATTATTTCCTTAATTTTATCTGCTTGACTTAATTTTCTGTCAATGTTGTGAATTTTAGAAATTTGGTTTATGGTTGGTTGACGCATTATTTTTAAAGTTCTTCTTAGGAACTTGTCGCCAACTTCTTTTTCTCTTAGCTTTCTTAAAAGTCTAACCATTTCGTCTGCCACATAAACAATGTTTTCTTTTTTAGAATAGAAGATTACACCAATGTTTTTAAGACTATTTATTATTTCGAGTATTTCACCTTTTTTGATTGGAACAATTGTGTAATTAATCAATTTGACCTCTTCCTGAGAAAGTCCTAACGATTTTGAAAGTGTTAGAAGTATTGATAATTCGTCAAAAGTTATTTTGGCTTCTCTATTGTTTACTAAGTCGTTGTTATAAGCAGTTTTTAAACAATAATTATAGATTTTGTAATCTCGTTTTCTCGATTCCGAAAGTTCCGATTTGTCATTGTCTAAATCAGATTTTAGCTGTTTTAATCTACTTTCTAAATGCTTGATTTCATTGTCGTACAATCTCGAAAACCAGTCCTGTTTCATTATGCAGTTTCCATCACGAATAATAATGTCAATTAGAATGTCTAATTGAGAAGAAGTATCTTGAAATTCAGATTTTAAGTAATTGTAAAATTCGTTTTGAGTTAGCGAAAAAATCTTTGATATATTTTGGCTGTCTACAGATTTTAGTCCTTTATCTGCTGAACTTAAAATTTTCTCAATTTCCTTGTTGTTTTCAGGATTTTTGGAAATGATATTATCAATAACTTTTATGAATGAGTTCTTTTCAAGTGAGCCTAATTTGTCTAATATCTTTTCTAACTTCATATTGTTTTCGTTTCGTTAGTTTTGCTTGCGGCTAAAGTCCAGTTACGGATTTACATGCTTTAATTTTCGGTTTAATACTGACATTAGCAATTCCGAGTGGATTCGGACGTATTCGAATCTGCCGTAATTGCGGTTATACATTGTTGGCGTGTCGTTTTTATTCCTTTTCAAATAATTTTGCGATTAGAGTTCCTACCAATACTGCAAGTCCAATTCCAACTAATGCTTCTCCAATGGCAGACTTTTCTCCGTTCAGTTCCTTTTTATATTTATCAAATTCCAATTTGTTAATATACCCACCTTGAAAAAGTAAATCCAAATATTCATTTCGTTCCTCTTTAGTCGCTGTATCATTCTTGATTTTGTAAAGCAAGAACTTAATTCTTCTGTCCGTCTGTAGAGTATTCTGTTCCATTACGCTTTATTTTCCTTACTAAATTCGTCATCAAGTGCTTTCAGAGCTTTCTTTTCTAAAATTTCAATAAACTTTTCGTGATGACTGATTTTTGTTTCAAGGTCTTTAATTCTTTCTTCAGCTTTACGTTTGTGCGTGTAGTAAATTCCAAGAACTGTACCGGTTGCAACTACAGTAGAAGCGATTATTGTTATTAAAGTCCAAGTTCCTTCCATTTACTATTTTATTCTGTTTTTTATTTGGTTTATGTTTTGCTTAAGTGCATGCAAGTGATCTCGGCTATAAGTAGTTGCGTGGTTTAGCACTAAACCTTGCAAGTACACACCAAACTGAAAATCCTCACGGATTTTCAGTTGAAGGCGAGAACAAGCAATTACTTATAGCCATTGTTGTGCACTGTTATTTTTTTTCATTTTATTCAGAATCTTTTTCATTCTTTACTTTCCTCTTTCTACCTATCCAAATAAATATTAATGAAGCTACCAAAGAGCTTAATATTCCAATAAAGAAACCGAATGCTCTTTCATACCAAACTTCTTTGCGTTGACGTTTTTCTTGTTCCAAAAACACCGCTTCCAATATTTTTTTATCAGCTTCTATTATAGGTTTTAAGTTCTCTTTTTCTTTCTTTAGATTCTCCAAAGCCTCATTTTCAGAAATCAATTTTTTCTTTTGACTTTCTACGAATGTTTGAAGGTTTTTCAAATCTTTAGAGATATCATCTAAATTCTCTATTTGAGTTCCAATATTTTGGGTTTCGTTTTTCTTATTTATTTCTTGATAAGTTGATATCACTCCTAATAATGAAGCAAAAATTCCGACTATTACAGGTAAAATCTTAGTAGACTGTTTCAGAGCTCTATCAAGTTCTTTAATTTTTGCCTTTTTTCTTTTTAGTTTTTCAGCCATCTATATGTTTGAGAGATTTTAATAGTGTACAACTTGTTATATCAATCACGATTGCATTTTTATCCGGAGATTATTTCCGGATAACAGTCAGTTTTGTTGTTTATTATCAGAAATGTATATAAAGACATACACTTCCTTTTGGCAGTTATAAAAAGCCAATTATTCGTAAAAACTATAAGGAATACAAACCGAAAATAGTCTGTGTTAAGGGATGTTTAAATCTATGAAAATAATTGCCGGGCACACTATGGTTTTCCGTAAGTGGGAGGAAATAATCGTTGAGGTGTTTTAATCAGTATGTTAAATACCACGAAAGCCTTGAATATGGTTTTTTGCATCAAGCATCGCAATTTAAAATTAAATAGCTCATTACAGTGAGTGTCACTGTAATGAGCTATTTAATGCTATCGTGTTTTAATTTAACACGAGGTAAAGAATAAATACTAAAAAAGGACTTAATAGTATGACCATAATTACCAGTCTTTCTATTAATGAAACGTCATCTTGCCATTCCAAAAGCCATATATTTTTAAAATATTTATTCAGCATCTTTTATTGATTTTGGTAGTTATAATATGATACTCTTGCCGCCACTAAGCCTGTTATTGTAACATGGTGTTTATTTTATCACCAGCAAAAATTTTAAAAATCAGGTATATGGTGATTCCAGAAACTCCTATAAAATGGATGATCCCTATTACTTTTACATATACATTTTCGGCTTTTATTCTTTTCTCGATTGTATTTGGAATTTGTGCCCATAACAGTGCCAGTATCAACCCTATTGGGTACATATAAATTTGCCTGGAATCAACACTTGGGTTGTCTGCCAATTTTTCGAGGAACACAAAAACAACCCCGCTAAAGGCCGCGCCAAAAATGGTAGTGACGATCTTGCTAAATGAATTGTCGTCTTTTATTTTAGAAAGGCCATAGTTTAACACCCCACCTACAAAAGCACCCATACATAGCATTCCTACAAATTCAATGTTCTTAAAAATATCCATGGTGTTTGGTTTTAGTTTTTTCCGGTAAGTTGCAATCTCCATTGAATAAAAGGTCCTACTTCGGCTTTGTCTGCATTTAATCTTTCGTTACTGGAAATTGGTATTCCTAATCTGAATTGATTTTTTGGATTCATCTTGAACTCAATATATGGCGTTATGCTTGTGGTTTTAAGCACGCCGTCTGCGCAATTGCCATTTTCATCTGCATTGCAGTCTAAATATTCAAAAGCGAATCCTGTATGTATGGACGGGACAAAAAGACTTTCTAAGTAGTTTTTACTGCTTTTGTAATTCTTATCCAATATCCAAGTCCTAAAACCTATAGCAGCACTTAAGCCAACATATGGCTGCAGGTCATTTTCTGCTTCAGCGGCAGCTCTTTTTTCTAAATAATACCCTGTAATACTGTATCCCCAACATTCATTAACAATATGCGTAAAACCCAACGACAAGTTTTGTTGTTTTAAACTAAACTCGTTATCATTAAGGTTATCATTGTCTAAATCAACATCATCACTTCTCAAAATATTAAAGTAAGATAAATTACCACCGAAGGTAATTTTGACGCTATTTTCTTGTAATGCTTTGAAATACTCAAGTGCTAATTCTCTATCTAATATCTTTTTTGATTTCTCAGAATACTTCTTATATAAGTCTTTATAATATAGATAATCATCTATTGTTAATGAATCCCTGTCAAAGTCTTTTTTGTCTTTAGATGGAATAAAGCCAGCTTTTGGTTGAGCTTCTAAAAGTTGCACTATTGAATTTAGATAAGAAATCATTTTTTCAGATAACTTATAAATACCCTGAGAATTTTTGCTTGACTCAATATCCTTTTTAAGTACACTTATAAATTCCTTATTAATTATCTCATTTGAGCGGATCGCATTAGCCTGAATGACTTCTCTTCCTATACGCCTTCCCCTTTTTGAATTATGCATTGAATTATCCCAGGTAAAACCTAACCCCAATGTAGATATGCCGTTTTTTTGGGCCAGATTTAATTTTGTGTTTCTCAAAAAACTATCAGCGTAAGTTTCATTTGCTGAAATATTGTTCAATTGAAAAGGGGCAATAACAACTTTCTGTAAATCATCATCTTTCGAAAATTGAATATTTGTGCTAAGCAATTCAAATGAATTGAGACTAACATCATTAAATATGTTAGTATCTGCATTTAATCCCGTGTAAGAACTATATAAATAATTTAACGGTAAATCATTTTTTGTGGGTGCATCATTTTGACCTTTTACAACAGAAAAGGTTAAAACAAATAAACATAATAACTGAATTTTACTTAAAGTTTTGATTGCCATAACGCTTTAGGTTCTAATGCTCTTTTTTGATTTCCAGCGGGTTTTGTTTTATGAACTTTACTATCAGTATCATTGATAATAAAAACTTTAGCTTTTGGAATTTTCACAGTCGTGCTTGGATTGTAAATCCTAAAATGAATTTTGAAATCGTCCGTATCAAGATTTCCAATTGGTATGGCAATTGCTCCATCAAAATCTGATATGGGTTGACCTATCAAAGAGTGTAAATTTCCGTTAACCTCTATTAGTAGCCCTAGAAGAACAATTTCCGTATTATTAGTCCACCGCAAAAGAAACGTGTAATGTTTAAAAAGTAAGATATCGTTTAAATCAGATTTTATGGTTTCCGAATCGATATCCAAATTGAAGTATTGTTTTGAAAACATAATTAATTGGATTTTTTATTTAATCATCTATTACTTTATTTATTCATTGATTTTCTGTATTCTTCCAACTTTAATACAGCTCTTTCAAGAACCAACGGTCCATACTGGTTTTCTAGCACTTTAATGTACTTAACATTGTTTCTCTCATTTTTGTATGATAATAATCCTTGAGGTGCTTTATCTGCCCTTAAAAGATCAATATAACATCCATAATCAATGGCATAAACTCTATATCGCCTATCAGGATTATCTAAGTCTATAATTCCTGATTTAATAATATGTAGTACGCGATTGGAATACAGAAAATCAATAAGTTCATTTCTTCTTGAAGCTCCTAGTAAAAAAGCTCTTACTCCCCGCTCCTTAATTACGCTTCTAATAATCCACTGAAGGAATGGATAGGCGTCTTCTCTAGCTCTCACATTGTATTCTTTTGATTTGTTGAAGAATTGTCTAGCTCCTTCTCTAATGTGTTCTTGAGAAATTTTAAACCCATTTGCTTTCATTGCTGATTCTTGGAGAATCTGGATTGCGTCTCTTGGATTCCCCTCTGAGGCTTTTATAATCTCGTCAAATGCATCCTGATCAGAAAACATAATGTCAATGAGTTCTTTTGAGGTTGTTATTCTATATTTTTGAAGAATGTCATTATTATATCCCTGATTAGTAATATGATTAAAAATAAATCTAGAAAAGAAATCACGAGATGTATCAAAGTTGTTTTCAAACACGACTAATTCATCTAAATCTATTGATGTTGCAATATCTGAACCTAGCTCTAACCCTATATAACTATGAGAATCTTTCTGGATGATAAAATTAGACCTATATTGAATTGCTGCAATCTTAAGTGATATCTTTTTAATGGGAAATAGAGTTCTACGAAGTAAATCTGCCAAATAAGGTTGAAGTTCTATTGGAATTTCGCTCCACTCATCAAGAAATATAAAAATAGAATCTATTTTCATTATTTCTATTAGTTTATTAAAAAGCTTGTTGATACTTGGAAAGCTGATGCGATTATAAGGGCGGCCCTTAATTATATTACCTGTAGTTTTTTCCTTTGATTCTTGGTTTTCGTTAAGTTCTATGTGTTTTTCATTTTGATTACTTTGTAAAGTCCCTACTATCTCTATTTGGTTAATTGCTTGATGCAACTGTTCATATATTTCCTCAAAATCTTCTAATACAACTTCCTCTTTTTTAGTATATAAGACATAATTTAAGAATTCATTAATTGTATAGATTAGGACATCTCTAGTCAATGCTGATGCCCTTTCATTTAAAGATGTTTTTTTATCACCGTATATCCCGCCATTAGAGCCAACAGTTCTTAGGTCAATATTCACCGTCATAGCTCCTTTTTGTTTAAGTTTAAAGGACTGATAAGTAAATAAGTGTGTTTTGCCAGTGCCTCTCCTCCCGTATATTATTTGATTTACCGGAATTGAAAGTAAAGTCGATAGGTTGGCTATGTCAACAAAACTATTTTCAAGGTGAAATTCACTATATTTTTCCGCTCTCGGAAATAGAGCTAGAATAGTTTGATTTAATAACTTGTGATCTTGTTTATCCATATTTGGTTAGCTTAATCCGTATTTCAAAAACAATTCCGATAGCTGATTCATCTTATACTTGAGATTCGGATTACTTTTTTCCTCAATTCCTTTAAAAGTCAATTTCTTTTTTTCTTTATTCTCGATATCCACACTTAAAAGACCTTGATTTGTCAAGTTTTCAATAGAATAAGTTTCAATCTCCTTTCCAGCACTAAATCTTGCAAGCTCCTTGAAGTCAGGTGTGAATGATCTGATAGTAATAGAACATAATCTTAAAAAAAGATCATAACTAATGTTTTTGTTTACCAAATTTTTGAATAGTCTTCCGATTATTCTAGGCTTCTCAAAGTCATCAACTTTATCTAGAAAAATCATAAGCTGTTCCCCTACTCTTGTTCTATATTTACTCTCGTAATTTACTGAAGCCATAAACTCTTTCTTTTCTTTATATCCCATTGATTTAGTTTCAAATAAAAACAATAGGATCTTCTTCATAAGAATACTATCTCTAACGCTAAGGCCCGTTTTTGCGATAGCTATAACTGTATTTATTACAGGAATGTCTTTCAAGGTGTTGTTTGTTATCAAAGAATCTAAAGCAATCTCACCATAATCAATAGCTATATTTTCCAAATTTTCTTTGCCAATAGAATTTATTAGTGAATTTTCAAGTTCATCTTTCATACATTATTGTTTCTCTATTATTGAGCACATCTAGAATATGAATAGTAATCTTCTGCAGAGTACTATTTCCTTTATATTTTGTTGGTAGTTTTTGTTCTTTCTTTTATTACTTCCTCCCGGTTGTATTAATTGTAAAATCTAGTTCCTGATTACAACTTGTTTACAAAAAGAAATGCAAAACACATGGGCTCTCTATTCAAAAGCCATTTACTTAATAAATCATAAGGAAAAACAGACCGAAAATAGTCTGCGCTAAGGGATATTGAAATGTAGGGAAATCCTTGTTAATTGTAATAGGGTTTCCGTATGTGGTTCAAAAAAATCGTTAAGGTGTTTAAAATGAGATAAATGAGTTGATGTAGTGGCCTCCAAACTAAGCTAGAGGAGACATTAAACTGCCAACACCTTCATCTCTTCCGGTACACGTTTATTCATGATATAAAACCAGAGGGGCGGAACCGTAGAAAGCACCATCGACGTTGGGTAGCCAAATGGCATTTGTGGGCTTTGATCATAATGGTCCAAAATTTGATATTTTTTAGACGATTTGTAGTGGTGGTCAGAATGACGGGTGAGCTCATACAACACTACCCGGCCCACAACATGGTTAGAGTTCCAAGAATGTATCTCGCGAACACGTTCATAACGACCCGATGCTTTTTTGGCACGGCGCAGTCCGTAATGCTCAATATAGTTGATAGTTTCTAACAACAAAAAGCCAACAATACCGGCTGCAGCACCAACCAGAAGTCCGGCTAATCCAAAAATAAAAAATAACGAAATGAGATATGCCGCCTGAAATAACAGATACCAAAACATGTCGTTTTTGATACTGAAAAAGCTGTTGTTGTTATTGTTTAAAAGCTTTTTTTGAATGCCCCAGGCGCTTACATATTGTCTGAAAACGGAGGTAATCCAAAATGAATATAGGTTTTGATTGTATTTTGCCGTTGCAGGGTCTTCCTCAGTAGCGGCTAACAGGTGATGCCCAAAATTATGCTCAATATAAAAGTGCATATAGTGGGAGGGCATCAATAGCAGTTTCGCCAACAATTGCTGATGTTTAAGTGATCGGTGTCCAAGCTCATGCGCCACATTAATCCCGTTTGATCCTAGGACGATGCCCAATGAAAATACCAGGCCAACAATTTCATAAAGTTCCAGCCTGTTTGTGGTCACTTGAATTAAGGTAAACGCGATCAAACCAAAAACAATGGGCACATTTAAATACAATAACCAATCAAAAATCTTGCTTTTCTTCTTGCTTTCGCGCTCTTCATCATCCAAGTTTTCGGTATCGACCGGTAAGAGGGTTTCCATAATAGGAATCAATCCAAAGACATAAACAGGGGTTAGAAAACTCCAGATTCCCTGTTGCCATATCCCAATATACGCTACTAGGGGAATTGAAAATGCAGCTAGATATTTCAGATCTTTCATAATAAGATATCTTGATTTGTTTTTGCCCTTTCTTGAGGGAGTGCGTTAACCCTCTACCCCAATTACTAACGTAAATAACAACCATATAAACTAGACACCCCTCTTTATCTCCCTTCAAAGGGGAGAAATTACTTTCCTATAAAAAGGACGTCTTTAAGGTCTATTTTATCTACAATTTGGTTTATCATCAACAAAATAGCCAATTTTAAGCTAAAAGTAAAAAACCACATTTCACCCCCTTATTTTTATCTCAATTTAAATCATAGGAAAATAGGGTATTAAAAACACCGTAAAATGCATCTTCTTGCGCTTCGGTTTCCACTGAAATATTGGTAAAAAGTATACGCCCTATTCCTGTTTTAGGATTGAAGTACATAAGGGTGGCGGTACCAAAATCGTTGCCTGAATGACCCACCAGACCATCAAAAGAAAGATCCCAACAAAGACCATCGGGTAATTCATCTCCCTTAAATTGTTTACGCATCATTTCACGAAATGATCCTTTTGATAGGACATTACTTTCACCATTATAGCCTTTTATCATTTCTTGCAAAAAGAGGGTTAACTCTTCCACCGAGCTGTATAACCCACCATCAGGATAGGTGATAATATGATAATTGGGTACTACATTCAAAATTTCGTTGTAGTAAGTAACTTGTTTTTCTGGTGATACCTCTGAAACGTGCCATGTGGAAGCGGTCATTTTTAGTGGGTCTAGAATTAATTCCTTCGCATAACGATCAAATGACTGTCCTGTTTTTAGCTCGATAATATGGGCCAGCAAGGCGATCCCTAAGTTACTATACTCATAAGAGGTTCCGGGTTGTTCTGTGTTGAAAATGGCCTTTTCATACCATTTTTCACCCTTGCTCAATTTATACTTCAAAAAATCGGCTAGCGCTATTTCCTCATCTTTGTTGTAAACATCCAGCAACGGACCATATGCTTCAGGAAATTGTGAAGCCAGTAGTTTAGATTCAAAACGGTAGCCTTTATCTGATTTTTTAGTTCCTCCTATTGATGAGGTATGGGCCGCGAGCATCCGTATTGTGATTTTCTCATCCGGGAAATTCGGGTTCTTAACATCGAATGCGAGGTGGTGGTTAATGTCATCATCGAGATGCACTAGTCCGTCTTCCACAACTTTCATCAAGGCGATTCCGACCAATGTTTTGGTTACGGAGGCGATTATCTGAACATTATCTGTTGTATAGGGAGTCTCTTTTTGAATATTAGAAAAGCCAAAACCTCTTTGGTACAAAATACTGTCTTTTGTAAAAACCGAAACACCAAAGCCGGGAAGCACTTTGCTTTCAGCAATACTTTTTAATTCTGACTCCAGAGAATCTCGTTGCGATGTTACTGCTTCTGAATCTGTAGCAGTTGGTTTTTCCTTACATCCTAATAAGAGGGATAGGAATAGCAGCAGCAAAAAATACGTTCTCATTTTATGAATAATTGGTTTGTAGTTAAGGATATATAATGTTCAGTAGTGTTACAGTTTTGGTTTAGAATTATTAGAATTGACACTTGACACCCCTCTTAATCTCCCCTCAAGGGGAGAAATTTTTACTTTAATTTCTTATTGTCGGCTCCCTTCCCTCAAGGGAAGGTCTCGATGGCTATCGGGAGGGGATGGGTATTATCTTTATACTTCAATTAATAATACAAGCAAACACAGCATACGTTAGACACCCCTCTTGATCTCCCCTCAAGGGGAGAAATCTTTACTTTAATTTCTTATTGTTGGCTTCCTTCCCTCAAGGGAAGGTCCCGATAGCTATCGGGAGGGGATGGGTGCGCCCTTTCTAGTTTATATTTTCATCTGATTTAACACAACCTTACCAAATTAGCCCATTTGCAGCAAAAAATAAAATTGTAAATTCCGTAGTTATAAATACATCAACCTGTTCATTCAGTTGAATAGTTGGCATTTATATATTAAAAATTGATTGAAATTGAAGATGACGCAATTGCAAATTGTACAAGAAAAACTAACCCAATTTATTAAACGCTATTACACTAATGAATTAATCAAAGGTGCAATTTTGTTCTTTTCAATTGGCTTATTGTACTTGATAGCAACCCTGCTTATTGAGCATTTTTTATGGCTTGGACAGACCGGTCGGTCTTTATTGTTCTGGTTTTTTGTAACCGTAGCATTATTGCTGCTTTTCAAGTTTATTTTAATTCCGCTAGCCTATCTTTTTAACTTAAAAAATGGGATTGATACTATTCAAGCATCCAAGATTATTGGTAATCATTTTCCGGAAGTGGATGATAAACTATTGAATCTTTTACAGCTACAAAATGAAGGCACAGCATCAGAATTACTACTGGCTAGTATCGAACAAAAAGCGGCAAAATTATCACCTATTCCTTTTAAGCTGGCGGTAAATTTTGCATCGAACAAAAAGTACCTGAAGTACGCTGCGATTCCTATAATTGTGATTTTGTTGTTTTTGGCAACAGGAAATCTCAATGTTTTTTCTGATTCCTATGAGCGGGTGGTGAATTATCAACTAGCATATGAGCTTCCGGCACCTTTTCAATTTATCATTGATAATGAACAGCTTAAAGCAATTGAGAATACTAATTTCACCTTAAATGTTTCTACAACCGGAGAGATTGTTCCTGAAGATGTCTCTATCTATTTTAACGATCAGTATTATTTTTTAAGACAGACCGGGGCCAACACATTTCAATATGTTTTTGACCAACCCACCAAGGATATTGACTTTTACATTTCGGCCGGTGGATTCAATTCTAGAAACTACAACCTGCAGGTTATCAAAACACCGAATGTAACTGCTTTCGAAATGCAGCTTGATTATCCTGCATATACTAGAAAAACAGATGAAGTATTAAAAAACACAGGGAACACTGTGGTCCCTGAAGGCACCAACATTACTTGGGCGCTACATACTACCCAGACCGATCAGGTACACTATTACGAACAAGACACCACACTACTTTTTCTTAAAAATGAATCCTTGTTCACGCTTCAGAAGCGACTTTATAACGATACTGCTTATGAGATTACGACCAGTAATGATCAATTAAAAGATCATGAACGGCTAGGTTATTCCATTAGCGTGGTTAAAGATGCGTATCCCGAAATGAATTTGCAGTCTCAAAAAGACTCTGTTGATAACAGAACGCTATACTTTCTGGGTCGAGTTTCAGATGATTATGGACTATCTAAATTGCGACTGGTCTATTATCCCACAGGAAATGATAGCAAAAAAGAGAATTTTCCGCTTCCGCTAAACAAGGGTACGTTTGACGAATTCGCTACCACATTTCCAGGAGATCTGCCACTTAAAGGAGGGGTTGATTACGAGTTTTATTTTGAAGTCGTTGATAATGACGGAATACGGGGCGGTAAGTCGACTAAAAGCCAAGTTTTTAACTATACCATGTTAACCCAAGAGCAGTTGGAGGAAGAGCAGCTACAGCAGCAAAACCAAATGATCGATGATTTGAATGATTCATTACAGAAAATGGATCAGGACCAAAAAACGCTCGAAGAACTTAACAAAACACAAAAAGAGAAGAATCAACTCAACTTTAACGATAAGAAAAAGCTTGAACAGTTTTTACAGCGTCAACGTCAACAGGAGCAAATGATGAAACAGTTCAACAAGCAAATGAAGGAGAATCTTGAAGAATTTCAAAAAGAGGAAAAAGACGAATTTAAAGAACAACTGGATAAGCGGTTAGAACAAAATGAAGAGGAGCTTAAGAAAAATGAAAAGCTGTTAGAGGAAATAGAAAAGATTGCCGAGAAAATTAAAAAGGAGGACCTCTCACCCAAACTGGAAGAGCTAGCGAAACAGCAGAAAAACAATAAGCGAAGTTTACAGCAAATTTTGGAATTGACAAAGCGGTATTATGTTGCCAAAAAAGCAGAAAAGCTGAATCAGAAAATTAACGAACTCGCTAAAAAGCAAGAGGAGCTTTCTAAAAAAGATGGAGCCGACAACAACAAAGAGGAACAGGATAAAATAAATAAAGCGTTTGAAGAGGCGCTTGAAGAAATGAAACAGCTCGAGGAAGAAAACAATGAATTGAGAAAACCATTGAAACTTCCTAAAGATAAAAGAGCAGAAGAGGAGATTAAAGAAGCTCAAAAAGAAGCCTCAGAAAATCTTGAAAAGAAAGAAAAATCTGACAATCAACAGCAAAAACAACAGTCACAGCAAAAGGCACAACAGAAGCAAAAGCAGGCAGCCCGAAAGATGAAACAGATGAGTCAGCAAATGCAACAGTCAATGATGGGCAGTGGCGGAGAACAACAGCAAGAAGATGCTGAGATGCTAAGACAGATTCTTGATAATCTGGTTATTTTCTCATTTGAGCAGGAGGGCATCATGGATCAGTTTAAGGAAATAGACAACCGCAATGCGAGTTTCGGTCAGAAACTACGCCGTCAAAATGAGCTGCGTTCCCTATTTGAGCATGTGGATGATAGTTTATTTGCGCTATCATTAAGGCAACCTGCAATAGGTGAGAGAGTCAATAAAGAAATTATTGATGTGTATTTTAATATTGATAAGGCGCTGGAGCGATTGGCAGAAAACCGAATGTATCAGGGTGTAGGTAGTCAGCAATATGCTTTGACTTCTTCTAATAATTTAGCCGATTTACTAAGCAAAATTCTTGATAATATGCAAAACCAAATGAGCATGGGTCAAGGTCAAGGAGAGCAAGATCAACAGTTGCCAGATATTATTAAAAGTCAGCAACAGCTTAATGAAGAAATGAAAAAAATGATGGAAGAAGGTAAAAAAGAGGGTGAAAAGAAGGAGGGCGAGCAGAAAAAGCCGGGTGAGGAAGGTGAAAAACAAGATGGCGGGCCTAAAAAACCTGGAGAAGGCGAGAAGCAAGGAGAAGGAAAAATGCAACGTCTAAATGACGGTCAGCCAAAAGAAGGAGAAGGTCAGGGTCAGGAAATGAGTTCTGAGCAGTTGTATAACATCTATAAAAAACAGGCTCAACTAAGACAACAGCTTGAAGAAAACTTGCGTAAGGCTGACGAACAGCTTGGTGATAAAAAAGGAAAAGGCAGTAAAGCAGGAGATAGGCTTGTACGAATGATGGAACAAATAGAGAAGGAGTTACTTGAAAAAGGGTTCACGGAACGCACCATGCAAAAAATGACACAGCTACAACACGAGTTATTAAAGTTAGAAAATGCAACCTTCCAACAGGGTCAGGATAACAAGCGTAAATCGAAAACCAACCAACAGCAATTTAATAACAACCTTAAGGATCAAACTAATAGCATCAAACAATATTTTAACGCTACTGAAATATTAAACAGACAAGTATTACCTTTGCGGCAAATTTACCAACGTAAAGTACAAGAGTACTTTCGTGTCAAGAAGAAGCAATGATCACGTTTAATTATGAAACTGATTTTAGGTTAGAAAATGAAGAACAGATTCGCAATTGGATAGGCGAGGTAATCGCATCTGAAGAAAAGTCTGAGGGGGAAATTAGCTACATATTTTGTGATGATGCGTATCTACATCAACTTAATGTTGATTATTTAAACCACGATACACTTACCGACATTATTAGTTTTGATTATTGCTTAGGTAATCAAATTAATGGAGACATCTTCATTTCCGTCGAGCGGGTACAGGAAAATGCAAATGAGTTCAGTACTACTTTTGATGAAGAATTAAAACGTGTCATCATTCATGGTATACTTCATTACTGTGGATATAAAGACAAGTCTGAAACCGACCAAGCCGAGATGACCAATAAAGAAAATGAAAAAATCCAGATGTTTCACGTGGAACATTAGAACAAGGTCAGTTCGATCGGAGTCGAGAACAGCTTTCAAAAAGGCTTCGACTGCGCTCAGCCTGACATAGAGATAATAAACAAAGGAATATTTCCTTACCTCGAGGGAATGGTAAGGGATGGGTGTTCTCTTTATGGTTTTTCTAAATCTAGCTTGACACCCCTCTAAATCTCCCCTCAAGGGGAGAGTTTAAAAGAATAAATATGTTCGAATCAAAATACGATGTTATTGTAGTAGGCGCAGGCCATGCTGGGTCAGAAGCAGCCGCAGCCGCAGCCAATATGGGCTCAAAAACTTTATTGATTACTATGAACCTTCAGAACATAGCACAAATGTCCTGCAATCCTGCCATGGGAGGTATTGCAAAGGGGCAGATTGTTCGTGAAATTGATGCGCTAGGGGGTTATAGTGGGATTGTCTCTGATAAATCGGCCATACAGTTTAAAATGCTTAATAAAAGTAAGGGGCCTGCTATGTGGAGTCCGCGTGTTCAATCGGACCGCATGCGTTTTGCTGAGGAGTGGAGACTGCTTTTAGAACAAACGGAGAATCTGGATTTTTACCAGGAAATGGTCTCTGGATTGATCGTTGAAAATGGAAAAATAGCCGGGGTAAAAACATCGTTAGGAATAGAAGTGAAGGCCAAAACCGTCGTGCTTACCAACGGAACTTTTCTTAACGGATTAATTCATATTGGCGAAAAACAATTTGGTGGCGGTAGAGCAGGAGAGCGTGCCGCAACCGGTATTACCGAGCAACTAGTAGCTCTAGGTTTTGAATCCGGAAGAATGAAAACAGGAACACCGCCTAGAGTTGATGGTCGATCTCTTGACTACCGCAAAATGGTCATACAGCCAGGTGATGAAAATCCGGACAAATTCTCATATTCTAATATCACCAGTGCTCTTAAAGAACAACGTGCTTGCCATATGACCTATACTAGTCCAGAGGTGCATGAATTACTAAAAGAAGGCTTTGACAGATCACCAATGTTCAACGGCCGAATTAAAAGCTTAGGTCCAAGATATTGCCCGTCAATAGAGGATAAGATTAACCGTTTCGCTGATAAAGATCGACACCAGATTTATGTCGAACCTGAAGGGTGGAATACTGTCGAAGTATACGTCAACGGCTTCTCCACTTCCTTGCCAGAAGACGTTCAGTTTAAAGCATTAAAATCAGTTGCTGGATTTGAAAACGTCAAATTTTTTAGACCTGGCTACGCGATTGAATATGATTATTTCCCTCCTACACAATTAACCCATACGCTAGAAACCAAAATTATTGACGGACTATTTTTTGCTGGTCAAATTAACGGCACCACGGGTTATGAAGAAGCTGCTTCTCAAGGTTTAATTGCCGGCATAAACGCTTCATTAAAAGTTCAGCAAAAAGACGCTTTTACTTTAAAACGGGACGAAGCTTATATCGGTGTTTTAGTTGACGACTTAATTACCAAAGGAACTGAAGAACCTTACCGTATGTTTACTAGTCGCGCTGAATACAGAACGTTACTTCGTCAAGACAATGCTGATTTCAGATTAACCCCAAAAGGACATGAAATAGGTTTGGCTAAAGACGATCGTCTTCAACGAATGGAAGAAAAACTTAAAAAATCTGAAAGTTTAATCAACTTTTACAAAAAAACCAGTGTAAAACCTGAAGAAATTAATCCCGTTTTAGAAGAAAACAAGTCTGCAACAATAAAACAATCTGATAAACTTTTCAAAATATACTCAAGACCGAACATTACTTTGAAGGACATCTTGAAAATAAATGATGCGAAATCCTTTATTGAAGAGAACAAACTTGACAATGAAATTCTAGAGCAAGCGGAAATTCAAGTGAAGTATGCAGGTTACATCAATAAAGAAAAACAAAATGCTGATAAACTTCAACGACTAGAAAATATTTCTATTCCTGAAAACTTCGACTATTCAAAATTAAAGTCAATGTCATTTGAAGCTAGAGAAAAATTATCTGCCATTCGTCCAACTTCTGTTTCCCAGGCATCCCGAATTAGTGGCGTATCACCAAGTGATATTTCCGTACTTTTGGTATACATGGGCCGCTAATGAATTCAGTTTTTCTTAAACAACCGAAACCTTTAAAAGCACTTATTCTTGGGTATTTTCTTTTGGCCCTGGTTATTCTAATGCTTATTGCGAATCCTGATCAACTTCCTCAAGTTATAACCTTGGCATTTTTTGGATTATTGATCATTTCATATTCTGTCTCTCTTGAAATCCGAAAGGACTACAAAAACAAAAAGCACTTTCAGCTTTTTGGTATTACCATATTTAAATACGGATTCAATATTCCGTTTCCTGAATACATCTCTATATTCAGTGCAACTCAAAAAACGGACAACGAATGGGGGCCTGTTTCTGCAATGGGAACCACTTCAAAAGAGCAAAACTATCTTATCAGAATCTTTTACGGAAAACTTCACTTTACGCTCTTTCGTACTAAAAACATTTCCCTCTTAAAAACCAAAGCAAAAGAACTTTCAACCCTTCTTGAAGTGGAACTTATAGATAAAACACATTAGCGTTCCACGTGGAACATTCAATTTATAGTTCGCGCCAACATTCTTTCAGAACCTACCGCTTCATGGCCAAAAACTAACCCGGACCTTACCATTTATATAACCTCATAGTTCTTCTTATGAAAACACTTAGGCATTTAATAACGGGCCAGTTTTTTATTTCCTAACCCAATCTTACATTTGCACCTAAAACGTTCCACGTGGAACACTACTCAATGAATGTATTCGACCCGACCCACACTTACGATGAACAACTATTTACTTGTACCGATCATCTTGTAAGCAAACAACAATTTACACTACACCAACATCGTGATTACGATTTGTTGGTGACGCAGCCTCAACCCTCAACAACTGAATTACCTAACTACTACCAAAGTGATGATTACATTTCTCACACTAATTCCGCTGCTACTATTTTTGACAAACTTTATCAGCTTGTAAAGTCCATATCCCTGCGTTCCAAGACAAGATTGATTGGCAAATTTATGACTGCCTCTGATGCCCATCTTGATCTTGGCGCTGGTACCGGATCCCTTGTTAAATCAATGAATCAAAAAGGCTATCATTCCATCGGAATAGAACCCTCCGATGCCGCAAGAGCCATCGCTCATAAACAAAATATTCAGCTATTAAGTTCCCTTGACCAATTAAACCCAGACTCCACCTTCTATACCATCACGCTCTTCCACGTATTAGAACATTTACCCAATCTTACTCAAGACCTCTCTAAATTGTCATCTTTATTACACCAAAATGGTAGACTAATCATTGCTGTACCAAACTTTAAATCATTCGACGCCCAACACTATAACAATCACTGGGCAGCTTTTGATGTGCCAAGACATCTTTGGCATTTCTCGAGAAAAGGAATTTCACAACTTGCCAAGCAACATCATCTAGTGGTTGAACACACAAAACCCATGTGGTTCGATTCATTTTATGTCTCATTATTATCTGAGCAGCACAAAACAGGAAATAATAATTGGATCAAAGCATTATACATAGGACTACGTTCCAATTTTTCCGCAATCCGCTCTAAAGAATACTCTTCTATCATTTATGTGCTTAAAAAAAGCCAATAGCTCAATTTAGTCGATCCATTACACTTTATCTGCTAATCTGACACATATACCTTGGCTAAAAATATAATGCGCTCTAAACGTCTTATTTCCCTTCATTTTTAATAGTAAAATCTTATCTTAAAATTGTTTTTATAAGAAAAATCTATGTGTAAAAAACATAACTCTATTTCTATCTAAAATCATATTTCTATTTTTACGCACTGAAAAAATATATCATGAAAAAAATACTTCTTTTAAGCATTGCATTTTTATCTTTCTCCTGTCAGCAACCAAAAACCGCTTTCGTTGATATCTCGAAACTGGTCGATGACTATGAAGAAATGAAAGATGTTAAATCAGCTTTTGAAACTAAAACTGCAAGTTTTACCAAAAGAAGAGATAGTGTTGTTCAAGCCTATCAATTAGAAGAGCAAGATTTCAGAATTAAAGCTCAAAAAATGACCCGTAAGCAACAAGAAGAGAATTATCAACTGCTTGCACAGAAAGGGCAAATATTAGGTCAGCAATTTCAAAACGAGCAACAACAAATTCAACTTGAAGGACAACAGCAAATAGACTCTTTAGTAAAGAAAGTAAAAGACTTTATTAAAGATTACGGGAAGAATAATGGTTATACCTATATATATGGTTCTAACCAAACAGGTAGCGTTCTTTATGGTAAAGAAGAAAACGACATTACCACAACTTTACTTACCGAGCTAAACAAAGCCTACAACAAAGAATAACTTTATTTAATCATTACGAATAATCCAAGCATCACCACCATAAAATAACATACTATGGTAAGCGCGCCTGCATAATCTTTTGCCACACGTTGGCCAAACAATAACATTAATAATGTAAGCCCTGATAATACACTGGCGTAAATAGCAAGTGCGCTATTATCATTTATGAGTAGTTCGTAGATTCCTCCTATTGCAAGTACTCCACAAACTACTTCAAGTACCAAAATGATACCTAACATCATGGGCACCATTTTTCCCATAAATGTTTTTGAAAAATGCTCTTTTAACCATCCGACGTTCCCATTCCAATCCACAATTTTATCAACCCCTGATTGTATAAAAGTGATGATAATAAATAGCATCAACAATAATTCAAACGCACTGTCCGTTACTAATCCCATACCTATTGTTTTGTGTGTAATAAACGTGTTAACTTAATTGATAGGTCCGTCAAAATGATCTTCGCATTCCCGTTTCCTTGAATATGATACGCTGCCTCTTCCAAATGGCTTATCAACTCCACTATATTTTTATTATGCACAAAAGGTGCAAACTTTTTTAAATCGAAATCGTTCTCCTCAAAATCGAAATAAGAAAGTGTCTCTAGCCCATAATTTATCAACATCGCCTGTCTAAATACTTCCGTGCTATAAATTAGAAACTCTTTTTGAGTTTGTCTTCCAGTTCCTGCAATATGCTCACTCCAATCTACCAAATCATTAATCACAGATTTATTACCCTTAGCACGAAACGCACTTCGCACCCAGGTAATAAACCATTCTTCAAAAACAGAGTCTTCAGATCTTCCTTCTACCAGGTCCAAAGCCTTGTTAAAATTACCTGCTGAAAGGTGGGCTATCTTTGTTGCTTTATTTTCTGCAACACCTTTAGTAACTAACTCCTTGGCAACATCAACTTCTGCTAACGCATTTAAATGAATAACTTGACAACGAGATCGTATCGTGCCTATTACATTTTCTTCGGACTCCGCCAGCAACAATATCACTGTATTATCAGGCGGCTCTTCAATTGATTTAAGCAACTTGTTTGCAGCAGCTTCATTCATAGTATCAGCCATCCAGAGAATTACAACTTTATACCCTCCTTCATACGACTTCATACTTAAAAATCTGTCAACACTTTTCGCCTCATGAACATTAATAATCACCTGTTTTTTCTCAACACCCATCGCCTTCTGCCAATCAAGCAAATTACCATATGGTTCGTTACCTAAAAAACCAATAAACTCATTAATAAAATCCGCAGACTTAGGTTCCTTTTTAATCTCTTTAGTAGCGGTGATTGGAAAACTAAAATGCACATCTGGGTGCGCAAATTTTTCAAACATTAAATTGCAGTTATTCTTTCCCCCATCATTATCATCACCTGTATTCGCACATACCAAGTATTGCGCATAGGCAATTGCTAAAGGAAGCTTACCACAACCTTCAGGACCCACAAACATTTGAGCGTGCGGAACCCTACCGTTCTGTACACATTTAATAAGGTGTTTTTTCACCCTTTCATGGCCTATTACATCAGCAAACCTCATGTAACAAATATAACGCATTTAAGTCCATATCATTCTAATCATTGCCCTATCTTTGCGCTTCAATAAATTCATAATTTCTATTAAACCTATTGACTAATGGCAACCATTGAAGACTTTAATTTTAACGATAAAAAAGCCCTAATTCGTGTAGATTTTAACGTTCCCTTAAATGAAGAACAACAAGTAACAGATACTACGCGAATTCATGCTGCGAAGCCAACCATCATTAAAGTTCTAGAGGATGGTGGAAGTGCCATTTTAATGTCACATTTGGGAAGACCCAAAGGTGAAGTTAATCCTGAATTGTCATTAGGTCATATTGTCGATACCGTTTCAGAAATTATCGGAGTACATGTAATTTTTGTTGATGATTGCGTTGGGGAAAAAGCTGAACAGGCGGTGTCTAATCTTCAACCTGGACAGATTTTATTACTAGAAAACCTGCGTTTTTACAGTGAAGAAACAAAAGGAGATACACAATTTGCTGAACAGCTTTCAAAACTTGGTGATATTTATATAAATGACGCTTTTGGCACTGCACACAGAGCACACGCATCTACAACTATTGTCGCCCAATTTTTTGAAAATGCTAAGTGTTTTGGAAGCTTGCTTGCTAAAGAAATTGACGCCATTGATAAGGTGATGAAAACAGGAGAAAAACCAGTATTGGCCATTTTAGGTGGTGCCAAAGTCTCTTCTAAAATCACCATCATTGAAAACATATTACCAAAGGTAGATCATTTAATTATTGGTGGTGGAATGACCTATACCTTTGTAAAAGCACAAGGTGGTAAAATAGGTGATTCAATCTGTGAAGATTATAAGCAAGAACTGGCTCTTGAAATTTTGAAAAAGGCAGAAGCTTTAGGGGTACAAATTCATTTACCTGTTGATGTACTTGCGGCTGATTCATTTTCTAATGATGCTAACACTAAAGAAGTAGATGTAACCAATATACCCGATGGTTGGCAAGGTCTTGATGCCGGTACGGTTTCCATGCAGCGATTTAAAGAGGTTGTATTAGCCAGCAAAACCATTTTATGGAACGGTCCATTAGGTGTTTTTGAAATGGAAAATTTTGCCAAAGGCACCATTGAACTTGGTAACTTCATTTCTGAAGCTACTAAAAATGGATCCTTCTCACTAGTAGGTGGTGGTGACTCTGTTGCAGCAGTAAAGCAATTTGGTTTTGCCGATAAGGTAAGCTATGTAAGTACCGGTGGTGGTGCTATGCTAGAAAGCCTTGAAGGAAAAACCTTACCTGGTATTGCTGCCATACAAGCATAAAAACGTAAGTCTTTTTGTGCATTACTGTTTTATAGTAATAACAATTAGTTCTCTTTTTTACCAATCAACGTAAAATCTAAATGCCGCTTTATTAAGTCGGCATTTTTTACTTTTACGTATACTTCATCACCTAATTGATACGTGTTTTTTGTTACATCACCAACCAAGGCATATTGTCTTTCATCGAAGGTATAATAATCATCTTTTATCTCGCGAATACGAACCATGCCTTCGCATTTATTTGAAATAATCTCGACATAAATCCCCCACTCTGTTACACCAGATATTACTCCTAAAAACTCCTCGTCCTGGTGATTCTGCATAAACTTAACCTGCATGTATTTTATAGAATCACGCTCTGCTTTCGCTGCAAGGTTTTCCATATTTGAAGAATGTTGGCATTTTTCTTCATATATCTTTTCGTTAGCACTTTTATTTCCATCTAAATAGTACTGAAGTAATCTATGCACCATCACATCAGGATAACGTCGTATAGGCGACGTAAAATGCGTATAGTAATCAAAAGCTAAACCATAATGACCAATATTATGCGTTGTATATTCAGCCTTACTCATACTTCGTATTGCTAAAGTGTCGACAAGGTTTTGCTCTTTTTTACCTTGCACTTCTTGTAAAAGATCGTTTAATGAAGCCGTAATTGTTTTTCTTGATTTAAGATTTACACTATAACCAAACCTTGAAATCACATTATTCAAGTTCATTAATTTTTCCTCATCAGGATCATCATGTGTTCTGTAAACAAAGGTCTTTGGTTTGCCGCCTTCTGCTTTTTTCTTACCTATAAATTCTGCCACTTTTCTATTAGCCAATAGCATAAATTCTTCAATAAGTTTATTAGCATCTTTTGATGTTTTAAAGAAAATACCAGCTGGTTCATTTTCTTTATCGAGCATAAACTTTACCTCTACTTTATCAAAAGAAATTGCTCCCGCACCCATCCGTTTTGCGCGCATTTTTTTTGCTAAGCGATCTAAGGTTAATGTTGCATCTTTAATGTCATCACTTACTGAGTACGCTCCACCCTCTCTAATAGAAATATCTTCAGGAATGGTATTTTCCCCAGTTTCTATAATATGCTGCGCTTCTTCATATGCAAAACGCTCATCAGAATAAGTTACCGTGCGCCCAAACCATTGATCAATAACCTTGGCATTTTTATCCATCTCAAATACCGCTGAAAATGTATATTTTTCTTCATGAGGTCGTAATGAACATGCCCCGTTTGATAAGATTTCAGGAAGCATAGGTACTACCCTATCAACTAAATAAACAGACGTTGCTCTATCATAGGCTTCATTATCCAAAATCGTATCTTCTTTTAAATAATGCGAAACATCAGCAATGTGAATTCCAATTTCATAATTCCCATTTTCCAACACTTCAAATGAAAGTGCATCATCAAAATCTTTAGCATCTTTTGGGTCAATTGTAAACGTCAATACTTCACGCATATCACGACGCTTAGCAATCTCATCAGCAGTGATACTTGTATCTAACTTATCTGCGAATAATTGTACTTCATCTGGAAACTGATAGGGTAAACCATATTCTGCTAAAATTGCATGAATTTCGGTATGATGCTCACCCGGTTTACCTAATACTTGTGTAATTACACCAAAAGGAGAATCGGCTTTTTCTGGCCAATCTTCAATTCGTACAACCACCTTATCACCATCTTCTGCGCTTTTGATTTTATTCTTAGGCACAAAAATGTCAGTATACATTTTAGGGTTCGATACGCTTACAAAACCAAAGCTCTTAGCAATTTGCAAAACCCCAACAAACTCTGTTTTATTGCGCTTTATTACCTGAACAATTTCACCTTGCATTTTATCACTACGACGGCGTTTGTATACGTAGACCTCTACCTCATCACCATCTAAAGCTTTATTGATATTATTACTTGTTATGAAAATATCCTCATCAAAAGCATCACAAATAACATATCCATTACCATTACTGGTAAGATCCAAAATTCCTCGATAATACTCTGTTGATACTATCGCCTTAAACTTACCTCGTTCAACTTCTTCAATTTGCTTTTTTTCTTTAAGCTGCTGAAGCTTTTTAATTATCTGATTTCTACCGCTAGCATCAGTAACACCAAGTTTGGCAGCAATCTGTTTATAATTGAAATGTTGGTTTCTGTTTTTCTTGAGTATACTAAAAATAGTTGCAGTAAGATTGGGTATTTTATTTTTACTGTTTTTTCGTTTTTTCTTTCTTGCCATTTTCTATAGCTATGCCTACCATTATCTATGTCAACACAGATTTATCTAAGTAGGTTTTTATGTATTAAAATTATTGTTATTTATTAGGTATTAATTAGCATTCGCATGATTTATAAGAAGGTAAAAAGATGATTGAATGACGAATGCTCTTATTTCAATTTTTTTGTAAAGGTACTGTTTAATAATTAGATATGTACTAGAACGCTATTTCTTACCGTTAAACTAGTAAGGTTCTTTAAATGTGAACGTCTACTAAATAAAAAGTTAAAAAAAATACAATTTTTGTGTAACATTTCGCAAAATAGAACGTCTTTATAAAACAATCATCAATCAATCAATCACAAATAGTGAAACGTGTTCATAAAATAATCATCTTTTTTATTATCATTTTCTTGATAGGAATTGGGGTATTTATGGGTTACATCAATAACTCGTTAACCGATGAAACTAATACGCATACCGAAGATGTAATAAACAACACTCAAAAAGTGACACTACAAAAAGTCGTTCTTCCGAAAATTTCATAACTTCATTTTTTTAATAAAATCCTGTTATGCAAAACTTTAGAGTTGTTGCCACATACACCTACCCTTTCGAATATGCCATCTTAAAAGCAAAATTGCAAGAAGAAGGGATACCTCATATATTTGAAAATGAGACTATGATTCAGGTAGCTCCTTTCTATTCAAATGCTTTAGGAGGTATACACTTAAAGGTTCACGAAGACTACGTTGATTACGTAAAACAACTCATAACAGATTTTAATAATAGTTCTCCTCTAAACATTGTTTAAGTTTACTTTTCAATAAAAAGGTTTATCAACAATATTAAACATCAATTCATTTTTTCTTTTTAAAATTTAAAATAAAATGATGATGATTATAGGGTGTTAATAGCTGGCATATCTTTTTTAGCAGTGTCTTGTAAATTTCATTTATTAAAATGAATCAACAGTAATTAACATCTTATAAAATATTTAAAGCATTGGTTTAAAGTGTTTTTAATGGATTACTTAACAGTTGTTGACAAATCAAATAAACAGTAGATTTTTGATAAAATTAGAGGCAAATTTGGTTAATAAGAGAGATGGATTTTGATTATTTCTCACTTATAAAAAAGAAATAAAAAATTTGGAAATTCTCACTAACATCTTGCTTACTAATATTTGTGAATAATCAAAAAATAGTTATCCAAATTCATGAATAAATATAAACAACAGTCATGTCTTAGTTATTAACCAACTATTAACTGTGTGTAAATTATTCACGATTTAAGAATAATATAAAAGCTTAAAAAGTAACTTTGTTGTTGATAATAGAGTTTAAAAATTGAAACCAACATCATGAAAATAGCCATTGGTAACGATCACGCGGGTACTGAATACAAATTAACAATTGTTGATAAGCTAAAAGAACAAGGTTACGAAATAACTAATTATGGTACCAATGAAAATGGTAGTGTTGACTATCCTGATTTTGTACATCCTGTTGCAAGTGATATTCATCAAGGAAAAGCTGATTTTGGTATTTTAATTTGTGGCAGCGGTAACGGTGTTGCTATGACAGCCAATAAATATTCGAAGGTGCGTGCAGGCTTATGTTGGACCAAAGAAATTGTTGAGCTAACTAGACAACACAATAATGCGAATGTGCTTTGTATTCCTGCAAGATTTACTTCTTTACCGCAGGCTGTTGCAATGGTTGAAACCTTTTTTAAGACCAACTTTGAAGGTGGAAGACATGAGAACAGGGTTAAAAAAATTAGCGAATTATCTTGCTAAAATTCCTATTTCGAAATAGTTGATTAAGCCGTTTTTATCCTAATTTTAAAGGATACAATGGCACACACACATAACCATAATCATGTTCACCACCATCATGGGAATTTAAAAGGTAAAAATTTACTTATCTCTATCTTTCTAAATATACTTATTACCCTTGCTCAGGTAATAGGTGGTATTGTTTCTGGGAGCCTGGCATTGCTCTCTGACGCACTTCATAACTTTAGTGATGTCCTGTCTTTAATTATTAGTTATGTTGCTAATAAATTGTCTCAAAAAAAAGCGTCAACTAATAAAACATTTGGTTATAAACGAGCAGAGATAATTGCCGCCTTTGTTAATTCGTCTACTTTGGTAGTTGTGGCTGTTTTATTGATAATAGAAGCGGTAAAACGGTTTCAAAATCCAGAAGAAATAGGATCGAATCTTGTCATTTGGATGTCACTACTAGGCATCGTTGCAAATGGTTTTAGTGTACTATTGTTAAAAAAAGATGCTGATACTAATATGAACATGAAATCGGCATATTTGCATTTATTGACTGACATGATGGCATCGGTAGCAGTATTGATAGGCGGACTGTTAATGAAGTTTTTTGATGTTTTTTGGATTGACAGTGTATTAACCTTACTAATAGGAATTTATCTTATTTATATGGGTTATGACCTTTTGCGTTCATCAACTAGAGTGCTTATGTTGTTTACTCCAGAAGAGATTAATATCAAAAAAATTGTAGAAGCCGTTGTAAATATTCCCTCAGTAAAAAATATGCATCATATACATGTTTGGCAATTAAATGAAAATGAAGTGCATTTAGAAGCTCATATTGATTTTGATGAAGATATCCAACTTTCAGAATTTGATCGCATTTTGAATACCATTGAAGAACTCCTTTATCACGATTTTGATATCAATCATGTTAATATTCAGCCAGAGTTTGGTAAATGCGATGCAAAGGATGTTATTGTACAAGATTAGATGAATACACCATTAAAGTTTAAAATAAAACCATTTCAAGAGCTCAGTATAAATGAGCTTTATTCCATTTTACAGCTACGAGCTGAAGTGTTTGTTGTTGAACAAGAATGTGCGTATCAAGATGTTGATGGTAAGGACAAAAAAGCGATACATGTTGTAGGTTTAAAAAACGAAAAAATTATTGCTTACAGTCGGATTTTTAATGCGGGAGATTATTTTGAAAATGCAAGTATGGGCCGTATAGTTGTTCAAAAAGATGAACGGAAATACGGTTATGGTCACGATTTGGTAAAAGTAAGTATTGAAGCAATTAGAGAACACTTTAAAGAATCTACCATAAAAATTTCGGCACAGACATATTTAAAAGACTTTTATTACTCACACGGTTTTCATCAAACAGGAAATGAATATTTAGAAGATGGAATACCGCATATAGCAATGATCAAAACCAACTAATGAATAAAACAATCGGACTACTATTTATAGCAATGCTTTTTTTAGCTTGTCAACAATCCAATCAAATAAAAAAACAAGAGGCATTGTACAAGTTGCATTGTGCAAGTTGCCATGTAGCACCCTCTATACAATCGCTACCTAAAAACATATGGGCCGAAGCTATTTTACCAGATATGGGTGCTAGAATGGGAATAAAGGATAGCAGCTATAATCCTATGAAAGGGTTGAGTTTTAGAGACCAAGAGGCTGTTTTAAAAACCGGTATTTATCCATTAAAACCTATAATAGGTGCTGAAGACTGGGCGTTGTTGAAGTCCTACATTATAGATAATGCTCCGGACTCATTAGTATCAACTGCTCCAGAAGTAGATACTTCTACCCTAACCTCTTTTGAAACAATACCTATTAGTTTAGACAAAAATCCTGGAACCTTTATCACTTATTTAGAATACGATAAAGAAAAAAACACCTTAAAAAACGGGACTATTATGGGGGGGCTATTTGAGTATGATTTTGCCTCAAAGAAAAACGAGCGTTTAGGAAATTTTGAAACCGGAGTGGTTGATTATGATGAAAAAGACAGTATAGCCTATGTGACAGAAGTAGGTAAATTGGATCCTTCAGAAATAGCATCAGGTGCCATTGTAAAAAAGAAAGGACCAAGTGAAACAAGACTTAAAAACACACTGCATAGACCAGTGCATAATACAGTATATGATTTTGATGGTAATGGAAAAGATGAATTAGTTGTTTGCGAATTTGGGAACCTTGTTGGTGAACTCTCTATTCTTATTGAAAACGAACAGGGAGCATATGATAAGAAAACGTTACTAGCCCAACCAGGAGCTATTAGAACGTTAGTCGAAGATATGGACAACAATGGATTAGCCGATATTATTGCTATTACTTCTCAAGGAGATGAGTCAATGACCATTTTATACCAAGAAAAACCCTTGGAATTTCGCGCGGAAAAAGTGATACGATTTAGCCCAATTTATGGTAGCAGTTGGTTTGAGTTAGTTGATTATAATAAAGACGGATTTAAGGACATCATCACGGTTAACGGAGATAACGCAGATAAATCATACGTACATAAACCCTATCACGGTATGCGGATTCATATTAATGATGGAAACAATAATTTTGAAGAAACCTATTTCTATTCTTTAAACGGGGCAACGCGTCTACTAGCCCGTGATTTTGATCAGGATGGGGATATTGACTTTGCGTTAATTTCTACTTTTCCTGATTATGACAAAAAACCAGAGCTATCTTTCGTTTACCTAGAAAATGAAGAGGCATCGAATTACCAATTTAAAAGCTATACAATAAAAGAACATGCTTTGGGACGTTGGTTCTTGATGGACGCCGGAGATGTAGATCGGGATGGTGATTTAGATATTGTACTAAGTTCTTTTTCATATGTATTTACCCCGGTTCCAGATACACTCTCAAAAGGGTGGAATGAAGGCTCGATTGATGCAATAATTTTAGAAAACAAGCTAAAGTAGCCGTTGTTGTTTTTTCGTTTTATGTTTTAGAAAGAAGTGTTTATACTGACAAAAAGAAAAACCAACCCATTTATGGGTTGGTTTCCTTATATATTAACTTTTCTTCTAACTCAATCTAATATATTTTACTCTAAAATTGCCAGATACTTACTTTCATCACTTAACAACTCTCCAGCTTTACTTACTGTTTCATCATTTTGTAAGTGATATTTATAAAGACCTTCACGGTAGGCATAGCGTTTTACAATTTCATCAGCTAGTTCTTTTTTAATGACTTTTTTGTAATCATCTAATGCACTTATCTTACTTTTTGACAAACTCGCAAGCATATCGTTATAATCTTTATTAACCGCATTTTCAAGTTTTTCTAATTTCGCTGATTCTAATAATGCTTTTAAACGCTTTTCTGTAACCGTTTCATAAGCAATGCCCTTTTTGGCAACAAAAGTTTTAAATGAAGCATAATCTGCGTCAGTAAATACAAAAGAGTCCATACTCTTATTCGGATTGTCGTAGTAGTATTTAGTAGCATAATCAAAAATCACGTAGTTAGCGATAAGCGATTTTACGAGCGGGGAGGTTTCAGAACTTGCCATTTTTACATCAGGTTCAATACCACCGCCATCATACACTTCGCGACCTTTTTTGGTTTTAAATGCCTTATAGTCTTTTTCGGCGGTTCTAGTTGCATTACCAAACTCATCCCTATTCCAATAATCTAACGCTTGAATACATCTTCCTGAAGGTGTATAGTATCTAGAAATTGTTACTTTAAGTTGGGTGCCGTAAGTAAGCTTTTTAGGCCGTTGCACCAGCCCTTTACCAAAACTGCGATTCCCTACTACCACCGCACGATCTAAATCTTGCAATGCGCCTGAAACGATCTCAGAAGCTGATGCACTGCGGTCATTAACCAACACTACTAGGGGGATTTCAGTGTCTAAGGGTTGCATTCTGCTTTTATACTCTTTGTTATATTTTTTAATATGAGATTGGGTACTCACTATTACTTGGCCCTTATCAACAAACAAATTGACAATCTTAATTGCCTCATTTAGCAAACCCCCAGGATTACTTCTTAGGTCAAGCACTAATTTTTTTGCACCATCCTCTTTTAACGTAATCACTGCTTCTTTAGTTTGGGCAAAAGCTTTTCTGTTGAACTTCGCCAAAACAATATAACCAGTATCTTCATTCATCATTTTATAAAAAGGGACGGCGTCGATCTCGATATCACTTCTTTTTAATGATGTAGTTTGTGTTTTGCCTTGACGTTTGTACGTGATTTTTACTTCACTGTTAGTAGCACCTTTTAACAACTCACTAGTTTCATCTTTAAAATCGGCAATAACAACATCACCAACTTGAATAACTTCATCACCGGCTTTTAATCCGGCCTTATCTGCCGGATAATCTTTATAAGGCTCAACTATGATCATTTTGTTGTCATGCCGCCTTACGAGAGCCCCAATACCTGAGTATTCACCACTATTTCTAATCTTACTGGCCTCTACATCTTGTTCGTTATAATACTGCGTATAGGGATCAAGATTACCCAACATACCCTTAATGGCATTGTCCATTAATTGTGCTGGGTTGGTTTCATCAACATAATTCATGTTGAGTTCTTTAAAGAGAGTAGTGAAGATCTCTATTTGTTTTGCGATCTCAAAAAAGTCTGACTTAAATGAGGCGCCAGTAAATAAAATTACAATGGCAAGAACAGGAATAACTACTCTTTTTTTGAACGAGATTTTTTCCATTTTTTTCTGATATAATAGGTTAAGATAGTAACAATAATAAGGAATGGCCAGATGTTTAACAAAAACAAGAAGAATGACGACATGCTATCAAAGCCTGATTTTACAGCATTCCACATTTTTGAACCATAAGAAACGGTCACTCCAGTGTTACTAGTTATTTTATAAAATTCGATGGTAAGTGTGCTCATCGAAACCTTATTTTCTAAATATTTTAGTCGGCCTTGTTTGGCTTCTATTTCTTCTCGAATCTTAGAAAGTTCACGCTCAATATCAAGAATTTCTTTTACATTTTTTGCTTTGGTTAATAACTGTAAATATCGTTCTTCAAGTATTTTTTTGGCCTTTAGCCTGGCTTCTAGGTCAATAAATTCTTCAGTGACATCTCTAGACGAGATATTCTTAGAATCGAAATACTCAACATCATTGTCAATATCGTTAACAACCTTATTGAAATTTTTATTCGGTATCCGAACAATTAAAGTTCTGGTTAGCTGATTATAACTTTTATCAGACCGATCATTTTGAATGTATCCACCACTTTGTTTTACATAAGCGCTTATGTTTTTAAAAGTGGTATCTATATTTTGAGTTTGAAATCGAAGATAAGCTTCGCGGATTAGCTTTTGCTCGACTACAGCCTGAACAGCTTCTGTAGGCGAAGGAGCAACATCGTATTCGGTGTCAGCCAATAAATTCTCAGTAATAGCAAATTCTCGCGAAGCATTACCAGAATTCTCGTCGCCGCATGAAAAAATGAACAAACACAGAACGAACCAAACGTACTTTTTCATAAAATAAGGTGTTTAAAATGTTGAAACAATTAGCCTGGTTGGTTCGACTTTTCTTTTTCCAAAAACTTCTTAAATAGTTTTTGCGTTGTTATTTGAAGGCCTTTAAATGTAGGCTCTTCATTGCCAAGATACAAAATCATACAAGCGTAGGATGTTGGCAAGTTGTTAAAAATAAGGTGCTTATTTAATCGGTACGATTCTCGCATTAATCGTTTTATTCGATTTCTAGTGACAGCTTTTTTAAACTTTCGTCTTGGGGCAGATACGCCAACTTGTAACGGGCTAGAGGTATTTAAGGGCGTCGCTAAATACACCATTTTCAGAGGAAATTGACTTACTGACTTTCCTTCAGCAAAAACCTTCTCAATTAGCTTTTGGCTCTTTAGTTTTTCGCTATGTGGGTATTTCTGATTCAATGAGAATTAGGATATAGTCAACAATCTAGGGAGGGGCCTAAAAGGAATTCTTAGGGAAATGACGTTTAATTTAATGGAAGGCCTCCGAAGACATATGTGATTATCAATTCAAAAATAAGAAATCCGCCCTAAGGCGGATTTTATTTAAGTCTATAATAGGTTTACTGCTGCTGTATAAAGTTATTTCGTTTGTCAACATCAGCCATCAGTTCTGAAGGGTCGATTACGATAGTTGCAATACTGCTTTTAGGCTTATTGATCTCAAAAGTATAGGTTGGATATGCCCAAGGCCAATCGTCTAAAACGGTACGGCTAATTGCAGGATACGGATTTTCTTTTTCACCACGCATCATTCGTAACGGTGCATAAAACGATTCTCTTGTTCCATCTTTGTAAATGACAATAATATCAATAGGCATTGGCATAAGCCCGATACGCTCTAAGGTAACAGCTGTTTTTCCGTTTTTGTCTTCTAAAGATTTGATGCCATAATCAATGGTGTTGGTGGTTTGGGTCCAATCCGTTAAGTACCAGTCTAAATGAATTCCTGAAATCTTTTCTGCAGTTCGTTTAATATCATTAGGCGTAGGGTGTTTGAATTTGAAATCAGCATAATACTTTTTAAGCGTCTTCATCAAATTATCCTGACCAATGACATATCCTAATTGTGCAAGGAAAACAGCTCCTTTGCTGTATGCTGATCTTCCATAAGCAAAATTATCTACAAAACGGTCTGCATGGGTTGTTTGAGGCATTTCTTTGCCGGAGGCCGCTAGACTAAAGTAGCCTCGATAGGTTCCTTCAAAAGGGTTCTGCTTATTTGCGCCAGTTATTTTATCTTCCGCTAATTCAGAAATAAAACTGGTAAAACCTTCATCCATCCATTCGTGTTTCGATTCGTTAGTTGCCAAAACGTGCTGAAACCAAGAGTGCGCCATTTCATGAGCGGTGACGCCAAAAAGGCTTCCGTATCTTCGTTCTCCGGTAATTAAGGTACACATGGCATATTCCATACCACCGTCTCCGCCTTGAATTACAGAATATTGTTTGTACGGATATTCGCCAACATTTTTATTAAAAAAGTCAAGCAACTTGGCTGTATCGGGTTGTAACTTTTTCCAATTAGCCATAAAAGTGGTATCGTCCTTCTTATTTTTATAAAAGAAATGAAGCGTAACACCACTAGGAGTTACCAATTTATCATGAACATATTCTGCGTCTGCTGCCCAGGTAAAATCATGAACGTTTGGAGCTTTAAAATGCCAAGTCAGTGTTTTACCCCTTTGTTTTTTAACCTTTACCCCTTCATCTTCATATCCATGGCCAATTTCATTAGGGTTTTGAAGGTATCCCGACCCGCCTATGGTGTAGTTTTTATCTAAAGTGATTTTTACGTCAAAGTCACCCCAAACACCATGAAACTCCCGAGCGATATAAGGAGATGTGTGCCACCCTTCAAAATCATACTCTGCCATTTTAGGATACCACTGTGCCATTGAAAGGGCAACACCTTCCTTATTATTTCTGCCTGCACGACGAATGTGAACTGGTACCTGCCCTTTAAATTCCATATTCAATTTGGTCGATTCTCCTGGATTAATCGGTGTCACCAAATCTACTTCGAGCACTGTACCAGCCTCATCAAACTGTACTTTCTTACCATCTTGTGTGAGACTAACCGCATGCATATATCCTATTTCATTGGGAGATAACTGGCTAATACGACTAACGCGGTTCGGATTTTCTTTTGTCCCCAAGTTTTGGGTCATTCTTCCATCAGGATCAGCAATATTCTGAAGCCTGATATCCATTTCACTACCAGGTTGAAATGCATTGTAGTATAAATGATAGTATACCCTGTTTAGCACTTCGGGAGAGTTATTGGTATACACCAACTCTTGTGTACCTGTGTATTGAAAAGTGTTCACGTTCATTTGCACATCCATTTTATAGTCAACATGTTGTTGCCAATAACTAGATTGTGCTTGAACTCCCATAGTTGTGAGGATAAAGGCTGCGATTATAATTCTTTTGATCATTTTTTATGTCTTAGGTGCTACTTTGTTTTACTTGCTAATACGAGTGCATTATAGGCGTTAACCATTTTTCCTGATGATGAAATATCCGAAAATGGTTTTGCTTCTTTAGCCTCTCCCACCACGACTTTTGTTGTCACCGGAAGGCCCGAACGCATGATAATATCCTTTACTTGAGTAGCGCTTAAATTAGGATAGTATGAACGCATCAAAGCAGCGACTCCTGCCGTTGCAGGCGCAGCCATTGAAGTACCGCCCTGAAATTCATATTCGTTTTCAGGCATGGTCGAATAAATGTCGTCTCCTGGCGCGAAAACATCTACATTTATTTTTCCGTAATTAGAAAAGCTTGCTACCATTTCACCTCCATAGGTATTGGCTAATGCTCCAACGCTTAAAAAATTGTTAGCAATTTCCTTGCCATTAGCTACCTGATCATTTGGAAAAACCGTTTTAGAGGTATCGTCCAGATTATACGATTCGTTCCCTGCGGCATTTACAATGAGTACATCTTTTGATGCAGCATATTTAATCGCGTCGTATACCCAATCTGCATTGGGCGAGTAGTATTTACCAAAACTGGTATTGATAATTTTTGCACCATTATCAACAGCATACCGAATAGCTAATGCAATATCTTTATCATATTCATCACCATTAGGCACAGCGCGAATAGCCATAATTTCTACATTGTTGGCAACCCCATTTACACCTTTACCATTGTTGCGTTCAGCGGCGATGATTCCAGCAACATGAGTGCCGTGGCTTTCACTTTTTTTAACTGGTTTTACATTACCATTTCCATATTTTGAATCACCTATATCATAAGGATTATCACCTACAGGAGTACGACCATTAAAGTCTTTTTTTAAGTTGTAGTTTAATCGATCTGCAAAATCGGTAGCAGCATCTTTTAGTTTTTGAGCGTTAAGTCCATTTTCATATAAAAACATATAAAAGCCTTTAGACTGGGCAACTGCCTGATCAGCAGAAGTTATTTTTTTTACATCCTCTTCCGTAAAATCTTCTTTTCCTAAATGCTGTTTTATAATGGCTCTTGCTTGAGGTTCAATTTGAACAAGTTGATCTACATTTTGTTTGGTTTGCACCGTTTCATTATACTCTTTTTCAAAGTCCTTTTGCGCTCTTCCGTAGTCCGGATTGCTGGTATCATTCTTTGCTAGTATTCGCACAAATTCCAATTGTTCATTATACGAGTCTCCAAGGAAATTCCACCCATGTATATCGTCTACGAACCCATTATTGTCATCGTCTTTTCCATTATTTGGAACCTCATCATCGTTGGTCCAAATAACACCATCTAAATCTTCATGATCAATGTCAATACCAGAATCGATTACGGCAACAATTACTTTTTTTCCTTTTTTGTTTTTAAGTAACTCATTGTAGGCTTTATCAACACTCATTCCTGGAACGGTATCTTTGATCAAATCAAGATGGCCCCATGTTTTTTCCTGATCCTTAGTAAGCTCAGTAACTTTTAATGGTGTGTTATCAATATTCTCAATGGGTATTGAAACAATATTTGTACTACCACAAGCAGTAAGCAATAGCAATGATACTATTGAGTAAATGGTCTTTTTCATTAATCTTTATTTAAATAATTCATCAGCGCGAAAAGTTTCATTAAGTCGCACCCCTTTTTCAGTGTGTTTTACAGTAATTAGTTGATTATGGGCATCATGCTCTAAAAATAAGTAGAAGTTTTCATCAGCTGCCATTTTTAGAAATTGTTCTTTTTCAGATAGTGTTAGTAAAGGGCGTGTGTCATAACCCATCACATAAGGTACGGGAATGTGACCCACTGTTGGTAACAAATCACCCATATAGACAATAGTTTTTTCCTTGTAATTGATCATGGGAAGCATCTGTTTTTCAGTATGTCCGTCAGCATAGAAAACACCAAAACCAAGAACAGATGTCTCGGCGATATTGCTGTTTGTACTACGAATAAAATTTAATTGACCACTTTCGTGCATAGGCCATAAATTTTCTTTTAAAAAAGAAGCTCTTTCCCTTTTGTTGGGTTCAGTAGCCCATTTCCAATGACTTTCATTGGTCCAAAACCTGGCATTTTTAAAGGCCACTTCATATCCGGTTCTGTCTTTATTCCATTGTACACTACCCCCACAATGATCAAAATGCAAGTGAGTCATAAAAACATCGGTGATATCATCTCGGTGAAATCCGACTTTTTCAAGAGATGTATCCAGGCTATGATCCCCCCATAAATAGTAGTAACCAAAAAACTTCTCTGATTGCTTATTACCCATTCCTGTATCGATCAGGATAAGGCGATCACCATCTTCAATTAGTAAGCACCTAGTTGCCAACTCGATCATGTTATTGGCATCAGCAGGATTGGTTTTTTGCCAAATTGATTTTGGCACAACACCAAACATAGCGCCACCGTCTAATTTAAAATTCCCAGCTTCAATAGAGTACAAATTCATATGAATTTTTTAAAGCGAAGCAAAATACTAAAAGCAGACAACATTTTTTTGTAAATAAGACCATAATTGGGGGGATTTTAACAGAAATTCCTTTGCTTGAAGAAGAACACTTTTTGAGAGTAAATTTTTAAAAAGTAGTATTTTACACAAAATTTAGGATATGTTAGAACTGGGTGGCATTATCATATTAGGAATATTGGCACAGTGGGTAGCATGGAAATTTAAGATCCCTGCTATTTTACCTTTAATTTTGATCGGCCTATTAGTAGGTCCGGTTTCTACTTTGTTTTCTGCTGATGGTACCAAGTGGATAGAACCCATTTGGGACGGAAATAAAGGTTTGTTTCCTGGCGAAGGACTCTTTCATTTTGTATCGCTTGCCATTGGTATTATTCTCTTTGAGGGAGGTCTTACCTTAAAAAGAAGTGAGATATCAAAAGTAGGTCCTGTTATTGTAAAACTGATCAGTTTGGGCAGTGTCGTTACCTTTTTAGGGGCTGGCGTGGCTGCGCATTATCTTTTTGGATTATCATGGCAAATATCAATGTTGTTTGCCGGATTAATTATTGTTACTGGACCAACAGTAATCTCTCCTATTCTTAGGAATATTCCACTTAAAAAAGACATCTCTGCAGTATTGAAATGGGAAGGTATTTTGATCGACCCAATTGGAGCATTGGTTGCGGTTTTGGTTTTTGAGTTTATAAGTGTTGGAGATGAAGGTGGTTTTACGAAACAAGCATTTATTGAATTTGGTAAGATCGTGTTGATAGGCTTTTCTTTCGGAATTTCTGCAGGTTATGCGCTTTACTGGTTTATAAAAAAGAAGTGGATTCCGCACTACTTGCTGAATGTTGCAACACTTTCGGTAGTGTTATTAGTTTTTGTGGAGTCTGATTTGTTTGCTCATGAATCCGGACTATTAGCCGTTGTTGTGATGGGGATGTTTTTGGGTAATAGCGATGTACCTAGTTTAAAGGAGTTGCTCTACTTTAAAGAATCACTTAGTGTTTTATTAATTTCAATTTTATTTATACTTCTAGCTGCCAACATTACTATTGACGATTTAATGCTCGTTTATAATTGGAATACTGCTATTTTACTGGCGATTGTAATTTTCATAGTGCGACCGATAGGGGTTTTTTTAAGCACACAAGGCTCCGGATTAAAATTTAATGAAAAACTGTTTATTAGTTGGGTGGGCCCGCGAGGTATTGTTGCGGCAGGCATCGCATCGCTATTTGGAACTAAGCTTGTTTTAAAAGGAGAACCTGGTGCTGAATATATTACACCCTTAGTATTTACTATGGTGCTTGGCACTGTATTATTAAATGCAACTACTGCTCGTTTGTTTGCTAAATTAGTAGGGGTTTTCTTAAACAAATCAGAGGGAATTTTAATTGTAGGTGCTTCCGAAGTTGCCCGCTTAATTGCAAAATATTTGGACAAAAACGGTCGACATGTTGTGCTTATTGATAGCAACAATGAAAATATCGAAAAGGCGAAAGCGATGGATTTGGATGCTGAAACAGCAAATGTATTTTCTGATGATCTAGCCAATGATGTGGAACTAAGTGATATAGGATACTTAATGGCCTTAACAGGTAGTGAATCGGTTAATAAATATGCAATTAACCGCTTTGAAAAACAATTAGGCGAGCATGGTGCATTCCGCTTAGTAACGACACAAGAGATGAAAAATAGTAGTAAACTACCAGATGGTGGCCTGTTTTGTGGAACTGATGATTATATTAACTTAAGTGAAATAGCAAGGGATTTTCCTAAAATAAACGAACTTGATATTAAAAGCAATGCCGAATATGATGATTTACTTGAGGCAATTAACAGCAAAAAGGAATCAATTTCAATGTTTTTAAAAGAACCGGGAGGAGAGTTACATATTATCACTCGCGGGCTTACTGGCGAAATTGAGATTAAAGAAGGGTTTAAAATTGTTTATTTAGGAAAACCTATTGAATTACCTGAGGAAGAGGTAGATCAGGAGGAAGTGCCTGTTCAGATATAAAAATTGTCTACAGTTCCCAATATGGTAGAAGTCGTTTTTATTTCATTTTAGTAAGTTGACAAATGCACTTAATAAATCAATACTTTTTTTACTACTACAAAATATTATGTTTGCTGTGAAGACAATTTTAGTCTTTAACGAGATCTGTATGAAGCCAATACATTTCTCGATTATTATGTCATATTGATCATCTTTTAATGGGCATAAAACGTAGGATTACATAGACTGAAATTATGCGATTTTTATTGAGGTTTCTTTGTTTACTTTTTCTTGGGATTAGTGTTGGCTATACTCAATCTGGTAAAAGGAATAGGTTACTAACGCTATTTAATCAGTTTGAGAATGAGTTGTCGTTTTCAAGGGAAAAAGCCAAGTTGACCGCAGATCGATTAATCCAGGTAGCCGAGCATGAAAATACAGAACGATCTCTTGCACTCATGCAATCGGTTAAAGCAATGCGATCCCTCAAAATTTTTCAGCAAATAGATTCTGCAAGAATATATGGTAAAGCGGCTTATGAAGCACATGAATTTTTGAAGGACTCCATGGCGTTATTCAAGGATTTACATATTCTTTATGAATGCGCCTTGATCGAAAAGAAACAGGACAGTTCGTTTCTTTATGCATCTCAAGAAATGGCATTGTCAGAAAAAATGAAAGAGCCATTTTTTAAAACTATAGCCTATATTGATATGGGTGATGCTTATTATTTGAACCGCCAACATAAAGAGTTTCTTACATACCAGAAAAAAGCATTGGACATTGCGCAAAAAAATGATTTTAAAGAATTATTAGTTGACGTTTATATTAATGTCGCGCAATCGCATTTAAAACTAAGCCGTCAGCGCACTACAAGTGTTTTAGACTCTGCTATATTTTACGGAAAAAAAGCATTAAAACTTGCCAAAGAAAGTAATTACGGGAATGGAATATATGAAAGTACCATAGTACTTTCTGATTTTTTAAATGTCAATGGTCAACATCATGAAGCCTTGTCTTTAATTGAAACTGTAATTAATCTGCCCATAGAGCAAAGACCAATTCAGGTAGATTTCAATGCCCCATTTTACTACGCTGTTATTTTAAAAGATAATGGAAGATACAAACAAGCAAAAAATATTGTGAAGGACCTAGTACAAGACGCACGTGAAGAAGATCACAGCCAAAAGTCTAGTTTAAATTTCTTTTTAAGCGTATTATATGCATATAATAACCAACCTGATAGTACTGATTTTGCAATTAAGCAAGCTATTATAAACCGGAATGCCAACGAGGAGGTGAAGATTGATAAAAAGATGATTGAATTACAAACGCAATATCAAACGAACCAAATAAAGGCTGAAAAGGAAACGGCTCTGGCCAATGCAAAGTTAGCAAAGGTAGAAAGCAAGAAGAACCAAGCTTACTTTATTGGTGCATCACTTATTGGAATTTTGATATTGGTTAGTGCTTTTCTGTATACTACAAGGTTAAAGGCCAGCAAGAAGTCAGCCTTGATGGCTACGGAATTAGCCGAAACGCAAAAACGGTTACATATTGAAAAAAAATATAAAGAAAGCGAGCTGAAGGCTTTGAAATCACAGATGAATCCTCATTTTATTTTTAATGCACTTAATTCGATTCAAGAATATATCATCACTAATAAAAAGAATGAAGCCAGCGATTATTTAGGTCGATTTTCTGATCTAATACGAAGGTATCTTAATCAAAGTAATGCTAAAGGAATTTCTCTAGCAGAAGAAATTGAGAGCCTAAAGTTATATCTAGAAATTGAAACATTGCGATTCGAAGATGATTTTAAATATCAGGTGATTTATGAAGATGAACTAGATGATAGTGACATTGTTATACCTTCAATGATGGTACAACCCTATGTAGAAAACGCTATACGCCACGGACTGTTACATAAAAAGGGAACCAAAAGACTAAGTGTTTATTTCGTAATCAAAGAGGATACTGTTGTTTGTAAAATTAAAGATAACGGCGTGGGCAGAAAACGAGGGATACAATTACGACAAAAGCGAAATGCCGCCCATAAGTCGTTTGCAGAAAAAGCAACAAAAGATCGATTAGAGTTATTTAATTCAGAAGCTAAGAGAAAGGTTGGTGTCAAAATTGAGGATCTGTTTATGAATGGAGAAGCGTCAGGAACCAAAGTGATTTTAAATATTCCTATTATTTAGATATGATAGCACTAATTATTGATGATGAACCGCAAGCAAGAAATCTGCTAAAAGTCATTTTAGAGGAGAATTGTGAGCAAATTAAACAGATAGAGACCGCAAAAAATGTTTTGGAGGGTGTGGAGCTAATTAAAAGTATCAATCCTGACATTGTTTTTCTTGACATCGAGATGCCAGATCATTCTGGTTTGGAATTATTAGATTTTCTAGCGGACTTACCCGTTACTTTTGAAATTGTATTCACCACAGCCTACAATGATTTTGCGACACAAGCCTTTGAATTGGCAGCGGTCGATTACTTACTAAAACCATTACGCCCAACTCAAGTGAAAAAGGCGGTTGAAAAATGCGTAGCTATAAAGGGGAGCTCTCAAATTGATTTGAAATTACAAGAGTTAAAAGAAAGTTTATCACTTTCTGAATTCAAAAAAATCGGCCTTCCCGTAGCCAACGGTATTAAGTTTGTAGCATTGCAGGAAATTATGGTATTCGAGGGCGATGGCATGTACACCAAAATTCAAACCAATAAGGAGCAACTATATATAAGTAAGCCTTTAAAATATTTTTCAGATTTATTAGCTGACATTTCGTATTTCTACAAACCGCATAAATCCTTCTTAATCAATCTTAAATACATTAAGCAGTATGTAAAAAGTGATGGGGGTTACATTCTACTAGATAATGATTATCACGTGTCAATCAGTAAGGAAAAGAAAGATGAGTTTCTTGCTATTGTTTCAAATATTTAAAAACATTGCTGTACTAAGGCTTAACGCATAGTTAGGTTCAAATACCTATACAACTTAAAAGGCCAGCCCTTGAGGGGAGATATAGTAGAGCGGGCTCTGTATTTGGATTGGGTAAATGGGCGAAATTGCCAAAACCTAACTTCTGCCAGCAGATTTTTTGGGAATATACTATTGCTGCCAAGTAAACCGGCATTATACATGATCTAGATAAGTCTGGGTATGTTACACCTGATATTTATCTTTTAGAAACAGAATCTTCACAATCTCCACTCTTTTAATAAGCTAAAAAACTACGTTAATAAGCTAGCCTGAGTTTTCTTTTCATTTTTCCTTCAACTTCGTGCATTGATGTGCTATAGCTAAAGAAGCTACAGCGGTTTGGCTAAAAGCACCAATAATCTAAAACGAATTTAAAAAATCGTACTATGAACAAATCTTTTTTATCAAAGGCCGCCCTATCCTTATTGATAATTGGCGCGTCAATTTCGTGTGGAGGTGATGACGATAACCCGACGCCACCGCAAAATGCAAGTCCGGTTATTCAAGCACAAACTTTTACTGCTGCGGAAAACATTGGTAGCACCACTGAAATTGGCCAGATACAAGCGACGGATCCGGATGATGATGATTTGACATTTAGTCTGGTGACTGATGCAGATGATTTATTTGAAGTTTCTGACGATGGCGAACTTACGTTGGAATCAGGAAAAATACTTGATTTTGAAACAAAAACAAGTCACACAATTGAGGTTGAAGTAAATGACGGTGAACTTGGAACGACCGCCACTGTTACGATTAATGTTACAGACATTGATGAAAACACCAATAGTGCTCCCGTGTTCGATGCACAGACATTCAGTGCGCAAGAAAATGTGACTGGTCGAGGAGCAGTGGTGGCTACATTGGTAGCGACAGATCCTGATAATGATGCGATTACTTTTTCTTGGGATCCAGCGGGGAATGTAACTGCCTTTGAATTAAACAGCAATACGGGTGAAATCAGAACGGTCAACAACGCCCAAGGAGATCTTGACTTTGAAACAACACCACAATATGTCGTATCAGTGATTGCAAGTGACGGTATGGCTCAAACGCAGGCTGACATTACTATTAATGTAACTGATTTTAACGATCGGCCAGTATTCGGAGGAGGATCATACACTGTTGCAGAGGACGTGGATGACACTTTTGTGATTGGCAGTTTGGTTGCGACGGATCAAGACGGCGATACGCTTACGTTTGCGATAGAATCAGATCCTGACGATTTGTTTGAAATTACAAATGGAACAGATGTATCGCTACAAACAGGCAAGTCATTGGACTTTGAAACGGCAGTTTCTCACGCGATCGATGTTAGTGTAACTGACGGTACGGAAACCGTTATCAACACGTTTAACATTAGTGTTACTGACGTAGTTGAAGCTATTCAAGGTACAGTCTCTACTTTTGCAGGGGAATCGGGCACTTCTGGAAGTACAAATGGAATCGCAACCACCGCAAGATTTAACGGACCAGAAGCTATCGCGAAAGATGCGCAAGGAAATATTTATGTAAGTGATCTTGCCAATCAAAGAATTCGAAAGATAGATGTAAATGGAAATGTAAGCACATTTGGCATTCCTTCAACTGTATTGAACGGAACTGCTGATATTACTTGTAAAGGCTTGGTTGTCGATCCAAGAGGTCGTCTTTTCATATCAGATTTTAATAGGAATCGAATCTTGATGGTGACCGGGCTAAGTGCTGCAAGTCCGACATTTCGAATTCATGTGGGAGCAACCGATGGTACATCTGGCTACACGGATCAACCGGGTACAAATGCTCGTTTTAACGGACCTGCTGGTTTAGCAATAGCTAATAATGGAAGGGTATTGGTTGCAGATTCAGGAAACCATGTTATTCGTGGGGTAGGTAGTAGTACGGGCAGTGGAAATGCAGTTATTACTATTATGGGAAGAGGAACACAATCGGGAAACCAAGATGGTTCTTCCGCAGTAGCCCGTTTTAACAGTCCGAATGACGTGGCTGTTGATGCTAATGGCGTCATTTATGTTGCTGATACAGGAAATCACCGAATACGAAGCGTAGATGCATCATTGACCAATGTGGTTACCGTTGCCGGTTCTACCTCAGGTTTTAATGATGATCAAGGAACGCAAGCGCAGTTTGATACACCGACCGGAATTGTGGTTGATGAGAATGACTTCATATACGTTGCAGATGCTAGTAACAATACCATAAGACGTATCGATTCAAACGGTAACGTGATAAGTTTAACCACAAACGCGGCAGGCGCTACCGATGGCGACTTATCGGCAGCTTCTTTTAATCGGCCTAAAGCCCTTTGTTTTCAAAATAGCACAGACTTACTCGTCGTAGACACAAGCAATCACAGTATCAGAAAAATCGAATTTTAAATGATTTAAAGGTATGCCGCCCCTCTTTTTTCTTTCAACTAAGGGGCGGTTTCTTAATTCAAAAATTTACTTATGTCACAAAAAACATTACTTGGAAAGGTGCTGCTATTAGGTGCTTTTCTAATCGTCACGTCATGCGGTAAAGATGATGACAATCCCCCACCGCCCATGAACAACGTTCCTGAAATTCAAGCACAAAGTTTCGATGCTTCAGAAGCAATCGATGAAAATACGGTTATTGGTACCGTAGTAGCTATAGATGCGGATAATGATGCCCTAACATTTAGTATTGGCACAAACAGCAGCAATCTATTCGAAATTACCGATGATGGCGCCATTAGCTTGGCTTCTGGTCAAACGCTCGATTTTGAGACAGCAACCAGCCATACACTAACAATTTCGGTAACTGATGGAACGGCTTCCGCCAATGCGCAATTCACGGTTAACGTAACCAATGTCAACGAAGCGCCTGAAATTAACGATGAAACCTATAGTGCGGCAGAGGATATAACAGACGTGACCATTATTGGACAATTGGCAGCAACTGACCCTGAAAATGATACATTGATATATAGTGTCACCACTGATGTTGATGACTTATTTGAGATAACAAATAGTGGCGCAATTAGTCTACAACAAGGGAAAATACTCGATTTTGAAACAAAAACAAGTCATGTTCTTACTATAAGTGTAAGTGATGGTAGTTTAAATACTAGCGTTGATGTTACGATTAATGTTACTGATGTGAATGATAGCGGGAGTAGTGGCCCCATCATTTCAGATCAAAGTTTTACTGCGCCAGAAAACATTGCGGATAATTCGATTATCGGAACAGTAATCGCTACCGATCCAGATGGAAACACACTTACGTTTAGCATTAACACGGATACGGACGCTTTATTTGAAATAACAAATTCTGGTGAACTTAGTCTACTAGCAAGGGAGGCGTTAGACTTTGAGACCAAAACAAGTCATACCCTGTCGATTAATGTTAGTAATGGTACCGATACATCAACAGCAGATATCACCATTAATGTAACGGATGCTAATGATAATCCTATGGCGTCAAATAATCAAACATTTACCGTTGCCGAAGATATTGATGAAACCGCGTTAATCGGCCAAATCGTTGCAACAGATCAAGATGGTGATACGCTTACTTATGCTATCACTATAGACGATGATGATTTATTTACAATTTCTAGTTCGGGTGAGTTGCGTTTACAACCAAATAAAATTTTGGATTTTGAAACAAAAGGCCTTTATGAAATTAGTGTTTCCATATCAGATGGTTCCGATTTTATTGTGGTCAGAGTAATCATAAATGTGACTGATGAAAATGATGCTCCAGAAGCAAGTGCCCAGACATTTACCGTTGCCGAAGATATAGATGATAGTTTTTTGATAGGTCAAATTGTGGCTACGGATCAAGATGGAGATGCACTTACGTTTTCATTTGACTTAGGAAATAGCACCCTTTTTAATATTTCTAGCTCTGGTGAATTACGATTGAACTCGGGACAAAATCTTGATTTTGAAACCCAAACTTCACATCAACTTAGCTTTTTCGTTACTGACGGTGTGGCATCTATTGTAGTTAATGTCACTGTTAATGTAACCGATGTAGATGAAAATGCTGGAACCGTATCCAGATTTGCCGGTAACGTAAATGGCATAGCAGGAGATATCGATGGTGATGCGCTAAACGATTCAGCGCTTGGTAACCCATCACATATTGCAATAGACTCGCAGGGTATTATTTATGTGTTGAATTCTGATTACAGTAACGTAAAGAGAATTGATACCAATAATCAAGTGACAACGCTCACCTTTAACAGACCTTCTGGAGTAAGACGTTTAATTCCTGCAGGATTGGCCGTAGATAGTAATGACGTTTTGTATGTTGCCGATTCTTTCAGCCATGTTATTTATTCATGGAATTCCACAACGAATGATTTAACTGTTTTTGCGGGTGAACTCAATACGGCTGGTTTTACCAATGGAAATTCAGGAACATTTAATCGCCCCGCAGGTATAGACTTTGACCCTAATGATAATTTAATCGTTGCCGACGTGGGTAATCACAGTATCAGAATCGTGGGGCCTACAGGTTTTATCAACACCATAGCAAATACTAGCGGTCAATCTGGTTTTCAGGATAGTTTTACCTCGAGTTCATTTTTTAATAATCCTGTTGATGTAGCGGTTGATTCGAATGGAAAAATTTACGTAGCAGATCGAGGTAATCATTTAATACGGTCAGTTGAAAAGGTAAATACAACAAATTGGAGAATACGAACAGTTGCTGGTGACACTTCGAATCTTACTGCAGACTTTGCTGACGGCAATGGTACAGCTGCACGTTTTAACGAACCTGCAGCATTAGCACTAGACGGTAACGATATAATTTATGTAGCAGATAGCGGTAATAACACTATTCGTAAGATCACTTCAAATTCAGATGTTACAACGCTTACGGCTGGTAATCAAGCCGGTGCTGCCAACGGGCCATTGAGTACAGCATCTTTTTCACGTCCAGCGGGTATTGAGGTAAATGCATCAGGAAACCTGTACGTGGGAGATACTAGAAATAATCAAGTACGCTTTATTCAATTTTAACATTAATAGCAGAAAATAAGGCTCCTATGAATTCACAAATCAAGGAGCCTTAAAACAATCATTTAAAATTTATAAATATCAGATTAATGAAAAAAATACTCCTATCTGTCTTTGTAACTACCTGTGCATTTTTTACAATAAGGGCACAAGAAATCATTAACCAAACCGAACAACTCAAATCCCTTAAAACCGGAAAATACATCGCCTTTGATGTCAAGAAAAATAAAAACGGCAATTACGAATACGGAGATTTAAAGGGAGAACACGAGTTGCTGTCCGTGCAAACAGAGCCCAACTTTCCAGAGCACAAGTACTTTGAAATGAAGATTTACGGTACGGACGAAAATTTTATTCCGGATAATATGGCCTTTCCTGTAACCTATGCCAAATTGTTTTACGAGGGTAACGACAAGCTGAAAAAACAGGTGGGTTATGTACCAAGGGAAATCAGACCCGGTTCAACAAATAGGGTATGTGTTGTCGATGGAGTGGTCTTTGATCTAAGCACAAAGTTTAAGGAAGACAATGCCGAAACCCATATTCCATATCGCTTATACGTTCACGAAAGTTTTGGCAACGATTTTAAAGAGACTGATAAAAAATCAGCTGATAAAAAGAAAAAAAAGAAGCTGTCTTTAAAAGAGCGTATGGAGCAGGCCATGATGAAAAAATTAGCAAACAAAAACCCTGAAATGAAAGGGATTTTCAACGCTGTGCAAAAATTGAAGGCAATGGACGCAGTTGGCGTGGTTCAAAATTATTTGAAAGATGCCGTTGCTAAACAAAAAGAGGTAGAACCAAAATGGAAGCAAAATGCGAACAATGCGCAACGAGTCAAGCTTGTTGAAGAACGACGCGAGTTAATGTTCGCAGCGATGAAAAAATATAATGACGATTTGATGGATACCCCGGAATGGCGACGTATTCAAGAAAACAATAGACTGGCGAATGCAGCCGCTGCCAAGAATAATGTAACCTTGAAAAACGATACAGGTCGTGATATTTATATCTATGAATCGGGGTCTATGAATGGCAGTCGCCTCAATGCGGGCAGTTCGGGCTCCTTTCGCTGTAGCACTTCGTATTACTATGCGTTTGATGGTAACTCGGGCTCTCGAGTAGGCAATGCTGGACCTTTGGCGTATTCAGCTAACTCTTCATGTGGTGGTACGGTAACAGTCCGGTAGCAAACAAGTTAACTTAAATATGAATCCTTAAAACTATATAAAATGAATTCAAACGTCAAAATTTCAAACATTAATGCAATAACAAAGTTGTTGGCTGTAGTATTATTCGGGAGTGCGTTATTGGGTTTTTCAATCAATAGCATAACTGCAAAGAGCAATGACAATACTTTTGATTTTCCTGAAACCCTCTCGAAAGACAATATGAACATGATACAATCCAGCAACGGGAGGTATCAAATGAATCTTCAAATAGTAGAAGACTCTGAGGACAAGAAAATTTATTGGATGGTTCTGGTATGGGATACGCAAACAGGAAAATCTAAATTATACAGCAAAGACCAAAATAAAGGAACCGTTCCGGCGCATAGTGGTTGGCAATTACCCGCTTCACCGCTTTAATAAAGGCGACCAATAATAGAAATTAGAATGACTTTATAAAGGTTGGTTGAAAAAGAAGGGTTTCGTATGTGCTACGGGCCTTTCTTTTACTTATTACATATACATTTAAAAACATTCAACATGAAAAAACACGTTATTATTTTATTCTTGTGTTTTACAGCTATTTCGATCGGTCAGACTGCTATGCCGGACGAAATAGATACGTCTTACTTAGCTAAGTTTGAAGAAAAGGGAGGGTTACAACCTACACCAGAAAGAAAAATCAAACTGGCTTTAAAAGATGACAAGCCTATCCTTTCGGTTATATTATGTGGGAGTTGTTTCCCCGCCACATTTACTTTAGAGGAGCAGTTAAGTGAAGGATTTGGAGAGCTTGTTTTTAAGAACAGTCTCGGTATTTATATGCTTGTTTATAATGAAAAAAGCTTTGCAGTTGTTGTTCCAAATAGTGATGGCTCAAAAGGGTTTTCGTCTGTTAACCTATATACACGAAGTAGGGCAGATTATGATACAATTACAAAAGAAAAGATAAAAAAATTTGCTACAAGGCTTTTAAATCTTTTATAGATTGAGAGGAAGGCCTAAAAATCGAACATTAATTTTTCTGTAAAATCAGCGAATAAACTAACATGAATAGAGTTTACTTATTTATTGTAATATTTCTGACCCCACTTTTTTTGAGTGGTCAGCAAGAAATTCTTAAAGAGAAATTAAAAATACTTGGTAAGGAATCTTCAGTAACTAATATCAGTTTGGATATTCCGGTGAGTGTTGAGGAAAATGTCTTTTTATTCGGTTTTGTTCATGGCTCACAAACCCCGCAGTTCGTCGATTTTGAAATTTTAAAACAACTACATTCCCAAGGCGTTCGATATTACGCTCCAGAGGTCGACTTTTCACTGGCCGAGTTACTGAATCAGTATTTGGCTAACGGAAATGAGTATTTATTGAAATTAATAACTAAAAAGTATAAACATCGAGTTCCTCAGGACGCATCGGTAGATTTTTATAATAAGTGGATAAAGATTTATGAGTTTAATCTAAGGCTTCCTGAAAGTGAAAAAATAAGAATTATAGGAACGGATATAGAGGTACATCCAGAATCAACCTTAACCCATCTTGCATTCTTATATAAATCGCGCGCAAATGCAAGTCCAATAGTTGACAGTTTAAAGTATTTTAGAAATTATGACTTTGACTCAATAGTTGTTATTTCAGGTAAACCCGCACTGAAATCCGGCAAATCATTTGGGTACTTTTTTGATACTGAAAAAACCAAATTTTATAATAGGCTTAAGGCTTTTTACAAAGAAAACCCAAAGAACACCTTGTTGAGCTTTGGGCAAGATTCAATAGTTGCCAAATATGTGCTTGATCAAGAATTTACGAGAAATAGAGATTCTTTAATTTATGAAAATTGGAAAAAACATATTGTACCAATTATCAAAAAGGGTGAAAAAGTGTACGCTAACTTTGGCTATGCTCATGTTTTTCAAGAAAAAATAAATGACAGGAAGTTTTTAGGCTATTACCTAAAAAGAAATAAGCACTTTCAGGTGAAATCGATTTTAGGAGTGATGTCGGACTCTGAAGTTTTAGATGATCTAAAAATCTGTAAGGACGGTAAGATAGTTTTAAAAGGCGTAGCATTCAGAAAAGGACGGTATTGTAACTATACCAAATCGAAAAAATTAGATGGAGACTCTAGTAAGGAGGTAATGAAAGGCGTTTCAGCCTTGAAAGCACTTTTCAAATCCCAAATAACATCCATTGATTTGATGAAGGATCCAATTTTTAAGGAGAAAGATTGGTTTATCGATTTTGATAAAGCAAATTTTCCTTGGACTACGACAGGTAGTACATTGGATAATATCCAACACCTCATATATATGAGGTATTCTCAGGCAAGTATTCCTCTAGTATTATTAGATGAATAGTGGTGGAAGGCAAACATTAAAATTACAGCGATTGTATGATTTTGTAATCAAATAAATCAACTTCTAGATGAAATGGCAAAAACTTAACTTGTTTGCTGAAAGGTTTTGTTTTTCTCTTTCAAGAGTGCCAACTTTTTCTCTAAATAAGTAATTGCTTTTTCGGTTTTATGACTTGCTTTTACCTTAAAATCGGAGAAACGCTTTCTCGCTTTCTCTTTGCCAGAAGTAGTAGCTTTAGATAAGGTATCTGTAACCTCCTTGTAATCGTTAACCAATTTGTCTTTTACGACGCTACCTTCTCTTTTTAGATTGCTACGCGTTTCACTTCCCTTTTTTGGCGCGACCAACAAACCAATTCCCGTACCAATGAGTGTTCCCAAAACCAATGCGCCTTTAACCTGTATCATAACTTTTTCTTTTTAATTAAACCTAAACCTTTTGAAGAACAGAAACACAACATATACTGTGCTGTATTTTTGAACGCTCCATTTTATACGTCTAATAATGAAGCGATTTGTTACACTGGCGGTTGGTTAAAGCCAATTTATAAGCAGGATAATAAAGGCTGGGAGCTTAAGTTGATGTTTAATCTTATAATTAGAAAAACAAGCGAATGATCGAAGATGTGGTAACAACGTGTTTTCGATGGTGTCAAGCTACCTTCTAGTCATTCAACTTCAATACCGCCATAAATGCCTGTTGCGGGATCTCTACATTACCTACTTGACGCATGCGCTTTTTCCCTTTTTTCTGCTTTTCGAGTAGCTTTCGTTTTCTAGAGATATCACCACCATAACATTTGGCGGTAACGTCTTTACGCAAGGCTTTAATGGTTTCACGAGATATGATTTTTGCACCAATAGCCGCTTGAATAGGGATATCGAATTGTTGACGCGGAATAAGTTCTTTTAACTTCTCACACATTTTCTTTCCTATTGTCTGTGCATTGTCAAAGTGAACCAAAGCGGAAAGTGCATCAACAGGTTGTCCATTTAATAAAATATCAACACGAACCAGTTTTGAAGCTCGCATTCCAATAGGCGAATAATCAAATGACGCATACCCTTTTGAAACCGTTTTCAGGCGATCATAAAAATCAAAAACGATTTCAGCAAGTGGCATATCAAAACACAATTCAACACGCTCAGTTGTTAAATACGTTTGATTGGTAATTTGCCCGCGTTTATCAATACAAAGCGACATAACGTTTCCAACAAAATCTGATTTAGTTATAATGGTCGCCTTAATATATGGTTCCTCAACACGATCAAGGCCAGAGGGATCTGGTAGGTCAGAAGGATTGTTTACAATAATTATTTCATCAGGATGTTTTTTAGTAAATGCGTGATACGATACGTTGGGGACAGTGGTAATTACCGTCATATTAAACTCACGCTCCAATCGTTCCTGGATAATTTCCATGTGCAGCATTCCTAAGAAACCACAACGGAAACCGAATCCAAGCGCCGCCGAACTTTCAGGCGTAAATACCAAAGAAGCATCGTTTAACTGCAATTTTTCCATAGAGGCTCGAAGTTCTTCATAGTCCTCTGTATCTACCGGATAAATACCAGCAAAAACCATAGGTTTTACGTCTTCAAAACCTTCAATGGCATTTTGGGTTGGTGTTTTGGCATCAGTAATGGTATCCCCTACTTTTACCTCGCGGGCATCCTTTATACCAGTAATTAGATAACCCACATCTCCTGTTTTAATAGTTTGCTTAGGAACCTGATTCAATTTTAATGTCCCAATTTCATCAGCATAATAGGTATTTCCAGTCGCGACAAACTTAATTTGCTGCCCTTTTTTAATTTCACCATTCATTACACGGAAGTAAGTTTCTACGCCGCGAAATGGATTATATACTGAATCAAAAATCAATGCTTGAAGTGGCTCTTCAGGCTTACCTTCAGGCGCAGGTACACGGTCGATAATCGCTTTTAAGATATCTTCAATACCAATACCGGTTTTAGCACTAGCAGGAATTACTTCTTCTGCATCGCATCCAAGAAGATCAACAATATCATCCGTTACTTCTTCTGGATTAGCACTTGGTAAATCGACCTTATTTAAAACCGGAATAATCTCCAGATCGTTTTCAAGCGCTAAGTACAAATTAGAGATGGTCTGTGCCTGAATACTCTGTGCGGCATCAACAACCAGCAACGCACCTTCACAAGCTGCGATTGATCGGGATACTTCATAAGAAAAATCTACATGACCCGGGGTGTCAATTAAATTCAGAATATATTGCTCTCCTTCATATTCATATTCCATTTGGATCGCATGCGATTTTATGGTAATACCACGTTCACGTTCCAAGTCCATACTGTCCAAAAGCTGCTCTTGTTTTTCACGCTCCGTTACAGCGCCCGTAAAATCCAGCAGCCTATCTGCCAAAGTACTTTTACCGTGGTCAATATGGGCGATAATGCAAAAATTCCTGATGTTCTTCATAGCACATTTTGTGGTTTGCAAATATAGTGCTTTATTCAAAGTGTTTGTAATGGAACCAAGAATCTAGAGCCAAGAATCTAGACTGATTAAAGTTTATTTAGAAGTAAGGTTTTGAATGGTCAAATTGCAAATAGGCACCACTTAGGCTTGCTATTTTTTCCTAGTGTTACTGCTAGCAAGAATTTTCATAGTCAAACCTACAAGGAGCCCTTGTATTCGTACTTCATTTCAGGCAACACCTTGCAGGTTAACTGCGCACTGCTACTGCAAACTGAAGACTAAATCAATCAACCCACTCCGCCATAAATAGGTTGGTGTCGCGACCACCTCCGTTATTTCTGTTGGAAGAGAACAATAGTTTTTTGCCATCATTCGAAAATACAGGAAACGCATCAAAAGTCTCGCCATGAGTAACACGTTCGAGGTTCTTTCCATCAATATCAATTAAATAAAGATTGAAAGGAAATCCACGCTCAGCTTCATAGTTAGAAGAGAATAAGACTTTCTTTCCACTAGGGTGAAAAAACGGACTCCAATTGGCGTTACCTAAGAACGTAAGTTGCTTTAGGTCGCTTCCATCGGCATTGCAAATAAACAGCTCCATGTCAGTGGGTTCGACTAGGCCTTGGGCTAATAGGTCTTTATATGCTTTGATTTCTTCATCGGTCTTAGGCCGGCTCGATCTAAAAATAAGTTTAGTGCCATCAGGGCTAAAAAAGGCACCACCATCATACCCTAATTCATCCGTTATTTGTTTTACATTACCGCCATCAATATCCATTGTGTACAACTCTAAATCGCCACTACGGGTTGAGGTGAATACTATTTTATCTCCTTTTGGTGAAACCGTTGCCTCCGCGTCATATCCCTTTTCGGTAGTCAATTGCTTCACAATATTTCCTTCAAGATCGGCAACAAAAATGTCAAAATCGTCATAGACAGGCCAGACGTATTTCCCATTTTTTCGTAGCGGAACTTCAGGGCATTCCTTGTCGCCTAAATGGGTAGAAGCATATACAAAATGCTTATTATCTGGAAGGAAATATGCGCATGTAGTGCGTCCCATTCCGGTACTAATCATAGGGGGCTGCTTGTCTTTAAACGTTTCGTCAATATTCATTAAGAACATCTGATCACAGTTAACACCCCACTCTTTAAAGTTTGATTGAAATACAATTTGTTTATCATCGAAACTCCAGTATGCCTCTGCATTATCGCCACCAAATGTAATCTGTCTGATAGACTTAAAATGTTTTTCTTCTGGATATATCAGGGAATCTTTGGTGGCTTGAACTTGGGTTTCTGAGGTTTGAGACCTCTTTTCTTTTTCCGATTTACAACCAATAGAAAGTGAAGCGATAAATGCAATGAAGAGGATTCTTACCCGCATGAGAATTATTATTTTTATACAAAAATAAGGTAATGAGGGCATTCATAGTAACATTTGGTTTTTTGGCGGTTTTAAGCAGTTGTAAAAAAGAGGTTGTTGTTCCGGAAAATACCATGAAGGCTGATGTAATATTGCTTGCAAGCGACTCTCTTGGAGGGCGACAAACAGGATCGAAATTTGAACTAAAAGCAGCATCTTTTATTGCAAAACGATTTGAAGATTTAGGCCTAACACCCAAGGGTAATGCAAACACCTATTTACAAACCTTTAGCTTTAAGCCTAAAACTGACCCACATCAGGAAATTACCTATACCGAATCTGGTGGTGATAGTATTACTACAGGAACGAACGTTATCGGATTTTTAGATAACAAAGCAGATAAAACGATAGTGATAGGAGCACATTACGATCACTTAGGTCTTGGCGGAGAAGGCTCTTTGCATCGAGAGGGGTCGGCCATTCATAATGGGGCTGATGATAATGCCAGTGGTACTGCGATTATGATGCATCTTGCAAAACGTCTTCAAGGAAAACACACCCAAAACAACTATTTGTTTATGGCATTCTCGGGAGAAGAAATGGGATTGCTAGGAAGTAATTTCTTTGTAAAAAACAGCACAATTCCTATAGAAAGCATCAACTATATGATCAATATGGATATGGTTGGTCGGTTAAAAAATGAAAATACCCTCGCGGTTTACGGAGTGGGTACCTCACCAGTATTTAACCAAACAGTGAATGCTACCAACACCAATTTTAAGTTAATTATAGAAGAGTCAGGAGTAGGACCTTCTGACCACACCTCTTTTTACTTAAGTGACATCCCGGTGCTGCATTTTTTCACAGGGCAGCATGAAGATTATCATAAGCCAGGAGACGATGCTGAAAAATTGAATTATGAAGGCATGAAAATGATTGCTGATTATATTGAAGCGATTATTAAAGATTTAGATGATAATGGCAAACTAGCTTTTAGAAAAACCAAAAATGAAAGTCAAGATGTGCCTCGTTTTAAAGTTGCTTTAGGTGTGGTACCGGATTATCTATTTGATGGAAAAGGTATGCGTATCGATGGAGTGAGCGAAGATAAACCGGCTCAGAAAGCAGGCCTTCAAAAGGGGGATGTCGTCATACAATTAGGTGATAGTACAGTGGTCGATATGATGAGTTATATGCGAGCACTATCAATTTTTGAAGAAGGAGATGCTACTAAAGTTGTAGTTAACAGAAATGGCGAACAGATAGAGGCTGAGATTAAATTTTAAGTGGCAAAATGTCATTCTTGCGACCGCTTGTCGCATTAGCATTAGCGGTTTCACAAAGTAGGAATCTGATCTCTTTAATAATCAAAACCCACCGACTAGAGCTCCGCAAACGCCCAAGCTAATGAGTTGATATACTGCTGCGATAATGAAGAGCACTTTTGCCGCTTTCTTATTTCTTTTTCTAACAATCAATCCGATAATTACTAAAAGTAATGCCGGACCGAACATGATAAGGAATATCAGTATGATGATTCCGCTATAGTCTGCATTAAAAGCTTCTAAAGGTAGCGTCATAATTATAAATTTAAGAAAGCATGGTACCGCAAAAACCTGCTCCGATTACAAAATAAACAGCAGCAATTATGAATAAGACCTTTGCCGCTTTTTTATTGTTCTTTCTTATTATCAACCCGATAATAGTAAGCAACAATGCGGGCCCTACTACAAACATTAACGACATAATAACCACAGGCCAAAAAAGGTTTCCAGGTTCAAAAAATAGTAAGATCATACACTTTCAGCTTTTAGTTCTTCCAGTATTTCTTTTTTATCATCTCTATACAACAAATTCATGGTTTCGAAAGGAATAATTTTATTATCCTTATCTACAATATGAACACAGGATTTTTTAATGGAACGAACATCAAAATTATACGCATCTATAAACTGCATAATGATAATTCTAAACAAGTTATCATATCCTAATTCGGGAGCATCAATTTGAGGCAAACAACACATGATCGATTTTAAATTTTCTTCGGCATGTTCGACGTTATTTCCTGTACTAAATAACTCAATCATTTTGCCGTGTAAGGCTTCATCTTGTTCATAAACAATGGTGTTTTTACTATTGTCTAATAGATCAGACGGATTTATATATCTGGTAAGCGGGAACACCTCATCTTCTAATTTCAACGCATAACCCATTACCAATGCATCAGGGTTGCAGGGAACAGGCACTAAATCATCGCCATTAAAAATAGGACTTTGTTCCAATATTTTTCTGCGAACCTCTGTGAGTGTAATCCGATCAGTTTCCGGATTAAAATCATCCAGTCTTCCTGCTATTTGTGTGGGTTGTAGCGTAACCCCACGAACGCATTTTTGTTTTAAGGCGTATTGAATTATTTTACCAATCTCATTATCATTTAATCCTTTTTGAACGGTTACAACAAGCGTGGTTGAAAGGTTCAGTTCGTTAAGGTTGTTAACCGCTTCCTTTCTAACATCAGCCAAGTCTGCTCCCCGCATTTTTTGAAGCACATTATTATCAAATGAATCAAACTGCAAGTAGATTTCAAAATCTGGCGCATAGGTTGACAATCGCTTAGCAAATGCTTTGTCCTTGGCAATTTTTATTCCATTAGTATTGACCATTAAATGCCTGATGGGAAGGGTCTTTGCATAATCAAGAATTTCGAAAAACGCTGGGTGAATGGTCGGCTCACCACCACTTATTTGAACCACATCAGGCTCTTTTTCGTTTTTGACAATAGTGTCTAACATCGCCTTCACTTCATCCAATGTTCTATGCCTGCCATAATGAGGCGATGAACCTGCATAACAGGTAGGGCAAGTAAGGTTACAGCGATCCGTTACCTCAACTACAGTAAGGCATGAATGCTGTTCGTGATCCGGACACAACCCACAATCGTAAGGACACCCATAATGGGTTTTAGTGTTAAAAGTATAAGGAGTTTCTGAAGGCTTATTATAGTTTCTGATGTTTTTGTAGTACGCTACATCATCAGCAATTAACACCTTACTGTTCCCATGATCAGGACAGCGCTTTAACATAAAAACCTTGTCATCTTCAAACACGATTTTTGCATCAACGCGCTTTAAACATTCAGGACATAGACTTAAGGTAAAGTCATAATAGGTGTATTTTCTTGTAGGCATTTAACCCGGATTATGTATTAAAAAATCTATTACTGCTTGAAACTGCTTCAAAACCTGTTGCTCTGCTAAGTTTCTAAGTTTAAGCGTAGCATCGCTACGGTTAAACTTAGAAAACATCAGCTTTTATTGCATTTTCAACCCTCATTACGAAGTTCTAATACATAATACGGGTTGAAAAGAATTGTCGAATGGTTTTATGATAGTAAGTTAAGCAAATTATACAGAGCCACTGAATGCTGCTTAGTCCAAAAGTGAAAAAAACATTGGGTTTTATGAACTCAATCAGAAAACGAAAGCTGAAATAGCTGATCATAAAATATTGAAATAGCAATCCACTTTCCCTTGATTGGTGTTTCAACATTCCTTTAAAAATGAAGAATAAAGGAACAAGAAAAATAAGTTCATACAATGCTAAAGGATGTCTTAGCAGTCCGTCACCCAAATCCATACCAGTAAAAAAGGCTGTTTCTTTCCCGTAGGTGAATTCATTAATACCGTATAAAAAACAACCGACTCTACCCACAAAGATTCCTATGATTATTGGAAGAACAAAAAGATCACCTGAAGACCGTGTTTCGCCAATCATTTTTTTGGTAAGTTCTACTCCGATTAATCCACCAAAAAGCCCCCCCATAATAGTTTTGGTGTTAAGAAGTTGAATCACTGCTTCTATGGAATTTGGAAGTATTGGGTTTTCAAAAAAACCTATTAATCGAGAACCTATAAGTGCCCCGATTGCCGCGCCTAAAATGATAGAAAGACGGTTATTAGATGAAATATGGTCGGCAGATTTTCTTCTTAAAACCACATAATATCGAAAAGCAATAAAAAAAGCGGTATACTCTAAAATAAGATGAATATTGACTTTGGTGCCAAATAATATGGGTTCGAAAGGAATTTCCAAATGTGAGATATACTTTGGTTAAAGGTATCATTTTTGTGTATATCTGTTTGATATATGTAATTTTGCAAGATCAAATGAATTGCTTTGGTGAAAATTGCTGACATAGAACTTCCTGATTTTCCATTATTACTTGCACCTATGGAGGATGTAAGCGATCCGCCTTTTCGTGCTTTGTGTAAAGAAAACGGCGCTGATGTGGTATATACAGAATTTATATCAAGTGAAGGCTTAATTCGTGATGCTGCAAAAAGCACCATGAAACTAGATATTTATGAAAAAGAACGTCCGGTAGGTATTCAGATTTTTGGTGCCAATTTGGACAGCATGTTAGAAGCGACGGAGATCGTTGAAAAATCGAATCCTGATATTATTGATATCAACTTTGGCTGTCCAGTTAAGAAGGTGGTAAGTAAAGGAGCCGGTGCAGGTATTTTAAAAGATATCTGTCTGATGGAAAAATTAACAGGAGAGATTGTAAAGCGAACCAAACTACCGGTTACTGTAAAAACCCGTTTGGGTTGGGATCATGATTCGATTAAAATTGTTGAGGTGGCTGAACGCCTTCAGGATGTTGGTATAAAAGCGATCTCAATTCACGGTCGTACTCGAGCACAGATGTATAAAGGCCATGCTGATTGGAAGCCGATAGCAGCAGTAAAAAACAATCCAAGAATGCATATTCCGGTATTCGGCAATGGCGATGTTAATACACCGGAAAAAGCAATGGAAATGCGAGATTCATATGGACTTGATGGGGCTATGATTGGGCGAGCATGCATCGGCTACCCTTGGTTTTTTAATGAAGTAAAGCATTTCTTTGAAACAGGAGAGCATCTTCCCGGCCCGACTATTGAAGAGCGAGTTGAGGTAGCCCGTCGCCACTTAGAAATGTCAATTGCTTGGAAGGGAGAAAAGCTCGGCGTTTTTGAAACACGACGTCATTACACAAATTACTTTAAGGGGATAAGAGATTTTAAACCCTACCGAATGAAAATGGTGACTAGCGACCATTCTGTAGATGTTTTTGCTGCTTTTGATGAGGTGTTGGAAAAGTTCGCCGGGTACGAGTTTGTTTAGATTTCAATCAGCCTTTTTCCTACAGCATTCGAGGCAATTTTTGAAGCAATAATTCCTAAAATAGTAATTGTCAGGAAAACGATAAGGTAGTTCTCTAATTTCAGTTCCATAGGGTATGGTAGGTTCGTTCCGGGCACCGCAATAAGACCAAAAACCATTTGGAGCCCCGTTATAATAGACCCAAGAACAATTCCGAGTAATCCACCAAATACAGAAAGCAATGTGCCTTGTACAAAGAAAATACGACGTATTTGCTTTACTGTTGCCCCCATGCTAAACAGGGTTTTTAGATTGGCTTTTTTATCAAGTATGGTCATGATAGTACTCCCAACAACATTGAACAATGCAATGATCAAGATCAAGGTAAAAATGAGATAAATAGCAATATTTTCAGTGTTGAGCATTTTATAAAGCGAATCGTTAAGTTCCGCTCTGTTTTTTACTAAAACATCGGTTCCGAGGACGCGAGAAATTTTAGTTCTGATGATTTCCTCGTCGGTATTCGCCGAAAGTTTAAACTCAACTCCGCTAATCTGATTGGCTTTTAGTTTTAGCAGGTTTTGGGCGAGTTGCAAATCAGAAAAAACATATTTACTGTTGTTCTCTAAATCGATATTAAACATCCCTACGGTTACCACTAATTTGTTGTAATACGGTTTTGCTTCCTGCAAACTAGAAATAGACGCTTTTCCGGGTTTAGGAACAATAATTTCAAGCAGATCACTGTAGTCATTAATGACTATTCCCAGTTGAGAAGCGATCGTTTGACCCACAACGACTTCGTCTTGTCCAGGTTGCAACCAACTACCTAAGCGAATAATGCTATCAATACCAGTTACTTTATTAAAGTTAGTATCAACCCCTTTAATAAATGGTGTATAATTTTTGTTGTTGTAGTTTAAGAAAACACGCTCTTCCAGTACTTTGCTAAAGTGTGCAACACCATCTATTGACGAAAGACTTTGTTCTTGGTCCGGAGTAATGGTAAAAACCTTTCCAGTCGCTGGAACAGCTTTTAAATCTGGATCAAAAGCATTACTAAACGAAAGGCTAAATGTTTTAAGACCTGCAAAACCAGCAAGTACAATAAACAATGCGAGTGCTGCTACAACGACCACAGCAGCAGTAATAAAGTTGATAATATTAATAGCGTTTTGACTGCTCTTGGTGAAGAGGTATCGCTTCGCTATATAGAGGGAGAAATTCAAGGTTACAATTTCTTTCTTTTATCCAGAAGATCACGATTTTTCACAGGGTCATCAACACCTTTTAGAGACTTTTCTATATTTTCAATATACGCTAACGAATCGTCTATGTAAAAAATAAGATCGGGCACTTTCCGAAGCTGATTTTTTACTCGTTGCGCAAGATCGTGTTTGATTAATGGTGTATTTGAAGAAATACCGTCGAGCAGTTCCTGTGCTTTGTCATTAGGAAAAATACTCAAATATACTTTAGCAATAGATAGATCGACAGTAACCGAGACCTTACTTACTGATATGATCACATTTTTGAGCCCACCTTCACGCACTGCTCCTTGAAGAATATCGACAAGGTCTTTTTGAATAACGCTGGCGATCTTTTTCTGTCTATTACTTTCCATACCGCAAAGGTACGTTATACCAACTAAAACATAAAAATAGACTTTACTACTCGATCATTTCCCCTTTTTCTTTATTGAAAAAGAATTCCGTAGCTATTGCTACGCAACACTTTTACGGCTTCGAAAAAGAAAAAAGCATCTTCGTATTTTTAGTCTATTCTTATATTCCATTTGGTATTTTTTAGGCGGATAGTTTTATATTTACCCTTGTTAGAAACAAGATTAAAGAAGCAAGAAAAAAGACGTAATCTGGTCTTGGCTCTTGGCTCTTGACTCTTTCATCTTTTTGATCATGAATAAGATAGAACACATAGGTATTGCAGTTAAAAGTATCAAGAACTCCAACGCCCTATTTGCTAAGCTTTTTGGTGAGCCACATTATAAAATAGAAGAAGTGCTGACCGAGGGAGTGAATACTTCTTTTTTTATGATTGGCCCGAATAAAATAGAACTGTTAGAAGCAACGAAACAGGATAGTCCGATAGCTAAATTCATAGAAAAAAAGGGTGAGGGCATTCATCACATTGCTTTTGCCGTCGATGATATAGTAGCTGAAATAGCACGATTGAAAGATGAGGGCTTTACCGTACTAAATGAGACTCCAAAAAAGGGAGCTGACAATAAGCTGGTGGCCTTTTTGCACCCAAAAACGACGAATGGGGTTTTGGTAGAGCTGTGTCAGGATGATCCGGATAATAATTAACATTTATGGAGCTTTAAGGAACACCCCTCTAAATCTCCCCTTAAAGGGGAGACTTATAATGATGATAAGTTAAAATTTGTTTGGGATGTGGTTTTTAAATATGTAAATTTGCCGACTGTTTTGAAGAAAAACGGGGTCCTATAGCTCATCCCGATAGTTATCGGGAGGTTAGCGCACCTGACGTAATAGTTAAGGCGCTTTAGGACTTGCAAAATACAATAAGTTAGTTTTCTACTAACAATAGGTCCTATAGCTCAGCTGGTTAGAGCACCTGACTCATAATCAGGGGGTCCATGGTTCGAGCCCATGTGGGACCACATTATTAAAAATCCAACCTATTAGTTAGGTTGGATTTTTTTGTATAACCCAATGCACTGCTTAAGTATGTGTCAAAGAAACATTAGAAATTTTTCTTAAACGACCTTGACAATGGTATGATTTCTTTATTCATTAGAACTAGGTAGTCCTTATTTATTTGTTTGATAAAGTTAGAGTTGACTATAAATGATCTATGACATTGAATAAAGTTTGGTGGTAGCTCTTCTTTGATTTTGCTTAACTTCCCCCTAACGAAATGGTTTTTCCCATTAGAAGTGAAAATATTCAAGTAGTGGTCATCTGACTTGAGATAGATCAAATCTGAACTATAAATCTTGGTTTTATCTTTTAGAACCACATGATTTTTTATCACAATATTTTTAAGCTCATCAAGTTTTTGCAAGGTTTCGAATTTTTCAATTTTTAATGACCTAGACTTATTTAGATATTTTTTGTATCTGACAAAAACGATGATTAAAACAATGCTGATTGTAACCATTATTAAGAAAACAAAAATGTATCTATTCCTAAGGCGATTAATATTGTTATAAGCCTTTAAAAGACTTGCTTGGTTTCCTAAGTTTGGAGTTGTTCCGTTTTTTTTTAGTTCTTTCAATTCTAAATTTCTCAGGGCAATAGTCTTTTTTAGAAAGAAATACGCACTATCAATTTTATTTATTTTTTCATAGCTTTCTGTTAACCATTTTAAAGATGTTATTTGAACTGATTTCACCGTATCACGAGCTATATGTTTTTTTAAATATGGAACGGCTTTTTCATATTGTTTGTTAGCTAGATAGTTTAACCCAGTGCCCAAATCAATACTTTTTATTCCAGAATACTCATACCAAATAGGGTATTGTTCATATATTTCAGCTGCTATTGAATAGTGATGTGCTGCATTATCATACTCTTTAAGCCAATGGGATAAGTAGAATGCCAAAAGTTCATGATACATCCCCCTCGCAACACTTTTTTCACCGGAATATTTAAGCATTTGATCAAAACTTAATGATACTTTTTCTTTACTGATACCGTCAGTATAATTCTCGGTAAAAATCAAACTAACGACAACAATTTTATAACTACGACGAAACTCTTCTGGTTGGAAATCATAATATTTATTATTGGGAGAATAAAGAGTTGGTGAGTTTATTTTAAACCAAACTACTTTGTTCAGTGAATCACGAACTGAGTCTGTTATGTAATCTATGTTATTGTCTAAATATCCAAGGAGGTCAGAATACCTTAGACTTATTCCATAACCAGAGTTTAATGAGTCTCGTATTTTAAAATAGTCTAAGGAATCCTGTTGTTTTTTTGTAAGAGTCTTTTGGTTTTGATATGGTTCAACTAACCTTTTTGAATTTAAATTAGTGTTATATAAAACAGATGAAAGAAATAATCCTAAAGCATAACCAGTTAGTAACTTAAACATTAAATAAAGTTAGATAATTAATTAAAATCAGTTTTTATTTTTTAGAGACTTAGCTTTCCCTAAGTTATAGGTTAATCCAAAAAATTGTCCGATACCAAGCTTTTCAACAGTAGGAATAGTCTCATTACTTGAAAATTGGTATCTGGTGTTTCCATCAGCGACAAATGAATCTTGAATTGTAGTTGTTCTACCAACAGATATTCCATAATGAAAAACAAAACGAGACATTTTCCCAACAATGAAACCGCCTCCTAGCAGGAATTGAAATTTTTGTTCATCAGTAAACATTGCTCCAAAGCTAAATGTTGGTTTAATCCATGTGCCGGTTCTATAAGATAGGTTGGCAACACTTCCAAAACCATAATTTAGCGAACCTAAATTTTTTTCATTTATAATTTGATATTCTTCATTTACACCGTTAAATTCTTCTGACATAGTTTGTATTGAGTATTCTTTGTTTGTCAGGGTAGATAAGAAGACACCAGCGCTGATATCAATTTTAAAACCACCTTTTATCCATATGTTATATTTTTTCTCATCTAAAAACGAGCTACTCTCTTTCTTAGCTCTTCTTTTCAATGTAAATTCCAATGCGTCAATATTTTTTCCGTCAAACTCATAAGGCAGAGTGTAGTGTTCAGTTTTAAATGAATACAATTTATCAATTGACTTGGATGCTAACTCTACCAGAGGGATAAATTTGTTTTTTAGGGTTTCATTAAATAAGCCTGAATACTCTATATTTAAAGTATTTTCAGCCTTATGAGTGACTTTATTGGTAGCATCAATAATGGCATCATATCTTTTTTCTAACGAGGTTCTTTTGTCCTTGTGTTTTTCAATAATTAGGTAATCTTTTGCCTCTAATTCGGACAAATACAATTCAGCTTCTTTATTGACTTTTCTCATTCGAATGGAATTAGCTTCAATTTGTAATCTAAACCCTCTAAATTTTGCTTTGTTATCTATTTTTTCTTGCTTTTTTGCCTTATCATTAATTGGCTTTAAATCATTTTGAAGGGTTTCATATTTTTTATTTAAATCTTCTTTTTTTCTCCTATTTTGTTCTAAAGCAATTTGTCCTTTTTGAATTTTTTGATTTAACTCAGATATTAAATTTTCCTTATCCTTGATTAATTTTTTGTTAGTGCCAATTAAACTCTGAATTTCAAAGTCAAAGCTTGTGTATTCAATTAGTTTTGTCTCACTGCTTAATTCTTGATTTCTAACCTTAATCTCTGAGATTTCATCACTCAAATTTGAGACAGTAGTTTTTAGCGTATCAATCTTCGAAGTGAAAGCCTCTATAGTTGTTACCCCGTTTATGGCTTTCCCTGCCTCTGACTCTTGATCAGTTGGTGAAGTTTTTTTTATCAAATCAATAACCCCCTCTTGTTTTTTTTCAAATCTTGCTTTTGAGTCTGAAAATAGATCTAAAGTTTTTTTATTGAGTTCATAGGTATATTTAAATGGATTTGCATTTTTTAACTTGAATGCCAAAAGTTGATTCGTTTTCACACTCAGCTTTTCTTTCAAACAGTCGGCTGAATCGTTTTCAATACAAATACTAGCAAAGCTATTAACTTTTGGGCTTGCCATGTCTAAAACAAAAACCTTTGTTTCTTGACAATAACTCTGAACACTAAATAAGATGAAAATAACAGACAATGAAATACGTATAATCATGACAATTGTTTTTATGGTTGACTGTGTAAAACTATCTGTGAATCAATGATTAAAACAAAAAAATGTCGTGAATGACACCACAAATGACGTGAGTGGTATTAAAGAAATAAGAGAGGCTTTGTCTAATATTTTTTTTACAAACTTTTTGAGAGAAAGATGGATTTATAAATAAATCATTCTTACTATTTTTTAAAATAAATACTTAAAATCAGTAAGTCTTGTCTTCTGACATAAGAAACTGCTAGTAAACAAGAAATGCGTATTTTCTGAATATAAGTAGTAAGTTTACATCTGTTCGGTTAATAGGATAAAATGATTAAAAAAGGTAAAATGGATATAGTTGCAGGTGTATTTATATTAGTTGGCACTGCCATTGGGATTTGGGCTAATGAAATAAACAAAAGAGAATCTGATAATCTCGAAAAAAAGAATAGTATACTTAGAAAGGAATTAAAAGAAATTTCTGAGGAAAATCTTCGGCTTTCAAAAAAGATGGAAAACTATGTAGAGTCATCAAACTATTTTAATAAAACTAATTTCTCTTATTTAAAAAAAGATTTCCCTTTGGGTTATACAGTTGTTAAGCAGAATGAGGATTTTGATGATTTCGTTCAAGCTTTTGGCGAACATAGAGACTATGAATATTATGGCTCTAGAATATATCGTGATAAGGAAACCCAAGATTATTTAATTGTACTTAAAGATTTTAAAATTAATATTAATGGGGTATCTATCTCGGGAGGAGAAACGGGGGTTAAAATTGATCCGGATAATTACAAAGACTATCAATTACTTATGCCTCAACAACCTCTTTTAGATGTTAATATGGTAATACTAATGATCGATAGTAAACAAAAGTATACATACGCAATCGGTTTAATACCGAAGATAAATAAATAGAATATTTAATATTATTTGGAAGTATGCGTTTAAGTTTATTTAAAATCCAAAATCCGAATACACTCATTAATTCTTCCTTCAAGAACTTTCTTATGTTGCGGATATCCAATATAAAGTTGTTTAGCTATTTCTGCTTTTTCCTTTGCTAACCTGAGACTTTTATTTTTGTTGGATCTCATATAAAGTAAGGCAAAAGCTAAATAAGAATCTGCTAACCTAGCCGCAGAGTTGACATCAGGTCTTTTGCTATTAATATTAGTTAGAATTTCTATAGCATCTTCGTAAAAAGTTTTTGCGTTTTTATAGTCATTTAGATCAGTATGAATCATACCTAAAAAATGTAGATTATTTGCATATCCAACCTTATCAAACGTGCTTCTGAGAGGTAATATTTGCTTAAAATATTTGTCAGATTGTAAAAAAAACGATTTAGCTTTCTTAAATTCCTTATTTCCTTTAATTACAATAGCGTAACTAGATAATATTGCAGCGTATCTTAATTTGTATATATATTCAGATTTATTGGGATAATGATTTAGTATTTTTTCTGCTTTTTTAAAATATACATCTACTAATTCATAATTTTTCTGATGACCAAAATGATTTATTGAAGATATAATAGTTGTCATTAGTTCACTAAAATATGTGTTGTTTTTTTTGTAGGCTTTTTCTTTTAGTTTTAGTGCATTTAGAAGATAATCTTCCTTATTTGTAGCAATTTCAAATTCTATATTTGGGTTATTTAAAAGCGCAAATATATTTTGATTTATTGCCCCTAATTCCGCATCATATCCTTTATTATTATTTTCTTTTTTTAATTTATTATAAATATCTATCGCCTTTTGATAATTATGGAACGATTTTTCACCTAAACCTTTTGTCCTGTAAAATATACCTAAATCCCTTAAGGTTTCCGCTTCATTTGCTAAGAGAAAGTTATCCTTATTAGAAATTTTACTAAAGGATGCTAGGGATTTTTTAAGATATGGTTCAGGATTTCTTTTAGTAGAAGCTAACCCTTGTAGAAATATATGTCCAATATAAGAGTTAGCGATTGCAATAATTTTATGGTCAAAAACTTCCTTTAGAACAACTTCAAAAGAACTCAAAGACTCATTATACTCTTCTGAGATAAAATGAGCTATTGCCTTTTGAGTATTTGAAGCATTTTTGGATTTGGATTTTTCGAGAAATAACTTCAATCCTTTTATATCTAAGTTATATTGATTTTGTATATATATTTCAAATGCTTCATCTGGGTTGTTTATATCTACATCATTTTCTTTGAAATATCTTGCTAACCCTAGAAGGGGCTTTAATTCTTTAAGAGTTTTGTCTTGTTCTTGGTTTTTTGTAATACCATTATTTCGATATAAAAGTCCCGCAACAGCTGCAATTACCACACAAATAAAAATAATCCAACTTAACATTTTTTGATTTTTGCTTGAATTCATAGACACAAATCTAAATAAATTGTTATTAAAATAGGCATACAATTCGGTTGCCAGAAAAGTTGACAAGCTATTAATAGACTGTAAGTAAAGAAATTATGGTCCATGGTTCGAGCCCATGTGGGACCACACTATTAAAAATCCAATCTAACTCAATAGATTGGATTTTTTGTTTAAAATAGAAAGCGCCAGTATTGCTACTGGCGCCAACTTGAGTAAGACAGGGGAACTGCAGTTTAACCAACCGCATGATAGATCATGGTAAGCGGAATAAGCATCAACATTGCAACGAGCAATACGTTTAATAATCTTACAAAATTTAAAAATCCGATTCGGTAGAATGTGTTTAACGTGTTCATAATAGTATGTTTTAAAAAGTTATTATTGTCCTATTTGGTTAAATGATGATGTGTCGATTGCATTAGGGTTAGAGGCTTCAATTTGAAAAATAGCATCGTTAAAATCGTTGTCTCCGTTAGGTACTGAAATGTCTTCGAATGCAATGACCGTAGACTGACAGGTTTGATCGTAAAACAGAATACTTTGCTGTCGTCCGCTTAAATTAAAATTGATGTCGGTGTGTTGAGAATAATATCCATCAGTGATACTTCCGTTTCTCCATCCGTTGGCGATCAGGAAAAATCCAACTACCGTACCTGATTCAAAACTACCTAGTAATCGCATTGTATTACCTCGAATGAGTCCGCCACCGGATCCTTGTGCCGAAGCATTTGGAAATATGACAGTTTTATCCAGGTCATTTACACTTGCCGGAGGATTATCCTGATTATAGGTATAGTAGCCTAGCACATTTTTATACCCTGCGCCTTCATCAATAAATGTTAAGTATAGATCGGTTTCTTCACTTATATATAATTCTTTTACTGGGTTTGTAAAGTACTCGGGATGTGCTTGCATCGCATTTTGTCGTTCCGGAAGAACATTTTGGTAGATATTAGGGAGTAATGTACTGCACACTTCAACATCTTCTTCCATTCCGTCTGGCACTCCTTTTTCATCATAGGTAGTAACCGTTTTGTATTCGTCCTTTTCTCTTTTGCGCAGAATTTTGAATCCGCCACCACCTTTGGCAACAAAAACCCATTCACCATCAGCCATGATAAAGTTAGCAGAGGCGTCATCTTCCTGCATATCCCAGAAAAATACCGGATTTATTTCTTCGCCTTCGACCGTAGGGTGCTTCGCAATAGCAATACCGTCTGCACCATTGGCCATATAGATATAGTCATTATCGGTAGTAATTCCGTTTGTATTACCAACAACTAGCATTAACCCTTCAGATTCATTTAAGATCGTGCCAGAATTGACATCAACATTGGCCAAACCATACTTGCCCTTAGCGACATATAGTTGATTACTATGTATTGGGGAAAATTCCATCGTAGATTTACCGCGATATGTTTCTACTACATTTTGATGAAAAATGCTGCCTATAGGAAAGCTAGTGGTATTCAATGCATCATTTACATCGGCAACCCTTATAAAAGCCTCATCTCCTGTGATCAGACTTGCTACTTTCGAGTTGTCGGAATTAAGCGCCAAGTACTTCGCATTGGCATATACTTCGTGGTCTAAGGCATTGAGATTATCCTTATTTAGAATAACGGTACCACCATGTGTTTTTCCCGAAGTGATATAGATATAATTATCAGTAGAAGCAATACCATTTGCTGAGGCAGAAACTCCTGAGTTTTCAAATACATTTGACAAATTAACCCGTTTGAAATCGGAGTTGAACTGCCCATTTGTTGTTGTGAGTTCAAATAATTGAGCTCCGTGCACATTATCCGACATGGCAGTCCAAATTTTCCGCAGACTATTTGATCCTTCAAAGTCAGACGTCAACGCATTGACATCGGCATTATTAAAGTAAACCTGACTTATTATTTCAGGAAAATTAGGATTGGAAAGATCAATGATTTCAACCGCACCCTTGTGTAAATCACCTTGCTTGTGATAGCTTACATATGCCTTGTCGTCAGCCAAGGTAATATGTGTCGCGCTTAGGGTAAACCCTCCAAGAACCAGAGGGTCTACTTCTGCAACATGCTCCCAGAAGTAATTTTCTTGCGCACCATTTACTTTAGCGGTTGAAAATTTTCCGGTCTTTGTTTTTACAACTGGTTTAATAGTGGCAGTTCTATTAATAAAACGCAGCCGTTTTGTTAACTCATTTCTGTCATTGTTTACCGAAAAAGGATTTTCATCGATTGGTGCTTCAATTAATTCAGCTGTATTTTCTTCTGTACTACAACTTAGGAATCCTATAATAAGGACTATTTTAAATAGTATTTTTACTGTCTTCATAGTTATTTAATTTGAGGTATTTTGTATATGACGAATCATGGTTTGTTGTGCTTTTACTTGTGCCTTTTTCAATGTTGGTTGAAAATCGGTTTCGTCTCTTGAAACACGAATCATTTGATTGCCTTTGTATACAATCCACCAAAATTTTGAAGGTTTTAAAAATTCAGCTTTAAGGTGATATCCGTCTCCTGTTTTGACGTGTTTCCAGTCTTTATTTCCTGTCCATTGCATAATACTTGGGGTTTAATTACAATGATAAATTTAGCGTTAGATTACCCTTTAGTGAGTTGTTTTTCGGCGGGTGGACGTTTGCTGTAGATGGATGGAAAAAAGAAGAGGATTATTGGTTATAAGCCTGCTTTCTTTGCTTGGATAGAAGATTTGTAAGGGTTCCATGTATCTTCAAAAGACCGCTTAAAAAAGAATTCTTTATAGTAGGCAGCTGTACGAACGATTCTTAAGTATGTGCCAGTATAAATGGTCATCAAAGAAACATATGGCCATAAGTACAGTTCTTCTTTTCTGCGTTCTGAAAAAACGTAAATACTACACATTTGCACATAGCTCATTACAAAATATAGGGTAAAGTTCATGGGAATGACAAATTGCAGTTGACTGCTGTAATTAACAATAATATCAATAATGTAAAACCACCATAGTATATCAAGTACTACATTGTAAAATACATTTTCGGCAAGCGAAAAGAAGGTCGACCAGTTGAAGTTAGCGTTGGGGAAGTATACATCTTTGTGTTTGCGAACTCTAAATCGTATGATCGATTTATCCCAGCGCAATCGTTGTTTGGTTAATACTTTAAATTTGGAAGGCGCATTGGTTAAGCAAATAGCACTGGGCTCAAAACAAACTTTATAACCTGATTTTCTAATTTTAACGGTAATGTCTCCGTCTAAACCGGGGCCAATATCCCAACCTCCTATAGCATCAATGACATCTGCTCTAAAAGCGCCAAATGCTCCTGAAATAATTTTATAAATTCCTAAATATGAGGTGATGATTCGGCCTACTGAAACGGTTTTTAGATACTCAATTGCCTGCAATCTGGCGCATAAACTTTCCTTATAATTTCTAACTTTTACATTGCCACCCACGGCTGCAATTTTTTCGTTCATGTAAAAAGGAACCAATACATTTTCGATAGCATCATAATCAAAAGAACAATCGGCGTCAAGATGTACAATGTATTTGCCGCTACTATATCGCAACGCTAAATTGGCAGCAGAGGCTTTACCTCCTCGCATTTCGTTTCTAATAAATTTATCGATTAAACCTAGGCGTTCTAAGTTTTTACCGATAATTGGGGTGTCATCGTCAGAGCCATCATCAACAATAATGAGTTCAAAGTTTGAAAAAGTTTGTTCTGCTAATGATTTTGTTAATTTGTAAAGATGTTTTCCTTCGTTCTTACCCGGAATTATAACTGAAACAAATGGATTTTCAAGACGTAATAATTGCCTGGCTTTTTCGAATTTTTTAGCGCGCTTTTTTCTGTTAATCCAAAATATTAATGCCACTATATAATCAATAATGATGTATCGGGTAAACTCAAACAAAATGAAATACCAAAAAACCCGAATGAATTTTGGTAACCCTACTTCATTCCAATAGTTAATATATTCAGGTACTATATTTTCTAATTGTAATGACATGCAATTAGTTGAATTGTTTTAAAATATCATCAATTGTTTCACCTGATTTAGGCTGATGTGTTTGGATATTAATAGCTAACAACTGCTCTTGTAAATTATCACCTAGAAGTTTTCCTAAGTTATATTGAATGGTTTCAAGGCGTTGAGGTAGTGGTTCTTTTGTGTCGGGCAGTAATAGGTAATATGAATTATAAGCGTCTGCGGCCAAAACATCACTTGGTAATAAATAGGATTGAATAATTGTTCCTATTTCCTTTACTAATGCCTTTTTTGTGTCATCATCAAAATGACCTAAGCGGTTGTTTTCAAAACGGATAGAAGCCATTTGACTTGTTGCTTTACTTATAGTTATTCTTTTTAACTCTTGTCCTGCAATAATTTTAAACAAAGACAAGGTCATTATGCCATCGGGAGAAATAGATATTTGGCTGTTTTGTTGCACATTTCCTAGTAACCATTCTTCTCCTAACGATGTGATACTGTATGTGCCAATGGTCTTTTTTATTAAGGCGGAAAGTTCATTTTCCGTTTCGCAATCAATGCATTTAGCCACCATATTCGGTGTTTGAAATTCATGGTTACAACAGTTGCAGTTATACATGGATGATGGCTTGTCATAATCGATACCAATATGCCTTAATTGCTTATCGCACTTAGGGCAAGATAATCCCTCTTTTGTTTTAAAGTCTTTTTCCGGGGCAACATGGGCACAAACGAAGTGATGTACAATGTCTTGTGCTTTGATATCGATACTATCACACTTAGGGCAGGTTTCAATAAAATTCAAGTAATTACCGTGACAATTTTTACATAAATGAACATGGTCATGTAGTTTCATCGTCAGATGACCAGATGCCACGCTTTTTTCAAGCATTAATAATTTAGGCAGTACTTCCTCCTTTTTATAAAAAAGATCAATTAATGGAAGGATATACCCAATTAAGCTTGTTCTATCTGCAATCGGTTCTATTGGATGATTTCTGGTGAAAAGAAAAGCCAAGATTTTGTATTGCAATTGGTCATCGTGGGCTCCATTTTTTGTAAGCGATATCCTTTTAAGACGCTTGCTGATCACGTCAATACGGTTGACAGCTATTGGGAGCTGATCGATATCAATATATCCATCAGTATGTATGCCAACAGTCTTATGTAATTGGCAAGTAGCGTTTATAAAAATGGGTTTTAACGCAATTGCCAAATCGGCGTTTTTGCGAATATGAAAGACCAAGTCTGTTGCATGTTCTTTGTTTTCCGTGTTGATAATAACAGCATCGATATAGGTTAAAGGCTCATGCAGCAGCACCGATAGGTGATCAACTTTTAGCATGGTGTAACCTGAGAACTGAATCTTATTGGAACGGTCGTTATGTCGTAGAACATTTAACATGACTTGGTCTATTGTCAGGGGACTAGTTTAAAATTAAAGCGACATATATACGCTTGCAGGGATTTTATCTTTCATATTCCCTTTAATATCAAAGATGATGGCGTCGTCTTTTGCATTTTTCAACAAATCGAAATAGCCTAAGTCTTGATAATCTGTATGATCAACGGCTAGCACGATCGCATCAAAACGTTCAGAAGTGCTTTTAGTAAGTTCAATCCCATAATGCTGCTTTACTTCATCAGCATTAGCCATATAATCTTGTACGCAAACTTGAAATCCTTTTTCTTTTAGAGCAAGGCAAAGTTCAGCAGCTTTTGAGTTACGAATATCATTGACGTTTTCTTTAAAGGTGATTCCCTTTACCAGAATAGTGTGTTGCTTTTTTTGCAAACCGTTTCTATATACTCGTTTACTAATTTCGCTTACAATATGTGGAACCATACTTTCATTGACTTTGCGAACTTGTTCAAGAAGTTTGGGTTCGATTTTATGCTGCTTTGCTTTATGAATTAGATAATAAGGATCTACACCAATACAATGACCTCCGACTAAACCTGGATAGTAGTGATGAAAATTCCACTTACTTCCTGCAGCTTCTAAAACTTCTTTTGTATTAATATCCAATTTGTTAAATATCTGAGAAAGCTCATTCATTAAACCGATGTTTACATCTCGTTGAATATTTTCAACAACTTTTGCGGCTTCTGCAACTCGAATGGTAGCTGCCCGGTATACGCCCGCTTTCACAGCACTTTCGTAAACATCAGCAATAACTTCTAAAGCTTCTGGAGTACTTCCGGAAACGATTTTCTTAATACTTGTAAACGTATGTTGTGTATCCCCTGGATTAATTCGCTCAGGAGAGTATCCGATGGTAAAGTCTTCATTATATTTTAGGCGTGAAATACGCTCTAAAATGGGTACGCACACTTCTTCTGTACAGCCCGGATATACGGTAGATTCGAAAACAACACAATCGCCCTTTTTTAAATGACGAGCTACGGTAGCAGTAGCAGCCATTATCGGTCTTAGGTTCGGTTTTTTTAAATGATCTATAGGAGAAGGTACCGCTACAATATAAAACTTTGCGCTAGCCAGTACCTTATCGTTTGCACTAAAAGCAATGTCTTTTCCTTTAAATTCGTCAGCGGCTAGTTCGCCACAGGGATCTTGATGTTGTGCAATTTGAACAACTTTTTCTTCGCTAATATCAAAACCTACTACCTTAAAGTGAGCAGCCATATGTACCGCTAAAGGAAGCCCTACATATCCCAGACCAACGACAGCGATTTGTTCTTCTTTGTTTTTTAGTTTTTTGAAAAGATCACTTTGCTTGTAACCAAGTGTAGGTTGATCAAAATCATTTACATGTAGGTTGTATTTTAATTGTGTGTTCATAATAGTAAGATTTAATGGGTTATAATTTCTGATACTAAATTAGTTTTGATATTGTTGTAAAGAGCTGCTTTTTAGTTTGATAGAAGACTCTTGTAGATGAATGGTCGTTATCCTTAGACGGATGGTTTTTAGCGGAAAGTCTTGTTTAATGAAATGGAAACGTTTAACATATGATAAGCTCCCCAGCGATCTTTCTGTTCCGCTCGCAAAGGGATTATTTCTGCAAGAATATTTCGTTCTGTGGGCTCATACTTTTTCTGGAATTCTATAGGAGCCGTATAAGTGGATACATATAATTTATTAATAACCCCTTTTTCTTTTGTTTGATCCGGAAATAGTATATCGACGATGTCCCCCTCGTCAAGATGTGCCGCGTCTTTAAGATCAAAATATCCTTTTATAAATACTTTTTCGGTGTTGTGTATGGTCATTACCCGCTCTCCTTTATAACAAGACTCTTCTCTATTTTTGTGAATTTGACCAATAATACCATTAATAGGAGATAGGTAACTGCTTCTATGGCTGGAATAACCACCAGTACTTAGGTCGAAAATAGTAGGTTGTGTTGCGTGATTATTGTTGTTTCTTAATAGGGAAGTCTGGGAAAGCAAAAAACGTATCTCGTTATTAAGCAATGAAATCTTGTTTTTGGCAAGTAGAATTTGATTCCTAATCCCTTCTAATTTTTCTTTGGTATACACATCTAATAACACCAGTTTTATCATCTTTTCTAGTTGTTGATCTAACTGATTTGTATGATTGTATAGGTTGTTTCGTTCTATTCTCTTTTGGGCTATTTTGAAAGCTAAATCCTGCAAGGCATCATTTTTTTTCTCGTTTTTCCCCTCAGATCGTAATAAGACAGCTGCTTCATTGTCAAACTCATTTTGTTGATATGAAAATAGGTTCTGATCTATTTGTACGGAATCACCTTCTTGAACAGATAGTTGTTTAATCCGAATATCTTGTGTAAAATTTACATCTATTTTATCCATAACAACCATACCATTTGCTTTAACGATAGCCACTTTGGTATATAGATATTTTGCTAAGAAACCAAAGGCGATTAATACAAGAATAAAATATACTAACCTATCGAAGTTGAATTTCTTCTTCTTCACTACCGGTTCTTTAAGGGTTCGAATCTTTGCGGTTTCTTTTTGATAAGAAAATGTCCTCATGTTCTTATTTTTTAGAGATTAATTCTAACTCGTTTGAAATCAAGTCTTTTAAAAAAACAGCATTAGGAGTTGGTTGTTCAAATGAGACCTGGATGCCTTCTTTCTTCAGTAGGTTTTCAAAAGCACCATCTTGAAAGGTCATCTGAATACGTTGTATGTTTTTCGCTTTTAGAAATTGTAGTTGTAGTCTTTGCGAAAAAGAACTTTTTGTAATTACCACAGGGTCTAAACTAATACCTGTGTTGAATGCAACAGATGAGATAAATTGATGAATATTGGATTCCGGACTAAGCTCGATAATATGAGAAACAATCGTATACAATTGTTTTTTTAGCTGTAATACATTTTCTATAATATCATATTGCTCCTTAGTATACTGTAACAAAAGTAAACCGCAGTTATAGGTATTTAGTTCTTCCTTTATAATTTGGGTGATGGTTTTTCGCTGTTGGATGATCAACCATTTTTTATGAAGGGTGTATAGATCGTTAATTTTTTCTTGATGTGCATTTAAATAAGTGACAAGCTGATTCTGTTTACCCACTAATCGATCATCTTCTTGAGCAGTAGCTTGTTGTATTTTTGTTTGAATAATTTTTTTCCGATTGTTAAAACGAATAGGAGCACTGAATCTGGCACCAATTAAAGGGCTACTAAATTGCCTCGTTATGGTCTCCGTCCAGTTATAATTAGCATAAATCGAAAACTTAATGTCTCTGAATGCTCGATTTTTTAGCTTAATAATGTGTTGCTTCCATATTTTTTTGTCTTCGTTTTTAGGCGATTTGAAAATATCATCTTTATTTAAATCAATCTTTATTAATGGAAGTTTCTCATTTAAGAACAATGCAGGAATACTATCTGCTACATGATCTTGATAAAATTGTATTTGCTTAGATTGTTCTCTACTGTTATATAACTCATTAGATATTTTGATAACCTCTTCTCTTTTGATCATTTTTTGAGAGTAGAGTTCATTTAAAATGTCAAAGTATTTTTCTAGAAATTTACTTTTGCTTGTATAATGGTTTAAGAGTTCTTGATTAATAGCATAATTGTAATGCAACCGAAATTGGCGCCGCCAAATAATTTTGTTTTCTCGCTCTAAAGCGTCATTCAATAGTTGTTTTTCGAGTAGCGCGGTTGTTGCTTTCGTTCTATTTGCAAAGAATCCGCCCTTTAATATATCCCATTCTAATTCCGCATTAAATCTAGATACCGTTATGTTATTTGTTTCATCATCAAGAACTCCTTGGAAATTGCGATAGCTATTAGCTTTTATTTGCAAGCCCCAGTCTTTTTTGTATTCATTTGATTCTAAATCTTTTATTCTTATTTCATGCCATGTAGGACTAATGGAATCAAGCATTTTGAAAATATCAAAGTTGATATCTTCATATGAATAAGGAAAATGAAGGAGCGTGTTTGCATCCTGATAAATAACATGACTCTTCATCAGCAAAGAGTCAATTTCTTGGGGTTTAGCTAATGTAGAGACTAGTAAAAGTGCTATGAAAATTGGGGCTTTCATACAGCCAAACTAACCCCATAAAGTTGTTTATATCATATTAATCGATAGAAGGGTAAATTAGTGTCGACGAGAGGAGTTTTTAGTTCGGTGATTAGAAATTATATTTCAAATATTTAGGGATCAAGAGGTAGACTGCTCCCTTCCTTTGAGGGAAGGGTGTTCAATTACATTTTAATATCCTGAAGAGAACACCCCTCTATATCTCTCCTCAAGGGGAGACTTTAATATGGCGCTTACAAGGGTATTGAAAACGTATTTTACAACAAATTCAACCGCTTTCTAAGTTCTGGACGATTTGCACGACTCACAGGTATGATATCTTGTTTAATAAGAACGCTATTATCTTCGATATCGATAATTTTATTGGTATTAATTACGTATGATCGATGTACTTTTAGGAATAGCGTATCAGGTAGTTTTTCTTCTATTTTCTTTAAAGTCGAATGAACAATGTAATTTTTTTGTTCAGTTTTGATATTGATATAATCCCCTTTGGCTTCGACTAAATAAATATCAGGAATGTTTATTTTAACTAAACGACGATCAATATTCACAAAGAGGTCATTGTTATTATCTTGTTTCTCGACTGAGGTTTTTTCTTCACTTATGGTTGTTTGCTCAGCTTTTTCAATCGCCTTTTTAAACCGCAAGAGTTCAATAGGTTTTAGTAAATAGTCAACAATACAATCATATTCAAAAGCTTGTATGGCAAAATTGGCATCAGAAGTTGTTAGTATTATTTTAGGAGGGGATTTTAATGTCTGAATAAAATCAAAACCCGTAAAATCGGGCATGTGAATATCGAGAAAAATCAGATCGATCTCATTTTGATTTAGGAACTTTATGGCTTCTATAGCATTTGAAAATTCAGATACCACCTTTAATTGTGATATTTGATCACATAAATGGTTAATAATTGCTCTAGCGGTTGCTTCATCATCAATAATTATACAATTCATAGTGTAGGTTAAAGTGTATTTAGGTAGTTTTCTATGGTATTTAATAACTTTCTAAAGCGATCATTCAAGGAGGTATTTTCATTTTTAAGGTCGTTTTCGAAGTTTTTGGCCAACACGTAACCTTTTTGCAAACCAAGAATATTGATTTTATGCTTTAGTTTGTGTACCTGTTCTGACGCTTTGTTATATTCAGATGATTGCATATAAATAGCAAACTCAGCACGTTCTTCAGGAAATTCATTTTTCATAATATTAATGAGCTTTGTCTTGATACCTAAATCTCCTGCAGCAAGCTCATTAATATAATTAAGATTGGGTGTTTCACTCATTTTTTAATGGTAAAGTAAAAAGTACTGCCTTCACCCACTTGCGAAGTAAGCCAAATTCTACCACCATAAAAATCGACAATTTTTTTGACAATTGACAATCCTATTCCAGTTGAATTATCCTCATTTTCAAGACTTTGAAAAACATTAAAGATCTTTTCGAAATACTTTTTTTCAACACCTATACCGTTATCTTCAATAGAAAACTCCCAAAAACGTTCTTTTTCTTCACAGCTAATTTTGACAACGCCCTTTTGTTTGTCATTGTATTTGATGGCATTACTTATTAAGTTTTGAAAGAGCTGTTGCAGTCTAAACTCATCCCCTTGAACAGTTGGTAGCGTATTCGTTATTTTTACTGATATATGCTCTGGTACATAAATGACCTCAATAACATCCTGTACAATCTGGTTGAGGTTAATACTATAAATTTTCTTTTCAATTCGGTCTACACTGGCATACTCTAGCACTCCATTAATTAGTTGGTCCATTTTATCTACTTTTTTATGCAACATGTCAAAAGTAGTATTGGCTTTTTTATCGAAGACATCAGCATAGTCTTCTTGTAACCAAGAAATTAGGCTACTAATACTTCTAAGAGGTGATTTTAGATCGTGCGAAACGATGTGAGCATAATCGTTTAGCTCTTGGTTACTTTTTTCCAGATCGCTTAACAGCTGTTTTTCCTTTAGTTGTTGTTTAAGCTGTTCGCTCATGTCTTCAATAAGTGCAACCTGATACTTTATATTTCCCAAATCATTTCGTACGGCACTTACACTTGTTTTGGCCGTTAAGATGCCTCCGTCTTTTTTACGGTATTTTTTTTGAATGGTGAAATTATCAATATCTCCATTATTTAGGGCTTCCATTTTTTCTTTAGAAGCATTGTATTCATCTTTGACAGAAATGTCTTTAACCTGCATTGTATTTAGCTCATCAGCAGTAAACCCTAATAACTGTTGAAAAGCACTGTTTGTTTGTAAAATTTTTCCATGTTGTGTTAAGGCAATCCCTAAAGAAGAGTTTTCTACAATAACACTTAACTGTTTTTTTTGCTCTTCAAAAACTTGTTGATTTTTAACCTGCTCTGTAGTATCTCGTACGATACCTTGTGCGGCTATGGGCTCTTTTTTAGCGTTGAAGACTAAACTGGCATTAATTTGCACATTTCTCACCTCCCGTTGTTTTGTATATACCCTGGCATTGTAGTTGGTAAAAGCACCTTTTTTCACTAGTTCTTGAAAAGACTTCATCGCATAAGGGATATCTTGCTTGTAGATAAGACCAACAACGTTTAAAGGTTCTTTGTCAATATCATACCCGAACAGTGTTTTTGCAGCATCATTCATTTTAAGGACATCACCAGATAAGTTCATAACCACATAGGCGTCTACAATATTTTCAAAAACACCTTGCAACTCTGAAGTTCGTTCGCTTACTAAACTTTCGAGCTTTTCATTGGCCGTTCGGAGCTCTGTTGTTAATTGAAATAGATCAGAGGCTTTTTCTTCAAGTATTTTTTCAGCTTGTTTCCTAGCATTCTTTTCTCGGGCTAAAGCACGTTTTAATATGTCTGTTTCTTTGGACATCAAAGTCTTTTAATATTAAACCTTACTTCGGTTCCGTCTTTGGCTATATTTTCCGTATCGATACTACCTTTTTCATCAAAATGAAGAAATGTTTTGCGCATTAATCCAAGCCCAAACTGATGTAAAGCCCTGTTCGATCGGTAGATCATTATGAGGGAATTTTCTTTTTTCTCAATAATTTCAAAAGTAGGTAATTCGGCATCAGGATATATTTTCCGCACCTCTACATGAATGTGATTTTCGATAGAAGAGAGCATTTCCAAAGGATCATCATATAAAGCGATAAATTGAGGGTAATCTCTTTTAAGAACATCAAAAAAATGTTCTCCATAAACACAGAGTAGTTGATCAACTGCAATGGAAGTATTTTTACTTAGATTTGATACTAAACTTAGCATTTCTGCGAAATCATAAGTGCCGACAGCGGTATATATTCCTTTTGATTTAAGATCAGATTCCTGAATGAGTTGATCGACCATTTCCAATCCGAATTTATCTTCAACAAGTTCTAAAAACTCTGTAAATACAATTCCTTTCATTTATAATTTAATTAGTTCGTTATTTGACCAATACGCAACAGCAATTTTTATTTTTTCCTTGTAGTCTTCATAACGTAAAGGTTTTAATATGTAGCCAGCAATTCCGATGGTATAGCATTCTAAAATATCCGTTCGGTTATTTGATGTGGTAAGTATCATAGCCGGAATATATTTTAGGGCTGCGTTCTTTTTAAGAATTTTCAGAAATTCTGTTCCGTTCATCTTAGGCATGTTAAGATCTAAAAAGATCACATCGGGGGTTTTGTTTTCTTCTTGTAAAATAGTAAGAGCCTCTTCACCATTTTTTGATAGCGTTAGATTGTATTTTATATTCATGCTATCCAGCACTCTTTTAAATTTAATAGTTTCTATTTCATCATCTTCAATTAATAAGATCGACAGTGTTTTCATTTTTAAATAGACATAAGGTTTTTATAAAGATGTCTATTGTCTTTATAATTTGACATTAAATTTCGGTGAATAGATGCTTTAGTGTCGACGAATGGTAGTTTTCAATCGCCGAATAAAATTACGAAAATTAACTAGCTTTTTATAGCTCTTTGACTCCAAAAAATGGTGTTGTTTCGTTTTTTACGATTGATTAAAATTGTTTTTTAGAGTACCCACTTAAAGTATTTATCCTTTATAACATCCTTTTCTTCTTGTAAGTAATCAAGAAATGCTTCAGCTACAGGTGAGAGCTTCTTTTGTTTTAACCACACCAAATTCCATTGAGTATGTATGGGTAAACCTTTGTAAGGGATCACTTTTATAAGTCCCATATCTATAGCGTTTCGTATACCGATCATAGGCATAATTGAGTATCCTAAGCCCGCTATAACTGCTTGTTTGAGTGCTTCGTTACTGGTTAGTTCGATTTTCTTTGAGACAGGAAAGTTCTTTCCTTGAATAAATGTTTCCATCGCATTTCTGGTAGCCGATCCTGGTTCTCTATACAATAAAGGTTGTTCATTAAATATTAACGAGGACGTTCCTTTTCTATTTCGTTCAAGTTCGCTACCCCCAACTAAGTACAAACTGTTTTTTAAAAGCGGAAACCGATTTAACTCAATATGATCGGGCAAAACAGATACTAATGCAAAGTCCACTAGATTGTTCTCTAAATCATTAACAACTTTAAGCTTATTGGCAACATCCATGCTAAAATCGATACCGCTGTGTTTTTGCACAAAGCCTGATAGGTAATACGGCATAACATACTTTCCGGTAGAAACTACAGAAATCGATAATTTTCCTGCGAGTTTTCCTTGATATTGTTTGGTTTTATGATCCAGACTAGAAACATCATTCAAAATTTTCTTTGCTAAATGGGCTATTTCCTCTCCAAATGAAGTGACGTATAGCTTTCTTCCTATTACCTCGGTTAAGGGAAAAGGAAACTGGTCTTGAAATTTTTTTAGTTGTATCGATACAGCAGGCTGTGTTAAAAACAGTGCTTCTGAAGCCTTGGTAATACTCTTTTTATTTACCACTTCAATGAATACTTGTAGCTGGTGCAACGTATAATTCATAAATAATATTTATGTATATAATAATAAATATAAATAAAAATATATGAAATTTCTGTTTAACCTTTGCTCAGAATTTGAACATACCATAAAATGACACAGTTAATATCCACATTGAATAAAACAGTTCATTTGCGCAAAACAGCGGGAGTTTTATTAATAAGCATACAGTTAAAAGAACTTGTCAAGTACGCTAGAATTATGTTTATCATTCTTCTAGCCATTGTCTTCTTAGTTTCACTGCTATCTGCTTATAGCCTAAGCACGGTTCTTTTTTGGAACTTGGTTAAAGTAGGGATAATAACCAGTATCGTGACATTTTTAGCGCTGGCTAACAACAAGAAATAATTAAAAACAATAAAATCATGACAACAGTAGACATTCAACATCAGGTAAAATTAGTCGAGGGTAAGTTTAGTGCCATTGAAGCACTCGATTTGGTCAATGCATTAATAAGAGAAAAGATCAACTTTCATAAGTTGCATAGACTTTCCGTTTGTGAAGGAAATGAAAATAGCGATACGAGTTATGACGATGGTCGTGTAGCTCAATTACACAGGGATCGAGAACAATTTGTTGAATTTTTTCAAGAAGTAAAGGCTTCAGGGAAAAACTTAAGAATTAGCGGCACTTTAGAAATAGAAGTTGTCGACTAAATAGCGATCAATTAACGAATGGATTTACACTTATTGGTTGATAATTTAACCAACCCAGCACTACTTTTTTTCGTGTTGGGATTATTTGCATCACAGGTAAAAAGTGACTTAGAAATTCCTCCAAATTCCTCTAAATTTATTTCGTTATACCTCCTGTTTGCTATTGGTTTTAAAGGCGGACAGGAGTTAGCCCATAGCGCTTTTAGCGCAGACATTGTATGGGCGATTGTAGCGGGACTTTTGTTAGCAGCCTTAGTACCAGTTTATACCTATTATATTTTACGTTTAAAGTTTAGTGTTGAAAACTCCGGTGCAATTGCGGCAGCGTACGGTTCAGTAAGTGCAGTTACCTTTGTTACCGCTATTAGTTTTCTGGAAATGGAGGGTATTTCATTTGGAGGACACATGGTAGCTGTCATGGCACTCATGGAAGCTCCATCAATTATTGTAGGTGTATTATTAATGCGATTTTATGCCAACGGCAAAAAATCGTGTAAAGACATGGGTCCGATACTAAAACACGCCCTTACTAACGGTAGTGTTTTATTAATACTGGGTAGTTTAATTATAGGATTTATGGCGAATGACGCTCAAGCCCAGGGGATTAAACCTTTTACTACTGATATTTTTAAAGGTTTTCTAGCGGTCTTTCTGTTAGACATGGGTATTACCAGCGGAAAGAAAATAGGGGCATTTCTAAAAAAAGGTTGGTTCGCATTGTTATTTGCCATTATTGTACCCTGTATCAATGGATTGATGATAGCGAGTGCCTCAGGATCATTTTTAACACAGGATGGAGATCGGTTTTTGCTGGCCATTTTAGCAGCAAGTGCTTCGTATATAGCAGTGCCCGCAGCGATGCGCATAGTCGCACCCAAAGCAAATCCAAGTTTGTATTTACCAATGGCTTTGGCCATTACATTCCCTTTTAATATTACGTTAGGCATGCCATTGTATTTGCAGGTAATACAAATGACCTAAGTTTTATTCATATTTAGTAGAGTTTTATAATCCAGCATTAATGAAAATTGGTGTTGGATTATTTTCATATGATTTTTTATAAATTAAAAAATGCGTTAACAACCGTCAACGCATTTATCTATTTATTCACCGAAAAAATCTCCTTCAACTGTTTGACTACACCACCGTTTCCGGTAACACTAATCTCACCAATTTTATCAGCGATTTTTTCTACATACTCCATTTCCTTTAACTTGAAGAGCATTTCGTTTTCTTCCATAAGCCTTGCTGTATTTAGCAAACTTCTGGTAGAAGCAGTCTCTTCTCGTCGGGTAATGACGTTGGCCTGTGCTCTTTTCTGGGCAACAAGCACCTGGTTCATAATATCCTTCATCTCACCCGTAAGGATGACATCTCGAATACCAATGCTCAATACGCCAACACCTAATTTTGCGATGTCTTTTTTAACAGTTTCCAATACGGCATTGCCAATACCTTCTTTCTGTTCCAACAATTCGTCCAAGGTGTATCCGCCTATGTAGGCACGCAATACCAATTGCAAAGCAACATACAATTGCTTTTCGTAATCTTTATTGCTCAACAAAGCTTTTTCAATATCGATAACCTTGTATTGTGCATACAAACTCATTCTAATTGCAGCCTTGTCTTTTGTCAACAATTCCTGACCAGCAATTTCTAATTGTCGCATACGTAAGTCGGCTTTTGCAACTTTAATTGATGTACTGTTTTTCCAAAACCTGTAGACACCAGGCCCAAGTGTTTTTTCATATTTGTCATCAATTATAAGTACGGCCTTTTCGTAAGCGGCAACCTCAAACATGCGCACATATTGGTTGACCTTGTAGGTACTCAAAGTCGTCTTATCAATCTGCTCGGTAATGTAAATTTTGTTCAAATCTGCAATTACGTAACTGTGGTCAATAAGCCCCTTCCAAAAAAAGTATCTACCAGCGGTAAGCACGTCTTTAAAATTACCATTTTCAAAACGCAATGCAATGTTACCATCCTTAACTTCAATAACTTCAAGCATGGCCTCCAACTCCGTATCTTTTAATAAGAGTTCAATCGCAATGGGTGCTAAAAATTGTTTAGCAAGATTAAATATCATCACAGAGTTATTCAATGGCAGCCAATGCGTACCAGCTTTAACTAACTTACGATAATCACCTCTTTTAAAAACTAAACCAATGTTTCCTGCATTAATTCTTACTCGTTTCATCGTTTTCATTTTTTGGTTTGATAATTCAAACCTGTTCAACATTAATAAAGCCAAGATTAAGTATTAGAAAATCTATTTCATTTTCAACCTTCTTAACGAAGTTCTAATACATAATCTTGACAAAGACATGCGCTGTAACGGAGGCTATGTCATATTTTTGGGCGTTTCCATGATACTTGTTTAATTGCTCGATCATGGTCGGGCCTGCCTGTCTGCAGACAGGCTTTCGCCGGTCGCTTTTTTAATTTAAAAACAGCATAAATAACCCATCTTTCCATCGCGGAAATCTCATTTTTTGTATAATCGCTACAATCAGTATTTAATAGTTGAGTTGGCAGCTGATATCAAATTAAAACCCTATATCGTTTGCAAAGCCGCATACTAAAAAGTAATTGCTTAAACCATCAATAAAATGGCTATTTCAGGCATTTTCAAGACTGTTTTTAAGGTGCTTTAACCTAAAAAACCGAGTTACAAATGCTGTTCTTTTTTGCTGTTTTATGCCCAGCGTGGCTTGGAGACCAGTTTTACAAGATGGTCAGCTTAAGTTGCCATATCCTTAATATGGTGCGTTTACCAATTTCGCCATTCCGATTTTTCGGAAGCAGGACTCGAACCTGCAAGTCTTCAATTGTTCTAACCAAACTGAACTATCTCAAAAATGGATTGAGAGTGGGATTCGAACCCACGACCTATTGACAGTGACTGTTAACTACAGTCTAGGTATCAAGCCTCGTTGCATATAAATTCATCATACAAAAACTGCAATGATTTATACATTGGTGCTATACCGAAACACCTAACCGGACTTAACTTGATATATTCCCGCGAAGGCGGGAATCTCTTATGTCCCGCAATCACGATTTACTTTTTCATTTTTTCAAAATCCCTGCAACACTCCTCGTTGCTGCAGGGAATACTAGTAAACCCTTTACCAGCTTAGGTTTACCCTAACAACACCACAAACCTCTACATTAACTACGCAATTATTGTGCGTAGTTAAAAATTATTGGTATCTATGGGGAATCGAACCCGTTCATCTTAGAAGATATACTTCTCGTGCTAGCCAGTACACTATAGATACCATTTTAAAGCTTCCCTCTTTAATAAAGATGGGAATGAATTCAAATTCAGCTTTGCTTAAGAAAGGGGAGTTAAAGGCTACTTTTTTTTGCCCTCTTCTTCTTTTTGGGCTTTCTTTTTTTCTTAGCCCCCAACTTCTCTTTTACTCGGCTTATCTCATCATTAACAAAGCGCTTAAAGTGGTTGTTCAAAGCCGACTTTTTAGCCTTTTTGAATTGAACTAAAGCTTCTTTAAATCGCTTTTGTACTTCAAAAAGCTGGCCCTGTATCAACATCAAATATACTTTGTCAACTCCCTTAATTTTCATTGCAAAGTCTAGTAATTTTTGAGCTTCCTTTAAATCTTCATTTCGGATTAACGTGTATAAATAATCCAGATAAATACTTGGATTTTCTAAGTTGCTCGCCATGGCCTTTTCAAAACATGATTTTGCCAATTCATATTCATTTAAATCATTAGCATAGACTTTGCCTAATAAACAAAGGGCTTGTACGTTTTGATCGTCATATGATAATGCATAATTCAATGCCTCCATCGTTTCCTCTAAATCATAGGGGTAGGCTGCCAACGCCTTAAATAAATATGGGTTATGTATTAAATTTTCCATTTTGTTATCATTTAAAACTCGATTTCATCATTTAAAAGCTGATGAATCGGGTATTGTTTTAGCGTTCTTATTTTTTGCTCGTCAATTCTTCTTCGTTTTCTCTTTTGATTTATACTCCAATAGTCTTTCCAACCATCCACTCGTTCGCGAGCTTCATAAAATCCTGATTTTAAAAATCGCTGCCATATCAAATCGATTTCACTTTCTATTAAAGGATCAATTCGTTTGCTATGCGTCACATAGGCTCGGGTAAATTTTATCCTATAACTTCCCAGAGGCAGATTTACATAAAACCGTAATCGAAGTTTTTTCTTCTCATTGTAATACTTAAAAGGAACGCAAAGTCGTTTAGCTGCATCGCTCAAGCGGTTGTATTGTTTACGGCTAATGGTGGGTAAATTTTTATTTGAAATATATTTACTCGTCATCGCCAACCACTTTTCGTTCGCCTCGTCCTTTGTTCTTCCCCAGACTTGTTTTTCTAAAATTTTATAAACCTCTTTTATCGCATCTTCATTTTTGTACGCTTCGACCTCCCGAACAATAATCGCTTCTTTAAACCAACCGTTTCGTATTGGTTTTTCTAATTCGATATAGCCCAGATCTCTGCGTCTCCAATGAAGCTCTCCCAACCGTTTTAAATCATTTCGAATCTGATTTTCGAGCTGTTCTTTTTTGTGTTTCGGTTTCATTACAACCGTTCTAAAATTTGTATTATCTAATTTTTATGTTGATGTTTAGACTGATTTATAAACCCAGAGACACTTTCAAAAGCCTAAATTTTTGACATGAGTTGTCTGGCTTGTTTTTTACTACGAGCACTACTTTTTTAAAATTTGAGTATAAAAAAAGTCCGAAACATTCGCTTGGAACACTTCGGACTTTCTACTACCAGAGAATCTGGTTATGGAAGGTGCCGAAGTATCGATCTTGACGTTTTGTCATTTTCTTGTATGTGATAAAATCGCATGACTTCGTTTTTAATTTAGTGAAACACTGTTTTGAAAAGCCTTTTTTGGCGTATTCAAAATTGATTGTTGAACTAATCCCACTGCATAGCGGGATCTCATCCTGTTGTTGAATTTTCAACGGTGCAAATATGAAATCCTTTTTTCAATTATCCAAATAAAATTTTAATTTAATTTGTTGATTTTCAGGTAGTTAAATTAAAAATGGGCAATAGAAATCCTGTCCGCTTTATAGCAGATAATCGCTTTTTTAGTAACCATTTGTCCATCAATTACTTGACCCAAAAGCTTGCTTGTTTATGTGTTATTCTTCGTTCGATATTTTTTTATTTTTTATTGCATCAAAATGGATTCCCGATCTGGCAACCCATAAAAAAAGCGTCCAAGAAATTGGACGCTTTAGTACTATAATGGTTGGTTTATTTTGTATTCAACTTCGTTTTAATATAGTACTATAACATCCTTGTCCATCTGTATTTACTGATGGAAAATCGTTCAGGCAATATGCCCTACGTTCAATGCTATGGTTCTGTATTGTTTTCATTTTTGTTGGTGCAAATATGGTGTTTTTATTTTATTACTCCATAAAATTATGTTTTACTTCTTTCCATACCTCTTTTATAAATGGTGTAATTGAAAACTCCTCTTCAGTTTCATCTTCAATTAAACTCCAATAATGAATAGTTGAAAAATGCAAGAAACATTCCTTAACAAGAATGGTTTTACAGACATCCCAATTTTTCTTTGCTTAGTTGGGATATTCAGATATACCATCATCCAATGAAGAAACGATCAAACCCATTAGAGTAAATTTTTCGTTATCATCAGATAGTTCATTTTTATATAGTTTTAGAAATTCTTCTATCCTTTGAAAATCGGATACAACTATTTCCCAATCTTGTTCATTTTTATTCCAATACAAACCAAGCCGTTTAGATAGCTTTTCTTCCGAACTTATACTTGAGTGTCTTACATATTGTTTTGAATAGCTCATATTATTTCTTCTTTTTTCGCTTCTTCCAAGGCGCATTCTTTTCCCAATCACCCGCCATGATACAACCATAAGGCATGACTTCATCAATAACAGTTCCTAAGCCAAATTCTTCCATTTGGTTTCTTACGGCTTCAGCATTTTTATAAGCACTTGGCAATTCAGATACGTCAATTTCATTCGAGAAAAAACGGACATCTAATCCCGCAGTTTCTTCGGCAAAAACCTCATCATTGGTTTGATGGGCTTTGTTCTTTTTATGTTGTGTTCGACTCATATTTCGACCTGCACCATGTGGGGCAAATCCCAAATTCGTATTTGTGGTATCACCTTGAACGATTAACACTGGTTCTGCCATATTTAATGGAATCAAACGTGGACCTGTAATATCAGGCATAAACTTCGCATCAAGTGGTGTTGCTCCTTTCGCATGGTAAAACAAATCACCGTCTTTAAACACAAAATTATGTTCATTCCAATATCGATCTTGTGCTTCTACATGCAATCGTTTTAGGCTTGCATTATGAATCACTTCATGGTTGGTCTTTGTCCATTGACGAATTATTTGAAGAGCCTCCCAATACTGTTGTCCCTCTTCCGTGTCAAAAGGAATCCATGCATTTTGTTTGAGCGTTTTAGGAGATAGGTCCTTTCGAAACCGCTCAGCAATCTGCATTCCCTTTTTGTACAATTTCGCACCAGGCGCCCTAGAACCGTGATGCGTGATTAACATCGTATTTCCCGTCGCTTTTGATTTACCAACAAATAGAAAGTGATTCCCATCACCTTGTGTACCCAGATGGGCACGTGCAGCCTTGATCAGGTTGTCATCATTTAGCAAAAAATTATGTTCAAATTGCTTCAATAATTCATCTGGAAAACGATATTGATCGTTTCGATCTCTTCCTCCTGGGCCAAAATGGGTGCTTTCGTGAGCTGCATCTAAAACATCTTTAGGGTTCGCATTACCAAAATCAGTCAACATCACACTACAGCATATATCGGCACTATGCATTCCTGGATGAATGGCATTTTTAGCTACCGCAACACCTCCTACTGGGATTGTACCTTTAGAACCAGTTGGACAAGCGTCTGGCATTATCGCACCACCTACTAATGTTGGTGTTTTCATTAAAGTTTCCATTGATTGTATTACGGTGTTTACATTGGACTCTTCTAGCTCATTTTCCGCTTTTATGTTCACGGCAAATGGGATTTGTGTTTCATGCAATTCCATTTCAGGAGGCAGTTTAAACTGCTCTAAATAATCTAACATTGCCATCCCGTTTAATTGATGCGTATTGATATGCTCTATCGCGTCCTTAAACCATTTACCTGGCTTGTAACCAAGATCGATCAATGTTTGTCCGTTTATATGTATTGTATTTTTCATTTTCTTGTTTTGATAAGCCCTGCCGACTCCAAGTTCGGCAGGACACTACTTGTAAAGTCTTATAAATTGACTTATTCATAATTCCAATACAAATGTTATTTTTATGTACGCAATAGTTTTGCGTAGTTGTACTTTTACATTGTGTTAGTAATATAGATATTAAAAATGGCTCTTAACAAAAATGCACTCATCCGATATAAAACAATCGACAAATGCCTTCAAAATATATACAGAAAATGGACTTTAGACGATTTGATCACTGCTTGTTCCGATGCGCTGTACGAATATGAAGGTAGAGAAGTAAATGTGAGTAAGCGGACTGTTCAATTGGATATCCAGCTAATGCGAAGTGATAAATTAGGATACAATGCACCTATAGAGGTGTATGAGAAAAAATATTATCGCTATGAACATCCAAATTATTCTATTACCGATATCCCAATTACGGAAAATGATATGAACGTCTTATCTGAAACCGTAGAAATGTTAAGACAATTTAAAGATTTTTCATTGTTTTCTGAATTAGGTGGCATTATACAACGTTTGGAAGATAAGGTATATACTGAGAAGACACATCAATCATCAATTATTCATTTAGATAAAAATGAACGCTTGAAAGGACTAGAACATTTGGATGTGTTATACCAAGCTATTTTGAAAAAACTAGTTCTTAAAATATCTTATCAGTCATTTAAGGCACGACATCCATCCGTATTAATATTTCATCCTTTTATATTGAAGGAGTTTAACAATCGATGGTTTTTAGTGGGTAAAAATGCGGCTGACAAGCCTATTATTACCTTGGCTTTAGACCGAATAATTTCTATTGACTATGATCTTGAAATCCCATTTTTGAAAGAGGATTTTGATGGGGATTCTTACTATGAAAGCACCATTGGAGTAACAGTGCTTAATGAAGAACAACTGCAGGAAGTTGTTATTAAAGTCGATCATAAAAACGCACCATACGTGCTTACGAAACCATTCCATAGCTCACAAGAATTGGTAGAAAAAACCCCGGATAACGGAATTGTTTTTAAGATGAAAGTCCACCTTAATTTTGAATTAGAGCGATTGATACTTGGTTTTGGTGATAGCATTGAAGTTTTGCAACCAAGACAACTAAGAAAACGAATTCGGAAGAAATTGGAGCGAGCCTTGGAAAAATATTAAGTAGATGCAGCTTGGAGCACGCCAATTTCACTTAACTTACATCAAAAATTTTCGTCATGTTAGTTACAATAATTGATCAAACCATTTCAGGAGAAACCAAAAATCAGATTAAGGTTGATCTAAACGAATCGGTTACCGCGGAAGATATTATCAAAGCGAGAGTTACTCAAGAAGTAGAAAACTATAACAGCCGAGCTGCAAATGTTTTTAAAGGTTTGGTACAGCCGACTAATCGAGAACAACAACTAAACGATAAAAAGTTTAAACCAATAGATGTCGAAAAACAGGTGTACGTTGCTTTGGATGCTTTCCAAAAAAACGGCTTTTTCATTTTAGTGAATGACCATCAATTGTCCGAAATAGATGAAAAAGTTACCATTAATGAAAACACCGAAATTAGTTTTGTTAAACTAACGCCTTTAGTTGGAGGATAATACAATGATAGAGATTTTCAAAAAACTTTTTAAAGACCCTGCATCAGAAACTGATCACCAGTTTTACCGGCTTGTGACAGATATTATAAGAGAGATTAAAAAATCTAAACAAAGCAATTACTTTTCAGTGTATGATGTGAAGTTTGGGGAACTTTCTGAGTACAAAAAACTCAAAACCGCTAATACGGCCTACAAGAAAAAGTTTGTTAATTGGCTAGTTAAAGATATTGTTAGGATTGGGAAGCGAAATTCTGGAATGCGCACCTATCCTAAAAAATATGAAAATGATGCTTTTTTAGTAGAACAAGAGCTACTACCGCTACTGTTTCGGTCTAATCTGGACCTTACAGAAGAGGAATTTATGTACTACTTATCGTATTTTAAAAAGAATAAGTTTCATCAACGAAATGACTTGTCGTATTGGCCAATAGGGTTTTTAGTGCAGCAACTAGATCGTCATGTTAAAAAATCTGGTTGTAGTGATACTTTGAAAAAGTATTTAAATGAAATGATAACATGGTCTGAACTTGATGCTGGAAAATCATATTATGGATCAGATTTGGGAAAAGTAAAAAGACGAATTGAAGAAATACTATTTTCTGTAAGTGGCCAAGAGGGAGCGATCAATCCATTTTCATTTAGAAAAGATGAGTTTGGTCAATATGCCAATACGCAATTAGCAAAAAGTAGCGATTCATTACAAAAGGTGCTACATCCTGTTTTACATAATTGTATAAAGATTTCAGGTTCTAAACCCACCAAAAAGTTTCTAAAACAGACGGACGAGCTTTTATCAAAGGAAAATTATAAAGTATATAAAGAGTTTATAGCATCCTTGTGCGAAAAAGTGATCGATCTTGACCCTGTCAGAAAAACCCAGTCATATACATACCAAAATGAGGAACAGTTTTATTATACATACCAGTTTATTGATGCGAGTAACCTAAATACTTTAAAGGGGCTGGTTTGGACCATGGTCAAATTTCATGATAGTAAATCGCTTGCTTTATTGTCTAAGTTGACTGAAAAGTGCTTTAAAAAAATTCCAGGAGAGGGTCCTACTGCTGCCGCTCTTGGCAATGCTTGTATTTATGTGTTGGCAAATACCAAAGGGACTGAGGGTATTGGACATTTGACCGTTTTAAAACAGCGAATCAAACAAACATCAACTAAGAAACTGATTGAAAAATACATTGTAGAGCTTTCGAACAAGCTTGGTATGAGTAAGTCGGATATAGAGCAAACTGTTGTTCCGGAGTTTGGCTTAGAAAACGGATATAAAATAGTTGTATTTGACGATTACAATTTTGAAATTAAAATTGAACGCATCGGTAAAGTCGCCAATGCTTGGATTAAACCGGATGGTAAAATCCAAAAATCAATTCCTGCATTTGTAAAAAGCAATAAATCACTTTCAAATAGGCTAAAAAAGTCCAAAGCTGAGATAAAGGAGATTCAAAAATTTGTGACCTCGCAGCGAGATCGATTGGATGATTTATTTATTGAAGAAAAAGAGATTTCGTATGAAGCGTTTTATCAATATTATTTCAATCATGGTCTGGTCTCTTTCATTGCTAGAAAGCTAATTTGGAGGATTTCTAAGAAAGAAAAAAGTGTTGATGCAATATGGATTGAAAACAAGTGGGTTGATCAATATAACAAAGAAGTTGATTTTATTGATAACAACTGTACGTTTCAACTATGGCATCCTATCTATGCTGAAACTGATGAGGTATTACGTTGGAGACAGTTGTTAATCGATCATCAAATTGTTCAACCACTAAAACAAGCCTTTAGAGAAATTTACATCTTGACTCCTGCCGAGGTAAATACAAAAACCTATAGCAATCGGATGGCTTCTCATATTGTTAAGCAGCATCAATTTAATACGCTAGCCAAGCTTCGTAACTGGCAATACCAATTAATTGGCGCTTGGGATCATGGGTCAGATTGTATCGCAAGAAAGCACCTGGATAAATGGAACCTCACTGCGGAATATTGGACCAATGAAATTTATGATGATGGTCAAATAAATGATGCTGGGATTTTATTATACATGAGTACAGATCAAGTCCGTTTTACTAAGGGTGAAGAGCCTTTGGATTTAATTGATGTTCCGAAAATAGTCTTTTCTGAAATTATGCGCGATGTCGACCTTTTTGTTGGAGTTTGCAGTGTAGGTAATGATCCCGAATGGCAAGATAATGGAGGGCTACCCCAATATAGGGACTACTGGCAATCATATTCATTTGGCGATTTAACGGAAGTTGCAAAAACCAGAAAAACAATCCTCGAAAACTTAGTGCCTAGGCTCAAAATTAAAGATGTAAGTACCATAGAAGGCCGGTTTTTGAGGGTAAAAGGAAAACTTCGTACGTATAAAATACACATAGGAAGTACCAATATTCTCATGGAACCAAATGACCAGTATTTATGTATAGTACCATCCGGTGTTAAAAATACAACAGACAAATTGTATTTACCCTTTGAAGGAGATCGAGGATTGTCGGTAATTCTCAGTAAGGCATTTTTATTGGCAGAAGATGATACGATTATTGATCCTACTATTACGAGACAAATCAAAAAATAAAAGCTTGGCTATCAAAACTTCTGATTTTAAAGATCCAAACTCCTATGATGTGCGTATATCTAAAAATTTCTTGCGGATCTTAACCTAATTTATGTGCCTAAAAAGCAAAACGCCAACTGAATGCAGTTGGCGTCTTTTTTTATGTGGCTAGATGGTTTAGTTTTTTATGACAATTTTTAAAGGAATTCGAAAGACCTGACCATTTTCAATCACATTGTAGTCTACTTTTTTATAGTTTAATCTTGCTTTTACAAAACTATCCATTAGTTTGTTTTCTGATTTAACAGAAAGTACGACCAACTCTCTTTCAGTAGTAATTGTAAAACTAATTACTGCCTGAGCTTCATTATTTTCTAGCTCCATTCTTGGAGATTGCAATAACTTAACGATTTCGTTTCTTAATTGTTCTGCGGGCTTAGCGTCGTCAGAAGCGATAGCAATGTGTAATCCCAAAGAAACAAGGATAATAAAAGTTAACTTTCTCATGATTTGAAGTTTTAAAGGTTTTTAATTACACACCAAAATTACTTCATGACCATGTTTACAACCGGATATCATTCATTACCAAATGGTAGTGAAAATATCAATTAAGTGCATATTTTTTTCGACTTAATATTTAGGTAACAATCATTGCTTACATAAAGATTAACAGTGATTTAATAAAGAAAATGTTGTTCTTTTTAGCTTTAATTGAAAAAGAAGAATGATTTTAAAATAAATTAGTACAGAAAATGCAATTTTTATTCTTAGCCATGTTAAAAAAAGATTGATTCTGTTATGCTTAGATTATTAAAACACCAATCTAAACACAGTTTCTTTATTAGGTATAGAATACACATTTAAACTTCCTCCATGTAACTGCATAATTTGTTTAGATAGACTTAAACCTATACCAGTACCTTGTTCTTTAGTTGTAAAAAAAGGAACAAAAATCTGATCTAAAACATCCTGCGGAATTCCTGGCCCGTTGTCTTTAATGGTAATAAATTTGTAGCCTTCACTACTCATTCCCGATTCAATATGAAGCTGTGCGTTTGCTGTTGTGGCCATTGCTTGTATGGCATTTTTGCAAAGATTGAGAAGCACTTGCGAAAGTTGCTTTTCATCAGCAAAAAGCTCTAATTCCGGATGGTGATTGGTAATGGTACAAGCATCTTTATTAAAACCGGCTTCCTGAATGGCAAGCATTTTAATTCGTTCAAGCAGTTCTTTTACCAAAATTATTTTTTTATCAGGTTTAGGGACGCTTAAAAAACTACGGTACGATTGTACGAAATTCATTAAATCTTTACCCTGATCTTTAATTACACCTAGCCCTTTTGCTGTATTGTCTAGTTTAGTTTGATCAAAGTTTTCAACGGTTGTAGTGTCATCACCAACTTTAAAATAGTTTAATATCGATTCTGATATTGAAGTAATTGGCGCGACCGTATTCATGATCTCATGTGTTAACACCCGAATTAATTTTATCCAAGAATCGGTTTCTTTTTCCTCGAGCTCACTTTTAATATCCTGAACAGTAATCAATCGAAGCAACTGCTTGTCTACATTAATCTCAGTCGATTTGATAGCTAATTGCACAGTTTCGCGTTCATTGGTAAGTTGAAACACTTTTCGCTCAAAAGGTTTCATTTCTTCAAACAACTCATACAGATTATTGTCAACTTTTTTTAGCTGTTTAATGTGATTTAAAGGAGTATAGTTTAAAAGTTGCTCAACTCTAGGGTTTACAAATAAAATGTGGCCTTTGTCATTGTGCGTTAAGACCCCTATTTGCGCTTGTTTTAAAATTTCTAAATAGTACTGTTCCTGCTCTTGCTTTTTAATGTGAACTTCTTGTATTAATGAATTAAGGCGATTAATACTTTTGTTTAGTTCCTTGAAACTGGTCACATTTTTTTGATCGGGAAATTTTAGTGTAAAATCTTCGTTTTTAATAGCATTAAAAAAATAGGCGATTTTTCGGTTAGTACTATCAATATATTTAACAAGTGAAATCGTTTGCACGATCACTACAGCCAACAATATGATTACAAATAAGTACTCTGTTTTAGTAAAGAAATAGGCGGCTAAAAATATAGTAACGACCATAAATAGCACTCGGATGGTAATTCGCGTGTAAAAGTTTTCTCCAATCATGACATCCCCCATTTTTTAAGTTTGTTATACAAGGTTTGTCGGGAAACACCCAACTGATCAGCTGCAGCGCTATAATTCCCGTCATGAGCTTGTAGTGCACTTTTGACCATTTGTTTTTCCATCTCATCTAAGGTTGCGGGATTATTATCGGGTATATCATTTTTCGAAGGACTTAATAAAAAGTCTTCTGGTTTCAGTACATTTCCGTCAGATAGAATTACAGCACGTTCCATCGTATGTTGAAGCTCTCTAATATTACCAGGCCAACGGTAGCCAAGTAATTTTTCTTGCGCAGTTTGATTCATCCTTAGCTGAGGTTTGCCATATTTATTACTGAACTTATTTAAGAAGAATTCTGCCAGTACAATAATGTCATTTTCGCGATCTCGAAGAGGAGGCACTTCAATGTGAATGGTATTGATACGGTATAATAAATCTTCTCTAAAAATACCATTTGAAACCATTTCAGGAAGGTTGCAATTGGTAGCGCAAATGAGCCGAATATCAACAGGAATATTTTTGTTTGATCCTACACGAACAATCGACCGGTTTTGAATAGCCGAAAGTAGTTTAGCTTGGGTTTGTAATGATAAATTTCCTATTTCATCAAGAAACAACGTTCCGGAATTCGCCGCTTCAAATTTTCCTGCCCGATCTTCTTTTGCATCGGTAAAAGAGCCTTTGGTGTGACCAAATAATTCACTTTCAAAAAGTGTTTCGGAGATCGACCCCATATCAACTCCGATAAATACCTCCTTTTTACGGGTTGATTCGCGGTGTAATTCTCTAGCTATAAGCTCTTTTCCTGTTCCATTTTCTCCGGTGATTAAAACATTTACATCAGTCCTCGCTACTTTTCGAACAAGATTCAGCACATCATGCAATGCTTTCGAATTGCCGACAATTAAATTTCTGTCTTGATTGATGACTTGTTTTAAATTCTTTTGGCTGCTTTTAAGCTGTTGTACTTCTTTTTTAGATTTTCTGAGTTCAATTGCCGACTTAATAGTCAGTAATAGTTTCTCATTTTTCCAGGGTTTTAAAATAAAATCCAATGCGCCTTCTTTTACTGCAGTAACAGCAAGATCAATCGCACCATAAGCAGTCATCATAATTACCGAAATACCAGGAGCTTTTTTCTTGATTTCCTTTAACCAGAACAAACCCTCATTTCCGGTATTGACCCCTGCAGAAAAGTTCATATCGAGTAATACAATATCAAACTCTTCTAATTTAGGGTATGATGATATCTGATTTGGATTGGAGATTGCCTCAACTTTTTCAAATTCAAATTGAAGAAGGATCTCAAGTGCACTCAAAACACTTTTATTATCGTCTACAATTAATATGTTCGCTTTTTGCATATTTTCATCATTTTCTGACACCGGCAGGAAGAGCTCCTTTCCTCTCAATTCCTATCGAGACAATATCAGTTAGGAGCTTAAGGTGTATCGATTGTTTAAAACTACAATTCTTATCGCAGCAATTTTTAAAACTGTAAAAAAAATAGACACTATTTGTATAAAATTTTTACACAGTATAATAAAACCCAAAAACAAATAATATTTAAAAGACTGATAATCAACAATATAATTTTGTGGCACGGCGATAGTATATAGTTTGGCATCATATACAATCAATAAATGAACAGTAAGTATTTATACACGATCATCCTTACCCTACTAACAATCAATGTTGGGTATTCTCAGCAAATGTGGAGTTTGGATGATTGTGTTTCTTATGCTCTCGAGCATAACCTGCAATTAAAGGATTTTGAATTCAACAAAGACTCTGGTAAAGAGACATACAGACAATCAGTTCGAAATTTATTACCAACAGTTGATGCATCCTCTAACTATTTTGTAAGATATGGCCGATCGATTGACCCGAATAACAACGCCATTGTATTTACCGATTTTTTCTCGAACAACTATTCGGTAGATGCTAATTTAGACTTGTTTAGAGGGTTTCAAAAATTAAACGCTATTAAGGCTTCGAAGCTCATTTATAAAGCGACCCAAGAAGAGGTGCAACAACAAAAGTACCTACTCGCTTTTAGAGTAATGGCAGCGTTTTATGATATCCAATTCATGGAAGGCCTACTTCAGATTTCTAAAGAGCAAGTTGAAGTATCACAAACAAATTACAATCTGGTAAAGAGGCAAGTTGAATTAGGACAACGAGCAGGAGCTGATTTGTACGAAGCGGAGTCAGCCTTATTGGCAGATAAATTATTAGTTACCCAAAATGAAAATACATTAAAAACAGCAAGGCTTACCTTAATGCAAGAAATGAACTTAGAGGGTCAATCTACCATAGAAATAAATAGTATTTCTGCTTATGACCCAGACCAAAGTAATGAGGCAAAAGTCGTTGATCAAGATTCTATTTTTACAAACGCTAAAGGGTTTATTCCCATTGTAAAAGCGCAAGAATTAAGAGCAGAGGCCGCTAGAAAGCAACTGGCTGTTGAAAGAGGAAATTTATATCCTTCGTTGCGATTATTTGCCGGTTATGGTACCGGTTATTTCGAAACCAATACGAATGATGATGGTAGCGTTATACCATTTAATACTCAGATTACGGATAATGCTTCACAATTTGTTGGGGTTGCACTTAATATTCCTATCAGTAATGGCTGGTCGGGAAGGTCAAGAGTGAAGCAACAAAAAGTGGAATTGATGAGGGCTCAGAATAACTATGAGGTGCAGAAGCAAGAGTTATTTCAACTTATACAACAATTAGTTCAAGACGGTGCTGCATTGACAACCGAATCTGATCAAAGTGCGCAGCGTGTAAAATCACAAGAGCTATCTTTTAAAATCGCACAGAAACGCTATGAAAAAGGTTTAATAAATGCTATTGAACTTAATCAAGCAAAAAACTTATTTGCGACAGCGCAAAATGAAAACCTGCAGGTAAACCTGCGATTAAAAGTAAATAAAAGTACGTTGGATTTTTACAACGGACTACCGGTGTTTAATATTGATAATACAAAGTAATGGACATAAAAATAGAAAAGAAAAAAGGACTTAGACCAAAGCACTACTTATATATAGGAATTGCCGCTCTTGTGCTGTTCACCGTGTGGAAATTGGCCTCAGGAAGTTCAGGATCTACCTATAGAGCTGAGAAAGAAAAGGTGTCTATTGCGGCTGTTTCCTTCGGAAAGTTTGATGATTATATCACCATTAATGGGTCGGTTGCGCCAATTAGCACGATTTATATGGATGCTTATGAAGGAGGTCGCGTCAGTGAAAAATTGATCGAAGAAGGCGCGATGGTGAAAAAGGGAGATATTATATTAAAATTAGAAAACAGTAGTTTATACGAGCAGATTTTGGCCAGCGAAAGTAACCTTGCCTTAAAGCAGAATGACCTGCGTTCTACCAAATTGAATTTTGATTCTAGACAGGTGGAGGGAAGACGGTCATTAGCGACTGCTGAATACGATTTACAAAGAAACAAAAGAGCGTACGATCAAAATAAAACCTTGTTCGATGAAGAATTGATTTCTAAAGAAGTGTATTTGACTGCTAAGGAAAACTATGAACTATCGAAAAAGCAATACGAAATTGCTAAAATTCAAACAGAACAAGATGATAAATTACGTAAAACGTCATTAGCTGGTTTAGATACCGATCTTGACAGAATGCAGAAAACACTTTCTATGGTATATGAACGACTCGACCATTTAAATGTTCGTGCTCCTGCTGATGGACAACTAGGGTTTCTAGATGCAGAAATTGGGCAAAATATTGGTCAAGGACAACGTATAGGTCAGGTGAATGTGTTGACCAATTACAAAATTGAGGCGGAGATTGACGAACATTATATTGATCGAGTAAAGCGCGAATTAAATGCTTCTTTCGAAAGAAACGGTAAAGAATATGAGCTAAGAGTTCGTAAGGTGTATCCGGAAGTTAGAAACGGGAGGTTTAAAGTAGATCTTGTATTTACATCAGATAAACCAGAAACCATCCGTACGGGTCAGAGTTACAATATTAAATTACAGCTAGGGGCGTCTAATGAAGCTTTATTATTACCAAAGGGAAGCTTCTTTCAAAGCACCGGTGGTCAGTGGATTTTTGTAGTAGACGCTGCTGGAAGTGAAGCCTTTAAAAGACCTATTAGAATAGGAAAACAAAACTCAAGATATTATGAGCTGTTGGAAGGAGTAGAGGCTGGCGAACAGGTAATTACATCAGGTTACGATAGCTTTGGTGATGCAGAACGAATCGTTTTAAAATAAGCTAAGCAAAATAAAAAAAATGAAATCAGGTCAGTTTTTAATAGTATCATTTTTAATGTTGTTGCATTGGAATAGCGTTATATCCCAATCAATAAATATAGGCGAGAAGCAAAATGAAAAGAAAGTTAGTGCTGTTAACAGAGATATTCAGGTGGATGAAAAAAACCGCGATGCAATAGTGTTTAATGCGCAAGAAGGAGATGGTCTCGGTATATTAGAAGATCAATCATTTGAACATGGCAAATTGATGTTGTCAATAAAAGGAGAGAATAAACCAGGAAGAAGTTTTGTAGGCTTCGCTTTTAATATTCAAAATGACTCCGTGTACGAAGCAATTTATTTTCGCCCATTCAATTTTGTTGCTAAAGAACAAATAAGAAAATCTCATATGGTTCAATACATATACCATCCTGAGTTTACCTGGAAAAAATTAAGAGAAGAGCGAACAGGTGAGTTTGAGAATGAAATAGTAAATCCGCCGAATCCAGACGAATGGTTTAAGGCAATAATTGATATTGATAAGAACTATGTAACTGTTTTTGTAAATGATTCAAAAACACCCTCACTTAAAGTTAAACGCCTTACCAAGACAAAATCACATAAAGTTGGGCTTTGGACCGGCTTTAACTCAGCAGGAAAATTTAAAGATTTAGAATTCATAACAATCAAGAAATGATACAGACAAAGAACTTAAAAAAGAGTTTTAGAACCGAAGAAGTTGAAACTTTAGCGCTTAACAACGTAAACCTAAGTGTGGCCGAAGGCGAGTTTGTCGCAATTATGGGACCTTCAGGATGTGGGAAATCTACCCTGCTAAATATTATAGGGATGTTAGATAACCCTACAGAAGGAACCTATCATTTTGCAAATCATGAAGTGGGTGGGTTAAAAGAAAATCAGCGTACAGGAATTAGAAAAGGAAATCTTGGGTTCGTTTTCCAGAGTTTTAACCTAATCGATGAATTAACGGTTTTTGAAAATGTAGAGTTGCCACTTATTTATTTAAATATGAAAAAAAGTGAGCGCAAGGAGAAGGTACTTAAGGTCCTTGAGCGAATGAAAATTGCACATCGCGAAAAGCATTTTCCGCAGCAGTTATCTGGAGGGCAGCAACAGCGTGTGGCTATTGCAAGAGCTGTGGTAACTAACCCTAAGCTAATTCTTGCTGATGAGCCAACAGGAAACCTTGATTCTAAAAACGGAATTGAGGTAATGAACTTATTAACCGAGCTTAATCAAGAAGGGACTACCATAGTAATGGTAACACACTCTGATCGTGATTCGCATTACGCCCACCGAGTGATCAACCTTTTTGATGGACAAATTGTAACAGAAAGTCAGAACAAACCATTTGCAGCTGCGGCTCCATCAGCCTAGCGCAGTTTTTTAAAAAAGACATCAATCAACCAATTAAATCAGGACTTACAAGGTTTTAAAAATCTAAACATCATCAATCAAAAATCAATCAACCACAACCATAAACCTTGTAAGTCTTTTACCTATTAACCACTTGTGCTGAACATGTTTCAGTATCATCAAAAAACGAGTCAGTTATGTTTAAAAACTATATCAAGATAGCCTTTAGAAACCTTTGGAGAAGAAGAGGGTTTTCTGCAATTAACATTATCGGGCTTGCCGTAGGTTTAAGCGCAACGTTTCTTATTGTATTATACATCAGTTTTGAGCTAAGCTATGATACTTTCCATACTAAAAAAGATAATATTTATCGTTTAATAGCTGATGTCGAAGTCCCAAATGATGTTTTAGAAATTGATCGCCCAGCACTGGCCGTTCCTTCTCATTTAAAAGATGACTTTGAAGAAATAGAAGACGCCGTTCGCGTAATGGGTCTATCCTTGGCGGTTCGAAATGGGGATTTAAAATTTAAAGAGGAAAATGCAGTTGCTGTAGACGCCACTTTTTTCGACATGTTCGATTATAACCTAATACAAGGAGATCAAGTAACTGTTTTAAAAGAACCATATTCTGTAGTACTAACCCCCGAGACATCAAAGCGATATTTTGGTACTGAAAACAGCATAGGCAAAACCTTAAAAATAAAAAATGAAGATATAAATGATTTAAGTTTTACGGTCACCGGCATTATGGAAGCGGCACCACAAAACTCACGTTTTCGACCGGAGTTACTTATTTCTTTTTCTACTTATTTTGATGGGGTCATGACCAACATAAATGATATGTGGGGAACTTATGATCCCGAGGCGTATGTCCGGATAAACCCCAATGTAAATGTGGCACAACTACAATCGAAGTTTCCTGCTTTTTTAGAGAAACATACCGGGGACCAAATGCGTCAAGATAAATCGTTGGTTACCTTAAAAATGGAGCCATTTCAAGATGTGTATTTGCGGTCTAATCGTAATCAAGGATTGAGTGGTGACATGAATTCTATTTATATTTTTTCAATAATTGCCATTTTTATACTGCTCATCGCTTGTATTAATTTTATCAATTTAACTACAGCCCGATCGGTAGAACGGGCAAAAGAAGTTGGAGTAAGGAAAGTAATTGGTGCAGAAAAAAGCCAACTGTCAAGACAGTTTATAGGCGAATCAATTATCATAGCGATATTAGCATTTTTTGTGTCAGTTGTTTTTTCGGCTATTGCCTTACCAGCTTTTAAGGAACTAGTGGGGAAGGAAATTAGTGAGGGAATTTTCTCAAATCCAAACTACATACTGGCCTTATTTATAACCTCATTGTTAATTGGCGCGCTTGCCGGAATTTATCCAGCGTTTGTACTTTCTTCTTTTAAGCCAGTTAATGTATTAAAGGGTAATTTTTCAACCGGAACTCGAGGTATTTTATTACGAAAAGGATTGGTAATTGCCCAGTTCACCATTTCTATTGCGTTGATAATAGGTACGATTGTAATCTATAAGCAAATGGATTATATGAGTAATCAAGAACTTGGTTTTAATAAAGAACATGTCGTTGTTTTAGAAACCGGTTATGTGCCGGAAAGAAAAATCCTTCAGCAAAAATTAAATAGAATACCAGGGATAAAATCAACTAGTTATACCTCTAGTATTCCCGGGGTTCAAAGCAATGTAGCATATTCATTAATTGAAGATAGCACCAATGAACAGTTGGTGGTGCATATCGATGCTTTCTTTGTTGACTATGATTTTATGAATCAATACGGCTTAAAAGTCTTAGCAGGAAGACCATTCTCTGAAGATTTTGCAAAAGACTCTACGTCTTCAATGATTATTAATGAACGAGCAGTAGCGCTATTGGGTTATGCCTCTCCAGAAGATGCGCTGGGGGCAAGTTTTTCTCAGTGGGGGAAAAAAGGAGAAGTGATTGGTGTGGTTCAAGATTTTCACTTTAAGTCACTACAGGAGAACATTAACCCTATGAGCATTACGGTTTCGCCATCAGGGGGAGATTTTTTATCCGTTACCGTGAGCTCAAATGATATCGCCCAAACGATGGCTGGTATTGAGAAAGAATGGAATGAGGTCTTGCCAACAAACCCATTTAACTACTATTTTTTAGATGAAGCTTTTGACAGGCAATACAGAACTCATGAACGTTTTGGGAAGATATTTGTCAATTTCGCCGTATTGGCAATATTCATTTCGTGCCTTGGCTTATTGGGCCTTGCTGCTTATAGCATGTTGCAACGCCGTCGCGAAATAGGCATTCGTAAAGTACTTGGTGCTTCCGTTAGCACCGTGGTGAATTTACTTTCAATAGAATTTATGAAACTTGTAGGGATTGCATTTTTAATCGCTGCGCCCATTGCGTGGTTCGCGATGCGATCATGGTTAGACAATTTTGCTTATAAAATAGATCTGCAGTGGTGGATATTCGTTCTTGCAGGAATAACAGCATCAATCATAGCCTTAGCAACAGTTGGTTTTCATGCGGTTAAGGCATCATTAGCTAACCCTGTTCATAGTTTACGAGCAGAGTAATCAATCAATCAATCAAAAAGCTGAACTTGTTTCAGCATCAAAAAACGAATTAGTTATGTTTAAAATATATCTTAAAGTAGCCTGGAGAAACTTAGTAAAAAATAAGCTTCAGTCGTTCATAAACATATTAGGTCTAACCGTTGGAACACTTAGTTGTTTATGCATATTAGTTTATGTTTCCGGTCAATTGGGGTACGATAAACATTATGCAGACGCAGATTCAATTTACCGAATACAAACTCATATTAATATGAGTGGTGAAATTGTACAAAATACGCATACAGCTACTAGCGGACCTCCAATAGCATTTGCGATGAAGGAAGATTTTCCTGAGGTAGCGGAAGCCTGCCGACTTGTTTACTTCGGTGAAGGAAACGAAAGTTTAATGCGAGCAGCAGATAGTAATACAGGCTATTATGAGCCCAGAGGATATGTAGCAGATTCTACTTTCTTCAATATTTTTAACTATCCGCTTATAGAAGGAACAGCAAAAGATGCATTGTCATCGCCAAGTTCAGTGGTTCTATCATCAGAACTGGCAAAAAAGATATTTGGTAATGAAAAATCGCTGAACAAAGTACTAGTATTGGGGGCGGGCGAAAACGCAATGAACGTAACTGTAAAAGGTGTTTTTGATGAAAATTTTGGAAAAACACATCTGAACCCAAACTATGTTTTAACGATGAATTCTCCTGGCTTAGGAGAGTTTGTGCGTAATGAAGATAATTATGCGACTCAAAACTTCACTCATTCATATGTAAAGCTAATTCCCGGTGCAAACGAAGTCTCTTTAGAAAAGAAACTTCCGGCATTTTTGCAAGAGCGTGGTGCTGAAGATTTGGCACAAGTGGGGTTCGATAAGAGACTAAGCTTACACCCTTTAACTGAAATTCATTTATACTCAAAGGGAATTGCCAACCAAATAGACAAAGTGTCCAATATTCAAACGCTATATATCATGTTGATACTAGCATTGATTATTCAGGTAGTTGCATGTATCAATTTTATTAATCTAAGCACCGCAAGAGCCAATAAAAGAGGTAAAGAAATAGGTGTAAGAAAAGTCGTTGGGGCAAAAAAGAGCTCTTTGGTGAGACAGTTTTTAGGCGAGTCATTGTTTTTATCACTTTTTGCGACATTAATCACAATACCACTGACCATTATTCTGCTTCCTTTTTTAAATGAAATTACTCAGGGGAGTGCAACTATAATGGATGTACTAAATGTCAAAATCCTTATTGCGCTTTTGGTACTTGGGGTGATTACTGGATTGGTAGCCGGTTTTTATCCGGCACTTGTTTTATCATCGATAAAACCGATCAAGGTATTGAAAGGTGTGGTGAACCTTAAGTCTTCTAATGGAAACTTCAGAAAAGCACTAGTTGTTTTTCAGTTTATAGTTTCTATTGGGCTCATTACGACGGTAATTATAGTCTCTCAGCAAATAAAATATGTACAAACTAAGGACATTGGTTTTGACAAAGAGAATTTACTGGCAATTCGTTTAGGAACAGATGAGCTTTCTAATAAGTACGATGCTATCAAAACTCAAATCTCTAAGGTTGCAGGTGTTTCAGAAGTTACAGGGAGTAATCATTACCCTTCAGAATTTATATTGGGCGATTTAGGGATGCATCTTCCCGGTGGTGACCCTTCGCAGCAAACACTTGTGCATTATACAGGAGTATCTGAAAATTACTTCAATACGGTAGGCACTCCTTTGCTAACAGGTAGAAGGCTTCGCGCTAACGACAGTACCCAAGTATTAGTAAATAAATCGACCATTGATGCCTTTAATATTCCGCTTGATAAAGCCGCCGGTGCCAAACTGGTGCAAAGCTATGAAGGTCAAAGTACCGAATATGAAATAGTAGGCGTTGTAGAAGATTATCACTTTGCAAGCCTAAAAGAAAGTATAGAACCCATGCTGTTGTTTTATGAAGATGAACCCAACTGGGTGGTTTTAAAAACCGAAACAAAAGATTTAGCCTCTTTGCTGTCGAATTTAGAAACAAGCTGGAAATCAGTGAATCCCTACGCTCCTTTTGAATATACATTTATTGATGATAATGTACAGAAAATGTTTGCTGAAGAGCAACGTCTTAGTAAGATAGCCAAGGTGTTTACGTTCCTTGCAATTTTAATTAGTTGTCTGGGCTTATTAGGACTTATTTCGTACATCGCCGAACAAAAGAAAAAGGAAATAGGAATTCGAAAAGTTTTAGGAGCCAGCGTGCAAAGTGTGGTGAAATTAATCACTAAAGATTTTGTGAAGTTAGTGGTCATTGCTTTCGTAATTGCATCGCCTATTGCATATTTTTTAATGAATCAATGGCTAGAAGAATTTGCCTATAAAATAGACATCAGCTGGTGGGTTTTTGCCTTAGCCGGAGGAGCAGCAATGATCATAACACTGTTTACTGTAGGATTTCAATCCATTAAATCTGCAGTAGCCAACCCAGTGAAGAGTTTGCGTACAGAATAATCAATCAAACTTAGCCGAACTTGATTCAGCATCAAAAACGAATACGTTATGTTTAAAAATTATCTAAAAATAGCTTGGAGAAATCTTCGCAAGCGCAAAGTGTTTGCCTTTATCAATATTTTTGGTTTAGCACTTGGATTTGGAAGTAGTATTTTGATTTATATATTTCTTAATTACCATCTTTCCTTTGATAAGTTTCATGAAAATTCGGACAGAATTTACAGAGTTAATACCGAAGAACATCGTGATGAGATTGAATACGAAGCAAGTGTCCCTCCTGCTTTTGCTAAGGTGTTTCGAGAAGATTATCAGTATGCAGAAAAGGTTGCAAAAATTGTATTTCAAGATGGTCTGACCATTAATGCCGAGGCAAATGGGAGAACTACAAAGCTAAAGGAAGATATCGCATTTGTAGAGGCCGATTTCTTTCAAATTTTCAATTTTCCACTTTTAAACGGACAAAAAGTTACGGGGCTTGAGGCTCCAAATACTGGTGTTTTGACAGAGAAAGCTGCTGCACGTGTTTTTGGTAAAACTGATGTAGTTGGCGAGACATTTGTTCTTGATAATAACAAAACGATAGAGGTTGTCGGGGTGTTAAAGGATCTTCCTAAAACAACCTTCTTAAATTCTGAAATGTTTGTATCCTTTCAGAATGTGAATGACATTTTTGAGTTCGCAGGAGGTGAAAATTGGGGAGGCATTACCAGTAATTTACAATGCTATGCGCTACTTAATCCGGGACAAAATGTTAGTGCAATTGAAAAGGCGCTTGAAGAACTTCCGGCAAAACACAGACCAAAAAGTAAGAATCGTCATGTATATAAGCTACAGTCTATTTCAGACATTCATCTAAACCCCGATTATACAGGGATTGATCCTGTGATTTTATGGGTTTTCGGCATCATAGGGGTTTTTCTGTTAGCAATAGCCTGTATTAATTTTGTAAATATATCAACAGCTCAAACCTTTTACCGCTCAAAGGAAATAGGAGTGCGTAAAGTACTGGGGAGCTTTAAAACGCATCTATTTTGGCAGTTTTTATCTGAGACCTTTGTAATTAGCCTATTTGCAATATTAGTTGGGATTGGACTTGCGCTGGTTTTTTTACCATCATTTAATAGTCTTTTCGAGCTCCAACTGTCATTTCAAGACATTTTAGACTATAAGTTTTTCGCATTCTTGATGGGAGCATTAATGCTGGTTTCATTTTTATCAGGTAGTTATCCGGGTATCATCATGTCTCGTATTGTTCCCGTTCTAGCATTAAAAGGGAAGGTGGATCATAATGATACAGGAGGTGCGTCAATCAGAAAGTTTTTAGTAGTGGCTCAGTTCGCAATTTCTATTGTTTTAATTGTGGCAACGCTTATTATTTCAAGACAAATAGACTATGCAATTAATACAGATTTGGGCTTCGATAAAGAGTCTATTGTAATGTCTGAAATTCCTGCAGATATCGAACCAGCTAAATTTGAAAGCTTAAAGCTAAGGCTGGCTAAAATTCCCGGAGTACAAAATGTTTCGGCTTGCTTAAGTAGTCCTGGCGGAGCGGTAAATAATTGGGGCACCAGTGTAAAATACAATAACAGACCAGAAGCTGAAGAGTTCAGTATTCAAGCCAAAATAGCCGATGTAAATTATCTGGAAACTTTTGATATAGAACTGGCTGTTGGCCGCAACTTTTTTAAAAGCGACTCGATTTCTGAGGTATTAGTTAATGAAAAATTTGGACAAAAGATCGGAGTGGCATCTTCTGATGAATTAATAGGTAAAAAAATAGAAGCCAATGGGGGAGATATTAATGCAACAATTGTAGGAGTCGTTAAAGACTTTCACGATGCAAACTTCACTCAAGAGATCCGACCCGTGATGATTGTAGCAAATCATAATTGGTATGGTGAGATCGCATTAAAGATCAATCATCAAAGTACAAAAGCGACCCTAGGGGCAATCGAAGCTGAGTGGCTTACTGCCTTTCCTGATTATATTTTCGACTATCGTTTCTTAGATGAGCGTGTTGCCGAGCAGTACGAGACTGAGCAACGCTACCTTGCACTTTCTAAAATTTTTGCAGGCTTAGCTATTTTCATTGGTTGTTTAGGGTTGTATGGACTCATCCTATTTTTTGTAGGACTACGCACCAAAGAAATTGGGATTCGAAAGGTTTTAGGAAGCAATGTAGTAAACATCTTAACCTTGTTTACAGTTGACTTTTTTAAGCTTATTCTTATCGCAGGAGCTTTGGCAACTCCGTTTGCTTGGTATTTGATGGAACAATGGCTTCAAGGATATGCCTATAGAACCAAAATACATTGGTGGTACTTTGTGTTAGCAATTGCTGCGGTAATGCTTATTACGCTTATAACTATCAGCTATCAAACGTTAAAGGCGGCCACAACAAGCCCAATTAAAAGTTTACGCACTGAATAATCATCATCAAAATAATCAATCATGTTTAAAAGTTATCTAAAAATTGCTTGGAGAAGCCTCCTAAAGAACAAGGGGTTTACGTTCCTCAATATTATTGGACTTTCGGTTGCATTTGGTGCTGCTATACTACTCAGTATGGCCGCACTTTTTGAGTTATCGTACAATCAGTTTCATGAAAATACCGACGATATTCAGCAAGTGTATATCACTTCTCAGCGAATCAAAGGACCCGAAGCAAATACCTCACATCCTATTCCACTTGCATCAACCTTAAAGGAAGAAATACCTGGAATTTCAAAAATTACGAGGCATTTAGAAGAAAACACCTTGCTCGCCTATAAAGACAAGGAGTTAGGAGCTGATCTTACATGGGTAGATCCCGATTTTTTCTCAATTTTTTCATTTCCGATACTTGAGGGAAACAGCCAAAACCCTTTTGAAGAAGGAAATACCGCTGTATTAGCTAGGGAATTAGCAACTGCCGTTTTTGGTGATGACAATGCAATTGGTAAGACCATAAATTTAATGGTTGAAGGCCAGGCAAGACCTTTTCAGGTAACTGCTATTATTGAAGATGCACCACAAAACAGTACAATGGATTTTGAGGTTTTAGTCAATTTCAAAAATATACCGGGTCATGATGAAGCAATGGACGATTGGGGATCTAGCAATCATCAAGTATTTTTAATATTAGATGAAGGTGTTACCACGGCACAATTTGAGACTGCCACAAATTCATTTGTCAATTTACATTACACCAATGAAATTGAGAATGCAAAGCGTGATGGCGTTTCAGTAGATAAGGAAGGTCAATATGTAAACTTAAGCTTATCTCCTTTTAAGGATGCTTATTTTACCGGTTACTCAAGAGGTACTGCGACCACTAATAAAAGTCTTCCATATATCGTTTTAGGAATCGCTTTTTTAATCCTGTTTATCGCTAGTGTGAACTTCATTAACATGAGCATCGCCAAAAACACAGGGCGACTGCAAGAAATTGGAATGCGAAAAACATTAGGTGCAGCAAAACGACATGTATTCTTTCAATTTTGGAATGAGAGCATTTTAATATTTCTGGCAACTATTATTATAGGAACCTTATTAAGTGCATTGTTACTAGACGACTTTAAAATCTTATTCAGAACAGGAGCGACCTACAGTAATACCTTTTCTCCAGCGATTTTAACCGGCGCGTTTATCATATTTTTTATCATAACATTAATTGCTGGGGGTTATCCCGCACTGTTGCTTACTAAACTAGGAACACTTCAAGCCCTAAAAGGAAAGTTAGAAGTAAAAAGCGGTAACGCTTTGCGCAATGTGTTAATGGTCGTGCAGTTTGCAATTGCAATTTTGTTAATCAGTGGCACATTTGTGCTGTGGGGGCAACTGGAGTATATGCGTACCAAAGATCTTGGTTATAATAAGGAGCAAGTTGTATCAGTGCCTTTAAACGGAAAGAAAAACTCGTACACCGCGGTTCAGTTATTACGGGAAGAGCTTTCAGGAAATAGTAATATTCTAAGCGTTTCAGGATCAGATAATGCCTTGGGGCGTGGTAAAGATGGAAGCGCCTATATAAGTCGATTAGGCTTCGATTATAAGGACCGTTCAGTCAAAACTCATATGTTGGTGGTAGACTATGATTACCCAAAAACACTCGATCTAGAATTGATCAACGGACGAACTTTTAATAGAGATTTTGCTGCCGATAGCTTATCGGTAGTGATTAACGAGGCAATGGCGAAAGAACTTGGAGAAGAAGATCCTGTAGGAAAGCGTTTCATTCTTAGTGATAGTATCAATTATACAATCGTTGGACTTGTTAAAGATTATCACTTCCATAAATTGGATAAAACAATAGAACCTCTCACTCTTTTCATGAATAATGATTGGGATCTATACTATGCATATATCAAAGTAGCACCTGAAAATCTCGCTTCATCATTTAGTGCAATTGAAACCGCATGGAAGGCCATAGAACCGAATGCGGAGTTTTTGGGTTCTTTTTTAGATGAGAATATCGACCGTGCATTGCGTCGTGAAAAAATAATGATCACCATCATCACTAGTGGGGCAATTGTAGCAATTATTCTTAGCTGTATCGGATTGTTGGCAATTTCACTTCTGGTGGTTAACCAACGCACCAAAGAAATTGGGGTTAGAAAAGTGGTAGGAGCCAGTGTCGCTTCGCTTGCAGTATTACTAGCGAAAGACTTTGTAAAGTTGGTTGTTATAGGATTTGTACTAGTGGTGCCTTTTGCTTGGTTCGCTGCAAAAAATTGGCTAGAGGGCTATACCTATCATGTCGACCTTTCTATTTGGTTTTTTATTGCCGCAGGAGCATTGGCGGTTCTGATCGCATTAGCAACCATTAGTACAGGGACAATTCGGGCGGCATTGCAAAACCCAGTTAAGAGTTTGCGTACAGAGTAGTTTTTAACCAAAAAATTAAAAAAATGATTACTAGTTATTTGAAAACAACATTTCGATCATTAATAGCCAACCCAGTATTTACTGGTTTAAATGTTTTTGGTTTGATAGTAGGATTCTCTGTAATGTATTTAGCATCTGGGTATTTAATTTTTGAAAATAGCTATGATACATTTCATGAAAACAGCGAAGAATTATACCGTGTTGCAAGAAAGATAAGGTCCCAAGACTATGCAGTTGTGGGCTTTAATGATAGCACTGCCGAGGAGCAAGAAAAGCAAATAGAGACAATTAAGAACATCACCGGAATAAAGAATGCTACTCAATTTATGGTTTTCAATGAGGTTGAATACCTAAATAAGGATGGGAAAAATTATGAAATAAAGCAAGTATTACATACCAACACCCCAGAGTCATTTGTGAAAATGTTTTCTTGGCAAATTTTGTCCGGCTCATTGGATAGTTTCTACGATAGTCCAAACACCGTTATGTTAACTGAATCGGAAGCGAAAAGGATTTTTGAACAGGATATTTCGCAAGTCGTAGGTGAAACTGTTGAAATCGATGGTATAAACTTTCGCATCGCAGCAGTGATAAAAGATGTTCCTAAAAATTCTCATTTCGACTTTCAACTTGCTTTAAATCAGAAAACGATCAACTATTGGGGGAGTCATTTATATGTACAGCTAGCACCTAAGATTGATTTAGCTGGCCTTAAAACAACGTTTGACTCTGAAATGAAAAAAATAATACCTCGTTTGGCCAATTCTGAAATACACAAAGGGCATTTTTTTCAACCAATAACTGATATCCATTTAAAGTCTAATATTCTATATGAATTAAAAACACCCGGTAACATTCAGTATATATACATTATTGGGATAGTGGGTTTTTTGATTTTAGTAATCACCATTTTTAATTATACCAATTTCACGCTGGCGCTTAAAGCGAAAAAATCAAAAACAATTGGGGTAAGAAAAGTAATGGGGGCATCTAGTAACAACATAGTCAAACAGTTTGTGGTAGAAGCAATAGTATTAGTCATTTTGTGTATGCCAGTTACTTTTTTACTAATAAGTGTTATCACTCCAATTTTTAATGAATTTATGGGAGTACAGTTGGCCTCCAATATGCTAACAGAACCATTAACCCTGCTGTATTTTGTTATTCTTGCATTGGTATTTGGAGTTTTGTCCAGCATTGCTCCTGCATTTTTGTTATCAAAAAGAAAGGCAATAACGTTATTCAACGAAAAATTAAAAGAAAAGAGCTTTCAACAGTTTTCGCTAAGAAAATATCTTGTGATCAGCCAATTTTCAATTTTAATTGGTGTTACCTGTGTTTCCTATTTCATGTATCAACAAATAAAATATATAGAAGATAAAGATGTAGGGTATAACAGCAAGAATTTAATTTACACCTATTCCTCAGAGGAGACGTTAGACTTGTTTCAAAAAGAAATAAGAGCAATACCAGGAGTTAATTATGTGGGTAACGGGTCCTCTTTCGCGATAGAAACATTCAACAACATTAATTATAAAATTGAAGATTCTGATGAAGTTTTTTCAGATTCAAATCAGTTTTATCTTGATTATGATGCCATTCAGGCTTATCAATTAAAAACCACATTGTCGCCTGAAATTTTTAATTCAACTGAAAAGCGATTTAGGCGAACACTAATAAATAGATCGGCAGCTGAACGCTTTGCGGCTATTAGGCAAGTTAGTCCTGACAATATTATTGGAATGACTGTTGTTACAGAACCTTCTTACCAAAATGAAGATGGTACTATGGGGTTTCCTTTTACAGTAGATGGTATTTATGAAGACATTAATGTGTTTTCATTAAAGGAAAACATTACCAGTTATTTTATTACTGTTTCTGATAGAGTTAGAATGTCTGGGCGCAGTATAGTTTCGGTTGATGCTTCAATAATGCCAGAAGTAGTTAACAAAATAAAGGCCATACACAGTGATCTTGATGAAAAAAACCCTTTACAAATAGAATACGCAGATAATAGCTTTCAAGAATTACATAAACAGGATTCAAAAACTGCTAATCTCATTTTTATTTTAAACTTCTTGGCGACATTTTTAGCGTTCTCAGGAATAATTGGTATCACTTTACTCTTAGTAGTAGGGAAGACTAAGGAGATCGGGATTCGGAAAATATTAGGTGCTTCATTGTATGCGATACTTAAATTATCGGTAAAAGAATATATCTCTTTTATTATTGTTTCTTTCCTAATAGGAGCGCCCATAGCTTGGATTGTAATTAGAAAGTGGCTTTCAAACTTTGCTTATAAAGTGCAAATACAGCCGACCGTTTTTTTGTTGGTACCGCTATTTACTTTTTTACTGATAGCTTTAGTAGTTGGAGGAGTATCCTTTCAAGCAGCTCGCGCAAATCCTGTAAAAAGTTTACGAACCGAATAATCAATCATCATAAATCAATCAAAGAATGTTTAAGAATCACTTAAAAATAGCATGGCGAAGTATTTTAAAAGATAAACTGTTTACGAGTATAAAAATTGGCGGTTTTGCCGTTGGTATCGCCGCCTGTTTACTCATTACCTTTTTTATAAAAGATGAGTTAAGTTACGATAAGCATTACGAGAAAAAAGATCAGATTTACAGAGTTGTTTTTCAGGGGATGTTCAATGGTGAGGTAATGAAAAGTGTTCATTTTCCATTGCCCTTTGCAGAAGCACTTCAAAACGACTTTCCTGAAATAACAAAGGCAGGAAAGGTAAACGCTTCAGAACTTTTCGGAGCCGGCAAACGTTCTTTAAAAGTTAGTGGCAAGTCAAGAAATAACTTAGAAGATGGGTTTTTACTGGCGGATCAGAATGCACTAGAGGTACTAGAAATATCACTCGGAGAAGGCGACCTTGAAAGCGCAATGACGCAGCCTAAAAGCATGGTAATGTCACACGAAAAAGCAAAAATCTACTTTCCTAACGGTAATGCTGTTGGTAAAACAGTGGTTTTAGATGACAATCCTGACGAAACGTATACCGTAACTGGGGTGATAAATCCTTCATTACATAAATCGCATTTAAACTTTGATTTCTTGTTGAGGATTGAGGATCAAAACATGAATTGGACGCATCAAAATTATTATACCTATATACAAGTTGCTCCTAACACAAATGTCGCCGATTTAGAAAAAAAGATGTTTTCGATAATGGAAGATTACATCATTCCCGCACAAATTGAACGAAGTAGATCGGCAGATTTTATAGAAGTTTTAAAAACCATTGAGTATAAGCTACAGCCAATCGCAGATGTACATTTAAAATCTGATATAAGAATGAACGACGGATTGCGGCATGGAGATATCAGATTTGTTTGGTTGTTTGGTGCTATCGCAATTTTTATATTGTTATTGGCTTGCATCAATTTCATCAACTTATCAACTGCAAAATCGGCTAACCGAGCAAAAGAAGTCGGATTACGAAAAACGGTGGGAGCCTTCAAGCGAAATCTCGTTACCCAGTTTTTAACGGAGTCGGTGCTGTTTAGCATCGCTTCGTTCGCACTGGGAATTTTATTGACATGGTTGTTGCTTCCTACATTCAATGAAATAGCAGGAAAAAGCATTAGTATGCCTTGGGGACAAGTATGGTTTGTTACCATTCTTCCTTTAGCCGCTTTAGTAGTAGGGCTTGTTGCCGGGCTATATCCGGCATTTTATTTATCGGCATTTAGACCGGTCAATGTATTAAAAGGGAGTTTACAAGTAGGAGCTAAAAGCGGGAAACTGAGAAGTGGCCTTGTCATATTTCAGTTTACGACCTCGGTTGTTCTGATCATAAGTACATTGGTTATTTATAAGCAAATGGACTTTATCCTTCAAAAGGAATTGGGTTATGAAAAGGAGCAAGTACTGGTAATTAACGGGGCTGAATCGCTTGGAAAAAAGGTGGAGAGCTTTAAAAATCAGTTAAGTGAGTTATCATTTGTAAGCCAAGTATCTCAAAGCGGGTATTTACCAGTAGATGGTTACGAGCGCAATGGGAATACATTTAAAAATGAAGGAGAGGGAGCGGAAACAAGGGGTGTACCAGGTCAAATATGGCGAGTTGATTATAGCTATCTAAATACGCTTGGAATTAAATTAAAACAGGGGCGAGATTTTTCAGAAGAATATGCCTCTGATGCCTCCGAAGCCATTATTATTAACGAGAAAATGGCTGGCCAATTAGGTCTTGAAAATCCGATAGGTAAGTTTATTAATAACAACTATGCCACTTGGAAGATTGTTGGGGTTATTGAAGATTTTCATTTTAAATCGCTAAAAGAAGATATTCAACCGCTGTCTCTAGTGATCGGCAGAAATTACGGCGCCATCATGATTAAGTTAAAAGGAAACTCCATCAATGAAGCGGTTTCATCGGTAGCGTCTGTTTGGAATAAAAATATGCCCGATCAAAATTTCAGCTATACCTTTTTAGACCAAGACTTTGCAACGATGCATCAAGATGTAAAACGAATGGGAGTGATTTTTAACAGCTTTGCATTCTTCGCAATTTTTGTGGCTTGCTTAGGCTTGTTTGCCTTGTCTGCTTTTATGGTAGAGCAGCGTAAAAAAGAAATTAGTATCCGTATGGTATTAGGAGCTCCTTTTAAAAGCATTTATAAGTTGCTAACCTTGAGTTATATGAAACTTATTATCATTTCAATTGTTATTGCTACGCCAATTGGGGCTTATATCATGTCAAAATGGTTGGAAGATTTCGCGTATAAAATTGATATTGATTGGAAGGTTTTTGCCTTGTCAGGAATTATTGCCCTTGGGATTGCCATACTCACAATAAGCTACCAGTCAATTAGTGCTGCATTTATACAACCTTTGAAAAGCCTGCAAAGTGAATAAATCATCAATCAAAAACAGGAAATCATGTTTAAGAATTATTTAAAAATTGCCTGGAGGAGCCTAAGGAAACAGCCATTCTTTACCTTCTTAAATACTTTTGGTCTTGCCATTGGTATTGCGGGGGGCCTTCTTATTTCACTATATATCTATGATGAATTGAGTTTCGATAAAATGTTTACTGATGCTGATCGTATTCATCGTATTCATGTCGATGTCAAATTTGGAGGAACAGAAAGTGTTATGGCTGAAGTATCGGCTCCAATGGCAGAAACAATGGTTACGGATTTTCCTCAGGTTGAATTAGCCACCCGATTTAATAGCACAGGTAATATGCTAATACGAAAGGAAAACTCACAAAAAAATACAAAGGAGCCATTTTCAACATTTGTCGACGCTTCCTTTTTTGAAATGCTGGATTTAGATTTGCTGAGCGGGGATAAAAAGACAGCATTAAACGAGCCAAATACAGTAATACTAACCCGAACTGCTGCAGAAAAACACTTTGGTATTAATGAAGCAGTTGGTCAAACAGTAATTCTTGATAATAATGATACGTATACTGTTACCGGGGTAATAGAAGACATGCCAAATAATTCATTTCTTCGGGATTATTCTGTTTTTATGGCGATGGCAGGACTTGAAGACGCATCTGATACAGAGTGGACGAGTCATAATTATTACACCCTGGTAAAGCTTTTGCCAAATACAAATATGAATGATTTTCAGGAGGCACTGCAATCAATGTTCAACACCTATGTTATACCCTATGCCCAAAACTTCTTTCCTGGTATTACCGCGGCGCAATTTGAAGCATCTGGGAATCACCTATATTTTGGCAGCACGCCATTGACTGATATTCATTTGTATTCTGATCTAGATGGCGAAATGAGCGCAAATAGTACGATTAACAATGTATATATTTTGTCATTTATAGGGCTCTTTTTGTTGGTGTTGGCCAGTGTTAATTTCATGAATTTATCTACAGCTCATTCTCTAAAAAGAGGAAAGGAAGTTGGCATTCGAAAAACGCTAGGATCAACCAAAATAAGCTTGATCAAGCAGTTTTTATTCGAGTCCGGTCTTATTACATTTATTTCTTTACTTTTTGCTTTGGTAATTGCATTTCTTGCGTTACCGTTTTTCAATGCTTTGGCTGATAAGTCGATTGAAATTCCATTTTTCAACCCAGTTTTCTGGATTATGTTATTGGTGGCGACTGCAATTTTGGGATTATTCTCAGGCTGGTATCCTGCTTTTTTTATGACAAGGTTCATTCCTGCCAAAGTGCTCAAAGGCCTAAGTTCAAAAAATATGGGAGATGCAAATGTGCGTAACTCACTAGTGGTATTTCAGTTTGCAATATCAGTGTTTCTTATTATTAGCACGTTAATTGTTTATCAGCAACTAAGTTTTATACAGAGTAAGGAATTGGGTTTCACCAAAGATCAAGTGCTTATTATTGAAGATGCATATGCCGTTGGAGATAGAGCGAACTCATTTAAGGAGCAAATAAAACAATTGGCCCAAGTTGAAAGTGTTTCACTTACGGGATACTTGCCCACACCGTCATTTAGAAGTAATACCAGTTTTGGCAGGGAAGGTAAAATGAATCAGGAAGATGCCATTAATATGCAAATTTGGGAAGTTGATCACGATTACATTCCTACCTTGAATATGGAGATTGTCGCCGGAAGGGATTTCAACCAAGAATTCACTGCCGATTCTACTGCGATGATTATCAATGAATCTGCGCTAGCAATTATCGGCAAATCTGCGAATGAAGCATTAGGTATGCGATTGTCTAGAAATCTTGGTCAGGGTGAGAACATGGAATTTCTAACTGTCATTGGGGTGGTAAAAGATTTTCATTTTGAAACACTTCGCAAAGATATTGGCGCACTTAGTTTGACTATAGGTGATTCTCGAGGTTCAATGGCTATTAAATTAAGTGCAGGAGATTTTTCCAATGCTATTGCTGCAATCGAAAACACATGGAACGAGGTCGCGCCTGGGCAACCCTTTACCTATCGGTTTATGGACGAAGCTTTTAACACTACCTATAGGGCTGAGCAAAATCTAGGAAGAATATTCGTGGTATTTACCATCCTATCTATTTTAATTGCCTGTCTAGGGTTATTTGGTCTTGCAGCGTTTAATGCCGAAAAAAGAACAAAGGAAATTGGCGTTCGAAAAGTCTTGGGGGCTAGCGTTTCTCAAATTGCATTTAAACTGACCATAGATTTTCTGAAATTAGTAGGAATAGCCATTCTTATTTCCCTTCCGTTTGGGTGGTATGCTATGAGCAAATGGCTGGAAGATTTCACGTACAAAATAGATATTGGCTGGCAGGTATTTTTTGTTTCTGCTTTAGCTGCAGTTATAATTTCAATTATAACGGTAAGCTATCAAAGCATTAAGGCCGCTATTGTTAACCCTGTAAAAAGTTTAAGAACGGAATAGCTGATAAGTTAACCAGAAAGGTTTTAGCTATACGTCAAAAAAAAGAAATTATGTTCACATTATACATCAAAATTGCTGTTCGATATTTATTGAAAAACAAGTTGTATTCTTTTATCAACATAGGAGGATTAACAGTTGGGGTCGCTTCATTTATACTAATCATGGTTTATGTAAACTATGAACGTAGCTTCGATAAGTTTGAGGGATCAGAAAATGTGTATCGTCCATATTTAGATTATTTAGAAGGTGATACTTATGTGCCGGGTGACGCTATGACTTATAATGTTACAGGCCCAACCTTAAAAGAAAAATATCCCGAGATACTAGACTTTGTTCGGTTTTTTTACTTTGAAAAAGTAACGTTTCAGGTTGGTGAGAATATAATAGAACAGCCAAGAGGGTCGATGGCAGATGATAGCTTCTTTAACATCTTTACTTATGATCTCCTTCAGGGCACTAAAGAAACTGCTTTAAAAGAACCCAACACCATTGTACTTACTGAGAGTCTAAAGAACAAGTTATTTGGCAACCAAGATCCAATGGGTAAATCAGTTAAAATGGTGTGGGACGGCGATGCTCTTACTTTAAAAGTAAGCGGAGTAATGCAGGATATTCCTAAGAACTCTCATTTTAAAAATGCGTATCTAATTTCATTTAGCACTCAAAAAGCGTGGGATATATTTGGCCCAAGGCATACTGACCTTAACTGGAACATGAACAACTACTACACGTATTTTAAAGTGGATAAGAATGCCAGCATCGCCCAGCTAAGACAAAAAATAATTAATGACGACATAGAAGATGACCCTGATGAACGACACAATATTCAAGCAATTCAAGACATTCATTTACAATCTAATATGCCATTTGAGATTGAAACTAATGGCAGTGCCACACGAGTAAAATTTTTAACAGCTATTGCTTTTATTATTCTTGTTTTATCTTGGTTAAACTACATCAATTTATCCACCACAAAGTCATTAGAGCGTGCTAAAGAAATTGGGATTAGGAAGGTAGCCGGTGCACAAAAAAGGCAGCTTATCATGCAGTCGTTATTAGAGTCAGTGATACTTAATGCAGCTGCAATAGCAATCGCATTAGGAGTCGCGCTTATTGTACTACCCATTTATAACAATCTTACAGGAAGTGATCTTAGTATTAGTTTAAGCAACCTTAAACAGTTAGCTCCGGTTTTAGGTATTATTCTTTTGGGAATGATATTGGCTGGTTTATATCCTGCTATGTTGTTAAGTAGTTATTCGCCTTCAAAAGCATTAAAAGGTAAGGTTCGGGCTTCTGCCGGGGGGTTGAACATAAGAAAAGGCCTGATCATTACCCAGTTTTTGGCGACTATTATTTTAATAATTGGCACTTTTGTAGTGACCAAACAAATAGACTACATTCAAAATCAACCAACAGGGGTCAACCTCAATCAGATTGTGTCTATTCAAGGAAGTGTGATATCAACCAAGAAAGATTCACTACTTCAAGAAGAGTTTAATGTTTTACAGACTGAGCTTTCAAAGCTTCCTTTCGTTGAAAAGATCACAAACTCTAAAACAATTCCAGGAGCAAGTTTTGATCAACTTTCTTCTTCAGTTGGAATAATACTTCCCGGAGGCGTTGAAAATGATCAACAAATATGGTATCAATACTACACCCAGCGCGACTATTTTGAACTTCTTGAAATTGATTTTGTTGCGGGTAAAACTTTTGTAGACACTCCAAGAAAAACGAGTAACAATGTTGTCCTAAATGAAACATTTTTGAAGGTAATGAATATTCCAGATGCGAATGCCATTATTGATAAAACAATTAGATTTTGGGGTAATGATTGGCTCGTTACTGGGGTCGTGAAAGACTATCATCATTTTGGTTTAAAAAACCCAGTACTGCCGATGGTCATTACCCATGGACAGTCTGACAATAACATCTTGATTAAGTTAGATGAAAAAGCTTCATCAGTAGCAGGGTTCTCATCTGCAATTTCTCAAATAAGAAGTACTTGGAGAGATTTATTCCCATATAGCACATTTAATTATACGTTTTTAGATTCAAAATTTGAAGAGCAATACGCCGAAGACAAAAAGTTCGGAACAGCCTTTACTGTATTCACCCTACTAGCCATTTTCATTGCGTGTTTAGGGCTGTTTGGTCTTACTTCGTACACCTGTATTCAACGTAAAAAAGAAATTGGTATTCGAAAAGTAAATGGAGCATCGGTACTGAAAATACTGAAGCTTTTAAATATTGATTTTATAAAGTGGGTAGCTATTGCCTTTATTGTAGCAGTACCATTAGGGTGGTATTTTATGAATAATTGGTTAGAAAACTTTGCTGTTAAAACTAGTATTAGTTGGTGGGTTTTTGTCCTTGCAGGTATTAGTACTTTATTGATCACCTTGCTAACGGTTAGCTGGCAGAGTTTTAACGCTGCTAACGGGAATCCTATAGAAGCATTAAAAGACGAATAGTCTTATATCAACCTGCATTAAGTTGTTTAGTCATCAATTAAAAAACAGAAATCATGTTCAAAAATCATTTAAAAATTGCTTGGCGTAGTTTTCAGCATCACAAGCTGTTTTCAACTATCAACATTCTTGGGTTATCACTTGGTTTGGCTATAACTATTTTGTTGCTATTGTTTATCAATTATGAACGAAGTCATGACTTGATGTATAGTAAAAAAGATCAAGTATATCGCATTTTAATGAATGTGGATGATGAGGGCACCAAAGAGACCTGGTGTTCAAGCCCATCGGCAGTTGGTCCGGAAATGAAAGACGCAATTCCGGGGATAACGGAAGCCACGCGATTACTACAACATGATTTTGGGGGCACTGCGGTCGTTGCTGTGAATAAACAGAGTTTTATAGAGGATAAGTTATATTGGGTTGACCCTTCTATTATGGAACTATTTGATCTTAACATCACTCAAGGTGATCTTCAAGATCAGCTGATCAAACCACAAACAGTGCTGATCTCAGAAAGCATTGCCTCCAAGTATTTTGGGTCTAATAATCCCTTAGGAGAAGTTTTGGTTGTAGATGGCGACACCCAACTTGAAATTACAGGGGTTTTTAAGGATTTTGAGAAAAATAGCTCGTTACAATGTGATATTTTAGGGTCGTTTTCAAGTACATGGGCTGCAAAAAGACTCACTTGGGATAACGCTAGTTTTGAAACATATGCGTTACTGGATAAAGCTGCTGATCCTATCATTGTTGAATCGCAAATGCAATCCGTATTAGATAAAAACATTGAGAAACAAGATCAATGGTTTTCACTTTCGTTACAACCCCTTCCTGATATTCACCTATATTCTTCAGGATATACAGATACCTATACCAACAATATTGGAAGCATAACCGAGGTGCGCAGTATGTTATTACTGGCAATTTTGGTGTTGATCATTGCCTGTATCAACTACATGAACTTAACAACTGCAAAAACCCAAAAAAGAAATAAAGATGTCGGCATAAGTAAAACGTTGGGAGCATCTAAAAAGAATCTTATTGTCCGTTTTTATACTGAAACAGCTTTGGTAACAGCTATTGCTATTGGTATTGGGCTGGTTTTGGCCATGTTACTCGTACCAGTATTTAATCAATTAACTAATAATACGCTGGACATCAATACTGCATTTTCGACGAAATTTGTACTAGGATTACTACTAGTATTTGTAATTACCACTTTTGTTTCAGGATCGTATCCGGCATTGTTCATGGCGGGGTTCTCTCCTAAAAATATTCTAAGTCCTACATTCCGTCAAAGTAAAAGCACCGTTTTTGTGCGTAAAGGTCTTGTGGTTTTTCAGTTTATGGCGTCTTCCGTGTTGATCATAGGAGTACTTGTTATCTATATGCAACTCAATTTTGTAAAAGAAAAAAGCTTAGGTTTTCAGCCCGAAAGTGTTGTGGCTATTTCAACTACAGGAATGGCAAAACCTGAAATGCAAAATGCTTTAATACAAGAACTAGAGCGGTTGAGTTACGTTTCTTCCGTATCAAGAGCACAAGGATTTCCTGGTGTTGGTGTAAGTGGGCGTTCTGTCTTTAAAAATGATACAGATGAAGAGGGTTATACCGTGCGTACCAATCGAAGTGATGCCCATGTGATCAATGCGCTCCAATTAAAGTTATTGGCAGGTACAAGTCTTCCGATAAATAAAAGTCAGACCGATACTATTGTTGACGTTGTTGTCAACAAAAAAGTAGTTGATTATTTAGGAATAAGTCCAGATGATGCCATAGGTAAACGGGTCAACATGCAACTAGGCGATAATGCCTATATCGTTGGAGTGGTTGAAAACTTCAATTTTAATTCGCTGCGCGAACCAATAGGCGGGTATGCATTTCATAATCGCAAAACAGAATACTTATCCTATTTATTGGTGCGCTATGGAGGTAGTACCCAAAATGCTTTAACTGGTTTAGAAAGCGCCTATAAAAAGGTAGCAGGTAATGCGGTATTCGATTACAGTTTTGTGGAAAGTAAAGTACAGCAGTTTTATGAAAAAGAAGAGAAAACAGCTAGTATCGGGCTCATTTTTTGTAGCCTTGCCATTTTTGTAGCGGCCTTGGGGCTATTTGGTTTAGCGGCTTTTACGATTGAACGTCGACATAAAGAAATTGGAATTAGAAAGGTATTAGGAGCAAGCATTGGGCAAATTGTCACCTTACTTTCAAAAGACTTTGTACAGTTAACCTTAATCGCTTTAGCGATAGCATCGCCTGTTGCCTGGGTTTTCATGAAACAATGGCTAGAGGGGTTCGCGTATAAGATTGATATGCCCATATCAGTATTTTTAATTACGGCCCTTGGTGCCGTCGCCCTTGCAATAATGACCGTGTCATTTCAAAGTATTCGTGCTGCGATTATGAATCCAGTAAATAGTTTGCGAACAGAATAACATCAATCAATCAAAAAAGAAAATCATGTTTAAGAATTATCTAAAAATTGCATGGCGCAATTTACTTCGCAACAAAAGCTTTTCCTTGTTGAATATTGTTGGACTTTCAATGGGACTGGCGGTGACAACACTTATTTTAATATGGATAAACTTTGAAGTTGGGGTAGATCAATTTCACGATAAGAAAGATAGAATTTACCAGGTTTATAATGAATACCCTATCGATGGCGAAATCTGGACTTGGAATTCTACTCCAAAGGTAATGGGGCCAACTATCGAGAAAGACTATCCTGATGTGGAAGCGGTTTCAAGGTATTTTTATGAGAACACTTTTCTGTTTTCTAATGACGAAAAAAATATTAAATCTACTGGGACTATGGTTGACCCCAGTTTTTTGAAGATTTTCACTTTTCCTTTAATTGAAGGAAATGTAGATACCGTTTTAGAAGATGTGAATTCAGTAGTCGTTACTCAAAAGTTTGCTCAAAAAATGTTTGGTGATGAGCCTGCGGTTGGGCAAATAGTAACAATGGATAATGATGATAGCTTTAAAGTAACAGGAATATTAAAAGATCCTCCAGCTAATTCAGAATTTGATTTTGAGTTTCTTATTCCATGGGCTTACTTAAAACAAAAGGGTTATGACGACAATAATTGGAGTAACAATTCAATAGCGACTTATGTGCTACTTCGAGAGGGTGTTAACTACGATGTTTTTTCTGAAAAGATTAAACCGCTTCGTAAAACCTATGATAAGGCGTCACCCGATATGGTGACATTTCTTTATCCTTATAAGAGATCACATCTATATTCAAAATTTGAAAACGGGAAAGAAGTTGGCGGTTTAATAGATCGTATTCGATTGTTTGGTGTTATCGCAATTATTGTGTTGGTAATTGCATGTATCAACTTTATGAATTTAAGTACTGCCAGGAGCGAGAAAAGAGCCAAAGAAGTAGGTGTTCGCAAGGTTGTGGGCGCCCGAAAAAGAGCACTAGTTGCTCAGTTTTTAGGAGAGTCAATTATGATTTCTTTCTTGGCTTCTGCATTCGCATTACTCACAGTTTTATTAGTACTTCCATCGTTCTCTGAACTTGTAAATGAGGAATTAGTTGTCGATTGGTTGAACCCTAGGTTTTGGAGCATTGTGGTTGGCGTTATGATTTTTACAGGTGTATTAGCAGGCAGTTATCCGGCATTATATCTATCCTCATTTAATCCTTCGACAGTTTTAAAGGGGACTTTTTATAAAATAAATACGCTGATTACACCAAGAAAAATACTTGTGGTGATCCAATTTTCAGTGGCAATTATATTGATTACAGCTACCATTGTTGTAAAAGAGCAAATTGATAACGTTCAAAATCGAAAACTTGGATATAACAAAGACAATTTGGTATATGTTCAAATGGAAGGTGATATTGAAAAAAACTATCAAGTTATAAAATCAGCACTTTTAGAGTCAAGTGCAGCAGTATCTGTTTCCAAAACAAACTCACCAATAACCGAAACTTGGAGCAACTCGTGGAATTTTCAATGGAAAGGGAAAGATAAGGAAGATAAAACATTAGTGCATCGTTTGGTGGCAGATGATGCTATAATCAAAACCATGGGCTTGCAACTTGTCGAAGGGCGTGATTTTGACTTAAACAAGTACCCAACTGATTCAACGGCAATGATTCTTAACGAATCGGCCGTCAAGCTAATGGATTTTAAAAACCCTATTGGTGAGGTTGTAAGGGATGACGGAATTGACTGGCGTGTAGTGGGTGTTATCAAAGACTTTGTGTTCAACTCTCCTTTTCAAAAAATTGAACCTATTGTTATCGAGGGCGCCAAAGCTTGGTTTACGATGATTCATATTAAAATGAATAACAAACAAAGTATCTCCGATAATTTAGCAACTATTGAAGCAATCTTCAAAAAACACAATCCAAACTACCCCTTTAATTACGATTTTATAGACGAAGGGTACGCACAAAAGTTTGTTGATGAAAAGCGTACCGAGAAGTTGGCTAGCTTGTTTACTTTGTTAACTATTCTCATCTCTTGTTTGGGGCTATTTGGTTTAGCGAGCTATATGGCAGAAAATAGAATTAAAGAAATTGGTATTCGCAAAGTTTTGGGCGCATCAGTGAGTAGAATAACAACACTGCTTTCAAAAGATTTTCTAAAATTAGTGCTTATTTCACTTGTTATCGCAACACCAATTTCTTGGTATACTACCAATCGATGGCTACAGGAGTTTGCCTATAGAATTGATATATCATGGTGGTTTTTTGGTCTTGCTGGTATCATGGCACTTGGTTTAGCTTTTTTAACAGTGAGTTACCAAGCGATTAAAGCCGCAAAATCAAATCCTATAAAAAGTTTACGAACCGAATAAACTCAACAATCAATCAAAAAAGAAAATCATGTTTAAGAATTATCTGAAAATCGCATGGAGGAACATTGTTCGACAAAAGCAATTTACCTTTCTTAATGTATTTGGCCTAACTCTAGGTATCGCGTGTTGTCTTATGATTGGGTTATACGTTTATAGTGAGATGACATATGATACGTTTCATGACAAAGCTGATCGTATTTACCGGGTAAATCAATCTCATATTTGGGGTGACTGGAGCGATCAATTTGCATCTACAGGGCCCAATGTCGCTGTCGCATTGAAAGCGGATATGCCAGAATTTGAAGAGGTCACCAGAATATTGGATTCTGGAGATAAAACGGTGCGTAACGCTGAAAGCAGTAAAACCGAAACTATTTTCAAAGAAGAGCATTTTTTTGTTGCCGAAGAGAACTTTTTTAAAGTGTTTTCTTTTCAATTTAAAAAGGGAAATGCGTCTACAGCCTTGAAAGATCCAAACAGTCTCGTGATTACTCAAGAAACTGCAAACCGATATTTTGGTTCTAAAGATCCTATTGGGAAATTGTTAGAAGTAAGAAATACAGATGGAAGCTGGGAGACTTTAAAGGTAAGTGCCGTGATTGAAAATATATCGGCTAAATCTCATTTGCAATTCGATATGCTTGTGTCTCTAAATAGTTTACAACAACGTTTACAAAGAGAAGATTGGTTATGGGTTTGGACTGGCTTTTCAACCTATGGGCTCGTTAAGAAGAATACCGATATCGTATCTCTAAGTGAAAAAATTCAAGCTATTCCCCCAAAATGGGCAGCTTTGACAACAGAAAGAGTTTTTAACCAACCGTATGAAGAGTTCACCTCAGGAAAGGAATGGAAGTTATATCTAGAACCGTTATCCAAGATTTATTTATCAAATTCGCCTGGAGTTCATCGCTTTGGACCTAACGGAAATCCTCAATTCGTAAGACTATTTGGGGCTATTGGAATTTTAATTCTCTTTTTGTCCAGTATTAATTTTATGAACCTATCTACGGCTAGATCGGCTAAACGAGCAAAAGAGGTAGGCGTCAGAAAAGTTTTAGGTTCTGCCAGAAAACGATTGATTAACCAGTTTGTAATGGAATCAACCATATTTGTAGCGATCAGTACGGTAATAGGGTTGCTAATTGTGCAAATTTCGTTAGGCGGTTTTAACTCGATCGCCGAGAAACAGCTGTCTCTAATTCCCTTGTTTAGTGAACCTATATTTTTGGTTACTCTTCTTTTATTTGTGTTGCTTTTAGGAATATTGGCAGGGAGTTACCCTGCTTTTTACCTTTCTTCATTTAAACCAATAGAGACTTTAAAAGGGAAATTAAATGCAGGATTTAAAGGAAAGAATTTAAGAAATGGTTTGGTTGTTTTTCAGTTTACCATCTCAATTGCATTGATTATTTGCGCCTTTTTTGTGCAAAAACAATTGGATTATACGTCTTCGCTAGAATTAGGGCTGTCAAAAGATAATGTGCTTCAAATACACAATATGGAGCAATTAGGTATCAATGCCGAAACCCTTAAAACGAAACTAGAAAACACGCCGGCTTTTAGTCATGTTGGTTTATCTTATGGGATGCCACCCAATGTATGGTCTGGTGATAAGTATAGAGCCTTTGGGCCTGAAAATCCTGCCATACAGCTAAACGATTTCCGTACAGAAGGAGATTATTTAGACTTATTAGATCTTGACTTTATAGCGGGAAGAAACTTTGATTCCAATCGGCCAAATGACAAATATGGGGTGATTTTAAATGAAGAGGCAGTAAAAATATTTGGATGGGGTAACAAAGAAAATTATGCAACTGACTCTCCTGTTGGGAAGTATGTTGCATTAACTAATGAAAATGCAGATAAACTAGAAGTACTGGGTATTGTAAAGGATTTTAATTTTTCAACGGTAAAAGAAAAAATAGGACCTCTGGTAATATTACATCAAGACAATGATAAGATTTGGAATTATGGAAGAGGACGCACGTATTTATCTGCACGAATTGATCCCAAAGCAGTGAATAATGCGGGGGATTTACAATTATTAATAAGTGAGATTCAGACTGAGATAGCACAAATGGACTCTTCCGTTTTATTTGAATATAGTTTTATGGATGAGGAGTTTGAAAGTACATTTAGAGCAGAGACTCGTATGGGAGTTGTACTGAACATATTTACGGTATTGGCACTAATTATAGCATGTCTTGGTTTATTCGGACTTGCTGCCTTTTCAGCTGAACAAAGAATCAAAGAGTTAGGAATTAGAAAGGTCCTTGGTGCTAAGCTATCAGAATTGGTTATATTATTTTCCACAGAATTCGCCAAACTTATCATTATCGCTGTATTGATCGCATCGACAATCTCATATTTTTTAGTAGATGAATGGCTTACCAATTTTGCATACCGAACGCAAATTGATTTATGGGTGTTTATTGCCGCCTCGATATGTGCATTTATCATAACCATATTAACGGTTAGCTTTCAGGCATTAAAAGCAGCTAAAGCAAATCCGGTAAAAAGTTTACGAACGGAATAACTACTAACTGTATAAATACTGGACAATTATTGTCAAAAAATTTGACATTCTTTTGATATTACTTTTTGATTTTTAATTGTAAAATATTAAAAATCAGTTGTTTGCACATATGGCACGAAATTAGGCATGTTCAGTCATGAGTACTACCCATATCTGTTTTAAATATGTCATCATCAAAAAAGAATAGTTATGATTACAAATAACATCAAAGTATCATTTCGAAGCTTTAAAAAGTACAAAAGTAGTTTCATTATTAATATCATCGGGCTTTCTTCGGGTATCGCTTGTGTACTTTTTATCTCTTTCTGGATACATGATGAAATGCGTGTCGACAAGTTTCATAAAAATGAAACTCAACTATATCAAGTGTTATCTAATAGCGTCATTAATGGTGAAGTAATTACACGGGTTGACAGTCCTTTATTACTAGCAGAAAATATAATTGAAGAGTTTCCAGAGGTTGAATCTGCCACGGCAATCAATGCTGATTTTGCGACTCCTACAGGTATTTTTACTTACGGAGATATTCGTCAAAGTGCAAAAGGGTTATTTGCTTCGGCAAACTTCTTTGAGGTGTTCTCTTTTGATGTCTTTATTGGAGATAAAAGTCAAGTACTAGATAATAAACACAATGTAGTAATCTCCGAAAATTTAGCTAGAAAACTATTTAAAACAGAAGAAGATGCTATTGGGGAAACAATAGATTGGGATTACAAGTGGACTGACGGAAGTGGAGAAGAAAGGCTAGTTGTTTCCGGGGTTTTTAAAACACCACCTGTTCATTCAACACTTCAATTTGATTACATAGTGCATTCCGATTTATTGGTCGATGCAGATAGATGGGCTGGAGACTGGAATGGACATTACGGAAAATCCTTTTTGGTTTTAAAAGAAGGAACGGACATCGGTAATTTCAATCAAAAAATAGCAAAATACTTAAGTAATAAAAAAGAAGACAGCGAATATGAAATTACGAGTTTTGTTCAAAGATTTTCAGAAAGATATCTTAAAGAACCTTATGAAAATGGTATACAAGTAGGGGGACGTATTGTTTATGTAAGATTATTTTTCAGTATCGCTCTTATTACACTATTAATAGCCTGTATCAATTTTGTAAATCTTTCTACAGCCCAAGCAACTAGAAAAATGAAAGAAGTAGGGGTTAAAAAAACGCTTGGAGCCAGTCGGAAATCATTAATATATCAATATTTAAGTGAAGCTACCATTCTTGTTATTTTATCAACTGGGGTCGGTTTGCTTTTGGTGTTTTTGTTTCTTCCAAAATTCAATGCGATTACCGATAAGAATATTATTCTAAGTTTTGAAAATAATCAATTACTCATAATTACATTAATTATTGTTGTTACTGGTTTTTTAGCTGGTAGTTATCCAGCTTTTAGACTTTCTTCTTTTAAACCTGTAACCATTTTGAAAGGTGAGGCCCCTAAAACAGGATGGGAATTCTTCGTTAGAAAAGGGCTTGTGGTTTTTCAATTTGTAATTTCAATTGTTTTTATTCTCAGCATTTTGGTAGTAAACAAGCAAGTAAAATACATGCAGACTAAAAACTTGGGGTACAATAAAGACAATGTTGTTCAATTTGAAATTGGAGTAATTAAGAACATCTATTTACTAATAAATGAATTAAAAACCATCCCCACAATTGAAAGTGTAGGATATACAAATGGAGAATTTTTGGATGGTAATGATGATAATGGTGGATGGAATTGGTCAGGAAATGAAAACGAAAGTGATAGGTCTTTTCAAGCGCCTAGATTAGGATATGGGGCTATAGAAACGTTGGGAATGAAAATTATTGCTGGTCGTTCATTTTCAAAAGATTTTAAAGACGACTACAATAAAATTATACTCAACGAGTCGGCTTTAAAATTAATGAATATAGAAGACCCTATTGGACACCTCTTACAAAAAGGAGATGATCAACAAGAAATAATAGGTATCGTTAAAGATTTTCAATATGGCTCACTACATAAGAAAATTGAACCGCTTATCATAAGATTTAGACCTTATGGAAATAATATTCTGGTTAAAATTACTGCTGGAACTGAACGAGAAACGCTTTCGAAAATGGAATCTGTTTTTAAAAAATTTAATCCAGGGTATTCTTTTGACTATTCCTTCATGGACGCTAATTATAATAAATTATACGCAGCAGAAAACAGAGTAGCGCAACTTTCAGACTTTTTTGCTGTGTTGGCTATTATTATTTCGAGCTTAGGCCTTTTTGGGCTAGCTACGTTTACGGCAGAAAGAAGAAAAAAAGAAATTAGCATTCGTAAAGTACTCGGCCAAAGTATTGGTCAGGTTACTGTTATGCTTTCTAGCGAATTTGTAAAGCTAGTATTGATTGCAATTTGTATTGCACTACCAATTTCTTATTTACTTGCAGTGGATTGGTTGTCTGATTTTGCCTACAAAATCCCCTTACATTCTGGGTATTTTATAGGTGCAGCTTCGATAGCACTCATTACGGCAATATTGACTGTAGGTAGTCAGGCAATCCGAGCGGCAAACGAAAACCCTGTTAAAGCATTAAAAGAGGAGTAAAAATCAATATATGATCAAAAACTATCTAAAAATCGCCTGGAGAAACTTACTAAAAAACAAGATTTTCTCTTTTATCAACATTCTTAGTCTTTCAATAGGCTTAAGTGCAGCATTTGTTATTGGTTTGATTATTTATCACGATATGACATTTGATAATTTTCACAAGGATGCAGATCGTATTTATAGAATTACAAGCGATTTTACATCTCCACAAGGAAAGTTTCATAACACAGGTGTGCCCGTGCCTTTAACCAAAGCGGTTGGTAAAGAGGTTTCGGGTTTAGAGCTAGTAGCGCCTTTTTATCGTGCCTTTTTTTTCAAAGTACAGACTGATCATCAACCAAATGAGTTTAAAGATGTAAGCACAGCAATTTTTACTGACCACAACTATTTTCAGTTATTTAATTACCAGTGGTTAACAGGTAATCCAGCAAACGCGTTCAAAAACCCAAATCAGGTAGTATTGACCAAAGAGAAAGCGGATAAATACTTTCCGGGTTTAACCCCCGAACAAGCAATGGGTCTTAATGTAACGTACAATGATTCAATTGTTGCTGAAGTTGCTGGTATCGTTAACAGTTTTGAAGGCCGTTCGGATCTATTTTTTGATGAATTTATTTCGCGTTCAAGTGCCACTTCTTTCGGAGTTAAAGACCAAGTAGATAATATTGAATGGAATAATACAACCGATGACTCTCAACTATTTGTAAAGGTTAGTAAAGGTGTTGCTATTGAAAATATACAATCGCAGCTTGATCGTTTAGCAGAGCAGCATAAAGACCCTGATGATATTAAATATGGTCAAACGCATACCTATTATGCGCAACCTTTAAGCGATATTCACTTCAACTCGACCTATGGTATTTACGATTATAGCTTGCCTCAAGCCAGTAAGAAAACCCTAATAGGTCTTGCTATTGTCTCCATCTTTTTATTGTTACTAGGTTGTGTCAACTTTATCAATCTTAATACTGCTCAAGGTTTAAAAAGATCAAAAGAGGTCGGGGTGCGCAAAACCTTGGGGGGTTCTAAAAAACAGATAAGAACGCAGTTTTTAACCGAAACTGGCATTTTGACAATGTTTGCCGCTGTACTATCTGTGTTTGTGGCATTTTGGTTACTGCAGGTATTTAGAGATTTCATTCCAGCTACTGTAACGATGTCACTATTTTATAATCCGATAGTAATAGTTGGTGTTCTATTGTTGTTAGTTATTGTGTCCGTTGTATCTGGTTTTTATCCGGCATTGGTATTATCAAAATTCAAACCTGCTAAGGCATTAAAAGACCAAGTTGCATCACCGGGAGAGACTGTTCCCTTAAGAAAGTACCTGACCGTTTTTCAATTTGTTATTGCCCAAGTATTTGTTATCGGGACCTTATTAGTGGGTAAGCAAATTCATTATATGATGAATGAAGACATGGGCATAAAAACAGAAGCTGTCGCTTATGTCAACTTTCCATTTAACGATAAGTCTTTTGTAAAAAAGCAACGAGTTCTGGATAAAATCAGCCGTTTACCTCAAGTAGAAAAGTCGGCTTTTGGAGGTCGACCTCCTGCCTCTTTTGGTTATAATGCTACCACTATGAGCTATGTAACAGACGAAAAAAATATGAATGCAGGCATACAGCTTCTATTTGGAGACGAGGACTACGCTGAGGTGTATGATATAAAATTACTGGCCGGTAGAAAAGCCTTGAACGATACCATTAGGGAGTTGGTTATTAATGAAAAACTAATGAAAACACTTGGGTTTAACGATGCTGCATCAGTAATTGGCGAGCAATTACAATCTGACGATGAGAAGTTAACGATTGTTGGGGTAATGAAAGATTTTAATCAGCGGTCTCTAAAATCAGGCATAGAACCGATGGCTTTGATTGGAGATTGGTATCGCGATAGCGGCTTTTCACAATTTAATTATGTGCATTTTTCGCTACCCATAGAAAATAAAGAAGCTTGGCAATCAAGCATTACAGAAATTGAAACGATATGGAAAGATGTATATCCTGAAACTGAATTTCGCCTAACCTTTATGGATAATTTAGTACAGCAATTTTACAATCAAGAACGAAAAATGGCTCTTTTGTTAAAATGGGCTACCGGACTTTCTATATTAATTAGCTGCTTGGGATTACTAGGATTGGTAATCTATACCACTGAAAGACGCACCAAAGAAATTGGTATTCGTAAAGTGTTAGGGGCCAGTTTACTTCAACTTAATATGCTATTATGTAAAGAGTTTTTGTGGTTGGTAAGTATTGCTTTTTTAATTGCAATACCGATTGCCTGGTATGGTATTGATTATTGGTTACAGGACTTTACATATAAAGCTAGCATTGGTTGGGGGGCATTTGCTGTAAGTGGTATTGGTATGATAGTACTTGCATTGGCAATCATGAGTTTTAAAACAATTGCAGCAGGAATGAGAAATCCTGTTGAGAGTTTACGAACGGAATAAAAACAAAAGGATGAAGACGAACTTTAGATGATACATTAAAATTTTTGAGCCGCTATTTTAAAACTTGAAAAATGTTAAAACATAATTTGTTATTGTATTTAAGGAACATTAAAAAACACAAAAGCAGTTTCTTAATCAATTTAGTTGGCTTATCAACAGGTCTAATCTGTGTATTATTGGTTTATTTATGGGTTTTTGATGAACTTAACAAAGATAAATTTCATCAAAATGAGGAGCGATTATACCAAGTACGAAGAAATGTGCCCATGGGATTTGGGGCAATAGGAACCTTTACTTCAAATTCAAGCTTAATGCTTACCGCACTTCAGGAAGAAATTCCGGAAGTAGAAATGGCCACAGCAGTTTATAACATTGATAATAAATCCACCTTACAAACTGAAGAAAAAAAACTGAGTGGTTTTGGAAGGATGGCAAGTGAAGATTTTTTTAGGATATTCTCTTTTCCTTTAATCTCGGGAGACAAGAGCACCGTTTTGGCAGACGCAAATTCGGTAACAATCTCGTCAGAACTGTCTGCCAATTTTTTCGGAGAGGTAACTGACCCAATAGGAAAATCCATCGCTATAAAAGTATCGGAAGAAAACGTTGATGACGTTTTTACCATTACTGGTGTTTATGAGGTTCCTAAAGACTCTTCAGAGGAATTTGATTTCGTATTGCCTTATAAGACCTTTTTAAAATACCGAGATCCTGACGATATCGCTTGGTATAGCAACAGTTCTAGCATGTATGCGTTGCTTAAGCCTGATATTGATATTGAAGCATTAAATACTAAAATGGTTGATTTTTTAGGGACGAAAAGTCAATACTCTAAAAACGAAAAAGTTCTTTTTACTAAGTATAGTGACAATTACTTAAGAGGAACGTATGAAAATGGCAAGCAAGCAGGGGGCCGAATAACTTATGTGATGTTGTTTTCTATTGTAGCCCTTTTTGTGCTGTCTATTGCTTGCATCAATTTTATGAATCTATCTACTGCACGCGCCTCTAGAAGATTAAAGGAAGTGGGGGTTAAAAAAGCAGTTGGAGCGAACAGAAAATCATTAATCTTTCAATTTCTTTCGGAATCTTTACTGCTCTCATTCTTTGCCCTAGTGTGTGCGTATATTGTGGTGATCATCATTTTACCATGGTTTAACAGCATTACTGGGAAAGAACTTGTTTTTAGTATTGAACCGGAAATTTTAATAACCCTAATCGTAATTGCGTTGCTCACTGGTTTGACTTCAGGAAGTTATCCAGCTTTTTATCTCACTAAGTTTAACGCAGTTAAGGTATTAAAAGGAAAAATAAGCACTTCTTTTGGAGAATTAATGATACGCAAGGGTCTGGTAGTATTTCAATTCAGCATTTCCATTTTATTGATAGTGGCAGTAAGTGTTATCTATATGCAATTAGATTATATACAATCAAAAAATCTTGGTTATAATAAAGACAATGTAATGGTTATTGATCGACAGGATGGGCTTATTACTAATATGGATGTTTTTATAGAGGAGGCTAAGCAAATTCCGGGGGTTGTCAATGCATCTTTTATGCAGGGAGGGATGACCAATTTTAGCAATTCATCTCGGGGGCATTCATGGCCCGGTCAAAATGAAGAAGGGAAGGAAATAACATTTAGGCACGCACATGTGGGGCCGGAGTTTATTGAAACCATGGGTATCGAAATGAAACTTGGCCGATCATACATCAATGAAAAACCAGATAACGATTCAAAAATCATATTAAATGAGACCGCTGTGAAAATGATGGGCCTTGAAAATCCTATAGGTACGATAATAAATATGCGGGGGCCAAATAGAGAGATCATTGGTGTGGTAAAAGATTTTAATATTCAATCATTGTATGACGAAATTGCACCAATGGCATTGCTGTGTAGAACAGAATGGGTGAGCAGTTTAGTGTTAAGAATTAAGGCTGGCGAAGAAAAAGCTACAATTTCAGAACTGTCAAACTTATATAATAAGTTCAACCCTGGCTTAGGGTTCAATTTCCGTTTTTTAGACGATCAATATCAGCAACTTTACCAATCAGAACAGCGCGTAGCAACCCTGTCTAAATATTTTGCAGGGATGGCCATATTGATCTCTTGTCTTGGACTATTTGGCCTTGCAGCTTTTACAGCTGAAAGAAGAAGAAAAGAAATCAGTATTCGTAAAGTACTTGGCCAAAGTATTAGTCAGGTTACTGTTATGCTTTCTAGCGAATTTGTAAAGCTTGTATTGATTGCGATTTTTATTACGCTGCCAATTTCGTATTTACTTGCAGCGGATTGGCTTTCTGATTTTGCCTACAAAATCTCGCTGCATTCAGGGTATTTTATAGGTGCAGCTTTGGCAGCACTCATTACGGCAATACTGACTGTTGGTAGTCAGGCAATACGAGCGGCAAACGAAAACCCTATTAAAGCACTAAAAGAGGAGTAAAAAATAAGAGATGATCAAAAACTATCTAAAAATTGCCTGGAGAGGTTTACGAAAAAAGCCGCTGTATGCCACAATCAATATTCTAGGTCTTTTTGCAGGCATTGCTTTTGTATTACTAATTGGGGCCTATGTCTGGCAAGAGTACAATGTTAACAGAAATCTTAAGAACGCCGAAAATCAATACATACTCACCAGTCAATGGAAGGATGCCAATATGGGGGTCGAATTTGCCACTTTAGCTCCTCCTGCAGCGATGTTAAAAGAATCATATCCTCATCTAGTTAAAGGATTTTATCGTTGGGATGGGATTAGATCTGTGATTGTTAACGGAGACAAAAAGTTCAGGGAAGGCATACAAATAGGTGACGCTTCATTTCTCGATCAATTTGGATTTAAACTTTTGTATGGGGATCAAAAATCGGTTTTCGAAAAGCCATATTCGGTATTAATTACCGAGGAAAAGGCCATTAAATATTTTGGGACTACTCAGGTTGTGGGTAATACTTTAAGTATTGAAAATTTTTCAGGAAATCTGCAACAGTTTGAAGTGACGGGCGTATTGAAAGATCTTGATGAGAACTCAATAACCTGGATTAATAATCAATATAACGGCATTTTTACTGCAACCAACTCACGAGAGTTCTTCGATAGGGCAGATTTTGAAAATTGGGAAATCCCCTTTTTCATTTCATTTATAGAATTACAACCCGGTATAACAGCAAAAGAATTAGAGCAACCTTTACAGGAGATTTTAAGTAACCACGCTTCGGAAAATATAATCAACAATCTGACCTTAGTTCCGATACCGTTAACCGACTACTATTTGCAAAAAAATAGTGGGTTAATAAAAAAGATGCTTTATACATTGTCTTTCATAGGGCTTTTTATCATCGCAATGGCGATTATTAATTTTGTGAATATAGCGGTAAGTTTTTCTAGCAGCCGTATGCGCGAAATTGGGATTCGTAAGGTATTGGGAGGAAAAAGAAAACAACTTGTTTTTCAATTTTTGTCAGAGTCAACTATACTGGTAAGTATTGCTACGATATTAGCCGTTATAGCATATCCTTTTTTAGGAAATGTATTCGAACAAGTTATCGGTAAATCATTAATTACTATTAGTTCATATCCTCCTTATGCTATTTTGATCCCTTTTTTAATAATACTATTGGTAGGGTTTATGTCGGGGATTTATCCCGCCTTTATACTTTCGGCATTAAAGCCTGTGCAATCTCTAAAGGGGAAATTACAAGTAAGTAATAGCACTATTTTGATACGCAAATTATTTGTAGGATTTCAATTTACGATGGCACTCGTGGTAATCATAGCGGCATTTTTGATTACAAAGCAAATCAATTTTTTCTTTGATAAAGACTTGGGTTACGAAAAGGAATATCTTATTTCAGCCGCGACTCCACGGGACTGGTCTGAAGAAGGGATTAAAAAAATGATCACTAATAGAAATGAGCTTGAAGCCTTACCGCAGGTGAGTAAAGTAAGTCTTTCATATGAAATACCCAATGGTAATAACGGCTTTCAACTACCACTTTATAAAAAGGGTATGAACCCTGAGTCTAACATTGCCGTTCAAGGAATGGTAGTTGATGAAAATTATCTTGACACCTATCAAATTCCGTTACTTCAAGGATCAGTTTTTGAGGCAAATGCTGACGGAAACACAGTTTTAATTAATGCACAGGCGGTAAAATTGCTCGGGTTCGAAACTAAGGAAATGGCGATTGGTAAACAGTTGCAAGTTGCAGGTCAAGAAAGGCTTCTTACCATTAAAGGAGTTATTGAAAATATTCATTTTGAATCATTGCATACCCCTATTAAACCTCAAGCTTATTTTGATGTAAATGCCTTACAATCGTATCGATATCTTACCATAAAGTTACGACCGGGTAACGTACAAGCAGGAATTGAGGCTATTAAAGAAAAATGGCAAGAGTTAATGCCAAATGCGCCTTTTGAATTTGATTTTATCGATGATACCTTAGCCACACTCTATACCAATGAGACGCAATTACAAAAAGCTTCATATAGCGCATCTGTATTAGCATTTATCATTGTCTTACTCGGTATTTTTGGCTTAGTATCATTAAGTATACAAAAGCGGATAAAGGAAATAGGAGTGCGCAAGGTCTTAGGTGCTTCAAAGCATCATATAAGTAGGTTGTTTATAAAAGATTTTGCTGGGGTATTACTGGGTGCAATATTAGTCGCCATCCCTAGTGCTTATTTTATAATAAATGTATGGTTGCAGAATTATGTATATAAGATTAGTATTGGGTTTTCTGCATTCCTTTTAGGTATTTTAATAATAGCAGGGACAGCACTACTACTAATTCTTTTACAGACAGCCCAAGCGGCAAATAAAAACGTTATTAATAATTTAAAAACAGAATAGGTATACTGCAATCCAGTATACATCAAGAAAAATCAATCAAATATTAGCAAAAAGAAACAATATTATGTTACTACAATTAAACAACATATTTAAATGGGTCAAAACAGGAGGCCAGCAAACATTTTTATTAAAAGACATCAATTTTGAGGTAGAAGAAGGCGAGTTTATCTCCATTATGGGCCCTTCAGGTTCTGGTAAAACAACCCTGTTAAATGTCATAGGTATGCTCGATGGTTTTAATGAAGGAGAATATAATTTTATGGATGAACCCGTGCATCAATTAAAAGAAAAGCATCGTGCTGATTTATATAAGCAGTATATAGGATTCGTGTTTCAATCATATCATTTACTAGATGAGTTAACGGTGAAAGAGAACCTTGAAATGCCATTACTTTATAAAAAACTAAAAGGCTCCGAACGAAAAGCAATGGTGGCTGATATGTTAGATCGATTTAACATAGTAGGTAAAAAAGATCTTTTCCCAACCCAGTTAAGTGGTGGTCAGCAACAATTAGTTGGAATTGCAAGAGCATTGATTTCAAACCCAAAACTCATTTTGGCGGATGAACCTACGGGGAACCTGAATTCGAGCCAAGGTGAAGAGATCATGAGTATTTTCAAGGAATTAAATGAAGAAGGTGTAACCATTATCCAAGTAACACATTCTGAAAAAAATGCGGAGTACGGCTCTAGAACCATTAATCTATTAGATGGACGAATGGTATAATACCTATTTATCGAACTAAAAAATCCACCTATCTCTAAGATAGGTGGATCTCTATTGTATTGAGTAACTTAATTAGATCCCTCTTATTTTTAATTTGATGTAATAAGAAAGGTCTTTAGATACGCGTCCTCTTTTCATTTCATTTTCAATGAAATTTGCTGTAACGTGATGTATTTTCGCTTTTTTTATTTGTCGGGCTGTAGGCCTTTCAATGGGAGTATTCACTAATGATTTGATATAATCCGTATCGATATCATGCGTGGCAAAGTTTTTTAAATCGTTCGGCGACAAATCGCTATAACCCACTTTAGAAAGGTTTTTAATATATGCCGGACTCACCTTATGAATTTTAAACTTTTTAAGCATATTCGGTTCAAGATTGTCATAGCCAGCCGCAGCCAGTTCTTTTATATAATCAACACTAATCTTGTGAACCGCGAATTTTTTAAGCATGTTGGCTTCAAGGTCACCATAACCAATACTGTTTAATTGGTTGATATAGTCGATAGTTACACCGTGTATCGCAAATTTATAGATCATATTTAAATCTACATCACGATATTTTGTCTTCGATATTGCCTCAATATAATCCAAGCTAACATCATGCAAACCAAGTTTCGAGAGTTGTTTGATAGAAGGTGAAGGGTAATTAAACTTTTTTAAACCCGTTACATACGATTTGGTAACATCACCTAGAAAAAGCTTAAAAAAAGAATAGTCATCATTGCCACTCATTAGTATCCCCTGTTGTTTTAGAAAACGGCTGAAATCATCATTTTTAGAAAACTGATAAGTACCCATGGCTTGTTTAGCATTAAAATTTCCGTTTAAAACCATGGTGCCACTTTCTCGTTTCCAAACAAAACGTTCTTTCGATGCACCAAAGTTGACAAACGAATCTTGAGGATAGCAAATATTAATATTAAATGAGCCTTGGTATCCCTTTCCTTTCGTCAGTAGAAAACAAATTTCTCCATTTTCAATGGTTGCGAACCAATAGCCAGAATTTACATCCGGATTATTGCCATACATACTAAAGGACACCATATGTGCACCAGTAGTTTTTTTGTCAGATTGTTGTGCGTTTAAGCCTAGCGATAAAACTGCTAGGCAACTAATTAACCATTGTTTTGTGATTGATTTTGACATGATTGTGGTATTAATGTTTACAAGAAATACTGGCATATGTCAAAAGTGTTACAACGATTGGCGCAAATGAGAAAAAAATAATTGATAAATGCTCATTTCCGATATTAAATCATAACATCAGAGCCTTAATTTTATCAGCATGGCTTCTGCTAACTTTTAACTGTTGCTTATTTTCCAATATTAGCATATAACTTTTACCGTACCTGGCAATTTCATTCACTGCTGAAATGTTGACAATTGTACTGCGATGAATCCGAAGAAATCGTTGTGGGCTCAACTTATTTTCTAATACTGAAATACCATTATTACTTAGAAACGTTTCCGATTTGTTATGGATTTTAGAATAATCTCCATATGCCTCAATAAAATAAACATCTTCTACTGATAGCGTTACATATTTATTACCTTTTTCAACAATGATGCGTTCTGGGTATTTATTTTTTAAAAGAATATGTTCATTCGCTAAAGGTGCTATTTCTTTTGGTGAAAGATCTTGTAGTTTACCAACAGCAGTTCTAAAACGTTCTTTTGTGTATGGTTTTAAAAGGTAGTCAACTGCATGTACGTTAAAGGCCTGTAAGGCATATTTGTCGTAAGCGGTACTAAAAATAATAATGGGAAGTTCTTCTAGGTGTTCTAATACATCAAACCCTGTTAACCCGGGCATTTGAATATCCATAAAAACCAAATCGGGTTTAAACTCGTTAATAATTTTTATGGCATCTACACCATTATTGGCTTCTCCAACTAAAACCAACTTAGGATAATCCTCCAGATACTGCTTTATTAAAGTGCGACCAGACTTTTCATCATCCACAATGATTACTTTTTTCATAATTCAAATTGAATTCTAAGTCCGGATGGTACGTTATCAGATAATTTTAGACTGGAATGATACATTTTTTGTAAACGTTTTTGGGTATTGCTCAAACCAACACCTTTATTAAATACAGTATTTTTATCCGCCACACCCACTCCAGTATCACATATTTCGAAAACAAGTTTGTGATCTTTTTCAGCTACGTTGATATCAATTTTGCCGCCTTTTACCAAGGGGGAGATTCCATGTTTCACAGCGTTTTCAACGAGTGGTTGTAAAATCATAGGAGGAATTTTTCGATTCAATAATTTATCAGGAATATCAATTTCGATTTGTAATCGGTCTTCAAATCTTTTCTGTTCTAGTTTGAGATATTTCTGTACAAATTCAAGCTCCTCTTTCAAAGTAACTAAGTCTTCTCTACTTGCCTTTAATTGATACCGAAACAAATCCGACAATTCGGCAATCATTTCTCGGGTTTCTTCCATTTCTTTAGGGACGCTTGCATTTATTGTATTAAAAACGTTGTACAGGAAATGAGGATTTAACTGCGCCTTGATGGCACTTAATTCACTTTTTAAAGCTGTGTTTTTTAACTCAATTTCATATTGAAGTTTTCGTTGATTGATAATATAATATTCATAAGCATGAATAAGCCCAAATTGTACTAGGTAAATCAAAGTGGGAATGTAAATGTCCCAAACTTGTCCGCTTCCTCTAAGATGTCCCATGCCAAGGGCTTCGCATACCAAGTAGTACAACTGCCATGAGAATAGAATGAAGAAAGGAAGACCAATAAAATGTAATAATAACCGTTTCCAAAACACCCACGATTGAAATACCCGAAACACAAAAAACCAAACTACTATGGTACCTATAAACATCAAGCTGTATTGCAGGCCGGCATCATCAAACCAGAAAGTGGGGTGTAATAGAATGTCATCTGGATTATTGTACCCTGTTCTGTTAATATACAGGGTTATGTGATAAATAAGTGACAATACTAAATAAGTACCTAATAATGCCCCGATTTCTGAAATTCGTATTCTTAAAAAAGTATGTTTCATTTATTTCTTTTTATCAAATAACACCATAATGGTAAAGTAAACAGCTATTCTTATTTCCATGGCTTTCCCATTTCGAAAACTTTTTTTGAATAGCCTGTTTCTTGCTTTCTCCTCAATTTTAAGTTAGTCATTTACTATTAGCCTTTCAGTAAATAGCTTATTAAGTAATATAATAACTGTTTGTGCATTACAAAACTACTATTATGAAATAGTCATATGTGGTATTAACAGATGAGTCGCCGTATATGTCGTTAGATTGACCCAAGACAACTCGTCGTTACATAGGTCACTTCATCATATTTCGTTATTATCAATAAAGACAAGGTTTCATATTTGTGTCAAAATTCGATGACATGAACTCAAAAAGGCTTTATTTACTAATACTATTATTTGCGGGGTTACAACTTCTCTACGGTCAGAACCAAACAACATTTAAGTTGCAAGGAATGATTACTTCAGAAACAAATGAATCACTACCTTATGTAAATGTGCTTTTACTGGATGCAAAAGAAACCCTTATAAAAGCCACTACTACTAATGAAAAAGGAGATTTCAAAATAGCGGACATTAATGTGGGAAGCTACCAAATCAAAATCTCATTTATTGGATATACTACTATAATAAAACAGCTAGATTTTACAACCAGCGATATTAACCTCGGTACAATCAAATTACAACCTTCTGTTGAAGCTTTGAATGAAGTAACAGTCGTAGGCGAAAAACCGGTGATTCAGGTAGCTCCGGACAAAACGATATTTAATGTGTCTAGTGTCATAGGAAGTGCTGGAGTAAATGGATTAGAGTTAATGCGAAAAGCACCAGGAGTGCGTTTAGAGAATGAGAATAACATCGTTGTGGAAGGAAAAACAGGTGTCCTAATATATATTGATGGAAGGCAAAGTTATTTAAGGGGCGATGATTTAACTGCCTATTTACAGTCGCTGCAAGCTGATACGATTGAATCCATCGAGATTATTACTCAACCTTCTTCCCGTTTTGACGCTGAAGGGAATGCGGGAATAATTAACATCGTATTAAAAAGAGAAAAAGGAATCGGCACCCGTGGAAGTGTTTCAAGCACAGTTACGGTTGGAGATTTTGCACGAACTAATAACTCGTTGTCGCTGACCAGCCGTTTAAAAAAATGGAACCTTTATGGTAGTTATTCCAACTATTTTGGGCGATCTACGGGTTTTATCAATCTGTTTAGAACTCAAGGAGATAAAATTTTTGATGCGCAAACTGACTCAGAGTACGATAGTTTTTCTAATAATATCCGAATTGGAGGAGATTATTATGCATCTGATAAGCATACCCTTGGAGCTGTTATTAGTCTTAATTTAAACAACGCTGAATCCAGATCAAATAGCCGAACACCAATTGTTGACCGAAGCACAAATTTGATCGATAGCATCTTAAGGGCACCAAATAGTTCTAGTAACGATACTCAAAATTTTACAGCAAATGTAAATTACCGCTATAAAGATACATCAGGGGTGAGTTTCAGTACAGATTTTGATTTTGGAAAATACAAAAGGGAGCGTTTTAATAATCAACCAAATTTTTATGTAACACCGGAAGGGGACCCATTAAACGAAGTTATTACCGAACAAGATACTCCTACTGATATTTCTATTTATGCCGGACGAATTGACTACGGTCAAAACTTGGGCAAAGGCACTATAGAACTAGGGGCTAAGGTATCACAGGTTATCACTGATAATCAATTTGATTTTTTCGATGTGATCAACAGAAATTCCGTATTAAACGTGGATCGCAGTAATCAATTTGAATACAATGAAAAGATATATGCTGCATATTTTAAATATAATGTTGCGTTTAAAAAGCTGAAATTGCAATTCGGTTTACGTTCTGAAACGACAGATTCGGAAGGAGATCTGACAACAATCAATAATACGGCTAATGAAACTATTAAGTTAGATTATACTGATTTATTTCCATCTGCCGGACTAACCTTTCAAGTCAACCAGAAAAATTCATTAGCATTAACCTATAGTCGCAGAATACAACGACCAAACTATCAATCCTTGAATCCGTTTGAATTTCAATTGGATGAATTGAGTTTTCGGAAAGGGAATCCATTTTTACAACCTCAATACACTGATAACATTAAGATATCACATACTTATAAGTACACCTTGACAACAAGTTTAAGTTACTCTTATGTTTCTGATTTTTTTGCTCAAGTAACCGAGGTTGAAGGTGAAAACCGAAACTTCATCATTACCAGAAATGTTGCTGATAATGAGGTTTATAATATGAGTATCTCTTATCCTTTTAAAATAAACTCAAAGTGGAGTGCCTACGCTAATGTTTATGGTACCTATAACGTTTTTACAGCAACTGACCCTTCTTTCATTTCGAACTCGCAAGCAACTTTTGGATTCTATGCCCAAAATACATTTAAACTGCCTAAAAAGTTTAGAATTGAAATAAGCGGGTGGTATAGCAGTCCTTCTATTTGGGGGGGCACTTATGAGACCCAAAGTATAGGATCACTCAATATCGCGTTGCAAAAATCTTGGAAGAATTGGAATTTCAAGCTAACAGGAAATGATGTTTTATATACTATTCCTTGGCGCGGGGTTACCCAATTTCCAAATCTTCAAATAGTGGGTACTGGTGGTAGCGATAGTCGTAATATTAACTTCTACGTTCAATATACTTTTGGGAACAAGGAGGTAAAGAAAATCAAAGAACGAAAAGGCGGTATTGAGGATCAGAAAAACAGAATAGACTAGTTGAAAGTGCATGCATCAAATGTGAATATTATTTGTTTTGGCAGAAGGTGAAAAACGAAATTTAAAAAGACAAGATTTTATCTCATTCTCTATAACTAATACACATGATAGTATCATCGATATTCACTGGTGGGGTTGCGATTTTGTACAAAATAGTGCCAGAAACTGGTGCATTAAATGCTGAAATCACCACTCCGAATTCATTTGTAATATGCCCTACTTTTTCTCCTTTTTTAACGAAGTCCCCGGCTTTAAAATCACTGTAAAAAATACCTTGGATGTCCGAACGAATGTATTTTTGATTGTTTAAATAGGTGATTTTGTTTTTCGCTGCTTCAACCACTTTAGGATACATTTCCATTTCATACAGCATGCGAAAAACGCCGTTTTTAATTAAGCTGACCGCCTCTTCTTGTACATTACCCAACTTACCACTCTCATAACTCAAAGCCACTTTACCATCTTTACATGCTTGTTTGAAAACATATTTTGCCGGATCGTATTCTTTTAACGTATAAGCGTACGAAACTACGTGATCAAATCCGCTGATTTCTGATAAACGTTTAGCCTTTTTAGTTTGCTCAGGATAATTTTTGTTGTCATAGTAGCATACAAAAGGAAGTAAATCTTCAGAAGCGTCACCACCATGTATATCTACAAAAATATCGCTTTTAGGAATGACATATTCCGTAATATAATGGGCAATTTTATACGTTACAGTCCCACTGGCCTTACCAGGGAAAGCATTATTTAAATTGACTTTATCCTGTGGATTCATAAAGGGAGTTCTGGTGTAAAATGAACCGGTGTTAGCAATAGGAATAATAATTAAAGTACCCTTTATCTTATGAATATCAATCTCCTGTAACAGTTTTTGAGTGGCTACTATTGGCGGATATTCATATCCATGTACCCCAGCAACAATAGTAAAAACAGGACCCTTTTCTTTACCTTTTAATATTGATATTGGCAAAAAAGTACGATTGTTTTGCTCGTCGGTAAACTCAACTTTCATACTTGTTTTCGACGGCCTTTTTACTTCATTGAAAGCTCGTTCAAATTGATTTTGAGCAACTATTACTGTAGTCATACCAACAAAGAACAGTATTATTAATTTTTGCTTCATAGTCTTAAATTAATTCAGTTCTTTAAAGGTAGCAAACTTGCCTTATTGAAATTATAATTTCCTAGTTTTTGGAATGGAAAGTACCATCATCAGTAATGAAGCAAATAGGACAGGTAGAAGGGTAAACCCTACTTTTGAAACTACTTTTGATTCATAATACTCAGGCTGAAACGTATTCCAGTTAATCGTATCAGCATGGTGGTCTTCAAAAATTTTAGGGTAGAAAAACAGCCTCAATTTTTCATGAAAGCCATCAGTAGCATCTAAATAATTCATATGCTGACTCATACTGGTTCCGGCAAGTTCATTAAATGCTAGTTGCAAATGCATGTTTGGTATTAGTGTTGCAATTTGCTTACTAGCGTTTTCACGCAGTTCGATTTTTTCGGCTAAAGATTCACGTTCTGATTTTGAGTCATCATCACCCATTTGTTGCATGGCATAATACCATAACCAATTAAAGCCATCGGTAGGATAACCGTATTTTTTATACTGCGGATAATGCGTATAAAACTTTTCGATGGTTTCCCGCTTATCGGTATCCCATTTTATATGGTAACCATCGCGCTGAGCAATAGTTGTCGATAAGGCTTCGGGTAAGGGATATTTATTTGCGATGAAGGCGTTAATTCCCGCAGGTAATAAGATGATTAAAACCAACCAAACTGATAGTAGTAATAATGCATTGAATCCTGATGATTTTTTAAAAGTGATAACAAAATAGCTAAGCGTAAACCAAAATAAAATATAGGCTAGGGCAAGTGCAAACATGCTTACAAATGCCGTATTCAATGAAAGGCTCATAACCACCATAGCAACTAAAAAAAGCACCAATAGTACAACCAATAATAAGACAGCTCGCACTAATAATTTATCGATGATAAACCCTAGTTTTGACCGTGCTTGAATGGCTACTAACCGCCAGGTACCGGTTTCGGTTTCTTCTGAAACAACATTAAATGCTAATACAATTACCAAGAGCGGAAATAGATAAATTATCACAAAGGAAAGGTCGAGATTACCCGATTGTAGATTCATCGGGTTTACCAAATCAGTGTCAAACTTTTGCGCTTCAAAAGTTTTGATGGTAATACGTTTTACGGTCGGGTTTACATCTGATTGGCCTATAGATAGGCCCGACAACGGATTCAGAGTATTAATAAAGCCAAATTTGGTATAGTATAATAATAAGCCCAAATCTTCATTATGTAGTGAAACCTGCCTATCAAAATGGGCTTTTTGGTAAATTTTTACCTCGGCAATGGCATCTTGTTGTTTTTGTAAATGTTTGTTGCCTATAATAATACCGACAACACCTAAGATTGTGATCAATAACAAACTAATCCATATTTCTTTAGATCGAATGCATTGTAAAAGCAATAGTTTGTATTTCGTCATAGCGCTTTTGCCTTTTTTGAAGTGAAAGCCAACAACCAAAATGCTAGAAAAGTCCATAGTAAAATGGATACAATCGCGGGCATGGCTGACTTAAATGAATTTTTAAACGCCATTGGTTGATGTTTAAAATCTTCAAATTCTTCCCAATGTTCATGATCGACTACGTGGGTTTTTCCTTCAGAGCCGCCAGCTTTTTTAGGACTGATGTACTCCATTTGTAGTTCGTTCATGGTTTGAGATAACGTATAGCGATAATCATCAGCTTGGTTTTGGAAGTCGATATAGGATGAAAAATCAGTGCCAGACATGATCATCGAAAGCTGTTTGATCGCAGTAAACGGATTTACTAAAGAAGTATATTGGGTAATATCATTTTGTTTTTCATAAACAGAGACTAAATCAGCATGGTGTTTTTTGTATAAACCAGAAGTGATTTTTTCGCCTTCTCGCATGATGAATCCGCCATAATTAAATGGTAAGTCCGTAATTTTATCTACCCCATGTACAGCAAAAACAGAGTCTCTTAAATTGTTGTAATATGGATCTTCAGGATTATGGCTATCTCCTTTTTTAATTTCTTCCTTTTCAATACCCGACTGAAAAGCCAACTTTGTCGGTGTTGGATACCAATAGTTACCCATTGCCTGAGCAGATTTTGGCATCAATACTACTAGCAATAGCCAAATACCTAATAATCGTAATAGCGCATTTTTAGCGTTACCACTTTGTGCAGATACTGAAATGGTGATGGAAGCTATTATAAATAAAAAAGCAATGTATCCTATTAAAATAAATAACAACCGTAACCAATAACCTTCGCCTAAAGCAGCAGTGTTTATTATTAAAGGAGCGATGATGACAATTGCCAAAATAGGAAGGCAAAATAACATGGCGATTATAAAAAGTCCGATAGATTTGCCAAATAGAATTTCCTTCCAACTCGCTCCTTGAGATAATAATATTTTAAGTGTGCCATTTTCTTTATCGGCAGCAACAGCCGAAAAGCCAATGAAAAATAAGATTAACGGCAGTACTAATTGTAACAATAGCGCTAGGCTTAATTCTCCAAACCGCAGGGCTCCGGTTGAAAATGTAGCTTCAGAAAAGTTGACACTATTTTGTCTGTGTGCTTCTAAGAAAACAGCATTTCCAGTAAAGCTTTCAATGCCATAATCAAACATACTTAGTGGCTGACTTATTCTAAAAGCAAAAGTGCCAAAATGGGCCATTCGGTGCGGATGCTTATCAGGATTTGCTTCCCAACTTTGCCTTGCCTTTACCTGATGCTCTTGACGTATCTCGTTTTGAGTACTATGATTTTGAATACCACTAACAGCCGCATAGGCTGTTAGCAGTATAAAAATTGAGTATAAGAGATAAAAAGTTCTCGGCGCTGTTGCATTGCTCCAAAAGTGCAATGCAAACAACCGAACATTTGCCCATTTCATTATTTAAAATTTATAGGTTGCATTTAATAACACATTTCTCGGAGCACCTGGCCCTAGTCTAGAAGGGTTCAAACCACCCAACCAATATGTTTCATTTAATAAGTTATTCACTTTTAGGGTTAGCTGCATATTTGTAAATGTTGGCTTGTAATAAATAGCACCCTCCATCACTGTGTATGATGGTAATAATACTCTATTAGTATCATATGTTGGATTGTACCATGTAAATCGCTCATCTACATATTGAACGCCTAAACCAACTCCAACTCCTTTTAATGCTGAGCCGGGGTTAAAATCGTATCTCGTCCAAAAATTGGCACTGTGTTCAGGAGCGCCACCGATTCGTTCTCCAATAAATTCTTGAATGGCATCTTCTTCTATGGTTGCATCATTATAGCCATAAGATGCTGTGACTTGAAAATTAGGTGAAATATAGCCAGAAATATCCGCTTCAAAACCAGTACTTTGTTGCTCTCCTCTTGTAGTTAAGTTATCTAGATCATAGGTGTCCCCAAGCAAAATATTTTTTTGTGTAACTCTAAAGACAGCCAGATTAGCAAATACTTTTCCATTTAAAAATTCTGCTTTTGCACCCACTTCTACCAAGCTACTTTCTAAAGGATCGAATCTAGCTGGAGAAGCTGCCCAGAAAAACCCTTCTGCAGTAGGTGATAATGATACGGTATTAGTATGTGGTTGAAAACCTCCTAAATACGTTGCGTATGCACTAATTTCGTTGGTAACTTCATAGGTTAAACCAAGTCTCGGTACAAAAGCGCTAGTATCAAATTCTTCTTCATTACTACTTTTGTAATCAAAAATATCGGTAAACCACTCATATCGTAAGTTTACTAATGCAGAGAATTTTCCAACCTTAAATTGATTTTGAATATAGATGCCATTTGAGGTATTTAAGTTTGCAGGAATACTCAACTCAGCAATATTGTAATTTCTTGTATCTCTAGCCCCGTTAAAAGGATTATTCAAATCGAAAAAAGCAGCAGATGGAGCAGGAAATGTTACACCATCAACAACGATTTGCTGAAAATCGGCCGCATTATCTGGGTTGAAATTAGATTGTCCACCATCAAGTCTTGAATACCTTCTAGCTCTAAGAAAACCTGCTCCTGTTTTTCGCTCCCAGCGTGTTGCATCATAACCAACTAATAATTTGTTGGTAATGTTGCCTTTTTTAATGTCATAATTAAAATAACCACTAAAATTATCGGTTTCCCAAAACTGTTGTCTTTCGTCATATCTCAGTCTAATCAAACTAGGAACGTCATTACCGTCAATATCAACCGCGTTGGTTTCCACTCTATGCTCGGCCAAATCTTCATCCCAAGTTTGCTTCATATATTGTGCGGTAAAACCAAAGTTTTCAGTAAACTTTTTGTTAAAGCTAGCCATAAGCATCAGCTCTTTATTTTTATAATGATCACTAGATGCTCCTACATTACGGGTAATAGGGGTACTGTTAATATCATAATTGGCACCTGTGTCAAAAATAGGTTGACCTCTATCTAAATTCCCTTCTGCATTGCTGTAAACCATTTCTACATTTAGCGAAGTGTTATCATTAGGGATGTAACTGAAAGATGGTGCAATCAAAATAGCATTGTTGTTTACTACATCTCTAAAAGAATCGGCCTCTTGAAAAGCAGCATTAAAGCGATATAACAGGGTTTTCGACTCGTTTAGAGGCCCCGTAAAGTCACCTGTCGCTCTCAACGTTCCGAAACTTCCTGTCGTCAAAGAAACTTCGCTACGCTTTTCTGTTAGTGGTTTTTTAGTCACCATATTAACAGTACCTCCTGGGTCTGCACTAGAAAAGGTTACGGAAGATGGGCCTTTAATAACTTCAACACGTTCTAAGTGAGATGTTATTGGTTGTAGGAAATAATATTGGCGCGTACGCATGCCGTTAACTACCTGCCCATCATCAGCCTGCGTGATACCACGTATGTTATAATGATTGTAAAGACCTGTAAGGGCAACACTACTTACCGTTTTAACAGCATCTGGTAATTGAAATGCCAAACGGTCGTCGATAAGTTCTTTGGTTACTGTGGCTACGGCTTGCGGTAACTCTTTGTTCTTGATTGCTATTTTAGTGGCAGAAAACGAATAATCACTGTTATAATCCGTTCGAGCTCGACCAATAACTTCGACGTTTTGCAATTGCTCATCTCCTTCTTTTAGTTCAATAGTGCCAACATCAAAACCTGAACTGCTCACTTCAATGGTATTTTTGTAGGGTTTAAATCCTAAATATCGAATCTCGATGGCATAGCTTCCTTCCGGTGCTTCGATTTCAAATTGGCCTGAATCATCAGTAAGCTTTCCAAAGTTGTTCGTTGTACTTTTTAAGAGAACGGTGGCCCCAATTATAGGAACATTTTGGTCATCGACTACGGTTCCTGTTACTTGCACCTGTGCGAAGGATACGACGCTGGTGACTAATAAAAAAATGGTTGTTAGTAATTTAGAAATATTCATTTTTATTAAATGGTTTTTAGATATAAATCTTGCAATTCGCTTGCATTGATAGTTTCGGTACTTGAGGTATGAACGAGTTTTCCTTCTTTCATAATACCAATGGTAGTCCCCACATTTACAGCATTAAAAATGTCGTGAGTTGCCATGAAGATAGCTTTACCTTCGCTACTGAGTTCTTTGCAGATTTTTGTGAATTCTAAGGTTGCCTTGGGGTCTAAACCAGAGATTGGCTCATCCATAAAAATATAATCTGCGTTTTTTGAAAGTGCGATGGCAATGCCCACTTTTTGGCGCATTCCTTTTGAATAAGAAGACAATTTATTGTTGTGAGCAGTCTCTTGTAATCCTGCTTTTAATAGAAATTCAGATAATGCTGCATGGGAATATTTAAATCCTGCTAAACGACTAAAGAAGTTTAGATTTTCTATTCCTGAAAGGTTTCCATACAGTTGGACCACCTCGGGGATGTAGGCGATCATATTGGTGGTTTTATTGTTATTTGATTTTACCGTAACACCATTTACCAATGCTTCACCACTTGTGGGTGCTATTAAGCCTAAAAAAAGATTGATTGTGGTTGTTTTACCTGCACCATTTTGGCCAAGCAAACAAAAAATTTCACCCTTGTCTACCGATAGATTAAGTTGACTTAAGGCTTCCTGCTTACCATATGTTTTGGTAAGGTTTCTTGCTTCGAGCATTTGCTTACTAAATAAGATTGATAATTCGTATTAAAAATTCGGGTTCAACCGAATAACAAAATGGATTTAAGGGAGATACCATGATCTATGATGCAGATGGGGTAAAAAGAAAGTACGAATAGCATCAACGCTATACGATTTAACTTTTTACGCAAATAGATAAACAAAGCACAATAGCAACTATTCGAAAGCAGATTCCGATAGTCAGTATTTCAAATAAATGGTATGGTTCCCTAAGAGCTAGGGGGCGGTTTGTTGTTAACCGTTGTGGGAGATACAATTTTTTCTTGTGGGCTATTGTATTCGGTTACGACTACAAATGAATCAGGAACTATAAACTGTTCTTTTTCTGTATAAGAGCCTTCATTCCCAATTAAATCTAACTCATAAGCATGTGCCTGAATATCGCAAAGGTCACAGGAAATAGCGTCATCTGCTGATGAATGACTTAGCGTATGCAATTTTACCGCAGTCGGAACAAGAAAGGCTGCTGCAAAAAATAAAGCAATGATATGAGTAAATACATTTTTGCCCATCAGGGTAATTTCCTAAATGCTAATGCAATATTTTTTTAAGATTATTGGTAAAAAGGATTATCAATTCCGATCAAAAGTACAGAAAATTATGATGAGAAATACGACGCTACTTTTTTTAACGATTACTGCTGTGATCTTTTTTTAATAGATTGAAAAACTCAGCACGTTTGGCCTCATCAGCAAAAACGCCTCCATAGTCAAAAGTGGTGGTAGCACTCTCTTTATCTTTAATGCCTCTTGAAGAAACGCATAAATGCTTTGCATGTATTACAACAATGACATCTTCGGTGTCTAATGTTTGTTGTAGGTCCTTCAAAATTTGAAGACAAAGTCGCTCTTGAACTTGAGGTTTGTGTGCATAATAATCAACCAAACGGTTAATCTTTGACAGCCCAACAACTTTATCTTTTGGAATGTAACCTACGTGTGCGTATCCTGTTATTGGTAAAAAATGATGTTCGCAAGAGGAGTCTATGTTAATGTCCTTTTCCACCAACATTCGTTGATATCCGTAGGTATTGGGAAAAGTAGAAACTTTTGGTCTGTTTTTAGGATTTAATCCGTAGAACAGCTCTTTAACATACATTTTTGCAAAACGGTATGGTGTACCAGATAAGCTTTCATCTGTTAAATCCAACCCCAACTCTTCCATTATCTTGGAAAAATGAAATTGAATATTCTTTATTTTTTCATCATCGGTATGTACAAATGCATCTTCCCTCATAGGGGTATCTACCGATGTGGCAATGTGATTATCACCAAGTATATCTATTTCAGATTCATCCATGAATACAACTTTTATTTGTTAATCTCGGCGCAACAATTTTCCTTTTCACAACGACAGAAATGACGATTGTAAAAATGCAGTCCTATTAAAGCGATGGTAGGCAGATAAATAACCTCCTCCGCCAGATGCATTATGTGTAGTTTTTCGTTAATGATAATGATCGCCAACAACATCCACTGGCTCCAAAAGACATATTTGATCCATTCTTTGGCAGTGTTCTTAGCAGACCAATACACAGCAAAAAAAGAGATCATGAGAAATGCTAAATCAATTGTACCCCACCACCAAGGGTGAGACGCCTCTTCGATTACAAGACCAGCCTGTGCCGCAAATAGAAACGGGGTCATTATACAGTGAAGAAAACACAGCGTACTGGCGATTCCGCCAATGATATCAGATTTATCCTTAACAATTACCAAGTTGGTCATGAAAAAGCAATTTAGGTTTTAGCATGAAAGCACTCTTAAAACTCTCATAAATAAGAGCACAAAGGTATTCATTTTTTGCAAATGCAACTAAGTTGCATTTAAATTTATTTTATTTTTGAAAAAACATTTAGATGGTTAAAACATCCAGCCTTTCTTACACCTATGAAGACGGTAAGAAATTGTCATTTCCGGATATTGCACTAACACCTGGAGAACATTTGTTGGTACTTGGACCATCTGGGGTAGGAAAGACTACACTCTTATACATGATGGCGGGTCTTTTGCCTTCGTTAAATGGAACTGTAGCTATAAATGACGTTTCTTTAAATGAATTAACCCGTAATGAATTAGACGCATTTAGAGGCGAACACATTGGAATCATCTTTCAGCAATATCATTTTATTAAATCGCTAAATGTGTCTGACAACCTTCGATTACGAGAAGGTGCTTCTAAGAACGCTATAGATGCGAATAGAAAGCACGAACTTCTAGAAAGGTTGGGTCTTTCTGAACATCTTCATAAAAAAGTTACCGCATTGAGTCAAGGCCAGCAGCAACGTCTAAGTATTGCAATGGGGTTGATTCACAGACCGAAGATTATTTTTGCTGATGAGCCCACCTCTAACTTAGATGATGAGAATTGTGCAAAAGTGATCGATCTTCTTAAAGAAGAAGCCAATATATGCCAAAGTAGCCTATTAATTATTACGCATGACCAAAGGGTAAAGTCTCATTTTCAAAATCAGATTAGCTTATGAAACTGGGTTATTTGGCATTCAAAAATATGGTTTCTAAACCACTCAACTTAGCTTTGAGTCTGCTGCTGTTGTCATTGAGTGTGTCGTTAGTAACATTTGTTTTACAGCTGAGTCGACAAGTAGGGGGGCAGTTAAACAAAAATATCGCTCCATTTGATATGGTGGTTGGGGCAAAAGGGAGTCCCTTACAACTTGTATTGTCTTCGGTACTTCATATTGATACTCCTACAGGGAACATACCATTAAATGAAGTCGCAACCTTGCAGAAACATCCTTTCGTCAAAACAGCCATTCCTGTTTCTTACGGAGATAATTACAAAGGGTTTCGCATTTTAGGAACTGAAGCTTTATATATTGATCAATATGAGGCGCAATTGTCAGAAGGAAGATTATTTGCCAAATCTTTTGAAGTGGTTGCAGGAAGTCAGGTAGCCAGAAAATTAGGATTAAAAATAGGAGACAATTTTATAAGCTCACATGGTTTAGCTGATGCGGGTATTGAATCACATGAAGATCATCCTTTTGTAATTAAAGGCATTTTGAAGCCCACGAATACCGTAATAGACCAATTGCTTATTACGAATTTAGAAAGTATATGGGAGGCTCACGAGCACGAGGATGCAGCGGCACATGAGGAGGAAGATCATGAACATCATGAAGAAAAAGAGATTACGTCATTACTCGTGAAGTTTAAAAATCCCATGGCAATGGTACAACTGCCTAGATTCATTAATGAAAACACATCAATGCAAGCAGCATTACCTGGTTTCGAAGTACAACGTTTAGTTGCCTTATTGGGCTCTGGTGCTAAGACAATCAATGGTATTGCAATAGCTATTCTTTTAGTTTCTGGCTTAAGCATATTTATTAGCCTTTTAAAAACCATTCGCGAAAGAAAACAGGAACTAGCCTTATTGAGAACCTATGGTTTTCATACCTCGCAACTTCTGATGTTAGCCCTTTTAGAAGGAGCGATGTTAGCTTTTTTCGGTTTTATAGCTGGATGGTTTTTGGGACGATTAGGGCTCGTAGTCGTTTCTCAATATATACAAGCCACCTACGGGTATGCCTTACAAATTAATGGTCTTGAACTTTTAGAACTTTATTTGCTGGTGTTTATAGTGATATTGGCTGCTATAGCGACCTTACTAGCATCCCGTTCAATTTTTAAATTAAATGTTGCTAAAACCTTATCTGATGCTTAAAACAATTTTTACCTTCTTACTGATAATCTTTATAGATTTTCATGCAACAGCGCAAGTGCAATTAACATGGAAAGATTTAACAGATGTTACCTTTAAATCGGAATATAATGAGAAGTATGACACCAATTTTTTGGTACCTACATTTGGTAATTACATAAAATCGTATAAAGGAAAACCGATTAAAATAAAGGGGTATTTTTTAGATATTTCTAGTGGAGGTGACGTATTTTTAGTCTCTCAAAAGCCAATGGCATCCTGCTTTTTTTGCGGAGCTGCAGGTCCTGAGACAATTATTGAGGTACAGTTTAAAGAAAAACCACCTTTTAAAACTGATCAAATTGTTATAGTTACAGGCATATTTGATCTCAATGCGGATGATGTAGACCATTGTAACTATATACTGAAAAATGCTGATGGAGAGTTAGTGAAGTAAATGACTTAAGGCATAATCAAGATTTTTTTAATCCCTCTATGCTTGCTGTTAGAGATTATCGATTGAAACTATGAAGCGATACCTTCTTATAATATTAGTATTGATAGTATCTGTGACCAAAGCACAGGCTGTTTTGGATTGGTCTGATCTGTCGGATGGGATCGTCTTCAAAACCGCACTAACAAATACCATGCTTCCCGAATTTAGAAAGGCGACATTTGTGCCAGATCTTAAAATATTAGACGGCAAAGAGGTTTCTATTACCGGATATTTTTTATTAATTGACACTAAACAGGCCGTTTATTTACTGTCTAAAAATCCAATGGCCTCCTGTTTTTTCTGCGGAAATGGTGGCCTTGAAACGGTGATTGACTTATCGTTCGAAAAAAAACCTTCTTTTGAAATGGATGATTTAATTATCGTGAAAGGAATATTCCGTTTAAACGGTGATGACCCCAATAAAAGTTATTACCGAATTGAAAATGCAGATGCATTTAGTTTTAATTAATTGATTTGAAAAATGGGTAAAGACCATAATGAATTGTTGGCGTTAAATGGATTGAAAAAAACAAAAATCCGTGTTGCATTATTACAACAATTTATGAATGTCGCCCATGCGCAATCCTATAATGACTTACAAGGATCTTTATCGAATGAAATTGATAAATCTACCTTGTATCGTAATTTAACCAGTTTTGAACAAGCAGGAATTATACACCGTATTAATGACCATACCGGTGTATCAAAATATGCATTTGGGCCATCTCCCAAACAAGGTAATGAACATGCTCATTTTGTTTGTGAACAATGTAACACGGTGTATTGCATGAAAAAACTGGCTTCGCTTCAGTTTGAAGTTCCTAAGGGATTTAAGACCAATAATGTGCAAACAATTATTAAAGGAATTTGTGCTAACTGCTAATTACCAAAAACTATTTTCTAACATCGAAATTAACGACATGCCGGCTGCTGCACCAGAAATAAAAAGATTCCATTCACGGTGCTTTACTTTTAAGATATTGAGAAATAGAAACGCAATACCCACAATAAAAACTACAATTAACAATTGGCCTAATTCGATACCAATATTAAAACCTAAAAGCGGGACGATGATATCTTCATTATTCATAATCAGTGCTTTAAAGTAGTTTGAAAAATCCATCCCGTGAATCAATCCAAAAAACAATGCCATTAAATAATTCCCCTTCATTTTTATCGATCTTTCTGCCGTAGATTTACTGATTACATTATGAAGCGCGGTTAGCAATATCGTAAGTGGAATCAAGAACTTAATGATATTTGAAGGAATTGAGAAAATATCTAAAGACACTAAAGCAAGAGTAATGCTATGTCCTATGGTGAACGCAGTAACCAAGACGAGTATTTTTCTCCACTGTTCTATTCTGTACACCGCACATAAGGCTACCAAAAAAAGGATGTGGTCATAGGCTTGCAAATTTGCGAGGTGCTCAAAACCTAGTTTTAAATAAAAATTTATAGGATCCATTTTAGAATTTCAGATGATGAACAGCAGTCTTTTTATTAAGCATCATGCTTTTAGATTTCCCGTTTACATGTACGTATACAATGTTGTTTTGATCAAAGAACAAATCGGTAAAAACCGCATTTTTAATCTCTAAAGATTTCAATGGTAAGGACTGCTCATATTCAAAATAAACCCACAACGCTGTGTTCTGGCCTTCACCGCTCAACTTCTTCCTTTTTATGCTGAGGTTAATGCGTTTTCCGTTTGCTTTTATATAGAAAAAACGATTGACATAGTTCATGAGCAGTTGGTTTGCTTTAGCTGCTTCGTTCGGTTGGCAAAAGGCAAGTTCGTTGCTATCAGGATCGAAGACGATAGCTTCGTTCACATCAGTCAAAAATAACTTCAGATTAATAGTAAGTACCTTTTTGTCAGATTCATATTCTACTTCACATAATGATAACCGCAAAGGATGCGCATTAGCTGGATCAGCAAATAGTAGAAAACATAAAACAGCACATAGTCTAACCAACATCTCAAAGAATTAGTAAGTGTATGTTAGGACTGATCAGCTTGTAGTTGTTTAGCAGTAGCCTGAACTTCCTTAAAAACACGAATTAAATTACCGCCCCATATTTTTTCAATTTGCTGTTCAGTATACCCTCGTCTTACTAGTTCAATAGTGATGTTCATTACTTCACTGGCGTCAAAAACGCCTTCGATTCCGCCACCGCCATCGAAGTCACAACCAATACCTACGTGGTCAATTCCTGCTACTTTTACAATATGATCAATATGATCGGCTACATGTTCAACTGTTGCTGGAGGGTTGGGATACTTTTCATTAAGTGCTTGAAAAGATTTACGAAGGCTAGCACGCTCTTCATCAGTCATTTCACTTATAGGTTTCATATTAGCACGAAGTGCTGCCATTGCCGAATCACGTTCGGCATTAGGAGGAGTGTCTCGAAGGTAGGTAGCTAACATTGTTAGTTGAACCACACCTCCGTTTTCTGCCATCAATTTCAACATTTCATCAGTCATATTACGCTCATGCTTTGTTATTGATCGAGCGTTTGAGTGACTAGCAATGATTGGGGCTTTTGATAATCTAATGGCATCATAAAACACACTGTCATTGCCATGAGAGACATCAACCATAATGCCCAGACGATTCATTTCGCCAACCACTTTCGAACCAAATTCGCTAATTCCACCATGTTCGGTACCATTGGGATCGGTAGCAGAATCGGCTAAATCATTATTTGACGAGTGTACAAGGGTAATATAGCGTACCCCTTTGTTATAGTATTCTTCTACATTAGACAGTTCTTTCCCAATAGGATACCCATTTTCAATACCCATATAAATAGCTCTTTTCCCTTCTTTTTCTAATGCATACGCGTCATCAGGGTTGAGGGCCAAGCCAACAATATCAGCGTTTCTTTTTGTGGACGCTATCACAGAGTCAAGCATTTGAAGACAAAGTGCTTTTGCTCTTGTATTACCATCATCATCCCGAATATCTTGAGCTACAAAAGCAGCAAAAAAGATTGCATCTAAATCGCCCTCTTTCATTCTCGGATAATCAACTTTCGAACCTGTTTCATTAGGGTCATGGCGTTCGGCCATATCAAAGCCCGGTTCGATCATACGAAGCGGTGTATCAGCATGGGTATCTAAAGTGAGCACCTTTTTATGAATTTCAAGGGCTCTTGCCACCAATTCTTCTTCAGTTTCTGCTTTTGAATCTGTTGAAGAAGGTTTTTCCTTGCAACTGTTAATCAGTAATAAAAACAGCAGACAAACAAGAAAATTTTGACGTATCATGGGTTCGGTTTTAGTTAGAAAATTGAATGTATTAAATATACAATAATAGGACTACGCATACCAAGCAAAATTTTCAGACGACAATTCTAGAATAAGTTTGTTGATCATTGCTACTCCTTTTACTAATTGCTCTTTTGCAATAAATTCATCCGCACGATGCGCTTGTGCGATAGAACCCGGACCACAAATAGCAGACTGAAAACCTTCATTAGCAAATTGACCCGCTTCAGCTGCGTAGGAAACTGTATTGAGTTTTGATTTTCCTGATATGCGTTTTACTAGTGAAACAACATCGGCATCTGCCTTAGTATCCAAATGAGGTACTGGAGGATGATTTTCAACTGTTTTTATAGAAAAATCCGGAAATACTTGTCGAAGTGTTGCTTCACGTTTTTTGCAATAGCCATCAAACTCTTTGACAATTGCATCGATATCGTCCATAGGAATGGTGCGTAAATCCCAATAAAAATGAGCTTTATCGGCTATTACATTGGGCGCAATACCACCGCTAACCAAACCAATATGAATACTAGAGTGCGGTGGATGAAAACGATCATCCAAACGTTTATCGGCAATCAATTGATCCATCTTTTTTTCTAGCCAAAGAATTAAACGCATGGCTTCATGAATAGCACTTACCTCCTGTTTGACGCGGCTACTATGTCCGGCAGAACCATTAACGTAGGTTTCTAAAATATATATCCCCTTTTGTCCTACTATCGGTTCCATCAATGATGGTTCGCCTATGATGGCATATTTTGGTGTTTCGTCATAATGGGTGCTAATAGCTCTTGCCAATTCGGGAGCTGCTAAACAACCAACTTCCTCATCGTAGGAAAAGGCAAAATAAATAGGCTTTTTTAAGTCCGCTTCTAGCATTTGAGGCAGTGCAGCCAAACAACAAGCTAAAAAACCTTTCATATCGCAGGCTCCTCTACCATACAGTTTCCCATCTCCTTTATCGGTCAACACAAAGGGATCAGTGGTCCACTCCTGACCTTCGACCGGTACTACATCCATATGTCCAGAAAGAATAACACCACCATCAGTTGCAGGTCCAATTCGACAATGCAGAGAAGCTTTACTTCCGTCTTCATTAGGAACCAAATGAACCGTAACTCCATTTGATTCTAATACCCCTTTTATCCAATTTAGAATACTCAAATTACTTTCCCCTCCCAGAACTGGAAAGGACACTAGTTTCTTCAAAATTTCTTCTACATTCATAATAACTAACTATAGTTTACCGCAACGGCAATAATTAAGGCTAAAAAGGCCAAGCAAAGCACACTTACCAATACGGGAAATATAAAACGAATCCAACGGTTAATAGGCACTCGGCACATACTCAGCATAGCGATGAGTCCGCCTAAGGTTGGGTTTATTAAATTAGATAATCCGTCACCAATTTGAAAAGCCAAAATGGTAATCTGTCTGCTCAATCCCAGCGACTCGCCCAAAGGCAACATTACTGGTAATGTAGCCAAGGCTTGTCCACTTCCGGAGGGAATAAAAAAGTTGATTACCGATTGAGAAATAGACATAGATATGGCCGATAAATACAATGGTAATCCTTGTAACAAAGAAGAAAGCTGGTATGAGATGGTATCACCAATATTTCCCATTTCCATTAGTACTTTTATAGAAGTTGCAAAACCAACCATAAAGGCTCCTGGGGCTGCCAAGGCAACTGATTTCAAAACAGTTTCACTCATGGTGGTGGCGCTCATTCTTGATGCCAGTCCACACAAAAGGGCGACCATTAAGAATACAGCAGAAAGCTCATTTACGTACCAGTTTAAATTAAATACTCCATAGAGAATGGTCAACAACCCTGCCATGAATATGATGATCACGAGCCAGTTTTTTTGGTTAAGTGAATATTCTTGAATTGGTCTTGATAAGGTCAGTTCACTGATATCAAGGCCCTTGCTTAAGCTTTTATCCGGATGAGTACTAATTTTTTTAAAGTAACGCACATTATAATAAGCCATCACGCTTAGTGCTAAAAAACATAGAACACTTCGTAACAAGGCACCAGAGAACATAGGCAATTCTGCTAGTTTATGACCAGTACCCACAGTGTAAGGATTGATGGGAGAAAGACCAAAACCGATGGTCATCGCTCCGACTGAAATACCGGCTGCCAACATTAAATCACCGCCTAAAGCAAGGCTTAAAACGGCAGCAATAGGAACCATTGCAATATTGTTTTCATAGCCTACGGCTACACCCAATATTCCATAAATAAAGGTCATGATGACGATAATGAGGTATTTCTTTTTTAGACCTAGTTTTTTAACAAGAGTCCCAACCGCATTCTCAACCGCATTTGATTTTTCCATAAAACCAAACATAATGGCACCTGCTAGTACAATAAATATGATTTCTACAGCCGCTTTAAAGCCTAAAGGAATGGCGGTAAACATATCTAACAACCCTACAGGAGTAGATTCAATTGTTTTGTAAGAATTGGGAACTACGGTGCTTCTACCATCAATTAACTCCCGCTCATACGATCCGGCCGGTAATATATACGTTAGTAATGCTACTAGTATAATAATACCGAACAACATTGTAATGGCATGAGGGATACGGTTAAAAAAAGAAAGTTTTTTCGAGGTCAATTTATTTTAATACTGTTAGTTGATGCTAAATTACGGAGTAGTATCGACTTAAGTTAATAGCCTGCAGCTTGCCCGTCTTTTCGACTTTCGGAAGCACCGTGATAAACCTTATTCTCATCATCCCATAAAATGGCCTGATAACCTCCGTAAATACCACGTGCTGTTCCCATTCGGTGACCTTTATCCATTAAGCCGCGTATTGTGGAATACGGGATACCTGACTCTGTACGTATCATGCCGGTATCAGTAGTGGTTTGACCCATTGGACTCGCTCCTCCCGTATGATCCCATCGCGGTGCATCGCCTGCTTCTTGCAAATTCATACCGAAATCGATAAGGTTCATTACGATTTGCGTGTGACCCATAGGTTGAAAATCCCCACCCATTACCCCGAAACTAACAAAGGGTTTTCCGTCTTTGGTGACAAAGGCTGGAATGATCGTATGAAAGGGTCGCTTACCTGGTTCAAAGGTATTAGCTTGTCCACGCTTTAGACTGAACAACTCTCCACGATCTTGTAGCATAAATCCCAATTTTGGAGGCGCCATACCAGAACCCATACCACGGTAGTTACTTTGTATTAATGAGATCATGGTGCCTTCACTATCTGCAACCGTCATATAAATGGTCTCTCCGGCTGAAATCTCTCCCGCTGAATAAGTACCGGCACGTTCTCCGATTTTGTTTCGACGTTCATTGGCATAATCATCAGACAATAATTTTTCGACAGGAACATCGAAAAAGTCCATATCTGCATAGTATTTGGCTCGATCTTCAAAAGCCAATTTTTTAGCTTCGGTAAACAAATGTAGATGCTCTGCACTTCCGAATTCAATATTAGAAAAGTCATAGCCTTTTAAAATTTGTAACATCTGAAGTGCAGCAATGCCTTGTCCATTAGGCGGTAATTCCCAAACATCATAACCTCGATAATTTATGGATACCGGCTCTACCCACTCTGATTTATGTGCCGCTAAGTCTTTAGCTGATAAAAAGCCGCCTTGTTCTTTAATGAACTTTCCAATTGTTTTTGCTATATCGCCCTTGTAAAAAGCATCACGACCGCCTTTGGCAATTTTACGGTAGGTATTGCCCAAATATGGATTTTTATATACTTCTCCTTCATTAGGTAGTTTCCCACCATTTTGAGTTTTGTAGGTATCCTCAATATTTGGGAATCCCCTAGATTCAAAAAAAGGAACTGTACGTTGCATATACCAAGCAATAAGTTCGGTTAATGGAAAACCTTTTTCTGCATAGTCAATGGCCGGAGCAAGAATTTCGGTCATTGGTTTGGATCCGAACTTTTGATGGAGTTCAAACCATCCATCGACTGCGCCGGGAACACTTACCGGTAGCGGACCATGAGATGGTATTTTCTTCATTCCTTCTTTTTCAAAATGTTCTATGGTGAGCTTTTTTGGTGAACGGCCACTAGCGTTAAGACCATATAATTTTTTGGTTTTACCATCCCAAACGATTGCAAAAAGATCACCGCCTATTCCGCAGCCAGTCGGCTCCATAAGCCCTAAGGCCGCATTGGCAGCGATAGCAGCATCGATGGCATTTCCTCCATTTTTAAGAATATCTAATCCAATCTGTGTTGCTAAAGGATGGCTGGTAGCCACCATTCCGTTTTGCCCTAGCACTACAGATCGGGTGGCAAATGGTTCGCCTGTAATCCGGTCCTGAGCAGCCCCATATTGAATGAAAATTAATAGTCCTAACAAGCAGCTTAAATAGTTTTTCATTTTTGGTTTTTAAGTTTGACTACAAGATACTATTCCTTTAGCGTTACCGTTCTGTTAACCTTGTTAAATGGTCCGGGAATCAAATTCCCCTCGGCATCAATAAGTTCAAGTTGAATATTCACTTCTCCCATGGGTAATCCTTTAACTACATGCGGAGCCCATTCTGTAATAGTAAATTCCGTACCATTAATTGTGGCTTTTACCTTGTTTCCATTTTCCGAAAGTGTGGTGTTCAAGACAAAAAAGTCAAGAAGGAGGTTTTCAGTATCTTTTCCGGCGTAAGTTCCTTTTGGGCGGCTATAAATTAGTGTTGGAGCTTCCATATCCAAACCTAAAGCGTCTTCAGGATTTTCACCAACTTCCATTTTGCGTACTACGACAGAGTTTTCATTTTTAACAGACTCATGATATGAACGACTTAAAAAAGCAACCAAATGATGAACACCATCAGGCATTTCTTTAGCAAAATTAGGTTCATAATGTGCTGAATATGGTTGATTGTCCAAAATAAAGTGGATGTGCTGGCCTTTACCAGAATTGGCCAATGTTTGTGCATTGACACCTTCAGTTTGAGCGCCCAATTCGTAATTATTTACCGAGAACGAAAAATCAACCTCACCACTTTTGGTAATGGTAGTATTTGCTGGCGAATCTAGTACCAAAGCGGCATCGCTATAGGCTGGTGAGCCCTCCAATTTTTCAAGTGTTATTTCTTGTATCTTACTTTCAGTGTTTACTTCTTCGGTAGAAGAGCTCGTTTCGTTTGATTGCTCCGTTTTTTTCTTACATGCAGTTATTGAAACTAGCATAATGAGAACAAGTGCTGATGATTTTAGTGTTTTAGAGATCATTTCTTTGGTATATTAATTTGTTATTATTTGTACTGTTGTTTTTATGTAGTTGATTAAGGTCCCATATAGATTCATTGCCATTATTTGTAATGACAACATTTCCTAGGTGTGTAGTGCTGTTTTCTGAATGGTTTAAATCGCAATGTATTTTACTAATATGGCTATATTCAAGATTACTTGATGGCGAAAGTGTCACCTTAATGTCTCCTCCTTGAATAATTAAGGTATCTCCATTTCTTTCTAATAGGTTACATCGCAGGTTGGCCAACTCCTGACCAATTCGAAAATAATCATTTAGAGTACAATTTAGTTCTATTGCTGAAATACCATTAAACAGCCTATTTTCATCGTATGTATTTTTTAAAAATACTTTGCGGTCGTAGGTATAGTGTTTATCCTGATATAAACTATCTAAAAAAGCGGGATTATAAAAACCATACCATGTATGTATTGCAGTACCTTGACTAGGGGTATAAAAAGCCTTAAACCAGGTCTCTTCTCCATTTTTCAGAGGCATTTTTACCGTTTCGGATGCGTATAACAAAGAGTCTTTTATTTTTTTCATTTTGGGCTTTAGGCCTAAATGAAAATGTTCTTTTGGATTTTCGAGCATAAAACCTAGTCCACTTTTACCTACAGGTTCGTTATAACGGTTATTTGGTCCTAAAATTTCAATGTAGTGTTGGTGTCCACGGAGGTAACAGGTCGAGGTGTTTTCGTTAATGGGATTAAAATTTGGAAGCCCTTCATCAAAATTAGCATAAACTTCATGCCAACCACCATTTTCTATAAGTCTTGCATAAGTAAGGCTATCAACCACGATATATAGATGGTTGAAAAAAACATCTGACCTATTAGTCTCCGTAAGCTCTTTAATTTTGTCCTTGTCAATAAGTGCATCATACTCATTTGACTTCTGCTGCTTGCAGGAGACAACGAATAAAATAAGTATGATTATTATTGAACGAAACATTGGCTTAACACATTATGAGTATGATGACTGTTGATAGGCAGGAATAGGCCAATTGTCTTCTGTTGAAAATCGTCCACTTTTCCACTCCCTAAGTTCAATGTCTGCAAGCAAACAGTCATCTAGTTGCTTGGTTACTTTTTCTACATTTATATGCTGTCCTATAAAGACCAACTCAATTTTGCGATCGCCATAGTCCATATCCCATTCTGACTCAATCATTTTTTGATTGTTGACAAATGCTGCATAATCAATACGCTCATTAAAAGGCATCGAAGCCCACCATACGCCGGCGGGATCTGTTTTAAGAGATCCTCCTGCAGAACTCCATATAAGAGCTTGGTCCGATCTTGAAGCGAGCCAAAACAATCCTTTACTACGTATAATATTAGTCGGAAACTGAGCTGTGGCAAATGCTAAAAATCGCTCTGGGTGAAAAGGTCTTTTTCTTCTATAAACAAATGAGCCAATGCCGTACTCTTCGGTTTCTGGTATATGTTCGTTTTCGAGCTCTTGTATCCATCCAGCAGATGCTTCGGCCTCATCAAAATCGAATAAACCAGTATTAATCACCTCTGATAAGGCGACTTCAGAATTTTTTGTTGGGATGATGCGAGCATTGGGATTTAGTTTATGTAGTATATCATATAGATTTCGCAATTCAGCTTCCGTAACCAAATCAACTTTATTCAGTAAAATTACATTGGCAAATTCTACTTGATCGGTTAACAGATTTACAATGGTGCGGTCATCATTTTCAATATTGGTAAGATCTCGATCCGTTAAATACGCTGGACTTGAAAAGTCTTTGAGAAAGTTAAATGCATCGACTACGGTAACCATCGTATCAACATAACTAAACCTACTTAAATCGATGCTGCCATCTTCACTTTCAAAGCTAAAAGTTTGTGCTACAGGAATAGGCTCTGAAATGCCCGTGCTTTCAATAATGAGATAATCAAAACGCTGTTCTTTTGCGAGTTTTTCCACCTCAATCATCAAGTCTTCTCTTAGTGTACAGCAAATACAGCCATTGGACATTTCTACCAATTTTTCCTCTGTTCGAGAAAGGGTATTCTCATTTTCCACCAACATTGCATCGACATTTACTTCACTCATATCATTCACAATAACAGCAGCTCTAAGCCCCTCTTTGTTGTGCAAAATATGGTTTAATAAGGTTGTTTTACCAGCACCAAGAAATCCACTAAGTACAGTAACAGGTAATTTTTGAAAGTTCATTTCTTTATTTTTTGGGATTTAGAATTGTTTTAAAAAGGTGATTTTACTTATAAACTGTGTAGTTTGTTGTATCGGGTCAAAAGCATCCGTTTGCGTATCATTAAAAACTAAATAAATAAATGATAAGGGCATGTATTCCCATTGGAGCCTAACATTCCACCGTCCTTGCTGATCAAAACTATTGTATTGGTAAAAGGTTGACAATTGTACTCTGGGGTTCAAAGCTAGTCTCAAGCTTGCGGTATACAAATCGGTGTCTAAATCTTCTTGATCTATGCCTATATTATTCAAATTGTTCCGCTCATAGTTTGCAGAAAAAGCTATATGGGGGATTGGTGCATAGCGAAGCCCTGTGTTGACCAGAATTCGTGTTCCATTGTAAAAGTTGCCAAAGTCGTAGCTCACGGATCCAGATAATTTGCGGGATCGATCAGAATTATAACGCCCCAAAAAGCGGGTATATCGATAATTTCCTTGGGCAATATCCAGTCCCAATGGAGCGAAATCAAAATTGATATTTTGCCAGGTAGGGGTGAAACTGAGCTCTATAAAGCTGTTGTCTTTAAACCACGTATAAACAGGAAAGATATACAAACTTGCCTGCTGAAAATTGCCAAAATTTTCAAAGTCATGAAAGTAGTTTAAAAACACCCCAGGGTCCCATCTTCTTACAAAAGGAAGTGATTTTGGTCTCAGTATAGCATATCCGCCAGGACTGTGATACATCACATCTTTTTGCTGAACAAAGCCCATATCTGGAGTATAGTCGTCACTAACAAAATAATTGAGATATCCCAAATAGTATTTATTAGTAGTAAGTCCAGTAAAAAACCTCCCGGCATACCCTGTGCCTTCGACCTCGCTATCAAGAGAGGCAGATAAGAGATAGGTGATCGTCCATTCACTTTTTGGTCGGATAAGGCCATCTACCGTTATGGTAGCATTGTCTTTACTAACTAAGTCCAACTCTGATGACGAGTCATCTAGTCGATAGGTAACCATCGCCCCAACATTATTTTCCTTGCCATAGTTTTGTGTATACCGGGCAACACCAAAACTGCTTCCAGGACTATTGTCTGTATCGCGTTGGCGTACCGCAAGGCCTGCAATTGTGCGATTCTCGTTTCTGAAGGTATATCGTGCACCTGCGTCGAGTGGAGCTGGTGCTGCATTAAAAGTGTTGGAAAGTCCAATAGTCCGACTGAAAAATGGCCGAACTTGAAAGTTACCAGCCCCAGCCCAAATACCTGAGTTTTCCAAAAAGAACTGCCGTCTTTCAGGGAAGAAAATATTGAAGCGCTCTAAGTTGTTTACTGCTCGATCAACATCTGCCTGTGCGAAATCGGTGTTAATAGTAAGGTCTAATACCGAATTTGGGTTAATTGCCCATTTTACATCGCCGCCAACCTTTGGCTCACCATCTGCATTGATGATTGTTTCACCTTCTTTAGCTTCATCATATTGGTATAGCGCATAGGGTTCTATCCTGATATTAGCTGAAGGTGGCGGGACCTCCAAACCCGTTAATTTAGCTGCATATGTCATTCTGTTTTCCGAAAAAGACTGTGGAATAGCCGGGAAAACTGTTTTTTCAAAATCCTTTCGCGCCAGTCTGTAAAATGTAATTCCCCAGGAAACAGGTTGGCCTTCTACCGCCTTATCATACCGTATCGATTTAAATGGTATGGCATACTCAGCGTACCAACCTTTGGCTGTGCGCTGAGTTCTTACAGACCACAGGGCATTCCAGTCCTCATCTCGATTGTTGTCGTTAAAGTTCTGAACATCTTGTTGGTTACCATAAGGTGTGGTTTGAAATGATACGGAATATTGCTTAGTATTTTGTGCATCAAGCTGAACTCCGAAGGTATCATTTTCAGGTCCGTTAAAGTCCCGACTTAAATCCTGTATACGTATCCCTTTTTTACCTAGTGAATCTAGCGCGAAAACACCGACATACAAGTTTTTATCATCGTACAGTATTCGAACTTGTGTTGGGTTTTTTATGGTACCACCCTGAACAGGTTCTACACGGAAAAAGTCAGTAACAAGTTCAGCATCTTGCCATGCCGGCTCATTTAATCTTCCATCAATAGTTATCTTTTCAGTAGTTTTTACTGCCTTAATACTGACAGGGGTTTCTGGTGGAGGGAAGTTATCATTTTCTTTTTCCTGAGTGTAGGAAAGTTGAAATAGAAACAAGCAAAAGCAGGAAATAAAAACTGTTTTTTTCATTATTCCCTTAGTTTAAAACATTATGAACAGCGTGTTTCCTCGAAATCACGAACCCAGAACCAAATAGCATTAAAGCAATGAGGACAATAGCTAAAGATGCAACTGATGGCCCGCTATCGTTCTTATATTTAAATGCTGGTAAATTGGCTACGTCTGCTTTTGTAAAAACAGTATTGTTATATAGAAATGGAAGTAAATGCTCCCGCCATTCCCCGGCAAAAATGACAACTTGCTTTCTATAATTTTCATAGTCTTCATAGGCGGTTCCAGCCATTTTATTAAGAGATTCTTGTGTGATAATCGCTGGAGAAATCCACTTAAAACGACCTACCCAATTCTGTTGCTTTTGGAGTTGATCTTCATAAGCACTAATAACAGGGGCTAATTCTTCCTTTACTAATTTTTGAGATGCCATATAACGATGGTAAAAACCTCTGGATTGGCTTTTATCATTGATTGCATACTCCGGATGATCACGAAGGAAATTATCCAGTATCTCATCCTGCTTTTTGGTTACTTCTGCCTTTAGCGAACGCATTTCGTTAATCATCAAAGTACGAGAAGGCATAGGATAAAGGGAGCTTCCTAATTGATTGAGAACAGATGGTATTAAGAGCACAAACAGCACCCAAAGACCTAACAATGAAACAGCATTTCTAGCAGAGCTTCCTACCCAAAGGTTCACTAGAAATACTAACGAGAACCAAAACAACATATATCCTAAAGCAAGGCCTACTAATTGTAAGAAAGAAGTTGTATTTTGAAATGGGTTTATCCCTGATAAAAGGAAAACAACTATCAGCATTGAAATCACCAAAATCGCAAGCCACATAAACCTGAGCATTAGTTTTTGAAGTATCCAATTTTTAATACTAATAGGTTGCGATGCTAATAACTTGAGTGAACCACTCTCTTTTTCGGCAGAAAACACGTTGTACGAAAAGGCAATTATAATTAAGGGCAATAAATACACAATTACGAATGCCAGGTCAAAACTCCCAAAAAGTAATTGTACTGGACTGGTCATTTCTGTGAAGTTGAGAGCAAAATCATCTCCGCTCACTGTCGGTTTTACATAATGGGTAAAAATATCTGCTTGACCAGTTGATATAAAAGCCATTGGTTGAACTTCCATTGCGGCGACTCTAGGATGCGCGTTTCCTACTACCATTGGACTTGTTGGAATCGTCCATCTTGTAGCGCTTACCGTCATGCCATTCTCTACAGAGTCCAACAGTTGTACCATCATTTGATCATTTTCTTGTACTTCAGACTTTGCTAAAGCGATGTTACGCTGACGTTGTTCCACTTTTTTGTGCCCATTGAGTACAGAAAACCCAAATAGTAGTAACAAGATTACGCTTAGTAGTTGTATCCACTTGCTGCGTAATAATCCTTTTAGTTCATATATAAAATTGTACCTAAACATGTTATATTTTTTTTGTGATGAACAATAACAAGCCGAACGATACAGTAAACCAGCCACCTAAAATGAGTAGGTTTGACATGTTTTTAGAAAGTGTGCCTCCTAAAGTTTCCGGTTGGTAGTCAAAAGCAGGCAACTCCTTCCAAAAAGATGCATCAGCTTGATACGCCCAGTTTCCATACTCTGAATTTTCAGCGAAATTATCATTTAAGAATTTTTGTGTATTAATCCGATAATTTTCAGCGGCATCGGCAAAATCCCAATGTGTATTATAATCGGTATTGGCAACTGCCATACTCAAAAAACGGGTTGGTAAATAAGGAGATAACACCGCCAGGCTTTTGTAGATGTTAGATTGCTTAGTATACTGTTCTTTTAAATAGTTGTAATGTTTTGAATATATCTCAGCCTGATGTTCCTCTCCTTTTTGCATTCGATAACCATCAAAATTAAAAGGTAATTTATGAACACTGTCTACACCATATTCCTTTAATACTTGTTGCTCGAATATTTTAGCTTCTTTGCTCCAAGGGTTATGACCATCAAGACCTTCCTTTTTATCCTTAAGAACATTAGCAGCAAATTCTTGCCTAGTGGGATAGGGGTATTTCGATTCGGCAAAATTGCTAGCTGCTTTGGGTACTGCTAAGCATGTTAAAATCCAAGCAGTTAATGAAAGAACCAGTGCAATTCCCGATTTTTTTGACTTTGCTGAAATGATAAGCACCAAATTGGTAAATATAGCGTAGTACACTATATAAACTAAAAACATGGTTAGTAAGGACGTCCAGCTAAAAACACCAAAATCATCAAGATTTGATAATATTAAGCCTGCAATAATGAATAGGATTGTGGTAATTACTACTATGGGAACTAATAGGGCAGTCCATTTGCCAAGCATCCACTTTCCAGTTGATAACCCCTGGCTTTTAAGCAGGGTTAGCGTTCCCATTTCCCGTTCTTTTGTAAAACTGTTATACCCTAAAAGAACTATTAACAGTGGTATGATGAAAAGTAATATAAAGTCGGGGGTTAAATCACCAAATCGCGCCAACCCAGTTTGATCCGCAGCAGCACTAAACTCCGCCTCGTTTCGTTTATGGGCTTCTAAAAAGATCGAAGTTCCTACATATTTATCAACCCCTTGATCTACCAGTGAAAGAGGGTATTTAGGTTTAAAAGCATAAGTGCCGTAATGCGCAGCAGAATGCGGATTTTTCTCTCCTTGATTATCCCAGACTTTACGTTCGGTGGCTTTTGCAACCTCATACTGGTCGTTTATATTTTGATACTGTCGCGTGCTGATAAAAGCAGCTACTGCTAGCAACAGCAACACAATTATAAATGAGATGCGTACACGACCTTCTCTTAGTAATTCTTTGGTTTCCTTAATAAACGTTTTACTGATCATATCGTAGCTTCTTTATAATCCATAGTATTTAAATACGCCTTTTCTAGTTCTAAAAGCGAAATATCACTAGCGACAAACTCTTGCTTTAGCTCACCATCTTTCATAATACCTATATGGGTTGCCACTTCCTTAGCACGAAACAAATCATGAGTAGCCATTAAAGTTGCTACGCCTTTGTTTTTAAGCAGTTGAAGCAATTGTCCAAATTCGTTACTGGCTTTTGGGTCTAAACCTGATGTGGGCTCATCCAACAACAGTACTTTGGCGTCTTTAGCCAAAGCAATGGCTATTCCAACTTTTTGGCGCATCCCTTTCGAAAAGGTGGAGATGCGCTTGTCAAATGCTTCTGCTTGTAGACCAGCTTCTTCTAAATAGGTTTTAAGTTTACTTGATGAAAGTTTCTTTCCAGCGATACCCGAAAAATAATCCAGGTTTTCTAACGCGGTAAGATTCGGATAAAGCATTAAATTTTCAGGAATGTATGCCAGAAATTGCTTGCTAGCTTTTGCGTTAGCTTTTACCTCTAACTGGTTGATAAAAGCACTACCTGATGTAGGGGTTGTAAAACCTAATAGTAGGTTAATTGTTGTTGTTTTACCAGCTCCGTTAGCGCCCAGTAAGCAATATATTTCTCCCTTTTCAACGGTAAGACTAAGTTGATTGAGCGCTACCTGCTCACCATATTTTTTTGTTAGATTATTTGTGTTTATCATGCTTTAGTTATTTAAGGTGTTGCATTTTGATAGTTAACTTTTACTCATATTATTAATGACTACTGCGACTTTTAAACGCGCCTCATTATGCAGAATATGATTGAGTAAGGTTTTTTCTGCGCCTAAAAATCCGTTCAAAACGATAACAGGCAATTTTTTCATTAGTTAATTGTTAATTTGAAAGTATAGATGGGGGTAGCATTTCTGTTAAAATTGGAGATCTACCAATAATAAGTTCAATAAAAGTGTAAGTGAATAATATTGCAAAAATATCATAGAAAACTACGATGCTTTAATTCGTTTGGTTTTATAAAATCGAACAAAAAACGTAACCCTATGGACTATTGAGACATCATACAAAGCTTTGCACAATAAAAGGCAATATTGACTACACTAAAGGAGGCGGTTTGTTATAAATAATAGCAGGAGATGCTATAACCACTAAAGGGATATTATACTGCGTATTAGGAATGAATGTAGAAGGAAGATTGTTGTTTGTGATATCAACATTCGACGCAAAATCCAAGAAAATATCTGCTTGATTTGGTGAAGCAATAACATCACAAACCTCACAAGAATGAAGCTCATCATTTTCTGACAGATGACTTAACGTATGTAAATTCGCAACCGTTGGCAGTAGAAATACTGTCGTAAAAAATAGTGTTACAATATATTTTAACAGCCTATTGTGCATGTATGCAAGGTCTAAAATATTGAAGTTAAATCAGGGTTTTTAACAAAAATTTAAATGATCGTTATGGTTGAGTTAAAACCCTACAAGACATCTAGTCTTTCAAATTAATCGTATACTATTATTAAAGGAAGTATCTCATTGCATAATCTAGATTGATTCTTTTATTTAATTTAAAAATGTTGTACTTCAATTAAATCATATAAAAATGAAAACACCAATCAAATTAGCATTTCTTGCTATTATTTTAGTAAGTTTTTCTTGTAAACAGAATCCAGCAGAAACACCGGAGCATAAAGCTATGGTAGAAGAGCATACATTGATGGAGGCGTCCCATGATGCAATGAGCAAAACACATGACGCCATGAGTGACAGCCATGAAAAAATGCTAGCTGCACACAAGGCAATAGAAAATGATTCCATTCATTTGGAGATGGAAAAAACCCACAGTGCCATACTGGCTAAACATCAACAACTTATAGCTTCTCACGAATCACTAATTAAAAAGCATGCTGAATTAGAAACCAAACATGGTTCAGGAGAAATGTCATTAGAAGAAATGACTACCGAACATGCTACAATGAAAGCCGAACATGAGACTATGGAAAAAGAACATGAAAAAATAAAGGCTGAACACGAGCGTGTTTTGAAAGAGGACGAAAAAATGATGGCCGAAGACAAGGAGAAGAGCGAAGCATAAACAAGCTTCATGATAGAACAAAAACCCCTCTTATTTTATTTGGTTAGGAGGGGTTTTTTAAGTTGAGAGGAAAATAAAAGGGATATTAAGTCAACTAAAGTTCCTTAATCTTGATGTCTCTATACCAGATAAAGCTACCATGATCTTGAAGTCCGATTAAGCCTTTTTTCGCAACACCATAATCAGGATAGTCCTTCCATTTACCTTCGGCTTTTCGCTTGTTCCAATCATCGGACCACGGATCAAACTGTACCACCTTTTTGCCATTTAACCAATACTCTGCATTATCCGGAGTAAACACAATTTTAGTGGTGTTCCATTCTCCTGCGGGCTTCACTACTTTTTGAGTCGTATCAGCAGCATACATGGCATAATCAGCCCCTAACATTTGCCAATCTTCTAATGGTGGTGGGAAACCAATATCATCGAGTACCTGATACTCTGGAGCGTTTTGATATGGAGATTCGTATTGTTCACCTTCTTGTACATGGTAGAAAATACCACTGTTTCCAGCTTCCGATATTTTCCATTCCATTTTCAAAATGAAATTTTCAAATTCTTTAGCTCCGTACACAATGTCACCTCCAATATCGCCGCCTGTGCCAAGTGATTTTAGACATCCATCTTCAACAACCCAGCTTTTAGGTAAGGTTTCTTGATTAAAGCCACGCCAACCATCAGTTGAGGTGCCATCAAAAAGAGCGATCCATTCTTGTTTGGGTTCAACAGGTTTTTCGGCTATCGTCTTTTCTTCTTTTTTTGTGTTTTCCTTGCAGGAAATGCCAAGAGTAAGAATACTAATAGCCAACAGCGATAGCGTGGTTTTATATATTTGAAATAACATAACAGACATAACTTCTAGTATTGGAATTATTTTTGGGTTAAACAAGCTTCATTTTTACTGGATCCCATTTCATGAACTTATCGTTAAAATAACTATCGTTGCATAATAAAGCTGGTGCTGCAGCCCTAAAACCGAATATAGGGTCTTCAATTACACTACCGTTATTTCTGATGGCATTAATTAAATTTCCGTGATGGTCGTAATGCGCTCCTTTATAGCCTTCTTCTGCCTTAAAAACAGTTTCAGTTGGGGGTAGTATCTTCTTTCTTTCTGTTGGTTGAATTCCTTTTTCTTTCATTTTAGCTAACTCAAAAGGATCATCTGTCGAAACATTATTTGTGCGGAGTACAACTTCTCTCCATTTTACATCCATGGACCCTTTACTACCTACGATTCTTAAATAGGTGGTTCCACTGGTTCCATCAACAAAATTGCAACGCAGCGAGAGGTTAAATCCAGGATGTTCTTTTGCTTCAGGATAACTAAACGAACCTAACAATACATCGGGTACTTCACGCCCATCTTTCCAATAACGCAGTCCTCCAAGTGCACTTATTTTATTCGGACCTTTAGAGTTGGTAATAAAATGTAGACTTGAAAACAAATGAACAAACAAGTCTCCCGACATTCCGGTACCGTAATCTAAATAATTGCGCCATCTAAAAAATCGCATTGCATCAAAAGGTCTGTCGGTAGTATTAGAAATATACTTTTTCCAGCGTACTGTTTTGAGTGAAGCATCATCGGGAATGGCGTATTGCCAAGCACCAACCGGGGAATGCCTGGCCCAAAAGCCTTCTGCATAATTAAGATCACCAATGGCGCCTGCTGCTAGTAGTTCTTTTGCTTTTTCATTACCTAGTGAAGATAACCCCTGGCTACCTACCATCATTATCTTTCCTGATTTTTTCCAAGCGTTTATTAAATCCCATCCTTCTTTTACACTATGCACCATTGGTTTTTCGCAATACACATGTTTACCTGCATTGAGTGCATCAATAGCAATTTGTTTATGCCAGTGGTCAGGTGTTCCGATAATTACGACATCCACGTCTTTTCGTTTTAAGATGTCTTTGTAATCGAAGGTGGTATAAATGTCTTTTCCGTACTTCTTTTTTATATCTTCTAACCGACCAGCGTATAGATCACAAGCAGCTACAAAATTGACTCCTTCGTGTAACAAAGCAGTCTTTAAATTTTCCATCCCCATAATTCCAGTTCCGATTACCGCATAGTTCAGAATTGATTTTCCTGTAAAAGAAGACGACCTTTTAAGTATTTGAAAAGTACGGTTTTCTGAAGCTGACGTTAAGAGTGGTGTTGCAAGGGCAGCAACTCCAGCAAGACTTGCTTTTTTGATAAAATTTCTTCGGTTGTTAGAACTCATAGTTGTTGTATATAGATGTTTCTCCACTTTACTTTAATACCGCCACCATCATGAATTTGTAACGCAATACTACCTTTTCCTTCAGCTATTTTATTATCAGAAAGTTGGATCATTTCAATGTCATTTAACCAGGTTGTAACTACAGGCCCTTCAACCCGTATTTTCATGGTATTCCATTCACCCATTTTAAGCGCTCGGTCTTTATACGGTTCTGGTTTAATAAGCCAACCACGACCATACGATTCATAAATACCACCAGTATTATTTTCTGGTGGTGCGACTTCAACTTGCCAGCCGCTTATTTTGGTACCATCAATGGTCGAGCGAAAAAAAACTCCACTATTACCATTAGCCTCTTGTTTAAAATCTATTGTTAGGACGAAATTGTCATAAAAGGTTTCGGTGGCTAGATAACCATATTGAGCATCCGGACCACTTTCACATATAAGTTCTCCATCTTGCACATACCATTTTTCGGTCCCGTAGGCTTTCCAACCATCGAGATTTTTACCATTGAATAGTGATTCTTTTTTTGGTTCGCAGCTGGTGATGAGAACGCCGAATAGGAAAATGAAAATTTTCCGTCTTGTTTTTAAAAGGTAAGACATTAAGGTTGGTGTTTAGGTTGATTATAAGCCAATTAAAAGTAGCAAATATTTTGAACACCTACGAAATACCATTTTGTCAATTGCTAATAAAAAAAGCACAGCCTACTGGCTGTGCTTAGAATTGAAATATATGCTGTTAATTGATTAATATAAATAATTCAATGCGGTAACATCATTATTATTAAACTCCCCATTGGTCGAGAAGCTAAAACAAGCCAACATAATCGATGTTGGGTCGTAACCTGCAGGAGTGCCGGGAATTCTAATTGCCCCAACGCCTGCGCTACCTTCATTTTGATTTTGACCACAGCTTTGACGGCTAAAATAGTCAGTATGCCTAAACCCAACAGAGTGCCCAATCTCATGAGTCATTACATGTTCATTTACATTCGGATTTGCATTATCAAGTCCGTATACTTGTACGAATTTGTTAGGTCGCCCGTTTGATGGGAAACCAGCAGAACCGCCAGAACCATTTTGGTTAGGGTTACGATATACTACCATATCATATGGCTCATAGTTTGTGCCAAATGTAAGTGTAAACCTGATACTTAAATTTAAGCGGTTATAGTTGTTAATAGCCCATTGTAAACCTGTACGATTGTTTTGAGTAAGACCAAAACCACCACCACCAGTATATCCAATAACTCGTATGGTCCTTGGGCTAACTAGATTGTTAGTTCGGTATTGCTCACTTTGAACGCCACCATTAAGTTCCATTGTTTCGATATAGTCTTTGGTAAGTGCGATATCGCCTTCTACCATATAACGCTTTTCTGTAGAACCGTCAGGTAGCACAAAATCGGTTAGTGCTACATCACTAGGATTAAAAGCCAATGAGGTTAATTTGGCTATAATATCTTCAGAGATTTCAGCATTTGCCTCATCTTCGATAAGATCGGAATTTTCTTTTTCACATGATGTTGTAAGTAAACCTATAGATAATATAGATAATACAACATAGTTTTTAACTTTTTTCATCGCTAAGTTAATTTTGGTTAATGTTTGATTTTAAATTGAAGCATATATTTCAAAGAACCCTTTAAAGATAACTACGAAATACATTTTTTTCAAATAAATAGTTAAAATATCACAAAAAAATAGAGATTTTTTGTTTTTTTAATCAAAATGTTATCAAATTATCAAATTCATTCATCGATCAGGCACGATGCCTAAAGGGCTTATCGACGAATTACACTATTCTTAAAATATTCATGATTTTTCCTCTCAAATTGTAGGAAAATTAGTATTTAACTAAATTTAATATTCTTTTTTCATAAATTGTGTTTAATTGTTAAAAATTGCTTATTAAACAAAATGAAACTTTTTCTTGTTTTCATGACTCTTTTTTGTGTCGTTTGGTCAGGTATTGGTCAGCAGGATAATCCCTGTAAAAAGTGGAGTCATTTTGAAGTGTTTGAATCTGGAGTTTTGGCTTCGAAAAAGCAATCTTCCTATTTTTTACAGCATACTCATGGTACTGAAGCGATTGAAAATTATCAATTAATCAGGAGACTGGATTCAAATCATGCCATTGTTGTCGCCTCTGTTTTGGATGATAACTTAGTACAGGTTAATGACCTTTGGAAATTGTCTCCGAACATTGATTTAGAAGATGTAACTCAACAAATATTTGTAATTAGAGTTAGGGATAACACCCGGCTATTGGCTAATATGCTTAGAGTTCAGGGTGTTGAGATTTTAAAACAGAATGAAGGGCGATTGGTCGTCGCTTGTAATAATGCAATTATTAGCCATATCGTGTTACCCAATGATAACGTTACTTATGTAGGGAAAGAGGCAATCATTACTAAAAAAGAGTCTGTTGTGAGTGATTTAAATCCCACTATAAATGGCATAAATGCGTTAAAAGATACGTATCCTGATCTGTTAGGAGCTAACATAACGGTTGGGATTAAAGACAACCAGTTTAACCCTGATGATATTGATCTTATTGGCAAGAGGGTAGACTCTCCTATTATTTCTGAGACCATAGATAATCACGCAACTGATATGTCAACGATCATTAGTGGACTAGGTAATAGCTCAGCAACTAGCACGGGTGTCGCTACTGGTACAATGATCTTTTTATCTGATTTTAATGAGGTTTTCCCGGATGATCAAACAATACTTAATAATGCACAGGTTCAGATTCAAAATCACTCGTACGGAACAGAAATTGAAAGTTTCTATGGTGAGCTAGCAGCTGAATATGACGATATGGTCGCTGTGAATCCGCAAATGCTACATGTTTTTTCTTCGGGCAATAGCGGGGGGGCATCTTCTGAAAATGGTACTTATGCAGGAATTGAAGGATTTGCTAATCTTACTGGAAATTTCAAAATGGCTAAAAATACGTTGCTAGTAGGTGCCATTAACGAATTGAATCAACCAACCGACTTTTCATCAAAAGGTCCGGCCTATGACGGTCGATTGAAACCAGAATTAGTCGCGTATAGTTTTGAAGGCACCTCAAATACAGCAGCGTTAGTTTCAGGTGCTGCTCTTTTGGTTAGTGAAGCATATGAAAATGAAACAGCCAACCAACCAACTGCGGCAATGTTAAAGTCAGTATTAATTAATACGGCCACTGATGTTGGTGCTAAAGGACCCGACTTTTCAACAGGTTATGGTAGTTTGAATGCTAAAAAAGCTATCGATTTAGTAAAAAAGGGGACCTATATAAGTGACATAATCGCTAATAATGAAACTAAAAATTATAGTGTGACCGTGCCGGAAAATGTAAAACATATTAAAGTTACTTTAGTTTGGACAGACCCCGCGGCTAGTCCTAATGACAATATTGCTTTAGTAAATGATCTTGATCTTAGCTTAATTGATTCTAGAGACAATGAAATTTTGCCTTGGGTTTTAAACACAGATTCAACTGCAGCGACACTGCAATTACCTGCTATTCGCGCAATTGATAATATAAATACGGTAGAACAGCTAACACTTGAAACAGCTGCTGCTGGTGATTACTTTATAAAGGTAAGTGCAGGGACATTGACCGAAGACCAAGCCTTTTCAGTTTCATACTATTGGGAAAGCGAAGAGGCATTTAGTTGGACATACCCTTTGGAAAATGAAAACTACCCATACAACGGCGATTTTGTCAATGTAGTTCGATGGTCGCAGACATTCCCTGAAAACACTTTGGGATCTATAGCTGTTCGCTATAATAATGAAGCAGAATGGCAGCTAATAGATAATGCTGTTACTGTTAGCGATGGCTTTTATCAATGGGATCCTCCTGTAGATTATTCGGGTATTGCTCAGCTAAGAATGACCATTGATGACACCAACTTTCTATCTGAAGTATTTTCCATTTCAAGGTCATTTAACGTTCAAGTATCGCTTAATTGTGAAGCCACAGTAGAGTTGAATTGGCCAAACACAACCAATGCCGCAGGGTACGAGATTTACAATTTACAAGAAAAACAAATGCAAGCGATAGCACAGGTGCAGGATACGGTGTTCAGCTTTGACAAAACAGGATATGTGACTACCTTCTTCGCAGTAGCTCCTGTTTTTACCAATGATCGAAAAGCCTTGAGAAGCCCTACAATTAGTTACCAAGATTTTGGCGAGCGGTGTTATTTTGATACGATATCAGCCGAGCTAAGTGATGATCAAAATGGCATAGAAATCACTTCCCAATTAAGTAGTTTAAGTGGTATTGAAGACATATCAATTTTAAAAATACTAGCTGACGGACAAGAAATAGTGATCGAAAACTTATCAGGTTTTATCAATTCGCAGATTTCAGTAGTTGATAACGATCCTGATCTTGGACAAAACCGTTACAAGTTTCTAATCAATACAATTAATGGTGGTACTATTGAATCTGATATAGTTTCGGCATTTTTCTTTACTGAAAAGGATCCCTATTTGTTATTTCCGAATCCTGTGATTGATAAAGGGGTGAATGTGTATAGCAACAAAAGTGATGATGAATTCGTTGTTTTTGAATTATATGATTTAAAGGGAAGATTGCTCATACAGCGTGAGATAACTTCTGATCGCGATTTTGTCAATACCGAAACACTTCAATCCGGAGTATACCTGTATAGTATTGAATCATCTAAAAAAAACTACAAAAGCGGGAAAGTGATTATTGGTAAGTAAACCAAGTAATATTAAAAATTAAAACCCCTCTTCAAATGAAAAGGGGTTTTCTTTGTTTTAGGTGTGGTCTACAAACTAGGTCATTAATAAATTAAGGGTAGGGGGCTGTTATAATTTAAAAACAGTAACGGTAAAGAAAACCAACACGGGCACTAAAAGTGCAATTGTTAAGGCGTTGTTTAGGCTTCGATCATCTTCACTTTCATTTCGATTCAGTCGTTCAAGTTGTTTTTCTCTACCGTCGTTGTTAAAATATTTATAGCATATAAATAGACTAAGGGGGCATAAAAACAGTGTTATCAGTCGCGTAGTTAGGTTAAGTTCAAATGGCAATAGGTTAATGGCTTGCTGCATATAATAAAATAAGGTAGCAGCTACTATTAATGATGACTGTAAGTGTGGGTTCACTTCAGTTATACCAGCGTAGGTTATGTATGTATAGATTTTAGAGTAAAAAAAGGTAACCGGGTTGATCATTTGTATTTATTGTTGTTATGTACAATTTGATTTTGAATGTTCTTTCGGTTGGGTGGTACAAATATACCGCCATGTGTAGGATAAAGTTGTTATGCAGGCATAATGTATTTCGATAAAAATCATATTTCATCGATAAAATACATCTTTTTTACATAAATCACCCAGTTTTGAGACTGTTGTTTACAACAGTATTAAGGCCAATTTTAGGTAAAAATGTTGAAAATCAAGCTAGTTTGTGAAGTCTTGCAACGTACTTTCCAATAACGTCGAACTCTAAATTAACGATCGTTCCTTTTTTAAAGGTTTTAAAGTTGGTGTGCTCATAGGTATAAGGAATGATCGCTACACTAAATCCATTTGTTTTTGAGTCAACAACGGTTAAGCTTGTGCCATTTACAGTGATGGACCCCTTCTCTATTGTAATATTGTTAAGGGACGCGTCATATTCAAAGCTAAAGACCCAACTACCATTTTCATCTGTTACGTTAATACACGTAGCAGTCTGATCTACGTGACCTTGTACAATATGTCCATCAAGTCGTGCACCCAACTGCATAGCCCGCTCGAGATTAACAATATCCCCAACTTGTAAATCTCCAATGTTGGTTTTATCTAAGGTCTCTTTGATAGCTGTCACCGTATATTCATCATCATGGATAGCAACCACGGTCAAACAAACCCCGTTGTGCATGACACTTTGGTCTATTTTTAGCTCATTAGCTAACTCATTTTTAATAGTAATATGAAGATTGTCTTTTTCGTTTTCAAGACCCGTTACTACTCCTAAAGCTTCAACAATACCGGTAAACATGATTCGATGAAATTAAAGTACATTTGTAATATCAAAAGTAGTACAAAACCACATCAACTTAATGCAAAATAAAGAAAAGATAAAGGTAGGAATTTCTGTAGGTGATCTTAATGGCATAGGAAGCGAAGTCATCATGAAAACATTTCAGGATAAGCGGATACTCGAATTATGTACTCCAGTCATATTCGCATCGGCAAAAACACTTTCTTACTTAAAAAAGCAGTTAAATCTACAGCTTGATTTTTTCGGTATTGACAGTGCATCAAAAGCGGTACATGGTAAAATAAATGTGGTTAACATCTGGAGAGAACATGTCAACATTAATTTTGGTCAAGAAGATGAAACAATAGGTACATATGCTATTAAATCTTTAAAAGCTGCGACGTTGGCATTGAAAAATAACGAAATTGATGTGTTGGTAACTGCACCGATCAATAAATCGAATATTCAGGCTGAAGATTTTAAATTCCCCGGACATACTGATTATTTAGATCAGGAATTAGAAGGTAACAGCTTAATGTTCATGATTACCAATTCATTGCGAGTAGGATTGCTCACAGATCATGTCCCTGTAAAAGATGTGACCAACAATATTAATGAAGAGTTGATCACTAAAAAATTGACTACAATTAACGAGTCATTAAAGGTTGATTTCGGTATCCGAAAGCCCAAAATCGCAGTCTTAGGGATCAATCCACATGTGGGGGATAATGGAGTGATAGGAAAAGAAGACGATGAGGTGTTAAAACCAGCATTAGCTAAACTTAATGAAAGAGGGTTTTTGGCGTATGGTCCTTATGCGGCCGATAGTTTTTTTGGATCTGACAACTACAAAAAGTTCGATGCAGTAATTGCAGCCTACCACGACCAGGGCTTGATTCCTTTTAAAACGCTATCATTTGGACAAGGAGTAAATTATACTGCCGGACTAAGTCATGTTCGCACTTCTCCTGATCATGGCACAGCCTATGAAATAGCAGGGAAAGGCCTGGCAGATCATAGCTCGTTTGAGGAAGCTGTTTTTAAAGCAATATCAATTTACAAAAACCGTTCTGAGTATAAGGTTCTTAGCGCAAATCCGCTGCAAAAACAGAAAAAGGAAAAAAGTCGCTAAATTCACTAAGGCTTCGCCAAACCATATATCCGATTTTCACTGCACATAAACCTATTTTGTGTTTTTCATATTCATTTACTGGTATTTAACCGAAAAGTGGTAGGGTAAACCCCGTGGTTAGTTTAGGTTTGTGCCATAATATAAAAGTAACTAACTAAATCCCTCAAACATCATGCAAGCAGTTTTAGTACTTAAAGAAGCATATAAAAGAAAATTATCAAACGTAAAAGGTATTGAGGCCGTAACGGTAAAAACATTTACTTGGGTATACCTAACGTTAATTTCTTTAGGCTTGTTAACTTTTGCTTATAACGCAATCGTTTCTTTATTAGGATAGGTAAAGCACTTAAGCTTTTCAACATATAGCCTCTTCGTTGTTTCGAAGGGGCTTTTTTCGTTATTTTTTTGAATAAAACCATACTTTTGATGTGTCTTTTTGATCGCATTTGAAATTGGAAAAAATCAAATCAAACAACACTGTAAAACACCTGTTAGAAAACAAGCTCTTTTTTCTAACACTTGTTACCTATGTATTATTGAGTTTGGCTTCGGGATCTTTTGATATGAAACCAAGCTATAACCAAACTGAAGATTACACAGTCGATTTAAGTTTCTGGATTATTCTATTTGCGTTAATATGTCCTATAATTACATTGCTGTCCTATCTCATCATTCAAATAATAAAAAGAAAAACATCGGTCCTGTTTTCTGCTTTGCATTTGGCTCTAATCATATTGACAGCTGTCGTTTCATTCTACTTTTATGATATACAGTTTTTTGTTTTTATATTATTCATCGCTCAAATCATCGTTTTTTTCTTGAATTTGTTATTTGTAATAGGTGTTTTGGCCAAAAAATAGACTGATATCGAGAACAGATTTACAAGCCCGTTATGTTATTTAATGTATGAACATAAAAAAGTTGATAACCAGCACTAAAACTTAATATTTTTTATATCTTTGCACCCGCCTTTGAATAAGGTGTTTTTTGAACTTGATGTTGCGATATGAAGCAGTTGAAGGAATATAATATCCCATTTGTTGGGTTGAAAGTAGGAAAGCATCAGTTTGAATATGAAGTAGGCAAGACGTTCTTTGAGACTTTTGAATATGATGATTTTAACGATGTTAATGTAAAGGTCGATTTATTGCTTGAAAAAAAAAGCAATATGCTTGAGCTAGCATTTACATCATCGGGATCGGTAAATATTAATTGTGATATTACCAACGAACCCTTTGATCAGTATACCGACGGAGCACTTAATTTAGTTGTAAAATTTGGAGATGAGTACAATGACGAAAATGAAGAGTTACTCATTTTACCACATGGCGAGTATCAAATTAATATCGCTCAGTATATATATGAGATGATCGTGTTGAGTATTCCTTCAAAAAGAATACATCCTGGTGTAAAAGACGGCAGTTTAAAATCAGACATATTAGAAAAGTTAGAAGAGCTTCAGCCAAAACAAACTGATGAAGATTCAGGGGAAATAGATCCCCGTTGGGACACATTAAAAAAACTATTAACGGATAAATAATTAAGTACAATGGCACATCCTAAGAGAAAAATCTCTAAAACAAGAAGAGACAAAAGACGTACTCACTATAAAGCCACTGCACCTCAAATTGCAATTGATAAAACTACTGGAGAGTCTCACCTTTATCACAGGGCTCACTGGCATGAAGGTAAATTGTACTACCGAGGAAAAGTGCTAATTGATAATACTGAGGAAAACGCAGCTTAATACAATAGGCTATTTTAAACGCATAACTCTCACTTAGGTGGGAGTTTTTTTATGTACAAGAATTAGTTATCGCTAACTTTTTCATACTAAACGCTTTCAAACTAAAAACGAGCTTTCTTGTTAAAAATGACGCTTTTTTGACTCGTTTAGTCATATTTTTAGTAATTTTCCACACTTTTTTGAATGTTTTGGCCTTCTGAGAGGGACCTAACTAAAACCAAGATATGAGTAAAACCAAGGCAGCTATTACCGCTGTAGGAGCTTATCTCCCAGAATACCGGTTAACTAACCAAATTCTGGAAACAATGGTAGATACCAACGATGAGTGGATTACTACCAGAACAGGAATAAAAGAACGCCGCATTCTTAAAGATAAGGATAAAGGGGCTTCCTTTATGGCCATCAAAGCCGCAGAAGATTTACTTTCAAAAAGCGGTATCGATCCCAAAGAAATTGATATGGTTATTGTAGCGACTGCTACACCTGATATGCAGGCAGCTGCTACCGCAGTTTATGTTGCTTCAGAAATTGGGGCAGACAACGCCTTTGGGTTTGATTTAGAAGCGGCATGTTCCAGCTTTTTGTATGGAATGTCTACCGCTGCTAGTTACATTGAATCTGGACGCTATAAAAAAATACTACTCATAGGGGCAGACAAAATGTCCTCAATCATAAATTATAAAGACAGAACCACCTGCATCATCTTTGGAGATGGCGCAGGTGCTGTTCTTTTTGAGCCAAACGAAGAAGGTTTCGGTCTGCAAGACGAATTTTTAAGAGGCAATGGTGTAGGTCGTGAGTTTTTAAATGTTGCAGCGGGAGGTTCGGTGATGCCGGCAACAGAGGAAACTGTTCGCGAAGGCAAACATTTTGTAAAACAAGATGGTAAAACAGTCTTTAAATTCGCGGTGTCTAATATGGCCGATGTAAGTGTGAAAATACTGGAGCGCAACGCACTCACTAATGAAGATGTAGATTGGCTAGTGCCGCATCAAGCTAATATGCGTATTATTGATGCTACCGCTAATCGTGTAGGATTACCGGAAGAAAAGGTAATGAAGAATATTGCTAAATATGGCAATACCACTTCGGCTACATTACCATTATTATTATTTGATTACGAAAAGAAACTTAAAAAAGGCGACAAACTCGTTTTTGCGGCTTTCGGCGGTGGATTCACCTGGGGAGCCATATATTTAACCTGGGCTTATAATTCTTAAAAACCAAAAGTATTCCTAACTAAACACTATATGGAACTAAAAGAAATTCAAAACCTGATCAAGTTCGTAGCTAAATCTGGTGCGAGCGAAGTTAAGTTGGAAATGGATGATATTAAAATCACCATTAAAACCGGTACCGAAGGCGATGCTAGAGGTGGCGAGACTACAATTTTACAACAAGTACCTATGGCTGCAGCCATGCCAGCGGCACCCGCAGCTCCAGCAGTGCCAGCGGCACCCGCACCGGCGGCAGAAGCAGCAGCTCCGGCAGCTGATGATGACTCGAAATACATCACTATAAAATCACCAATTATAGGAACATTCTATAGAAAGCCAGCACCAGACAAGCCTGTTTTTGCTGAGGTAGGTCAAACGATAGCAGAAGGTGATGTACTTTGTGTGATTGAAGCAATGAAGCTTTTTAATGAAATTGAATCAGAGGTTTCAGGTAAAATTGTGAAAATATTAGTTGATGATTCTTCTCCGGTAGAGTTCGATCAACCATTATTCCTTGTAGACCCATCATAAGTTAAATTCCAATGTCCAATATCCAAAACCCGTTTTGCTGGGATTTGGGGCTTGGAGTTTGATTATTTGTATCGATATGTTTAAGAAGATATTAATTGCCAATAGAGGGGAAATCGCACTGCGTGTAATTCGTACTTGTAAGGAAATGGGTATTCAAACGGTTGCGGTATATTCTACTGCCGATGCCGAAAGTTTACATGTACGCTTTGCAGACGAAGCGGTATGTATAGGTCCCGCGCCCAGTAGTGAGTCGTATTTAAAAATATCAAATATTATTGCTGCGGCAGAAATTACCAACGCCGATGCAATTCATCCCGGTTACGGATTTTTGTCTGAGAATGCTAAGTTCTCAAAGATTTGTGAAGAGCACGATATTAAGTTTATAGGTGCTTCTGCAGAGATGATTGAAAAAATGGGTGATAAGGCTACTGCTAAAGCAACCATGAAAGCGGCAAAAGTACCTACCGTGCCTGGTTCAGACGGAATCATAAAGGATTTCAAAGAGTGTGAAAAACTTGCTGCTAAAACAGGATATCCGGTCATGCTTAAGGCTACTGCTGGAGGTGGTGGTAAAGGAATGCGGGCCGTTTGGAAAAAAGAAGACCTTAAAAAAGCTTGGGATAGTGCCAGACAAGAGTCGGCTGCAGCTTTTGGTAATGATGGTATGTATATGGAAAAACTTATTGAAGAGCCAAGACATATCGAAATACAAGTGGTAGGTGATTCAAGAGGGAAGGCCTGTCATTTATCAGAAAGAGATTGCTCTGTACAACGTCGTCATCAGAAATTAACCGAAGAAACACCTTCGCCATTCATGACAGACAAACTTCGCAAGAAAATGGGTGAAGCGGCTGTTAAAGCAGCTGAATATATTAAATACGAGGGAGCTGGAACGGTAGAGTTTTTGGTAGATAAGCACCGCAATTTCTACTTTATGGAAATGAATACACGTATTCAGGTAGAACACCCGATTACCGAACAGGTAATTGATTTCGATTTAATTCGCGAACAGATTTTGGTTGCAGCAGGAGTGCCGATTTCCGGTAAAAACTACACGCCAAAATTACACTCTATAGAATGCCGTATCAATGCGGAGGACCCATATAACAATTTCAGACCTTCTCCAGGTAGAATAACCAATATGCATGCCCCAGGAGGTCATGGTATTCGATTAGACACTCATGTTTACTCAGGATATATTATTCCACCTAATTACGATTCTATGATCGCTAAATTGATCACTACAGCCCAAACGCGGGAGGAGGCGATTAATAAAATGAAGCGCGCCTTGGATGAGTTTGTAATTGAGGGAATTAAAACCACTATTCCGTTTCATCGTCAGTTAATGGATCATCCCGATTATGTATCAGGTAATTACACCACGGCATTTATGGATGACTTTGAAATGAAGCCTGAAGAAAAGGAATAAAAAGAATATTAAATACTACGAACCCTGGAATCTTCCGGGGTTTTTTATTCATGGCAACTATCATAGCAATACTTCAATATTGCGATGATGATTTACTTTTCCATCAATCTAAAATTGTAATTTGTGCATCTAAATTTAGGTAGATGCAACTGAGCTACTGGGAACAAAAATCATGGCTTTCGAATGTCAATTTCACTATCGTGGGTAGTGGTATTGTTGGTCTTAGCTGTGCACTTCAGCTCAAAGAAAAATATCCCAAAAGCAAAGTGCTAATTCTAGAAAAAGGGATTTTGCCACAGGGGGCAAGTACCAAAAATGCTGGATTCGCGTGTTTTGGAAGTGCTTCAGAACTATTAGACGACCTTAATGCTCATTCTGAAGATGAAGTGGTCAACCTCGTTGTAAAACGGTGGCAGGGCCTTTACCAACTAAGAACAATGATTGGGGACACAAATCTTGATTTTCAGCCTCATGGAGGATACGAGCTATTTATAGACAAAGATGCTCAACTAGAATCGGAATGCTTGAGCAAACTAGACTATCTAAATAAGCTTTTATCACCTGTTTTTAAGCAAGATGTCTTTTCGGTTAAACCGAATAAATTCGGTTTCAAAAACGTTCGCCCTAATCTAATCTTTAATCAGTTTGAGGGGCAGATCGATACTGGAAAAATGATGAACACATTGCTTAAGAAAGTTCAGGAAAAAGGCATTAACATTTTAAATAACACAACAGTTACGGACTATCAAGATCAAAATAACCGGGTTGTTGTAAATACCAACCATTTTCAGCTAACAACTGAAAAATTATTGATTGCAACAAACGGATTCGCCTCAAAATTGGGGATTGATAAAGTAAGCCCTGCAAGAGCACAAGTATTAATCACTAAGCCCATTAAAAATTTAGAAATTAAAGGCACTTTTCATCTTGATAAAGGGTACTATTATTTTAGAAATATAGATAATAGAATCTTATTTGGAGGTGGTCGAAACCTTGATTTCAAGGGTGAAACCACCACTGATTTTGCTACTACCGACCAAATTCAAAATAGCTTAGAATACTTACTTAAAACCACCATTTTGCCCGATGCTGATTTTGAAATTGATCAACGTTGGACTGGTATAATGGGTGTTGGTAGTCAAAAAGAGGCGATTGTAAAAGCTTTAGATAATAATGTTTTATGCGGAGTTCGACTTGGGGGAATGGGTGTTGCTATTGGAAGCTTAATTGGTCAGGAATTAGGAGATTTAGTGTGATTAAAAGTATTGCAAATACTACTTTTGTAAACTATGACAAGAGACGAACAGTTAAAGGAGCGTTGGGAACTGTTAGTTACCAAATTATCTGATCAATTTTCTGATGGTGAAAACTTAGATCTAGATGGAATCATATATTTAGTAGGCGTCCAAGAACTTGGACAACTCCACCGAAGCTTCAAAAAAGATGAAAAGCTCAACCTAATGCACATTGCAATATGCCGTTTGTTAGAGCCTTATGGCTTTTATGAATTTGACTTTTTTGATGATGATGGTTGGCCCCATTATAAAGTAAAAGAACAATTACCCAGCCTAAAAGCGGGAGAGCAATCTATTTTAATGAAAGAAGCAATAGTAGGGTATTTTTTAGAATTAGAGTATATAAACTAATGATCTTTCATCTTTTATTTAGGGGGCGTTGATATTTTCTTCAGTTTCGTTGGTAAAGTGTGTCAACATAACAAACAGCTAATTTCTTGAAGGATAATCGCCTTTAAATAGCTAAATTTGGCGCTTGAAATATCATTGATGATGCTCGATACGATTAAAGCACATATTGCAGAGGTAGAACAATTTACTGCCGACACCAAGGAGAAGGTAGAAGAATTCCGTATAAAATATTTGGGTAGAAAAGGTCTTATTAAAGAATTTTTCACCGAGTTTAAAAATGTACCTGTTGATCAGAAAAAAGATTTTGGTCAGGTAGTCAACACTCTTCAAAATCTTGTTAAAAATAAGATTGAAGAGGCAAAGTCCTCATTAGAAAGCAGTACGGAGCTAGCAGGATTATATGGCGACTTAACACGGCCAGGAAATGCTATTGAAATTGGTGCTCGTCATCCTATTTCAATAGTAAAAAATCAGATCATTGATATCTTTTCTCGTATTGGGTTTAATGTATCTGAAGGACCGGAAATTGAAGACGATTGGCATAATTTTACCGCATTAAACTTACCGGAATACCATCCAGCTCGTGATATGCAGGACACCTTTTTCATACAAACGAATCCTGACATTTTGTTGCGTACGCATACCTCGTCTGTGCAGGTACGCTACATGGAAAATAACAAACCACCAATTAGGACAATATCTCCTGGAAGAGTATATCGAAACGAAGCAATTTCGGCCAGATCGCACTGCTTTTTTCATCAAGTAGAAGGGTTGTATATTGACAAAGATGTTTCGTTTGCTGACCTAAAGCAAACCTTGCAATATTTTACAACGGAGATGTTTGGAAAATCTAAAATACGACTTCGCCCATCGTATTTTCCCTTTACTGAACCCAGTGCTGAAGTAGATGTGTATTGGGGACTAGAAACCGAAACTGATTATAAAATGACCAAAGGTACTGGTTGGTTAGAAATTATGGGATGCGGTATGGTCGATCCACAGGTGCTAGAAAACTGCGGCATCGATTCAAAAGAGTATTCGGGTTTTGCTTTTGGTATGGGTATCGATCGCATTGCGCTATTACTACATCAAATTCCTGACATTCGCTTGCTAAGTGAGAATGATATTCGATTTTTAGAACAGTTTAAATCGGCTTTATAAGGTGAGAAAAGATATTCAAATACCCGAAGTTAAAAATGTACATGTAGCGGTAGTACAAGAGTACAATTCGGAATTTGAATGGAATGATTGGAACGCTTATATCATCAACAATCGAATGGATGCGATAGAGGGTGTTTTAATAGTCTCTAAAGGGTATGATGAACATAGAAAAACATCTACCATGCGTCATAGTTTTCCGAAAATTGAGGCGAAGTCTTTTGCTAAAATTGAATTGATGCAAGAAGACGTACTTAGTTTGAACAATGAGTTTCAAGTAACTTTTTTTGCTGGTGGGATGTTGTATGATAAAAAGTTCCTTTTTAGAAAAAATACCATCAATGTAAAGGCTTTACAAAATGTGCCGAATATGAAGCTTCGGGGTGTATTGGTTCAATAAACATTGACTGAAAACTCATAAACACCGAACAAACCATCATCGGTATACACGTCGACGAATCCTTTATAAACCCCTCGATTGTCAGAGGTAAAAAATGTGATTGTCGCCTTGCCCTCATTATCCGTTGCTATATCGGTCTCCCAATGAAGGGTTTTTCTGTTGTCAAAATCGAAATTTTCTGAAGAGTCAATATATTTAGTATCCTCAAATTTCTTATCTGAATAAAAGGAGTTTATGAGAACAAAGTCTTTTGGTTTGTTGTTTGGTGACTCCTTCCTTTCTGGGGCTTTGTACTGTATTAAGGTGCCATAGTTATCTCTATAAAATTCACCATCTATTGGGGCGTAACCTTGCTTGTGATTAATACAATTTAAAATATTGTATTCCACACATACATAGTCATAAACATTACCAGCAAATAAACCATAAATAGCAGCGTTCTTGCCTCTGTTTTTGTATTGTGCTTTTACCACAACTTCATCTAAATAATTCATGCTATTTAGATTAAAACTTCGTATTTGGTCTTCTAGCTGACTGTTTTTTTCAAAATTTTGAAGGGTATATACCTCTGGGTATTCCAAAGTAATTTTACTGTCTCCAAAAATATTATTGTCATTATCAAGTATTTTAATTACCCCATCGGCAACTGTTGTTTTAACGAAAAGGGATTCTCCTCTAAAATAATTCAATACTTCTTTTGTTATTCTAAACATTCCATTTTCATTGGTTTTATGGAGTGATACACCATTTGAATTAAACAGTTGTATGTCGGAGACTCCCGAAGATTTGAGCGTTCCCGATTTAGTTTTTACCATCACCTTACCCACAATATCTTCTTGAATATCGAACTTACCGTGTTTAGTAATTTGATTTGACGCGCTCCATATATACGTGTCAGGTTTGATGTTTAATAGTAGGAGATTTAGTGAGTCAGTACCATTAAGGTTGTTTTTAAAGTAAATACCGGGTTTCGAAATGTTTTCTTTTAAATTACTTTCCAAAAGAAAGTAAGAAGCGATGTTTCTATCTTGAACTACATCGTCATATAAATGATCAAACACCCTCATACTTAATTTTGCCTTTTTTGGTAGATTTTTACGGTCTTTTATTTTGAGTTGTATTACTACTTTTGAGCGTGGTGAATAACTGTCTTCTAGGCTATTGAGTTGTTCTACATATAACTTATTGCCGGCATGTACATACAGTAATCTGCTAAATAATAGCTGTAGGTTTTTGTCAAAAATGGCCACTTCAACGATTCCGGGAGGAGCGCGATCAATTGGAATAGATAGCAACTGCTCATTCCTAATAAGATTACCTTTACCCATCCAGTGTATCGATCCTTTTGACTGCACTCGTATAAATATTTCTCCTTTATAAAAGGAAAGATCAGTGGTTTGAAAAAGAATGTCTGCATGTTGTTGATCCAAATTTTGAAGACTGAAAATGGCTCCATTTTTAGTTGCTTTTGGAAGCTCAAAAATCAGCGTTGGATCGCTAAGGGATTGAATGGAGTAGTTTTTATTTGGTTTAGGCTTAATTTTAAAAGAACCCATACCATAAAAAGAGGTCTTTACAGTGTCTATAGGTACATTATCTTCTCGAAGTAATCCTTGAAAGTTTGTTGGACGACCATTTTTTAAAATCGCTTTGAAACCTATATTTTGGTTTAATGTAGTAGTTAGAGAATCCGACTCTGGATAAAAGTGAATTTCAGGAGTTTTAAGATCATCTATCGAAAGAAAAATAGGCGTACGCTGGTTATTTTTTTTCTTATCTATAACTTCACATAAAAAGTTTTTAAAAGCTGAAGCCTTTTTAATATCAATAGTAATGATCGCTTTACCGGTGCTGTCCGTTATTGTTTTTGCTAGCACTGATTCACCATTACTACTAATTCCTTTTAGCCTTAGTTTGGTTTTTTTGGCAACAGCACCTGACCTAGATGTGAGTTTAAATTGTACTTGAAGTTTCTCTAAATCTAAAAGTTCTTGTTCGTATGATATGAGCACCTTAGGTATTAATGTTTCTTTGATCTCAAGTCGTTTTATTGTTTTGTAGAAGGTTTGGCCTGGCTGAATAGCATGTTTTGTGTAACCAACCAAATGGTAAATACCAGGGGTCAAAAATTCTTGTAAGTATATTCTACCTTGAACAATGGCATCTTTAATAGGAAATTTAGCCTTTACAATCACTTCATTTTCTGAATTGAGTAAGGTCAAGAAAAACACTTTTGATCTGTCATCTGCACTAAGATCGTGAGCATTTTTTAGGACAGCGTGAAACCATACATTTTCTTGGGTTTCATAAATATCCTTATCTGTTTGAAGGTAGATTTGTTGATTAGGAAACTGGTTAGCTGTATTCAATACAGGTACAACTAGTGCCTGCTCCTGATTTTTGGAAAGGATTGTCGATTGCCCCTTAATTAGAATCACAAACCCAAGACATATGAAGAAAGAAATATATCGTATGTGATTTTGTCTAGGCATTAATGATTATATGTAAAGATTAATCCATTTTTTGAGACAGCTTTTTAAACACTTTTTTAGGCTCTTTATGCTGATATAAAATGGCATAAACAGCATCAATTATTGGAGTATCTGCACCATTCTTTTGATTTAATTTATAGGCACTTTTTACTGCATAATAACCCTCAGCGATCATGTTCATTTCCATTTGAGCCGATTTTACCGTGTATCCTTTCCCGATCATGTTACCAAACAAACGATTTCTACTAAAAATAGAATAACCCGTTACTAAAAGGTCTCCTAAATAAGCTGAATTATTGATTTTGCGTTTCATTTTGTGAACCTTTTTAATAAAACGGCTCATCTCTCTTATGGCATTGCTCATTAAAACGCTTTGAAAGTTATCGCCATAGCCCAAGCCATGAGCAATTCCTGCCGCTATTGCATAAATGTTTTTAAGTACAGCAGCATATTCAGTACCAATGATGTCTTCAGTAACCTTTGTTTTAATGTATTTGCTGGATAGTGCCTTCGCAACAATGTCGGCTTTATCTTCATCATCACAAGCAATGGTTAAATAAGAAAGTCTTTCAAGTGCAACTTCTTCGGCATGGCAAGGCCCTGTAATAACCCCGATATTTTTAAAGGGAATGTCGTAAATATCATGAAAATGCTCACCAACAATCTTACTGCTTTCAGGAACAATTCCCTTAATGGCAGAAAATATGATTTTGTCCTCTAAAGACTCTGTTAGCTTTTCTAATTCGGCACTTAAAAAAGCAGAAGGGATGGCAAAAATCAGGTAGTTTGCTTCAGCAACGATTTCATTTATATCATTGCTAAGCTTCAGTTTTTCAGTGTTGAACTCTACGGCACTTAGATAATTAGGATTATGTTTTTCATTTATTAAATGTTCTTTAGCATAAATACTACGCATATACCAGCCTATTTCATCTAGGTTTTCTGATAACATTTTGACAATTGCAGTTGCCCAGCTGCCACCGCCTAATACGGCAATTTTAGGAAAATTACTCATCCTCTAAGATTAAATAACACAAAATTGAAAAGCACTAAACCAATTTAAAACATTGATAATAAATCACTTATGTTTTTGGCACGATGCTTGAAATATTTCAAACAGATCAAAAACGAATAGATTATGAAGATAGCTAAATTACTTACGGTTTTTGCAATGACAAGTATATTATTTACTTCGTGTGTTGCTATAATAGAAGACGACGATTTTGTAGTTGTACCCGAAGTAACATTGGGAGAACTATTAATTTCTTATGATTTGTGGTATGTGAATATCAATGAAACACAAGGAAATGGTGAAGTGCCTTTTTTGCAACGCGCCTTTACCGTAACGTTTGACAACGACTATACTATGTACGCTAATAATAATTTAGTCGGCATAGGAAATCGAGGTAATGGGCTGGGAATTGATGTTGGAAGCTATGATACGTTTGGAAAGTTTATTGAGATAGATCATGATGTTGATGGATTATGGAGGCTTGAAGTTTTTCAAAGGGGTGATAACAGAATAGAGATTTACGATCGCACAAGTAATACCAGTTATTACTTGACAGGTTATCAAAAGTATAACTTTGATTATGACTTCGTGTTCTATGATAATATTCAGTATTTCTTGCAGGAATACAACACTTGGGAAAAGACCTTTGTGAGTGAAGAAGGAGCATTGAATGATTTTGATGCCGAAAACTTCTTAGCCTTTTTAGCTGATGGTAACGGCGATACGTTCTTATCATCAACAGATGCGAGTGGAACCCCCATTAGAAATATTCAGTATGACTATGAAGGTATTTATGAAGTCTTTGATATCGCAGGAGAAAACAAGGTGAAAACCTTAACACTAGATTATGATTTTTTAGGCAATGACTACTTCGAATTATACGTTATTAATGACAACACGATCGAATTGTATCATCCAGATTCAGAAACGATATATGAGTTCAAGGGAAGAGGATACACGCAATTCTTGAAACAAGAATCGAAGAAAGGAACAACAAGTAAAAAACGTAAAAAGACCATTAACAAGACAATGAAAGTTAAGGTCAGAAGAGATAAAAAAGTTAGTTAAATTTTGGTTGGTTATTTAGTTTGGAAAACCGCTCCTACTACTTCAAAAAGGGGCGGTTTTTTCTTTGTCTTTATTTGACAGGCATGATACTCAATACCCTATTAATTAGGGCAAACTTCTTGAATTAAACGATTCATTTTTATTTGGAACAAAACACCTTTTATTAAATCGTCAATGGCATAAAGCTCTTTTTGGGTTACAGCAAAATCGATAAAATTACAAGGGCTTTTAAGCAAAATATTCCTACACTCATTAGCATAGGGGCATTGGTTGCAATAGGTTTTAAGCGAATGTGCTATTTGCAGTTTAAACTTTTCAAGTTGATTAATGGTTAAATAAAATCCAGTGTCCCTGAAAACCAACTGCACTTTCTTATCTAACAAATCGGCTTCTTTTTTCCAATAAAATCCGATTCCTACCTCGTTATGATATATTCTTTTAATCTCTTGCATGATACTTTGGATTGAAGCGATAAAGATATTAATTTTATTTAGACTAAATATAAATAAAATTTCAAAAGAGTGTTATCGAATATCCTTAATCTTTAATTGCAGACTCACACTCCCATTCCACTCATTTTCATCGATAGTGTAGGCAACATCAAAAGGTTTTCTCTCTGTAATAAGATCCTTTTTATGACCTAGGCCAAAACCAATACCAACTATAGGTTCTGATTGATCTTGTGACATGGTAGTTCGCAAGTGACTTTCATCGGTACCTACGCATTTTCCGTATCCAGTATCCTGTACTTGCTGACTCATAAATACGGGAGTCATGTTTCCTGGACCGAAAGGTGAAAACTGTTTTAAAATGCGATAAAACTTTGGAGTGATATGTTCCAGTTTTAGTTCTTGAATAATCGATAGTTCCGGGGTCAGCAGTTTCCTATCAATCGTATTTGCAACTACTTCTTCAAACTTATTTTTAAAAGCTTCATATTGCTCCGGTAACAAGGTCAGTCCCGCGGCGTATTTGTGTCCACCAAATTGCTCGATATGTTCAGAACACTCCTGCAAGGCATTATATACATCAAACCCTTTAACTGACCTGGCGGAGGCCGCCAACTTATCCCCACTTTTGGTAAATACTAGCGTAGGGCGATAGTAGGTTTCAGTTAGTCTAGAAGCTACAATACCAATAACACCTTTATGCCAGTTTTCATTGTACACTACTGTTGTTAGCCGATCTTGCTCATCATTTTCTTCAATTTGTAATAAAGCTTCGGACGTAATTTCTTTATCCAAAGACCTTCTATCAGTATTAAAGGCTTCGATTTGAGAAGCAAATTCTATCGCAATATTCAAATCAGTTTCTGTAAGCAGTTCAACAGCGTGCAGACCATGTTTCATGCGTCCTGCTGCATTAATTCGTGGAGCAATTATAAACACAACATCAGTAATGGTTAATATTGGTTTTTTAAGTTGTTTAATAATTGCTTCAAAACCAGCTCTGGGTTGAGTATTGATCACTTGCAACCCAAAATAGGCAAGCACCCTATTTTCTCCTGTTATGGGAACAATGTCAGCACCAATGGCAGTCGCAACCAGATCGAGATACGGAATAAGATCATCAATAGTCTGACCGAATAATACGGACAAGGCTTGTATTAATTTAAAGCCAACTCCACAACCGCATAATTCATCATAAGGGTAGTTACAATCTTCTTGTTTTGGATCTAAAACAGCAACCGCATTAGGAATTTGGTTACCCGGGCGGTGATGATCACAAATTATAAAATCAATTCTCTTTTCTTTGGCATAAGCCACCTTTTCAATAGCTTTTATGCCACAATCCAATGCGATAATCAGACTAATTCCGTTATCATCCGCGTAGTCAATTCCTTTATAAGAAATCCCGTATCCTTCATCATATCTATCAGGAATGTAGGTTGTCACATTTGGATAAATTGACAATAAAAAGGATGATACTAAAGCAACCGCAGTAGTTCCATCTACATCATAATCTCCATAAATCATGATGGTTTCATTGTTGGAAATTGCCGTTTGAATACGATCAACGGCCTTTTGCATATCCTTCATTAAAAAAGGATCATGCAAATCGTCTAAAGCGGGTCTGAAAAACTGCTTTGCTTCTTCATACGTTTCAATACCCCGTTGCGCTAAAAGCGATGCAACTGTTGAATTGATTCCCAAGACTTTTTTAAGGTGATTTACCGTTGTGGTTGAAGGTTTAGCTTGCAGTGTCCAGCGCATAATTCTAAATGAAATTCCAACCTCCAAAATACAAATTACAATTTTGGATTTTGGGATTTGATCATTGGAATTTAACAAAGCTATATTGTACCTTGCCCAACGATAAAACAGAAATTATTAATCTTTCACAATACATTATTAATTAAAAAATATGGCTTTAGTTACACCTTTAGACCCGTCACATGATCCTGAAACAAGAGAGTTGGCAGAATTTTTCAATGAAACATTGGGCTTTTGCCCAAATTCAGTGTTGACTATGCAGCGTCGCCCAGCTATAAGTAAGGCATTTATTAACCTAAATAAGGCTGTAATGGCAAATGAAGGCCGTGTAACATCAGCCTTAAAAAGAATGATCGCTTGGGTGAGTAGTAATGCGACTGGTTGTCGTTATTGTCAAGCGCATGCTATTCGTGCTGCAGAGCGCTATGGAGCTGAGCAGGAACAGCTGGATAATATTTGGGAATACCGCACGCATCCTGCCTTTAACGAAGCAGAACGTGCAGCCCTTGATTTTTCATTACAAGCGTCGATGGTACCTAATGCGGTGGACGCTGATATTAAAGAACGTCTTTATAAATATTGGGATGAAGGTGAGATTGTAGAAATGCTTGGGGTTATCTCATTATTTGGATACCTGAATCGCTGGAATGATAGTATGGGGACTACGGTAGAAGAAGGAGCGATTGAAAGTGGCAAACAGTATTTAGGCAAATACGGATGGAATGAGGGGAAGCATAACGGATCACAGTATTAGATATGAGTATTGAGATTTGAGTAATTAGATTTTTATCTCTGAGTAAGATGAGTTGAAGTTGGCCAGATAGGTTCTTTTAAATTATAAAGTTCTAAGGTTTTGAAAACCTTGTGGGTCTAATTTTCATAACAAATACGTGCCAATAATTTTGTCGACTATTAGCATACTCATAGTTTAATGACTTCTCGAACTCGTTTTTGTAACTCGGGAATCACTTCCTGTTCAAACCAAGGATTCTTTGCCTTCCAAAATCGATTTCTAGGTGAAGGATGAGCCAATGGCAGATACTTAGGTAAATAATTCTTGTAGTTTTTTACAGTTTGTGTGAGTGTTTTAAAAGCCCTTTCTTTTAGGTAATACTTTTGGGAAAAAGCACCTATTAGGATTACTAGCTCAGGGCTTTTGATTTGATTCATTAAGGCTTGGTGCCAAAGAGGGGCGCATTCCTGTCTTGGAGGTAGATCGCCAGAACTGCCCTTTCCGGGGTAACAAAACCCCATTGGAATAAAAGCAAATTTTGTTTCATCGTAGAAGTCGAGATCTGAAACCCCTAGCCATTTTCGCAATTGCTTTCCGCTAGCGTCATCCCAAGGAATTCCAGTTTTGTGGACTTTAGTTCCAGGAGCATGTCCGATAATGATAATCTTAGAATCAGGATGAGCGGTTACAATTGGCCGGGGGCCAAGAGGTAGATCTTTTACACAAACTTCACATTTTGCAATTTTTTTTAAAAGAGCGTCCATTGGTTATTCGGAATGAATTAAATAATAGCGGTAACTTCTCCAAAGAATAAAAGCACTAATGATTATGATAACAACACCCCACATCCAATAACTTCCTGATAAAGATTCGGCTATATTTTGTGTGTCAGATTTCATAAGCTTACCCTCCATTACAAATTCACCTGTAAACAAATAATCTAATTGTAAATAGGTGCTTAATGTACTTTGAATTCCTAAAAACAGTAATGTTAATTGAGTTAATTTCTTGTTCTTCACAAAAGAGACAAGCCCCAGTAAGATACTAATGATTAATAATACCCAAACCCCTGTAGTCGACCGAACATATAATAATATCGATGTGATCATTACTACTAATAGAAATCGCATTCCCCATCTAGCCGAATTAGGTTTGGATGAGAGTATGACCAGAATCCCACCGGCAATAGCCGGACCTAATAACCCTCCTGCGGCAACCAGTGCACGACCAATATGTATAGGAACCCATGCATCAGAATAATAGGTTGTGTAAGCAATACCGCTTCCGTTTGCAAATATTTCAAGCCGATCGAAATGTGCCCCAACCACAATGCTAGTTAATCCATGGCCCATTTCATGAAACCAAGTACCTAACAGCATAAAGGGATATCTAACGATTCCTAAGGCGGGAATATACCAAAGCAACAGCACCAAACAGCTAATAGTAATAAGAATTAGCAATTGTTTATTGCGCTTGGATACTGACATATTGAATAGGGTCCAGACTGGACTAGACCAGATGTTTTGGTATAATTTGAATTAAGTTTTTTCGGTCAAGTTTTTTTCTAGAAGTAACCCAATCAATGGAAACTGAAGCCAAAACGAAAAGTAGAAAAAAGTCAAATACCAATATTTAGGGATGAACTTCAGACCTTCTCCTCCAATAATTGCTAGAAAAACAACATCATAAGTAAATAACGGAACTGTGAGATAAAATGCCAACCAAAGCGAGTTTTTAAAATACGCTTGACCAGGAAACATTTTTTTAATTAATAGTTTACCAAAAGGTACATACAATACTGTTATTGCAATCACAACAATTACAGTTAAATCATAGCTCCAACTTTGTCCGTAATCCGGAAGTCCAACAATGACAAAAAACCCCCAAGTAACGAAGCTCATCAATAGCAATAACAAGTGATTTTTAAGTGATAGTTTGCTCATTTATTATTTTGTTTAACTAGCGGTAAAACTTACATCAAATTTTATTTCCCCTTACCTGCAACAACAATAACCAATTCTCCTTTTGGAGGATACTGCTCAAAATGAGAAAGCACTTTTTTTAATGTTCCACGAACGTTTTCTTCGTGTAATTTGCTTAACTCTCGAGATATACAGACCTGTCTGTTTTCTGAAAAGTATTCAATGAAATTTCCCAGTGTTTTGAGTAGTTTGTGTGGTGATTCGTAGAAAACCATAGTGCGAGTTTCTTCGGCAAGCAACTGCAATCTCGTTTGACGCCCTTTTTTTACAGGAAGGAAACCTTCAAAGACAAATTTGTCATTTGGTAATCCGCTATTCACCAATGCTGGCACAAAAGCGGTAGCTCCTGGTAGGCATTCCACTTCGATACCATTTTCAATACAAGCCCGAGTCAATAAAAAACCGGGATCTGAAATTGCAGGAGTACCAGCATCACTAATTAATGCCACTTGTTGGCCACTTTTAATTCGTTGTACAATGGCATCAACGGTTTTATGCTCATTATGCATATGATGTGATTGCATATGCGTATTAATCTCAAAATGTTTTAAAAGCTTACCGCTTGTTCTGGTGTCCTCCGCAAGTATCAAATCAACGTCCTTTAGCACTTCAACAGCACGAAAGGTCATATCTTTTAAATTTCCAATAGGTGTAGGAACAATGTATAGTTTAGACATCGTTTAACGGATATGGGCGCACTTGGTTTCCTAAGAAAAAAGAAACGAAAACAAGTACTATTCCAACAATTGCAGGCAAAACGTCCTCCTGATGCACGTAGTGTAAAGCCGCTGCCAACACTAAATCAAAAAAGAAACCAGCATAAGCCCAGTCTGTAAGCCACCGGACTTTTCTTATCAATAACATTATAATCCCTAATACCTTAGCAACGGCAAGCGGAATAACTATATAACTAGGATACCCATGTGATTCGAAATAACTTTGAATCATTTCGGTATTCATAAAATACATGCTTGCCGAATAGGCCATGAGTGCACAAATTAAAATAGTAGACACCCAATAAATTATGGTTCTGGTTTTCATTTAGTTGCAGTTGGATTGAATTTTAAGCGAATCGACTTTCGACAATTTCCATAAAACGGTCGGCATAATCTTCTTTTCCTAACCAATAGTTGTATTTAGGTTTTAAGGTAATCTTAATGTATGACTCAGCATCTGCAAAGGAATCTTTTGAGTTAATCATTGCAACTGCTTCATCATACGCTTCATTTTTACCGTCAAACAAATGTTTTATAAACGCGATTTTATCATTTAACCCAATATTCATTTCCTTTTTAAACCGATCGTTGATCGATTGCACTTTTTTTTCTGTAGCGATGTCATTTGCGGTAGGAGTAACATCGGTCATATCGCTTTTTTCAAAAACAGGCGGAGGTACGATGTCCTTTAAAATATCATCTAGTGTCTCTTCTCTAGGCATTTCGGTAACCATACCTTTAATGGTATCCATTAAATTGTGGTTTCTAATATCTTCTTGATTTGGATTTTCTTCTGGCACCTCCATTTTTTCGCCTAAGCGACCAAACGCCTCTTTTTTACTTACTTTGGTGAGATCAAGTTCATCTTCAGAGAAGTTAGTTTCCAGAAATCGCATTACGGTTAACTTTTCATAAATACGTTTCGCTTCTTTTTGTAATATGATGATATCTGATTCATCCTTCATTTTTAAAATTCGCACTGCAAGATCATTCAACTCTTTTTCCAACTTCCGCTTCATCACTTTTGTATTTAAATTATGTATGTTTGTGTCACTTATAAGTAAACGTAACTTCTGTACGTTTTCGTCTAGAAAATTACAAAATGTTTCTCGAAAACACGGTAAATCATAAAGAGCAATTTGGCTGGATCGAAGTGATCTGCGGCTCGATGTTTTCTGGGAAAACGGAAGAATTGATTAGAAGATTGAAAAGAGCGCAATTTGCAAGGCAAAAAGTGGAAATTTTTAAGCCGGCAATTGACATTCGTTATGATGACGAAAAAGTAGTTTCGCATGATGACAATGAGATACGCTCTACACCGGTTCCGGCAGCAGCTAATATTCGTTTGTTAGCGGATAACTGTGATGTCGTGGGTATTGATGAAGCTCAGTTTTTTGATGATGAAATTGTTTCGGTATGTAATGACCTTGCTAACAAAGGGATTCGCGTGATAGTTGCAGGATTAGATATGGATTTTAAAGGAAACCCATTTGGGCCCATGCCAAACCTAATGGCTACTGCTGAATATGTGACCAAAGTACACGCAGTTTGCACGCGCACGGGAAACCTTGCTCAATATAGTTTTAGAAAAGCCGAAAATGACAAGTTGGTAATGCTTGGTGAAACAGAAGAATATGAACCCTTGAGTCGTGCAGCCTACTACAAAGCAATGCTTCGTCAAAAAGTGAGAAATATGGAGGTTAAAGATGCTGAAGAACTAGATGCTAAAGGTAAAAAGTCTGCTGACTAATGGCTGCACAAGAAACGGTATTACAAATAGACCTTAATGCGTTGGCGCATAATTACAATTATCTTAGATCGCTTTTAAAAACCGAAACCAAATTACTTGCAGTGGTAAAAGCATTTGGTTATGGGAGTGATTCTGTTGAAATTGCTAAATTCTTGGAAACTTTAGGGGTAGATTATTTTGCGGTAGCGTATACAAATGAGGGCGTTGCACTGCGCAATGCTGGGATTGAAACGCCCATTTTAGTACTTCACCCACAAGCTGTTAACTTCAAAACAATTATCGATCGCTGTCTTGAGCCCAGCTTATATTCTGCTCGAATTTTAAATAGATTTATTGACGCAGCTGCCCAACAAAATCAAAAAAATTATCCGGTTCATATCAAATTTAACACGGGATTAAATCGACTTGGATTTTGGGAAAATGATGTCGATTATATTATTGATAGGTTAAAAAAAGCTCCTGAGCTACAAGTAAAATCGGTTTTTTCGCATTTGGCAGCTTCCGAAGATGAAAATGAGCAGGAATTTACATTGGGTCAGATCACTTCTTTTAAGAAAATTGCTAACGAAATTGCTGAAAAACTGGGGTATCAACCAATGATGCACCAATTAAACTCTTCGGGATTATTAAATTATCCCGATGCACAGTTCGATATGGTTCGTTGCGGAATCGCTCTTTATGGTTATGGTAATGACCCAAAATATACCGGCAAATTAAAACCGGTTGCCAGTTTAAGATCGGTAATTTCTCAAATTCATATGATTGAACCAGGTGAAACTGTCGGCTATAATCGTGCCTATGTTTCAAAAGGATACGAAAAAACTGCTACAATTCCTATTGGTCATGCTGATGGTATTAGTCGAAGCTTTGGTAATGAAAGAGGGTTTGTAATGATCAACAAGAAAAAAGCTCCAATAATTGGTAATGTATGCATGGATATGATTATGGTTAATATTACCAATATTGATTGTCGGGAAGGTGATGAAGTGGTACTATTTGACGAGAATTATACAGCAGAAGATATGGCACCATTAGCAAACACCATTTCTTATGAATTGCTAACAGCGGTATCTCAACGAGTAAAACGAACGTTTCTTCGATAAAGACGGATACATTTTAGCAAAAATTTTGTTAAAGGATTGGATTTTTGACTACATTTAAAGTCATATAAACCAATTAACAATAATATTATTATGGGATTTTTTAGTGAGTTTAAAGATTTCGCCATGAAAGGAAATCTGGTAGATATTGCCGTAGGTTTCGTAATGGGTGCTGCTTTTAACAAGTTAGTAGCTTCGTTTACCGGAGGAATCGTTTCACCATTAATCGGATTATTATTTGATTCTGATTTTAAAGATTTGCGTATGAAACTCAAAGACGGAACGGCCAATGAAGCCGGAGAAATGGTCGGCGAAGTTTGGCTTGAGTATGGAACCTTCCTAACAAACGTGATCGACTTTATAATCGTAGCATTTGTAATGTTCTTAATTGTAAAGGGCGTTAATAAAATGAAAAAGCCGGAACCACCCGCTGCACCAGCAGGTCCTTCAGATAATGATCTTTTAAAAGAAATTTTAGAAGCATTGAAGAAATAGAAGATGTAAAAGACACGCAGCCGCTACGCTGCATATGCTAATATGTCTAATTTAACCGCTCCTTTGTTGGGGCGGTTTTTTTGTTTTAAATACTAGCCTTTGAAAACTCTAAAAGTATGATTGATGATAATCACTCCCCAATCTCAATTCGTCTTTTTGCCTCATTTCCAAATTCATCAACCACGGTGATGATGTGCTTCCCAGTTTTTGGTTGTAAGGCAAAATCATGAATGTTTTTGGTGCTTCCTACGAACATGTCATCAACATACCAAAAAACAGTCGTTTCACTTTGTGAATGTGCCAATTTAAATATCAACTCGTTGGTAGTCCCATCAAAATCTTTAGGCAAAAATATCTTGCTATTTTCCTTTGGGTAAATAAAGTCCATAGTCAATGAATTTTCACCTAAACAATCAGGACGAAAATTGGGAAGGCTTTTGTAGTATGGGTCTTTTTTCTGATAGTAATACTCCATTAAGGGTGGCAATACAAACCACGATTTGTTGACAATATTGGTCAGGGGTTCGCAGGATGAATTGATTTGAAACTGCTCATTTTTATCTAAGTGTACCCAAATATGATAGGGGCAAGGTTTTGTTTTAAGTCCGCTTACTTGTACAAAACTTTGTATAGTTTCTTCGCAAAATTCTCCAGCACGATAACCGCTTTTTGCACAAACAGCCACCTCTCTCATTTCATCATAGGGTTTTTCAAACCATTTGCTACGGGGTAATAAATCAAAAACATCAAAAAGTATGGGTGCAGCAGCCTCGACACCAACCAATCCAGGTCGCCCTTCTCCATCAGCATTACCTATCCAAACACCAACCACATAGTCTTTTGTCGTACCAATGGCCCATGCATCCCGAAAACCATAACTAGTTCCCGTTTTCCAGGCAATTTGCTTGCTAGCATCGAAAAACTCCCAATTTTCTTCGCCCTCGGGTCGGTTAACCTCTTTCATCGATTCATAAGTGAGGTAAATAGAACCAGCATCAAAAACAGTTTTTTCTCTACTTACAGTGCCGAAATTTACTTCTTTATTCGCGTAAAAAGTAGGTTCGCAAAACTCATTAGTATAGTAGGTGCTTGAGTTTTTATTAAAGTGATTTAAAGTGGATGAAAAGGCAGCATAGGTTTTGGTTAAATCCCATAAATTACTCTCTGCACCACCAAGAATGAGTGACAAACCGTAATGGTTTGCATTGTATTTTAAGTCTTTTAAATTAAGCTGTTTTAGTTGATGGTAGAAGCGATCGAGGCCATATTGTTGTAACATTCGCACCGATGGAACATTAAGCGAACGCGATAAAGCCTTACTTGCTGAAACTGCACCATCAAATTGTTTATTGAAGTTTTCGGGATTGTAGCCAGCAATTTGAGTGGGGACATCGGCAACCAAGGTATTGGGTAAAATGTCTCCAGCATCGAGCACCGAAGCGAACAAAAAAGGTTTCATAATACTACCTGTACTCCTGGGTTTGTCTATAACATCTACGTGTTTTTGATGTGCATTATCGGTAGGTGAGTTGCCTATATAAGCCAGTACTTTTCTTGTTTTCACGTCAAGCACTAATACCGCTATGTTATAAATCTCATTTTGTTTTAAACTGAAATGATGGTTGCTAACTAGCTCATTGGTTTGAAGCTGTAATCTTGTTTTAATTGATGTGCGAATGCGTTCCCCTCGGTGTTTAGCGGCTATTTTTTGAAGTAAATGAGGTGCTAATTGCTGTATAGGATATGGTTTTTGAGGAAGGGCTTCAGCAATTGAGAGCTCATAGGTTAGGCTGTCGATAATTTCTTTTTCTAGTAGCTTTTTTAAAAGCCGATTTCTCTTTTTAAGTAGTTTATCTTGATTTCTACCTGGAAAAATGAGCCCCGGAGCATTGGGTAAAACTGCAAGTGTAGCACTTTCGGCCCAGGACAAATCTTCAGCGTTTCTGCCAAAGTATCGCCATGCAGCGGCATCTAAACCTACGACGTTACCTCCAAAAGGTGCATGTGAAGCATATAGGGATAAAATCTTGTCTTTACTATGCCTTAATTCGAGACGAGTGGCAAGAATTAATTCAACCAGTTTTTCACCATACGTACGTTTTTTTCCTTTTCTAGCTAACCGAATTGTTTGTTGAGTAAGTGTACTTCCGCCGCGTTTAATACTACCTGATTTGATGTTCTGACTTAGGGCTTTTGCAATTGAAATGGGATTGAATCCCGGGTGCTTATAAAAATATTCATCCTCAAAATGAATAATACAGTGCTTAAATTTATCAGGGACACTATCATTCGACGGAAATCGCCATTGTCCGTCATCGGCTATTAAAGCGCCTAGTAACTCACCATTTTCGCTATCGATTACTGTTGCTGTAGAATCTTTAAAAAGAGGTCTGGGTAAACAAAATGCGTAAGCAATCAAGCCAACCAAAAATATGATCGATTTGATTTTGTTTTTAATAATGTAGCCTCTTACTTTTTTAAGCATATTTTATTAATACTTCATTTTGAAGTCAATTAATGATGTTGTAATTTTATAATTGACAAAATTTAATACTTCAAATTATGAAATATGCAATTTTATCAGTTTCGCTTTTAATAGGATTTAGCCTATCTGCTCAGGATAAAAAACTTACTGGTCCGGCTTATAAAAATGCCCATCCAGCAGTAAAATACGATTCTAAAAACGAGCTTGTTATTGCTGAAAAACCAACGCAATTAACAGGACCTGCTTTTAAGAATCAAAAGCCTTGGCAGAAAAAGAACGATGCTACCAAAAAAGTGGTGTTCTTTAAAAGGAAACAGCTTCAAGGACCGAAGGCTAAAAATGCAAAGCCTTGGGATAACTAATTGAAATGTCTGTTTGAGCGCTGTCGAAACCTACTCGTCGTCATATTAGTTCTCGACAGTGCTCAAACAGACATAGTTGTTTACTTCTCAATCTCCACCCATTGTCCTTTATTTCTTACTAAATAATCATTGTCATACATTGCCTCTGCTTGTGTACCAGGTAAATAGTATTTACCTAAATAAGCTGCATTCAGAAGCACACTGAATTTTTTATTTGAGCCGGTCGATCCACTTCTACTTAAATCAAAATAGAAATTAACACGATCATCACGAATATCCGTATATCGTGCTTGATTAGCTGTGTTATTGCCATATGCAGTGAACCGTGTATTAACAATCTCCCATCCTGAAGGGAAAATTTGTGTGAGTGCAATATCTTTTACAGCCTCTCTTTTTAAGTTAGAAACAGAAATGTTTGCTACAATATCGGTACCTTGAGTTAATTTGCTAACATCGATTGCGTTCCCTTTGGCATCAGTATAACTTACAGAAAGACTCAGCCCTCGTTGCTCTATAGTTTCTTCTCCTAGTGGGAGTTTACCAGCGGTAACGACTCTCACATATACGACATTACTTTTATTATTAGTGATGTTTAAACTATTAGATCCTTGTTTTACTCGTAGCTCACGTTGCGCAATGGCTTTTTTAGTGTCAATAGCTTGATTGGGCTGATCATTAAAAGCGTATTTTAAGTTTAAAGCCTTTCCGCCATTTTTCTCGACCATTTTAGCCATAGCTAGTAAACTGTATGCCGTTGTTTGCGTACTCATCCAACGATCAGATGATAGTTGTTTCGCAAGATATTCAGCAACTTCTCTTGCTTTGCTACTACCGGTAATTACCATAGTTTCTAATGCCATTGCTCTATTTCTATCAACTGATCCGTAAGTGTAATAATCCCCATTTACCGCTTTAAAATCGATATTAGATCGCGCCATTAGCTTATCTGCCGCTTCTTTTTGACCCGCCAGGGCGTAGGCTGCTGCAAGTCGCCACTTTGCATCGTTAGAGATCTCACTAAACTCACGTAATCGATTCATCGAAGACAAGTCAGGATTGCCCGATAGTGCCAGCGTATACAGACGATAAGCTTGGGCAACATCCGATCTGTAATACTTGTAACTAGGTCTCCAATCGCGAGCGGCCTGCTTTTGATATCTTATCCAATTGCTCATAAAAGTCAGCGGAAGAGTATAACTTTTCTTCTCGGCCTCAATCATAAAATGACCAGCATAACTAGTACCCCAATCATTGGCTGTGTTTTCACCAATCCAATAACTCATGCCGCCATTGGGTTGTTGAAAATGTGATAAACGTTTGATGCCGTTCTTGACATTTTTCTCTATTTCCTGTTTTTTCTTATAATCCATATCGAATATATCAGCTAAATATAACTGAGGGAATACACTACTTGTGGTTTGCTCGACACATCCGTGAGGGTACCTTATAAGATATTCCATTCTTCGGGTAAAATCCATTGGAGGCAGTGTAGAAAATTCAACCTGGGCAGCATTAGTACCCACTACCCCAAAGGTCTCAAATGGAATTGTTTGAGTAGTATTCGCTTCTAAAACGACATCATTGAATTTAGTAGTTATCGGATTCGGATTCACCACATCGATCTCAACTTCATAGGTTGATTTTTCTCCATTACCGGTAGCAATTACCTGTACTTTATTAATGCCCTTTGCTTTACTAACATCCAGCTCGAAAAACGCCATTTTCTCATCAGGTTTTGCAAAAGACAGAGACTTGGTTTTTTCTCCAACAACGCTTATTCCGTCACTTAATTTTAAACTAAGACTGACGTTTTTCACTTTGTTATCCATGGCAAAAACACTAACCGGAAGACTAACTTTCTCACCAGGGCTTAACTTTCTGGGCAAGGTAGCCAAGACCATTAATGATTTTTTCACTGGGGTTGTTTTTTCCGCATTACCGTAGGCGGCATTGGTAATATCTCCCGCAACGACCATAGTACGGACCGAACCTACATAGTTAGGCATCGTTATTTTATGGCTTTTAGTTTCGCCTTTCTTCAAGCTAAATGGGCCTAGGTATTTCACTACAGGCTTAAATCGGTTTGCTTTTTTCTTTTTCCCACCACCAGCTTCGCCATCACCACCAATACTAAACACCTGTTCTATACTACCACCATATGCGCCCATAACATAGTCATAAATATCCCATGTTTTAACCCCAAGCGCTTCTCTTGCGTAAAATTCATTCCATGCATTAGGGGTTTTAAAACGGGTGAGGTCGAGTAGTCCATCATCCACTACTGCTACGGTGTAGGTCATTGCTTTATTGTTTTTCTCATGTACCTTAACCGTAAATTCTTTTTCGGGTTGAAGCTCATCAGGCATCGAAATTTGAGGGTCTAGCCTAGTATTTGCATCTTCAACCATGATTGGAATCACTCCGTATAAGCGTAATGGCAGGTCATTTTCAGTAACTGCATGTGGTTGTAATAACGAGATATTAATAAAGACATTAGGAGCCATTTCTTTAGTTATTTGAACACTCGCTTTAGTCTCACCTTTTTTGGTTTTAATCCAAGTAGTTTGAAGCACTTCTGTACCATTCTCAACACTTACCAAAGCGCGGCCTTCTGATCCTGAAGGGAAGGTTACAGTAGCAGTTTCACCTACATTATATTTTTCTTTATCGGTAGAGAATACAAGCATACTTGCTGCTTCGCTATCAGCAGACCAGTCACTTCGCCACCAATTTTTATAGAAATAAGCTGTACGGCCAGTAGCGTGACCACTTTTCGGATCGTACACACGAATTAAATAACGCCCACGATCATTATCAGGAACATTGATTGTAACACTAGCTTCTCCTTTGCTATTGGTGTTTACTTTTTTGGTGATAAACGGGCGGTGGTAATTGTTTGAAGCATAAGAAGCTAGATTATCATATGAAGAACTCCACCACCAACGCCATTTCACTTGATATACTCGTACCTCTAAGTTCTTTCGCCGAACAGGCTTTCCATTTTCATCAACAGTAACAATATCAAAAGTGGTATTTTCATCGGTATAGTACGATCCGTACGCTCTACTTTTAGGAGAACGAATACCAACATAGGACTCGTATGGAGAATATTTCTTACTAAAAGCATCTATTGAGAAATCACCACCCTGCTCAAAAGCCCGAGTTAAAAATGACACGTTCAACATTCCTGGAGCATTGGTGCCAATGTTGATTGTCTTGTTGATCGTAGCGCTTCCTTCTTCATTCACATTTCCTTCAAAAATGGTCATTTCTTCTGAGCGAAAGGTTCTTGTAGGATCATTAAAAATATATTTAGGATATTTTTTAAAGCCAGTGTAGCTTGAAGTGAAATTGGCTCGGACTTCGGCCTTCAAATTTTTTGCAGGAGCACCATGTAACCACTGCACATTTAAATCGGCATTTAGAGCTTGTTTGCTAGACAGAACCTCATTTTCAAAATCGAATTTGATCTTTAGTCGATTTGGTTTTACCGTTTCAACTTTTAAGGATTTATAGAAACGAGCACCCCCCACAGAAACCGTTGCATTCCAGTTTCCTGTTTTGTCTTCGCTGTTAGTTGGGACTTTAAATGCATATACATTATTAACCCCATTGGAGAGTATCTTTTTATATATGAGTTTCCCGCTAGGGTCGGTAACCTCCATACGAACAGGGTGTTTTTTTGGCAGTTTGTTACCGTTGTCATTCAACATAAAAGTAAGATGTAGTGAATCTCCTGGGCGCCAAACTCCGCGTTCACCATAGATAAATCCTTTTAACCCACGTTGCAATGTTCTCCCCGATACATTAAACTTACTAAGCGATAGGGAATTGCCATCATCTAACTTAATGTAGGTTGTACTATTCCCTTTAGAAGCCATTGCAAAAGAAGCATAGTTATCGGCGTCAAAAATGGCTAAACCATCATTATCAGTATTTATGGAGCCGATCTCTTGTTGCTGAAAATTGAATAGTTTAATGGTTGTTCCAGCCTGTGGTTCAGTTGTTAAAATATTGGTCACCGCAAAATAATATGACTTATTGGTCCCGCGTTTTGCGATTACTCCTAGATTAGAAGCCAGCAAGTTATTGGTGACAATCCTATCTTCATGGTAATACGCTTCATGACACGGATTCTCACGCTGATTCCAGTTATACCGATAATTGCGATAATTATACCGTAGATTATCCCAGTACTCTTCTTCGGCTATTTCATTTTCCTGGTTATTGTAATCTGCAATATCTTCATTATCGTCATCTGGTTGAGTTGAGTTTTCACCACAATCATATAAAGAATAAGAGGGTTTAAAACTAAGCTCAATACGATACATTGCGCCAGGATCGGCATTAAAAATACTAGCAAGGTCAACACTATAAGCGCTCCATTTTCCAGAATTAACTTCACCATCGTTCACCAACTGAATTGTCTTTTTGGCAATGCGTCTCCCGACTCGTTTTATACTATTGCTATACCCTCCGTTTATATTGTTATCCTGCAGAAACTGCAACATATTATCTTCATAGATCTTGATAATTCGCACATCGACCTTTTTAAGACTTACCGCCTCGAAATTGAACTTTAGGTTTTGTGAATTAGGCAGAATAACGCCGTTAGTGACCAGCCTAACTTGCGGCTTTAATTCTTCAAAGGAAATCGTTTCAGAAAAAGCTTTTTTTAAGCGATAGTTATCAGTGTTTTTGATGCCTTGAAAAATATCCACTTGTACGTTGCCAACAACTCTGCTACCTGGATAGACTTTAAGTACATTCCCATCGACCGTGAAATTGGGATTTTTAACGCCTGAAATGGAAACCAAACCATCAAAATTCTGTTGTTTTTTAAGTTGATCAGAGAAATTGATACTTAAGTATTGTTCAGGACTTTGAATAACATCTACTTCAATAATAGTGAAGTTGTTAATGCCAGGAATAGTGACTGTGTTTTCACCATTATTATCCGCGTTGATGGCATTTCCATTCCATTTGATACTGATTTTTGTGTCTTCAACTTCTCGTTCGATGCTGTCGATCTTAAAATCAAATACTGTTGATTTTTGGACGGACTCATCAAACTTTATTGATAGATCCTTTTTGTTTTGTATTGCTGAAACCAGTTTTTTAGCGTTTTCTAAAGTGATAATGTCGGCGGTTTTAATAACACCTTCTAAATATTGCCATTGCTTGCTGTATGACTGTAGGTTGTTGGTTACAATATTGAAGTTGGGTTCTATTGTTTTAAACGAAAAGCTATATTGTTTATAAGCAGATGGAAGATCGTCATATATCTTTCTTAGGTTAAGGGTAATCTTGTATTCAGTATCCGGCTGTAGGTCGTCACTAGGTTGAAAAATGAGCGAACGCTTGTTTGCAGCCTTCAACGTGCCTTCGATTGAAGGACTTATTTTTATAATAGCACTTTCAAGAATTTGACCGGTTTCCCAACCGGCTACTTCTTTTGCAAGATCTATTTGAATAGGCTGTGCTATAGATATTCTACCAGAGGTGGTGTAATGAATGTAGTCTTTAAAATTGAATAAGTTATCAGTTTCAGTTGCTTTGTCTTTACAGGAAAAAATTGTTGCTGTAAGCAGCACAAGGGCTAGGAATCGCTTCATGGGTTGTTTGTTAAGTAGCTGATTTACTGTTGTAATATATTACAACAGTATACCAAGCTGAAAGTTACGCTTTTCGTTAAAATCAATGTAAAATTATTACGAAATAATGGTGATCACATCCCTGAATTTTGGGATTTACCATTAGTTCAATACAATTGGATGGAGAGGTGTAGTTAGTTACTAACTACAATTAAATATACTAATGAAAGTATCAACTTAGATTTTTGTTAGGAAAGATTTAAGAAAATGAGTTGAAAGAGAAAGTAATTAAGGGGCTTCTATTATTGACGAAATTAAAATCCTATCCGAAGCTCCGCAATCATCATTAGGCTCAATTAAACTCCAGTTTAAGTCAACTTTTAAGGGTAAGTTTTCAATTGATAAATCCAAATCGTTAGCGGGGAGTTGATCAACTTCGAACCGGTATGTTTGATCTTCAATCTCTATGAAATAACCACCACAAAAACAAATACACAGGGTAAGGTCTGCCCCGGTAATAAGTCCTTCTGATTCAAATGTTGTCCTGTCATCGTCATTCGAACAACTTATAAATGATAAGAATGCAAACAAGTATAAAAATTGGCGCCGCATATTAATTGAGTTTTACCATAGGTTGATGCAAAAAGAACGAACTCGTTGCGTGTGGCAAATGTTGCATCTATTAAGAACGCAATTAGCTATTTTAAGACAATGGTATTGTCTGAGTAAATACGGTCTATTCTGGTTAAAAATGGATCTACAGAAATAAAGTTTGGCAAACTTTCTACGTTAATTTTAACAGTACTTATATTCTCTTTAATAAGATGCTGGTTAAGATAGATCGGGATGTCTTTTTTGGCTAAATTTTTAGGATGTTTATTAAAGAGTCCGATTTGAATTGGCTCATTAATATCTATTTCTCTTTCTTGACCATTTTTCAAGGTCTTATATCGTTTTGCCTGTACTTTAATAGTAATGTCAAAAGTACCGTCCTCTAATTTTTCATGGGTTGATGAAATAATAGATAAATCATAACGTATTATTCTTTTCATCCAATCATTAACGAGAGGATGGTATTTTTCTGAAGTTAATTTGTAGAGTTCTTCTAGAAATTCCAATGTATGCACTCCAGGCTCATCATTATGACGATATTTTTGCATCAAACTTTGTAGTATGTTGTTAAGAGTCTCCTCACCAATAAGGTCTCTGATTGACAACAATACAGGCCCATTTTTCCCGTATATAAGGTAGTTTTCATCTTGTTGCAGATATAAAGGAGGTTCTATAACTGAAGCGAAGGTGCGACCACTAAAATATCTGGAAATTGATTGTTTGTTGAGTTCCCAAAGAGCGCCTTTTCCATACATGTTTTCAAGAACTACTCCTTCTGTATATTTTGTAAAGCCTTCGGTTATAAAACTTGCTCCACTAACGTTTTTTGGGGTCAATTGCATTCCCCACCATTGGTGGGCCACCTCGTGAATGGTTCTTTTTGAAACAAGATCAAAAGTTTTGGTGTTTCTTATATCAATTAGATATAAATTGTCTTCTACCATATTAATAAGTCCTGGGTGCGCCGCACCACCAAAAGGGTGATAAGAAGGAATTTCGGCTATTCGTAAATGATCAAATAAGTAACCTCCAAAATTAGATAGACAATAATCCAAAGTAGCCCGCGTACTTTCATTTATTGTTTTATGATTTGTGTCGTGACCTACCTGATAGTAATATTCTAAAGAAATGTCTTCGTAAGCATCCGTTTTAAGAGCGTAATCGGCTGAAAAATATGCCAAGGCGGGAATATGCTTTGCAGGGAACTCATAAGTATAGAAGCTTCTGTTATTCTTATCCTGCTTTTTGACCAAATTACCTGGTGCTAGCGCTATTTGATCCGAATCAGTTGATACTACTGTCCGGAATTTCACTTTTCCATACTGGGCATTATTTATATGTAAGTGGTCATCTTCTGCAATGACTTCTTCTTTTTTTGGTAAGCCTGTTTGTTCGCGCTCAAATGGGTCAGATAACTCTAATGAAGAGCGATATCCCAATACAGGTTCGAAGACATCATGTCTGATGTAAGTGCCATTTTTTACGATAGTTCTGTCTACCTTATAAGGACTTGATTGCTTGGTAAACTGATATTGAAATCTAGCTGTTTCTTGAGGCAAAATGGGGTTGTTGAACTTGAAAAGATAGGTGCCAAATACAGTATCCTTAAAAACGAGTTTCGCGTTTTCAAGATGAATTGATGATAGTATTTTACGCTCTGTAATAAACAGATGAGTAACAGGAAGGTTGTTTTTATTTAGAAGTTGGTAATCAGCAGAGAACTCATACTTTTGCTCGGTAGGGAATATGTCAACTTTTGTCTTCATATCAGTATAATGAAGCCTAGGTATCGTATCGTATTGCTTAAATAATCGCTCGTACTGCTCGAAGTAATCTTTACGATCGGTTGAAGTTTGATACGTATTTTTAATATTTAGTTCGTTAAACAGATTTAGGGCAGAAAAAGTAAAAAGAATGACACCTAATGACAGACTTACCAATTCCCACTGCTTCCATTTTTTTAGACTAAAATAGTTCTTGAAGTTATTTTTTATGTTGATTTCTCGGTTCCACAACTTAAAAGACAAAATAGATAGGATGGTACCAAATGACAACCAGTATAGTGCATAAGAATTAAAGGCTTTTGCATGCAGCGAATAGCCCGCCATATTTGAATATATGGGAGTTGGCATATTTCCTATTCGAAGCATGGGGTGTTCAATGCCAAGATTGGCAGAAAGTGAAGTGCCTAGGAAGAGAAGTACGAGTGCCGTAATACCCATTCCCAGGTATTTATGATTTACAACACTCTGAATAAAGACGGCAACGATGGCAGATACGAATAATGTAGCACCGTTGTAATAAAAGATGGCTAGATATTGATCTATTTCAATATTGGTATATCCATTGATTAGTTGAAAGCCCATACAAACGATAATCACGGTTGTAATGAGGATCATAGGAATTAATGCAAGCACAATCAGTTTTGACAAAAAGAACGCCCAGTTTAAGGTAGGAGAGGTATTTAAAATGCTGTCAAATTGTTTGTCTCTTGCTCTCCAAATGAGCTCACCAGAATATAATACAATTAAGATGAGCGACATCATTGGGACTAATTCCATTACAATCTCAATAAGCAAATTGGTAAATGGATACCAGCTATCGCCATAAGCACCACCATCAAAAATTCTTGCATATAATTCAAGAATGGAGGTGGAGAATAGAGTTAATATAACAACTAGAAAAGGGAGACTTTTATAAACACCAATTATATCAATTTTAATTGATGACCAAAATGCTATCCATTGTGTTTTACTATTAACGGAAGACTTAGCAGCGAAATATGGCGAAACGGCAACAGTGTTTTCTTCTTGTTCTATTTTTTTGACTCTTTGCGATGATTGTCTAAAGGAAAACAAGTGATAGGTAATTACTAGAACAACTAAGGAGAATGCAGTCCATATTAGTCTGTTCCAAAGGTAAGATCCTGATAATGTAAACTTCAAACTACTTTTTTCATAAGGCGTCCAGAACTGGGTATATTCAAAAAAGGTCGCCCCTGCAAAAGGATCTGTTAAGGCAGCTATTGCCATTTGCTCAGGAGTCGCTGGCACAGAAGATGCAATTATCGGAGAGTTTGAATAAAATGCAACTAAAAAATACAGAATGTAAATAAGTACCGCGGCCGAATAGGTTGCTAAGTTGTTTTTAGTTAAAATACTTACTGAGAATATAAGAGCAGTGCATATAAAAAAGTTAGGGACAACAATGACCAGCATTGGCCAGATATATGTTGAGAAATCAAAAACAGCTATGCGCGCCGGATCAAGGTCCGAAATAGATAAACCAGCAATGAACCCCGGAAGAAAAAGACTGAACGCTAATGTGCTATAAATGAAAACACCAATGAATCGACTCCAGAAGAAGTATTTTTTTTGAATAGGAGTGCTAAACACAATTGACTGCATTTGGTATTTTTTATCCCTGAGCGCACCACTCACCGCAAAAAACATGATGATAAATACACACCCTAAACAAGAAATAGTTGTACTATTCACTACTTGGTAAGCAGCATTGAAATCTACTTGAGCGGGGGCTTGACCAATACCACCAAGGAAAAAACCAAACAGAAAAAAAAGTAGTGAGAAAAGGGGCAATGCTCTTTGCTTTGATTGGTATAAAAATTCAAAACGAAGTAATTGTAGTAATAGGCTCATTCTATTTCTTTTTTGAGGAGTTTACGAAATGTATTTGTGTGAAGTAGTAATCTTCTAAACCGGCGTTTACGATCTTGAAATCGTCGTCTGGCTGTGTTTCAGAAATAACTCTTATTTGAGTTTCGCCGGCAATAAGTCTCGTCGAGATTACCGGGTATTTTTTGTTGTATTCAGGAAGCTGCCCTTTTGGGATGATTTTGCTCCAGATTTTACCTCTTATTGTTTCTACAAGTTCTTTAGGATTGCCTTCAGAAATGATTTTCCCATTTGCAAGAATGGCCATCTGCGTGCATAATTCTTGAATATCTTCAACGATATGGGTAGATAATATTACTATTATGTTTTGCCCTATATCACTTAGTAGATTTAAAAAGCGATTCCGTTCTTCCGGATCTAAACCGGCTGTTGGTTCATCTACAATGATAAGTTGTGGATCGCCCAATAAGGCCTGAGCAATACCAAAACGCTGTTTCATTCCTCCTGAAAATGTATGAACCGATTTTTTGCGATGTTGGTATAGATTGGTTTGCTGTAGTAACATTTCTACTTGTTTCTTTCGCTCTTTTTTATTTAAGATGCCTTTTAAAACAGCAAGATGGTCTAGTAATTTCTGGGCGGATATTTTGGGATAAACACCAAATTCTTGCGGTAGGTAACCCAAATGATTGCGTACCTTCTGCTCATTTTCTACAATATTAACCTCATTAAATACTATATCGCCGGTGGTTGGTTTTTGAAGAGCAGCAATAGTGCGCATTAAAGTAGATTTGCCCGCCCCATTAGCACCTAACAATCCGAACATGCCATTGGTAATGTTAAGGTTTATATTTTCTAAGGCTTGTACTCCATTAGAATATGTTTTAAATAAATTCTCGATCTTAAGTGTGTTCATCAATCTTAATTTTGGAGTAAATCTAGTGGCGCGCAACAGCGCCAACTAATTAAAATGACTTTTGCTCCCTATTTGAGGTCACACGGTTCAATAAATTGTTCTAGCGGTATTTCGTTCAAAAATTATTGCGATTGATGGTGGTAATAATGTCGTTTATCAATTAGTTTGGAAGATCATATATACCTAGTTAGTTTTGACTCATGTTATCGTTTTTAAAAAGGTATAAAGCATTTTGGATAGGGGCTATTGTGGTTGCAGTTGTCACCAGCTACTTGTCGTATGTTGGAGCAATCAAAATACCTGAAGACGCTCCCTTAGAGCTCGTTTTAATAATGGGTTTTTGGTGGTTGGCGGTTTCATTTACAATTCGACATATTCAGTATTTAAAAAGAAGAAAGGAGATCATATTGGGAATCGCTCTTCTAATCATTACATTATTCGCCATTTTTGGTGCCAATAGCTATTTTCAGATACCAGATCATCCAATTGTCATGTTTTTGCTCGTGATATTCTGGTTGGGGTTGTTTTATTTGATTTTCCCAAAGTTCTTCATGAAGTATAGGATCTTAATACTGGTAACTTACGGGATAATTTTAACCTACTTCTTTTACTTACGGGCTGATGAAAACTATCTTGATCAATATCATGATCGAGCACTTAACTTGCTTATGTTGCCCATTCCTATTTTATTTTTTATTTGGATTTATGAGCAGTGGAAATGGTTTAGAAATTTGAAATCGGAAAAATCAAAGGCCGAGTTAGAATTGCTGAAGACGCAGGTAAACCCTCATTTTTTATTCAATACATTAAATAACCTATATGCTTTATCAGTTAAACGGTCAGATCAGGCCCCTGAAGTAATACTCAAATTATCTGATATGATGCGATATACTATTTATGAAGGTAAGAATGATCGGGTTTTGCTATCTGATGAAATAGCGTATTTAGAAAACTATATTGCACTACATGAGATAAGGCATTATAAGAACGTGAGTATTCAATTTGAACATCACTGCATTGACGATGATAAGGTGGCTCCGCTGCTATTTATTATATTGTTAGAAAATGCATTTAAACATGGGGTCGAAAAACTTGCAAACGATGCGTTCATTAAAATTAAGCTGACTAGTGATTTAAATGAGATCAATTTTTTAATTGAAAACAATTACGAACAGGATTCAGAAAGTGAAGACAAGGGAATTGGATTAGAAAATTTGAAAAAAAGGCTACTGTTGATTTACCCAAATACACATTCATTAAACATAAGTCAGGTAGCTGACATCTATAAGGTTAATCTAAGAATCAAGAAAAGATGATTAGATATATTATTGTTGACGATGAACCTTTAGCGCATGAATTAATAACAGAATTTTGCGGGATGTTACCGCATTTAAAACTTGAAAAAAACTGTTATAATGCTCTTGAAGCAATTCAGTTTCTAAATACAAGTGCTGTAGACCTTATGTTTTTAGATTTAAATATGCCAAAACTTACAGGTTTTGAGTTTCTAAAAACGCTCGTTAATCCACCAAAGGTGATAGTAACAACTGCATACAAGGAGTTCGCTCTTGACGGATATGAGCTTAATATATCCGATTATTTATTAAAACCATTTAGTTTTGAACGCTTCTTAAAAGCTATTAATAAGGCAATCGGACCGGTTAATGAATTTACTAATAATGAGGTTGATAGAAAGGAGGAGCCCTTACGTTTTTATATTAAAGGGGATAAAAAATATCATCAAATAAAGTCTAATGAGATATTGTACATAGAAGCTTATGGTAATTATAGTAAGCTATATTTTAAAGAAGAGATGATTCTTAGTCATGAGAATATATCGCATTATGAAAACCTGCTACCACAATCAGAATTTTTAAGAATTCATAAATCATTTATAGTAGCAAAAGATAAAATCAAAGAGATTGAAGGCAATACTATTTTAATTAGGGATTATAAAGTTCCAATAGGCAGAACCTATAAAAGCGTTATTAAAACTCTTTTTTAAGGAGGTATTTGATTTAAAAAATTATACTGTTACAGCCTCATTTAGATATTGCCTAAAAGGGAGTACTTCCTTATAAACCTCAATCACATAGTCCATAAAATTGTTTTGCATGACTTGTTCTTGGGTAATCTTATGCTCTACTGCAAAACTTTTATTTCGCAATAAATCTATATGTGGATGATCTTTAGAAAACCCCTTGGGGACTGTTTTTAAGGTCTCATCTTGAAATAAAGTAGGGAAGTGTTTTTTAAAGGCCCTTTTATTTAGTATTTTCTTCAGTTCTTCGCCATTGTAATCAATGGCTTCACGAATACTTCTTAAAGTTTTTGAATCGGGTTTATAAAAGCCGCTGCACAATAAGCATTCATTAATCCCCAAGTGAATGTAGAAATCACAAGTGCCTTTAACCATATCGAGTCCAGCTCCCAAATGATCTTTATAAATAGGTCTATTCGGGTGGAACATCAGGTTATTATTAATGCGATTAATCGCTTTTTTTGATGGTGTATGAGTATAATTTGGATCAACATTGGCTAGTTTAGCATCCAATTCTGCTAGCCAATCCTTATACCAATCTCGTACTGCGTGATATTCCTTTCGGTGGGCGTCCATCCACTCTTTATTATTATTTTTATTGAGGTCGAGTAGGAAAGAGAATAGTTTTTTAAAACTCATTCTTGTAACTAGAATTTTGTTGTTGCTCATTTTTCATAAATACCAATCACCAACTCACCTTTGGCATTCATATGAGCGCGATACATTCCTGCCGTATTGAACTCCATAGCGATATTTCCTTTATTGTCGATAGCCACAATCCCGCCATCGCCGCCAAGACCTCCTACTTTGTCATGAATGACCTCGCGAGCCGCATCTTGAATGGTCATTCCTTTATATTCCATAAGAGCTGAAATATCATGCGCTACCATAGCTCTAATAAAGAATTCGCCCCACCCAGTTGAAGATACAGCACAAGTAGCATTATTGGCATAGGTGCCGGCACCAATTATGGGGGCATCTCCAACGCGGCCCCATCGCTTATTAGTCATTCCTCCGGTTGAGGTTCCGGCAGCCAAATTCCCATTTTTATCAAGGGCAGCACACCCTACGGTTCCGAATTTATAGTCTTTAATATCCTCGTCATAGAAAGAGGTTTTTTCATCATGATCGAGCTCGATTTGTTCTCGCTCCTGAGCCTTTTTTAGACTGTTCATTCTACGTTCAGTAAAGAAATATTTAGGATCAACAATCTCCAATCCCTGCTCCTTGGCAAAAATATCGGCTCCAGCCCCTGACAACATTACATGAGGAGAGTCATTCATAACTGTCCGTGCTAGATTAATAGGATTCTTCACTGTCTTTACGCCCGCTGCAGCTCCGGCATTTAATGTTTTCCCATCCATAATAGAAGCGTCAAGCTCATTAGTACCCGCATTGGTAAATACCGCACCAACTCCTGCATTAAAAAGCGGAGAATCTTCCATCACATTAATAGTTTTCTCTACAGCTTCCAGGCTAGTGCCTCCATTTTTAAGAATTTCATGGCCTACCCTAATAGCTTCTTCCAGTTTTGCTCTATATGCAGCTTCTTTTTCGGGAGTCATATTCTTTTTTAATATGGTACCTGCACCTCCATGAATGACAATTCCGAAGTTTTCTTGAAAATTTATTTCATTTTTTTCCGCATTCGTGTTTTGAACAATAGTCGTTTTTGACTCATTCGTGTTTTTGCATGATAACGCAATAAAAACCAGTGAGATAAGTAAAGCTATTTTTTTCATTGTTTTTGGTGTGAATTAAAACTAAGCTCTAAGGTACCACTTTTCCTGAAGCTTTTTTCCCGATAAAGGGTAGGGTTTTTAAGTTGATGGTTGTTTTATACTTGTACGACAATTAAAACACTAACAAACAAAACAACATGTAAAAAGAACAAGCCCTACCAAGAACAAACCCATTTTTCACCTAAATCACCTACTCATGACGAATCTATTAACACGATTGGCAATGCTATGCCTTTTGCTAACAACTGCACCTATCTTTTTTTCTTGTAGCGCTGATGATGCTCCTTTCATAGAAGAACCAACAAGCTTTACTGAAGACCAACGACTGGCCCTAGAAGTACACCAACGAGTAAATGCATATCGTGTTGAAAACGATTTATCGCCACTTACTTTTGATAGAGAGGTTAGTGAAATAGCAAAAGAACATTCGGTTCAGATGTTAACGGAAAGGTCCGCCACACATAAGCAGTTTGATGTACGACATTTAAAGGTAGAAGATATGACTGACGCACAAGTTACTGGTGAAAACGTGGCAAAGGGATATAAAACTGCTGATGGTGTTATCCATGCTTGGATAAATAGTAAAGAACATTATGCCAACATGATTCATGATTACACACACACCGGTATAGGCGTTGTTAAAGGAGATGATGGAGAAGCATACTACACACAAATTTTTTACAAAAAATAAAGGTTTTACATATTAGTTGAATGCCGTAACTTTAAGGTTTTAAAACCTTTTAGTTATGGCTATCAGCGCACCGTTTAATTTGCAAAAATGGATTGAGGACAACCGCGATACTCTTAAACCACCGGTTGGAAATAAAAATCTTTATAAGGATGCTGGTGATTACATCGTGATGATAGTTGCTGGTCCTAATGCCAGAAAAGACTATCACTATAATGAAACCGAAGAGCTTTTCTATCAGCTAGAAGGTAATATAGAAGTTCATATTCAGGAGGATGGCGAGAAAAAAACAATGAAACTCGGCCCGGGAGATATGTATCTCCATCCTGCGCAAGTACCACATTCGCCAGTTCGACATGAAGGTTCTATTGGCTTAGTTATTGAAAGAAAGCGCACTGATTTAGAAGGTAAAGATGGGCTACTTTGGTTTTGCGACAACTGCAATAACAAGTTACACGAAGTATATTTTCCGTTATATAACATTGAAAAAGACTTTTTAGGTCATTTTAAAGATTTTTACGGATCAGAAGAAAACAGAACTTGCTCAAACTGTGGCGCTGTGATGGAAGCTGACAAGCGTTTCGTAGGCGAATAAAACTACTATGATACTTTTTGCTGTTTTCAGAATAATTCTCGCTTTAGTATTTCTTTTTTTGGGATTACTTCATATTTATTGGCTTTTTGGTGGGAAATGGGGTATTCAAACTGCAATACCTTCAAAAGCGAATTCGGAAAGTTTATTTAAACCTCCAGTTTTAGCAACAGTATTAGTTGGTTTAGGGTTATTGTTTTTCGGCTTTTTTTTCTGGTATAGAATAGATTCACCCATAAAATGGCCGGTCTTGGTTAACAAATATCTAGGCTGGGTTATTGCTGGAGTATTTTTTATTCGTGCGATTGGCGACTTCAGATATTTGGGAGTTTTCAAACGAGTAAAGGATACGGGTTTTGCCAAAATGGATACTCATGTTTACGTACCCTTATGTTTAATGATTGCAATAATGATTACCATTATTGAATTGTTGATTGGTTTTTAAAGTAGTTGCCATTTATGGCCCAGTTTATACCACTTAATTAAACTTCATTTCCGACTACTTACTTCTTATTTTTTGCACCTTTCTTTGCGGCTAAGTTTGATGATAAAATAATTTATCATGAAAACTACAGTAATTCTTAGAAATGTAATTTCCCCCATGATAGCAGTACTTTTACTAGTACTTTCCTGCAAAAAAGATGATGACATTATCATCGAAGAGCCACAACAAGAGTTTCCTGCCGATTATTTGGTGTTAAAGGCATTGTATGATGCTAATACGGGAAATACCCTAGACTGGGATTTTAACGACCTGACCATGAAAAGTTGGAACGGTGTTATGACTTCTGGAGAAAAAGTCACTAAGCTTGACCTTTTTAAGAAAGGACTTAAAACAATTCCGCCCAAAATTGGTGAGTTAAATGAGCTTACCTTATTTAAGGCTGATAGTAATGCAATCACAACACTTCCTTCAGATATTGGTAAAAATCTGAGATTACAGGAATTGTCATTTATCGGAAATGGGTTGACTGTAATGCCAACTAGTATTGGGAGCCTAACGGCACTTACCGCGATTAATTTTCAAGGAAACAATATAAAAACAATTCCCATTGAAATAGGATCTCTTGAAAATCTGATAGATCTTAATTTAGAACAAAATGAGATCGTCGAAGTTCCATTTCAAATCGAAGGATTGAGCAAACTTCAACACTTGAATCTTAGTGATAATCAAATTAAAGCTATCCCCTCATTAGTTAATAAACTAGTGAAAGTTGAGGAAATTAATCTAAGTAATAATCAACTTTTAGGTTTGCCTGCTAGTATAGGTCAACTTCAAAATATTAAAGAGCTCGATCTAAGCATGAATGAGTTGGTTATAGTTCCGGTTGAAATAGGAAACCTTACCAGTTTGGAAAACCTCAGGTTAGTCAATAATCAAATAGGGGTTCTGCCGCAGGAAGTATGTGATCTTGAAATCAGTGGAACAACCATTGAGAAAGATTCAGGAACGGTATGCGGTACTATTTATCCAAACTATATAGCACTTTATAATCTATTACTACAAAACCCTGATAATACAGCAGATTGGGATCTTTCTGATGGGACTATGAAAAGTTGGTCGGGGGTGACTCTAGGTGGTGAAGGGCTGGTATCAGGTCTAGATATTAGCGGAAAACAATTTCCTAATATGACAGCTGATTTAGGGGAATTAACTGAATTGAGAACATTAGATATTTCAAATAATGGTATTGAATCATTGCCTATTGAAATAGGGCAGCTTATCCATTTAGAAGAGTGTTATGTAAATGACAATAAGTTGAAACAAATTCCTGATGAGATCACCAATATTTCAGGAGCATTGTTTTTATCGTTAGCAAATAACGAGTTTGCAGAGATGCCTGCTGTAATTATTGGAATGAAAACCATTTATTCTTTGAACATGGAGGGGAATCAAATAACTGAAATTCCGAGCACTATTTCAGGAATGGAAATTTTGAATAGTTTGGTTCTAAGAAATAACAATATTGTTGAGGTGCCAATTGAACTATCAGCTATTGCGTCCTTGTCTAATCTTGATCTTAGAGAAAACCCAATAACCGAAATACCTGCTGAGGTATGTGAACATGAAGTGAGCGGTATCCCAATTACCATTTTGGTAGATGATGACACCCTTTGTGCTGATGACACCCCTGTTTTAGCTAATGATTATGAGGTTTTGAAGCAGTTGTATGAAGAAAACCCAAATAATGATCTCAACTGGGATCTGGCAGACAATACAATGACTGGATGGGAAGGCGTAACGATTAGTAGTGGGCGTGTTGTTGAGCTAGATATTAGGTATAAGGATATCAATGTGCTACCGGCAACTTTTGGACAATTGGATGCGCTAGAGATTTTAATGCTTACAGGAAATGATTTAACAACTCTTCCTACCCAAATAGAGGGACTTACCAGTCTTAAACAGTTTATCGTAGATGATAATCTAATTCAGGAGTTACCGAACGAAATAGGAAATTTAGCCGCCTTAGAAATTCTTAAAGTCGGAGGCAATAATCTTGAATATCTTCCTAACAGTATTTCGCAATTAGCCAATTTGCGCCAACTTAGTTCTAGAGGAGCTCCCTCTTTTACTGGAAAGAAGTTATTGCTTGAACTTCCGGTTGATCTAGGAAACTTGCAAAACCTTGAAAATCTAAATGTGTATGGAAATCTCTTAACGACCTTACCAGCTAGTTTTGGAAACCTATCCAATTTAGTGTACTGTGATCTAGCCTTCAATAAGCTTTCAAGCATGCCCGACACTTTAGGAGGTCTAACCAGCATGAATACCTTTATCCTTCACACAAATGAATTGAGTAGTTTGCCATCAAGTATAGGACAAATGTCTTCAGTAGAGCTTTTATGGCTGTACAATAATCAGTTTACCAGTATCCCTGAATATGTTGGGGGTATGACAAACTTAATTGAACTTACTTTTTTTAGAAATCAATTATCGGGTCCAATTCCAGCGTCTATAGGAAACCTTGCTAATCTTAGACTCTTTGATCTGGGAGCCAATCAACTTACAGAAGCTGATTTTCCTCAAGAAATAACGAACTTAAGCGCTTTAGAAGAGTTGTATCTTAGAGAGAATAACTTAACAAGCTTACCAGCACTTTTTGAAAACTTTCAAAGCATTAAATTGATAGATGCAAGTGATAATAATCTGTCAGCAACGGGGGCTATTCCTCCGGAAATAGGTAACATTACTACACTAACTATCTTATCGCTAAACATTAATGCCGATCTAGAAGAGTTACCGGAAGAACTTGACGGTCTGCTTAATTTGTTCACATTAGATTTACGTCAAACAGCGGTCACCTCATTACCACCAAGAATTTGTAATATGCGAACAGGAGGAAATGTAAATACCACTATTAGAATGGATGTAAACGTTGATGATATTTGCAATAAATAGCCTCAATACAGAATACTAAGACAAGGTCCGGCTTATATATGTCGGATCTTCTTTTGTTTTAAAGTGTCGGAATTTTGGCAGCGATATTAATCAACAGCAGGTTTATTACGTTCTATAACCCTTATAATATCTAGAAACTGTAATTCGAATTCATTAGGAATAAGCAAGCAGAAAACATCTTCAATTGTTAAAGACTTATAATGTTTACTGGGAATGTCAATAGGAATATCCCATTCTGTATCTAGAATGTTATCAATTAAAAGAAGCATTTCATCATAAGCTCTGGTATAAAGTAATATTAGTGATCGGAAGGAAGAGGAGCTACTTTTAATCGGTAGATGAAAATGGTATAACATTTTCATTTTTTGAAGGATGCAAAAGTTACTTTTTTGATGTGTACTTTTTTTAATAATAGTCGGGTAGTAGGTTTGTAGGTCGGCTATAATTGAAATCAGAATAGACTTTACATGGTTCATTTCTTTAGAAGAATGCACCTCTTTTTGTTGTAAGTAATCAACAACATCCATAAAATCATGGAATACATTTTCAAGATGTCTTTTTGCTCTGTTTTTGCGATGATTAGACATGTTTTATTGGTAGTTTAAGGGGGATGTTGGTAGAGATATTAAAGGGAGTTGGATTGAAAAAATTCCCAAAAAAGATCAGCTGCACCTGGTTTAGCTGAAGGGTTTGGAAAACGATGACCAAGGTCTTTTAATAATGAAAAATGAAGCACATTTTCAAGACCTCCAGATTTACCTTCAAAAGTACAGGTTATCCGATCATTGGAAGCGTATGTAATTTCGTAACTAGGGTCTAAATCGAAAGTAATGATATAGGTTTTAATAATGTCGTACAAAGAAGGATCGGTAAAAGCTTGATCGATGTCAAACGGTATTTCATTGTTGAATTTGGTTTGTGGAACGATCTTTTCATCTTTGGTTCCTAGCATAATATGAACTGGAAGTTTTCGTTCAGGGCTGAATATTGTATCACCAGGGAAAAACCCAGCCAAACCACCTACAGCGGCTATTTTTGAAGAAAGCTCAACGCCTAATCTACTTACCATCCCGCTGCCATTTGAAAACCCGGCCACATAAATTCGTTTTTCGTTAATAGCGTATTTACCTTTTACTTCATTAATGATTTGATTTAAAAAGTCGGTATCATCACGTAATATAGTAGGGTCACATACTTGTTGGGGCATATTATAGTTATTCCAATGGTTTACCAAATTATTACCGCAGCCATTAGCTTTGATATCGTAGGCGTAGGAGGTGGGATAAATAATGATCAATCTGTTTTGCTCTGCAATTTCATTCCATCCTGATATGTTGTAAAACTTTTCACCATTACCGCTGCCTCCATGTAATTGAAATACTAAAGGATGCTGTTGAGTGCTATTATATGTAGATGGAATATATATGATATATGAACGTTGATCTCCGTTATGATTTGTGATTATATCGATCCGTTTACCTCTGGTTTGATGATTATTAATAATAGAAACATCATCTTTATTACAACTTGAAAAAGAAATAAGCAGAACACTAACTAGCATTTTTAAATTGTATTTCATTGCTAATGATTTTATGAGTTTACTTTGTAGGATCTTCGACAACGACATAATAGTCATTACCGTCTGTATCTATTCGGGCTTCGTAATAGGTGTTTTCAAGCTTACAGTATTCTTGCCCGTTGATTTCAATGACATTATAACCCTCTGGTAAGGCATCAATTTCGGCACCAATAGGTGGTTCGACCACTTCGTATTCACCAGTTCCTTCAACTTTTGCATAATAAGTGCCGTAATAATAAAAGTAAGGTCTTGGTCCGATAACAAATCGTTTATAACCTATTGGTAATGTCCTTACCCGAATTCCAAAAGGAGCTCTTGCAACCATGAATCGATTCCCTTTTGGTCGATACCAAACACCATTGTGAAATCGAAATCCAATTCCCCGATATCGAATTGTTCGGTAACCAGCACCTACTTTTTTAACTACTCTGCCCCAACTCGGTAAATGTCGATATCGAACATGGGCAACTCGACGTATTCGCACAGGTCTTTTTCTTGTAACGCCTCGTTTGACAGTTGTTCGTTTTACAACGGTTGTTTTTCTTCTTTGTGCTTCTATTTCATTTGGTAAAAAGAAACACATAGCTATTATGATCAGAATGATATAACTGTTTTTAAAACGTTTCATAATAATCGATTTATGGTGTTGGACATCCAGAGATTGTAAGTTGATTGGAATCGAGTTGCAAAATTCCGCTTATATACAAATCACACAATTCTGTTGTAAAAGGACCTTCTAGAGGATTTCCTTTAATGTCAAAAACGGAAAGACTGTTAAGCTGCGACACACCAGAAGGTATCTTAGTTATCTTATTATTTGAAATGTAAATACTAGATAGGTTTTGTAAATCGGAAATATTTTCAGGAATTATTTCAATGAAATTATCGAACACATTCAGGGATTCTAGTTTTTGAAGATTCCCAATATTTATTGGTAATATTTCTAAAGCATTATATTGGGCTTGTAGACTTTGTAGTTTAGAAAGGTTCGCTATGGATTCAGGAAGTTTTTTCAATAAATTTCTCGTAAGGACTAGTCTGGTAAGCTCGGCTAAATTTCCAATTGATTCGGGTAAGTTTACCAGTAAATTATCAGAAAGATCAAGTTGTAGAAGCTCTGTCAATAAGCCAAAATTATTCGGAAGACTAGTCAATGAGTTTTCATCAATATATAAGTATTGTAAGGTTTTAAGTTTAACAAACTCATCAGGTAGCGATGCTATGGCATTACGATCAAGCTCTATAAGATTTACCCCAATCAAGTTTCCAATTTCATCGGGAATTATCGATAACCCTTTAGATTCAAGTTCTATGTAAAGTACGGTTCCTTCCGGTGTTAAGGTTATTCCATCCCAATTTGCCATTGTGGTATCGGTTAAATCCCATGTGAGAATATTGTTTGGATTGACCTCGTAAAGGGCTTTTAAACCCCTGTAGTGATAGTTCACTAAATCACAGGTGGTTCTAGGATTTTTCAAAACATTGGTGCCGTTTTCTTCTAAAATGCATATTTCATATGGGATTTTAATCAATAAATTGTCTTCGATATTCAGCGTAGCAAGAGCTGTAAGCTTATCCATATCATAAGGCAATTCTCTAAGCTGATTTCCTTTTAGGTTTAGTAATTTTAGACCGGCATTGTTCTTGATCTCTTCAACCAAATTTTCCAGTTGATTATTTTCAAGATTCAGTACTTCTAATCGAGTAAGGTTTTCAATTTGAGGAGGAATTTCTTTGATTTCATTATCGGCAAAACCAAGAGTTTTGAGTTCATTTATAGTAAATATTGAAATGGTAAATCGTTGAATTTTTTTCGCAGGAATTCGTATTTCCGTAACTCGACCATTTTTAATTGTTAGGCCTTCCCAGCTTTTGAGTGTTTTGTCATCTAGATCCCAATTTAAGGTGTTGTTTGGGTTGGCATTATAAAGGGCCTTTAGCGCCTCATAATCTTCAGCGACCTCTTCAGCTAACGGAGGAGGATTAATCGGATTGTCTACAGGAGAATCATCATCTTTTTTACATGAACTAATCAGTGTAAAGACGATGAAACTGCATATTAATATTATTGAATATTTCATGATTAAGTATTTAAAGTTGATACAATGAGGAGGTTCTAACCAAAAAAGAATACAGTTCTTAGCGATGAAAACAACAGGTTAAACCTCCTTTTTTGTGAAGCTTAAGCGTAATTAAACAACAGTGTATTTGTAATGTTCTGCTGGGTTATCAAAGAATCTTCTGTTGGTGGAGGATCTTGTATCGGCTCTTCTTGAGGTTGTGCATCATCATCTTCACAAGACATACATGCGGCTAAAATAATGGCCGCAAGAATTAAGAATATGCTAAATGATGAATTGACACGTTGATAGTTTTTCATGATCTTGTATGTAATTGATTAACAAGATCAAAACTAGGTTGAGGTTGTAGTCTTTACTATCTAAAACTAGCAAGTGGAGGTAAAACAAGAATAAGTGCAGTTGTTGGAATTAAACTTTTGATAGCATTTGGATAAAGGATTCCTTTTTTCGGCGAGAGACATTCAGGTGTTGTCCATTTGATACAATGACATAGCCTCCTTCTCCTTTAATATACTTGGTTACATGCTCAATGTTTACCAAAGTACCATGATGAATACGGCAAAATTTAGTTTCTGGTAAGATGTTTTCAAATTCTTTAAGCGTTTTAGAAACCGTCATTTTACTCCCTCCAGAAACGTATATAGTGGTATAACTACTGTCTGCCTCACAATACAGAATATCCTTTACTTCTTGCATGATAATCTCATTTTCAGAAGGAATTGCTAATCGAGTAAGATCGTTGCGAACCTGATGTACGTTTTGCAATAATGATTGAAAATCACTTTGTTTCTGTTGCTTTTGCTGCACTTTTTGTACCGCTTTAATTAAGTCATCAATATCAACGGGTTTTAAAAGATAATCTAAGGCACTAAACTTTATGGCCTTAATAGCATATTTATCAAATGCCGTGACAAAAATGACATCAAAATCAATTTTTCCTAGCTTTTCAAGCATTTGAAATCCTGACATTTCGGGCATCTGTACATCTAAAAAAACGAGATCAGGACCCTGTGCATAAATTTCCTCAATACCTATTTTAGCATTTGCGCATAACGAAATAATGTCAACCTCAGGACAATACTTTTGCAGCATGATGCTTAATCCTTCTCTTGCTCGTTCCTCATCATCAATAATAATTGCTCTTGTCATGATATAGGAATTTCAATATGAACCTTGGTTCCTAATGCATTGTTATGATCATCTTTCAGATCGATAATATTGACCAATTCACTCATGGTTTGCTGGGTTAAAATCTTAAGTCGTTCAGTAGTAATCTTGATACCCATCGATTTCTTTTTATGCTGGTCTTTTTTCTCTAGACTCACTGACTTTTCCCGTCCAACGCCATTATCAATAATCTCGCAAAGTAATGCATCATCTTTCTCATTGATGTTAATAGTAAGGAAACCTTTCTTGTCTTTATGCATCAAGCCATGCCAAATGCCGTTTTCAACAAAAGGCTGTAGTACCATTGATGGGATAAAGGTGTTGTATTGATCGATGCTTTCTTCAATGTTAATTTCGTAATCCATTTTATTATTAAAACGGATTGCCTCGAGCTGAATGTAGGACTCTAACATATCTATTTCATCCTTCAAGGAGACTTTTTGCTGTTCAGAATTCTCTAAGATTAAACGCACCAGTTTTGAGAATTTTGCCAAATATCTAGAGGCGTTATCACCCTCGTTTTTCAAGATCATCGTATTAATGGCATTCAGGCAATTAAATAAAAAATGTGGATTCATTTGTGCCCGAAGTGCTTTCATTTCCAATACCTGCAATTCTTCTTTTAACCGGGCATTTTTTAGCTGCTCATTTTTTTTCAACAATATTTTTTGACTCTTCAGCCGCTGTCTTAATGTGAAAATGATTAAGCCAGCTATAATTGCCAACAAAACAATACCCATTGTAATAGCATTCTTAATAGTGGATTGCTTTTCGGCGTTTACCTCCTGCAACGCATTTTTATTGGTTAGTGTTTGTATTTGTTGATCTTTTTGAGCTGTTTCGTATTTGGTTTGTAGATCTGTTATTTGATTCGCTTTTGTTTCATCATAAATACTGTCTTTTAATATCATTTGTTGCCCTCTAGCATCAAAAGCTAATTTATAATTGCCCATTGCGGCATAGGTTTCACTCATTCGAAATTGAATATCGCTCATTAACGACTTCGCCCCAGTCTCTTTAACAGTTTTTCCTGCTTTTTTGTAGTATTCCAGCGCTTTTGTGTACTCTTTATCTTGATGGTGGAGAGAACCAACTGCCAAATAACTGCGCGTAAGCAGCTCTTTGTTTGGCATGGACTCTCTTATTTTTAGTGCCTTTAAATGATTTTGTTTTGCATCGTTAAAGTTGCCGGTTCGCTGATTCAGATGCCCGATATTACTTTCTGCTAGCGCAATACCCCATGAAGATTTCATTTTTTTATAGATTGAAAGGGCGGTACCATAATTTTTCCTTGCTTTGGTAAAATTATTCTGTTGCGTGTGCACATTTCCCAGTGTGGTATGAATATTGGCTTGGTCTCCTGAACGGTTTAGCTCTTTAAATAGTGCTAAAGCTTCATTTAAGTAGGCCAGGGCCTCGTTATACCTTTTGGTTTCGAATAATGCAATCCCAATGCCTTGTTTCACAAAAGCAATTCCGTATTGATCACCAAATTCTTCTTCAATAGCCAAAGATCTATAATGTGTGGTGATTGCTTTATCATAATCACCAATGGCCGATTGCATTGCAGCAATCTGAAATAGGCCGCGTGCAACTCGAGAAGAATCACCCTGACTTTTGTTGTACTCAACATATTTATCCATGTGATAAATACCAGAATTGTTTTTACCCTCTAACCGATCAATAACACCATAATAAAAATGACTTCGAGCATCATAATAATTGTCCTTGGTGCGTTCCGCAATTAACCTAATGCTGTCAGCATATGTTCTCGCTTCTTCGGTTTGAATTCTAGTTCCTGCATAAGCCCATGCAATTTTTCCATATAGTTGCACTTTGGCGGAATCGGACTTTGAAGTGCGTAACACTTTTTTAAGGCTGTCAATTATATTCACGGTTTGGCTGTGTATCGGAAATGAAAAAATAAACGAGCTAGTTATTGCAATGAGAGTAATGACATTTTTCATAGTAAAAGTCTTAACCAGTTGCAAAACTGCAACATAATAAGATACAAAATTTTAAGGGTCAGGGGGTCAAGTTGAATGAATTAGGGGGATTTTCCTATACGCAAGCAATAAGTGGTTTTTGACTATGGTTAAGTGGATGTTTTCTGCGGTAAGTGGCAATAAATTTTGTCGGTAGTATCTTTACTTGAATTACAGTTTAGTATTTTAGCAAAATATAACAATAGCACTACAAAAAGTTATAAACATGACAACAGTTGCGACTGATTTCGGAATGGACACGGCCCTAAGACAATTAGGGTTGCATACTATAAATAACGGAACTTCAACAGGTTCTGATTGGTTTTCAAGCGGTGAAGAAATTTCATCGTTTTCACCTGTTGATGGTGAGTTAATAGGAAAAGTGAAGACTACCACCAAAGAAGATTATGAAAAGGTAATGCAGGCGGCAACTTCAGCATTTAAGAGTTGGAGAGTAATGCCTGCGCCTCAACGAGGGGAAATCGTTCGGCAATTTGGCGAAAAGCTTCGCGAATTGAAAGAACCTCTAGGTAAATTGGTTTCTTATGAAATGGGAAAATCATATCAAGAAGGTCTTGGTGAGGTTCAGGAAATGATTGATATCTGCGATTTCGCGGTAGGCTTATCGCGTCAGTTACATGGTCTTACCATGCACTCCGAGCGTCCTGGCCATAGAATGTACGAACAGTACCATCCACTTGGTGTTGTTGGGATCATTTCAGCATTCAATTTTCCAGTTGCTGTTTGGGCTTGGAATACTGCTTTAGCTTGGATTTGTGGAGATGTTTGTGTTTGGAAACCAAGTGAAAAAACGCCATTATGTGGTGTTGCTTGTCAAAATATTATAGCACAAGTTTTAAAAGAAAATAACCTTCCTGAGGGAATATCATGTTTGATAAATGGCGATTATCGGGTTGGTGAAATGATGACAACAGATAAGCGTATTCCTTTGGTATCTGCAACGGGTTCTACCAGAATGGGAAAGATAGTTGCGAAAACTGTGGGTGAACGTTTAGGAAAATCATTGCTAGAATTAGGAGGAAATAATGCCATTATTGTAACCCCTGATGCCGATATTAAAATGACTGTAATCGGGGCGGTTTTTGGCGCGGTTGGAACATGTGGTCAACGTTGCACGTCAACCCGAAGACTGATCATTCATGAAAGCATTTATGATAAAGTAAAAAAAGCAATTGTTGACGCCTATGGTCAGTTGAGAATTGGGAATCCGCTTGATGAAAATAATCATGTAGGTCCATTGATCGATACTGATGCGGTAAAAGGATATCAAAATGCACTTGAAAAAGTAGTTGAAGAAGGAGGAAACATTGTTGTTGAAGGAGGCGTACTTTCTGGCGAAGGATATGAAAGTGGATGCTATGTAAAGCCTGCCATTGCTGAGGCTAGCAATTCATTTGAAATTGTACAGCATGAAACATTTGCTCCGGTTTTATACTTGCTTAAATATTCTGGAGATGTGGAGAATGCCATTGATGTTCAGAACGGAGTTGCTCAAGGACTGTCATCGGCTATTATGACCAATAACTTAAGAGAAGCCGAACGTTTCTTAAGTCATGCAGGATCTGATTGCGGTATTGCCAATGTGAATATCGGTACCAGTGGTGCAGAAATCGGAGGAGCATTCGGCGGAGAAAAAGAAACGGGCGGAGGCCGTGAGTCCGGATCTGATGCATGGAAAATTTATATGAGAAGACAGACAAATACGATTAACTATACTGCCGAGTTGCCATTGGCTCAGGGGATTAAGTTTGATTTATAGAAATCTTGTTTCTTAAAGAATAGAACCGCTTCCTACATGGAAGCGGTTTTTTATTTGTTCTAGTATTCCAAGCTGAAGTAATCCATTACGTCATAATAACTCATTTTAGCAAAATCTTTAGATTGTCCTTTTCCGGTGTTTGCAGAAGGAATAATTACATATCTAAATTGTTCAAAATCATTGAAAGTAAACTCGGTAGTTTTATCAACAGATTCAGCCCGAAAGAAAATCTGATTGGTTTGAGGAAATAATTCATAGAAGTAGGTGACCTCGTCGTCAACAACAGGTAATTGTACAATAATGTCAGTAGAACTAATATTTAATCGTTTGCCATAAACCAAAAAGGCAGCTGAATCAACTACATCTTGTGTTATTTGAGTATCGGTTCTATTAAAAAATGCCGAAGTCGATGGAGTGTTTGGAAACTCTTCATCAAACCAAGGACTTGCGATAACATTTGCATTTCCATCTGCACCGTCTTGTCCATCTTGACCAGCCTCCCCTTGAGGACCTTGCGCCCCATCTTTTCCATCTTCAGGAGAGCAGCCTAAAACGATTAATGAAATAACTAATAGCGTTATTTTCAAGAATTGAGTGGTTGTTTTCATTTGTTTATTGGTTAAAGGTTAATTGTTAAAATATGTATTCAAGATAAGAATTATGATAATTAACTGATAATCAAATTTTTAACAAAAAAAGCCCTGACAATACTGTCAGGGCTTTTAAAATTCTAACTAACCAAAATTATATGAAGAATATGTGAACTCGTATAAAATATTATTTGTTAACAACCTCTATGGTTGCTAGGTCATTTACTTGCTTATCTTCATCTGTTGCAGTAGAAACCAAATAAAATGTTTCTAAAGCTAGAACCAGCAAGATCAAAAAGATTCTTAAATACTTTTTCATGTCATTAAGTTGTTTAGCAAAAATCGCCAGTAAATATTACTGGATGGTTCTTTTAATGTCAATTCTACATTATCGATTAATAGCTTCACAAAGATGCATGTAAAGTATATGTTATGTAAGAGGTATATTGAGGATTGTATACAGGAAAATTCCCCCTGCTAAATGTTAAAGAGTGCGGTTGGTCGCACTTTAAACCCTGTTCATCTTTTAGAGCTATTGTTTAAATATGCGCTTGGTTGATTTATAGATTGATGTTGGTAGCAATAGAACCTAAATCTCTTCTAAGATTGAGTTGCCTTTTGATTGGTTACCACAGGTCCATTGCCATATTTCGTGTAATCTAATTTTTCCGTTTGCCAAAGTTTCCGGGGTTGACTTGCAAACACCCGTCATCAACTTGCCGTTAGAATTGATCTGATGGTATCTCATCTCAATAACTCCGTTTTCATTAACAAGGCCTAAAAGATGACCTTTTATAATCTGGTTCCCTTCATATGTTGAAGTAACTATATTTCCTTCTTGTTTGTAAATAAATACAGTTTCTATGTCAGTTTCAGCGTTATTTGAAGTCCTTTTTAGACGAAACTTTTTGTTATGGTAGTTGATCATATTTAGTTCCTCCCTTTTTCTAATGGATACAATTGATAGACTGGCTCACTTTGCCAAAATTCTTTGGTATTAACATCTAAAATTGTAAGTGGACCCTTAAACGCCGCACCAGTATCAATATTCCAAACATTAACGGCTTGTACCGGAGTGGTTTTTCCAATACGAGTTACAGGTGTATGGCCTATATATATTTCTTGGTACTGAGCGAGTCGTTTAGGAAAATTGGAGTCTTCTTTGGTTAATAAAGGGTCGATGGATAAGGCCAATTCCCAAAGGGTACGATCCCAATAAAACATTTTAGAGAAGTACTCAAAATTAACCCCTTTTAAGTTGGTGAAACCTGCATGAAGAAATAGCCTATTTTGATCATCTATATAGTAGTTCTCTAATTGATCATTAAAACCAATATGGATATTTCGGTCTTCTTGATTATAGGGCTTATAACTGTCAGCAGTCACCTGGCCACCATGTATTAACCAAGTAGGATTGTTTTTGCCGTTTTTAAGCCAGTCATTTGCTAACTCATCGTGGTTCCCTCTTATAAATGTACAGTTGTGGGTTGATTTAAGTTGAATCAAATAATCAATCGTTTCAGCAGCATCGCTCCAACCATCTACATAATCTCCTAAAAAAATGAGATGATCTTGCGGGGTGACTTTTGCGCGATCTAAAATTTGAATTAATGCTTTTAAAGCTCCGTGGATGTCGCCAATTACTAGGGTTCTGCTCATTGAGAATAGACTACTATTATCGCTATTATGATTACAACTAGCAAAATAACAAAGAATACTTTCCAGAAGGAAATGGGATATTTTCCAGCTATTTGCCCGGTTTGACCATTTATATGAAAATGATAGTCTTTACCATTATATATGTATGAACTGATATAAACAGGCAGTAAAATATGCTTAAAGGTTTCATCCGATAAGTTAATATCGGCATGACTTACACGCTGCGTATCACCACCAATATCGCTACGAATCCAGTTGTAGGCTATGTCTTTTGCTTTTTGAAAAGAGTGATGATGTCCATCTTTTAAGGAAATGGTATATTTTTCGGTTACGAAACCAGACAGATAATCTTCTGTAAATGGTACCAATGCCTTCAAATTCCAACGAGAGATTTTGGATGGTATTTCTCGTCGCTTTTTTTCTGAAGCATTAATCAAGATGTCATCAATAAATCCACTTACATTTCCGGAAGCATGTGACCATCTTGTTTTACGAACCTGTTGTGTACGAACACCATTTTTTGTTCTTACTTTTCTAGTTTCGTAATAATAATCCCCGCGTTGACCTTGGTAGGAAGCATACAAATTGCAGTCGAACGTCCAGTAGGGAATGTATAATCCGTGAAGCCCTTCGGCATCTAAAGACGCCCTTTTTAATTTATTCGGGGCAAACCAAATACCGCTTACCCATTTTTTGAAGACCTTTCTCGCTTTGTTTTTGTCTAGCTGGAAAGGGACAACAGCTCCTGGAAATATCCAGGATTGTTCTTCCTGGTCTTCTAAAATCAGGGGTTCACTACAGTAAACGCAGGCAAGGGATTTGTAATTCTCTTCAACATGTTGGTTGGCTCCACAATTCTTACAATTTATGATACTAATAGTATGGGTATGAGCCTCATTACCAACCGTATTTAAATAATGCGCTAATTCAAGTTCTTCGAAGCTGGTTTTATCTTGTTCGATAAATTCTTCGTACCCACAATAATCGCATTTTAACTGGTCAGATCCCGGCTTAAAATTAAGCTCGGCACCACAGTTGGCACATGCTTTTTTTTGGTTGGACTTGGTTATCTGTCTTTCTTGCTCCATACAGCAGTCATTCCTACGAGAGCAGGAATCTCATAAATTTAATTGCTTTTGTTTCATGGATTCCTGTTTGTACAGGAATGACAACAATACTAAGTTGTTGGTAAAGGTGGAGGCGTACTACCACCTAAAAATGATTTCAATTCTTCTACATCTTTCAAAGCTTTCCAACCGTCCATCCCTTGTTTCCAAACTAGTGAATCTTTATTAACGGTTCTGGCGGCAAACAAATTTCTTAATGCATCTATGGTAACAGGGCCTTGCTGGGCGCCGTTTACAGCATAATAATAAGTAACTGCTGTGGGCATCGGTGGTGGTACGGCCGCAGCTTGCGGTTGCTGGGCTGCTTGTTGCCCACCCATCATTCCTGGATTCATCATACCTCCCATTTGCTGCGCTAATACGAAGCCCATACCCATGCCCATTCCGGCACCTGCGGTACCTCCTTCATTTTTGGCAGCGGCTTCCATAGCTTTGGCAGCTTTAAATTGAGCAAGTTTGCCCATATCCAATTTATCCAATCGACTGTATTCCATAATCTCTTTTTTGAGATCTTCAGGCATCGATACATTCTCAATATAAAAACGCTCTAATTCAATACCAACACGATCAAACTCGGGTTGCATTACCTCGCGACAAGTTTCTGAAAGTTCTGTGGCATTACTGGCATACATTTCGATGGGTAAATTCGCTTCACCTATAGTATCGGTAAATTTGGTTGCTATTAAACTTTTAAGGTGCTCATTTACTTCAAAATTGGTGAAATGCCCATCAGTTCCTACGACGTCAACAACAAATTTTCCAGGGTCTGATATTCTAAATGAGTATGTGCCAAACGCGCGTATTTCGGTTAAACCAAAACGCTCATCACTTAATATCACTGCATTTTTAGTCCCCCATTTTTCATCGGTAAATAAATGAGTATTTACGAAATAGACTTCTGCTTTAAAAGGACTATTAAATCCATATTTCCAACCTTTTAAAGTTGCTAAAATGGGAAGATTTTTTGTTTCAAGATCGTAGGTGCCGGGAGCAAAAACATCTGCCAATCGGCCTTCACTCACAAATACCGCTGTTTGTCCTTCACGAACGATAAGCTTAGCTCCATTTTTTATCTCATTTTGATAACGTTCAAAACGATGAACGATCGTATTATCTGTGTTGTCTAGCCACTCGACAATATCAATAAATTCATGACTTAGTTTTTTCTTTATTTCATCAAAAAGTCCCATTTGTAGTTGTTTTTTCGGTTGTGGTTTAAAGATAGTAAAAGTTGTGAGGTTCGGTAAAATGAAATGTTGTTTTTATATAAACGGAGCGATTGCCAAACACCGTCATCGTAATATTGCAATATTACGATGACATATTTTCAACGCTAGGAAAACGAGATATCAGTTATACCGAATCTTTCTCAAAATTCGCATTGCCTCTTTAAATGCAGATTTCGTTTGGGGGCTATGTTCTTTTAAATACGGTTTTGCCTCAACTAGCTTATCAATAGCTTCATGAAACAAATTCAAATAACATATCATATAGGTACTTGGTAAATTAACTAGGTCTTCTTCTTCTCTTAGGTTTAACTTTTGCCGTTTTTTTAGCTTATCAATTAGCGCGTTATTGTTATTGTATATGTGATGAAGTACTTTTTTGTCAAATTGCGGTGGGTTAAACAACAACTCGCTGTCAATTGAATAACTAGCATTGTCATTAAATGTAATAGTTACTTCTTCTAAAGGATAGTACTGATAGTGATTATTGACACCCAGGTGCACGTATTCAAGAATTTTGAAAGTATTTTCATCAACGTTGATAGACACTTCGTCTAAGGCAGAGTAAAACAAACGAACTTGTTCGTTGATTAGTTCAATGTCGACTCTTGAAAAGTATTTATTATCATCCACCTTCTTTTCAATACCGGCCCAGCAAATCACAAAATATTCTTTAAATACGCGATATTGTGGATCATAATCCCCTCTGTTTTTCATAAAATCCATCACACCATCAAGCGTAAGTTTGATGTTATTTTGCGCATGGGCTTCAATAGCTTCTACAATCTTAGAGTTGGTGTCTTTAATATCAGATTCAAATACTTTAGAAACAGATGTGCTACCCTCTCTAAAAAAAATAGATCCTCCATAATATTTCCAGATATTTTTGCGGAGGGATGTTAATTTTTCGATGGGTCTTATGGTGACCAAACCAACAACTTTGCCTTCCGGCAGGTGCGGAAAAGGGATATTTTCATAGGCGACAATCGGTGGATTGTCTAGATAGGCATTAACTAGGTTTTGAATTTTGCTGTCATCAAAAAAGTCGACTCCTATAATCTTGTTGTCTTCATCTTCAACACCAATAACGATGTAACTGTTGTTTTTTGGGTTGCTGTTAGAGAGTGCACAAACATGTTTTAGAAATTTGGCTTTCCCTTCTTTTAGCGAAATATTGATCTTACGCTTCTTATCATAAAAACTGTTCTCGTCGTTATGAGCGAGTAAGTTTTTAATAAGAAGGCGTTTGTTGATCATTTTATAAGAGGCGGTTATTTTTGTTGATCACATAAGCCGATGCTTGGGCTGTTGGTACCACCACCAAATCAGCAATGTTTACGTGATAAGGCCGTGTTACAACAAAGTGAATAATATCCGCTATATCATGAGCCTGTAGTGCTTCTAGCGGACTATATACTCCCGCGGCTCGCTTCGTATCGCCTTTAAAACGCACTTCACTAAATTCAGTTTCTACCAAACCGGGATTAATAGCACCTACCCGAATTCCATGTTCATTCAAATCAATTCGCATAGCATTATTCAACGCATCTACAGCAAATTTTGAGGCACAGTATACATTTCCTTTTGGGTATACTTCTTTTCCGGCAATTGATCCAATGTTAATGATATGTCCACTCTGTCGCTTAATCATTCCTGGCATAATGGCTTTGCTTACATACAAAAGGCCCTTCACGTTAATGTCGATCATGGCATCCCAATCATCCATACTGCCATCTTGCATTAGGTCTAGGCCATGTGCATTACCAGCATTATTTATAAGAATGTCTATTTTCTGAAAATCGGATGGAAGTGCTTCTATTTTTTCAAAAACCATTTCCCGATTGCGCACATCAAACGTCAAAGTATGTACACTAACTTTAGAAGCCAACTCATCTTTCAAATTATCTAATCGATCTTGCCTTCTTCCACAAATAATTAGATCGATATTATTTTCGGCAAAAAGTTTGGCTGTCGCCATACCAATACCGCTTGTAGCTCCTGTTATAAATGCTGTTTTTTTCATCTTTCTATAATCGTTATGGAACTTTATGTCCTTGACTAGCCACTAGCAACTCAAACCAATCTTGAAGCTCTAATTCAATATCAAGTGCCTCAACGGCTTTTTTAAGTCGGGCTTCATTTGTAGTTCCTACTACCGGATGAATTCCGGCAGGGTGATGTAATAACCAAGCTAATAGTAGTTGATCTTCTCCTGTTTCATATTTTTCGGCCAATGATTTCATCACTGGTTTTATTCTCAGAGTAGCTTCATTATCCTCTTTAAAGTAGGATCCCAAGGGACTCCAAGCCATTGGAACAATATCATGGGTTATCATATGGTCAAGGCTACCATTAAACATAGCGTCGAAAGCGGTTAGCGAAAACTCAATTTGATTTACCTGTACTGTGGCTTTGGTATCAATAAGGTCAGTTTGAAAAGGGTTGAAATTAGATACTCCGAATTCGATAATTTTTCCACTGGTTTGCAATTCATCAATTGCTTCTGCAATTTCATCAGGTTGCATTAAAGGGCTCGGTCTATGCAATAGCAGTAGATCTAGATAATCGGTTTTAAGGTTTTTTAACGAATTCTCTGTCGACCAAATAATATATTCCTTATCGTACTGATAGTGTTTTACCCTATTCTCTCTTGAATCTGCAGGATACTGGATTCCGCATTTTGAAATAAATTGAACGGTATCTCGCCCAATCTCACTTTGCGCAAATGCCTTACCAAAATCGGCTTCAGTGGTATAACCACCATAAATATCGGCATGATCAAAAGTGGTAATTCCTAACGATATACAATGGTTAATAAGTGCTGTTTGTTGATTTGGATTTAATTTTTTACCCCAAACGCCCCAATTCATGGCGCCGGCAATAATTCTTGAATACGTTGGCATGTGTACTTTTTTAGGTGACTAAAAGTACCACTTTTCAAGAAAATTAGTGATCAGAATAGCGAATAGGAATTGTGATGAATTTGGAAAATTCAACGTAATAAGCGGCAAGCACACTGTTTTTGTTAAAACCACTATAAAATAAAGGTTCAGAAAGATTTTTAACCATTAATTAACAACACAAGGACTAAAATTTTAACAATTTGCGAACCAATTTTGACATTACTATATTCACGCCATAAAAAATAGGCATGCATGGAAGAAAATACTACGATTGATATTGCTGCGATTAACGAGAAGATTGAGCAGGAAAGTGCATTTATCGACTTGCTTACCGCAGAAATGAATAAGATTATTGTCGGTCAAAATCATATGGTCGAACGATTACTCATAGGCTTATTGGGTCAAGGGCATATCTTGTTGGAAGGGGTGCCTGGTTTGGCAAAAACATTGGCTATTAATACGTTATCGCAAGCGGTAAAGGGCTCGTTCTCAAGAATACAATTTACACCCGATTTGTTACCTGCTGATGTTGTGGGAACGATGATCTATAATATTAAAGAGAACGATTTCACGATTAAAAAAGGACCCATATTTGCAAATTTTGTGTTGGCTGATGAAATTAACCGTGCACCTGCAAAAGTACAATCGGCTTTATTAGAGGCAATGCAAGAAAAGCAAGTTACCATTGGTGATGAAACTTTTATTTTGGATAAACCATTTTTAGTAATGGCGACTCAAAACCCGGTAGAACAAGAAGGAACCTACCCTTTACCAGAAGCGCAAGTAGACCGCTTTATGTTGAAAACGGTTATTGATTATCCCAAAATCGATGAAGAACAATTAATTGTTCGTGCGAATTTAAAGGGTGAATTCGATAAGGTAAAACCGGTTGTAACAACCACTCAAATCAAAAAAGCGCAGGAGGCTGTTCGCGAGGTATATATGGATGAAAAGATCGAGAAGTATATTCTTGATATCATTTTTGCGACGCGTTACCCTGAAAAATTTAATCTTTCCAACCTTAAACCATTAATAAGCTTTGGGGCGTCACCTCGAGGAAGTATCAACCTTGCAAATGCCTCAAAATGTTATGCATTTATTAAGCGCCGCGGGTACGTAATTCCTGAAGATGTTCGTGCAGTTGTGCATGATGTATTGCGTCACAGGATAGGAATTACCTATGAAGCCGAAGCTGAAAATGTGACCTCCGAAGACATTATTAACAAGATTGTAAACGAGATCGAAGTACCGTAATGTAGTCTACAGTTGGCAGTTGGCAGTTGGCAGTTTTTTTGCGGACTGAAGACTGAAGACTGAAGACTGCTTACTAAGCAGGCATGGACACAAAAGAGCTTCTAAAAAAAGTACGCAAGATTGAGATTAAAACCCGACGACTGTCTGACCATATTTTTGGTGGGGAATATCACAGTACGTTTAAGGGACGCGGTATGACTTTTAGTGAAGTTCGCCAATATCAATATGGTGATGATGTGCGTAATATCGATTGGAATGTAACTGCACGATATAACGAGCCATTTATTAAGGTTTTTGAAGAAGAACGAGAACTTACGATGATGCTACTTGCCGATGTGAGTGGATCCAAATTCTTCGGGACTAAAGAACAGTTTAAAGACGAAATTGTAACAGAGATTGCAGCGACCTTAGCGTTTTCTGCAATGCAGAATAATGACAAGATTGGGCTGATTTTATTTTCTGATGATATTGAACTGTTCATTCCTCCTAAAAAAGGAAAATCACATGTACTTCGTATTATTAGGGAGTTAATAGAGTTCAAACCTAAAAGCAAAAAAACGGATGTAAGTCAGGCGCTACGCTTTTTAAGTAGTGTTATGAAAAAGAAAGCAATTGTATTTGTTTTGTCGGACTTTATTGCTGATGATTATGAGCACACCTTGCGAATTGTTGGAAAAAAACATGATGTAACAGGAATACGAGTGTATGATAAGGCAGAAGAAGAAATTCCGAATATTGGCATGGTGCATATGCAAGATGAAGAAACCGGCGAATTACAATTGGTCAATACAGCAAGTAAATCAGTGAGAAATGCATATGGCAAATTTTATAGAGATAAGGTCGCTTATTTCGAGAATGCATTTACCAAAAACGGCGCTGGAGTTTTGAGTAGTCGTGTTGATGAAAGCTATGTAAAAAAACTACTAGGGTATTTTAAAAGAAGAGGATAAACAAATGAAGCAGGCAGAATTACAAATTATAAATGGGTTTAACGATCAACTAAAAGTAGTTGTACTTACCTTTTTATTGATTTGTTTTTCCACAATGGGTTTTGCCCAATCAGAACCTCAAGTTTCCGCCACGGTAGATACTTTTCAAATTAAAATAGGCGAAGAGATCAAACTCAATATACGCGTAGAAGCTGATAGTACCGATCTAGTGATTTTTCCTGAAGGGCAAAGCTTTAGTCCGTTAGAGACGATAGAATCATATCCCACAGATACTACAGTTATTGGTTCGAAATACCAGCTGATTAAAAAATACGGGCTTACCCAGTTCGATTCTGGTTTCTGGTATATTCCACCTCAACGTATTTCTATAAACGAAAAACCATTTTTCACTGATTCTATTGCTGTTAGGGTGAATGATGTAGTGGTCGACACCACCAAACAAGCCATGTACGAAATCAAGCCACTTATGGGGGTAAAAAAGCCAAAAAGTAATTGGTTGCAATGGCTACTTATCGGCTTAGGAGTTCTATTGGTTTTGGCTGTTTTAATCTATTTTTTATTCCTAAAGAAAAAACCGGAAACGGAAGAAGAACGTATTGCCAACTTAACACCATTTGATCGCGCTCTAGAAAAATTGAAAAAATTAGAAGCGTCTCAATATTTAATTCGTTCAGAACATAAAAAATACTATTCAGAGCTTACTGATATTGTACGTGTCTACATTGAAGAAGATGTGCATGTTTCAGCTATGGAAAGTACAACAGATGAATTGATTGCAAAACTTGAAATGTTAAGAGAAGCCGATAAGCTTCCTCTTGAAAATGAGACGATTGTTAATTTCAAACAGGTACTTCAAACTGCAGACCTTGTCAAGTTTGCCAGATTAAAACCTGCTGAAGTTCAAGTAAAAACTGATACTACGATGATTGAGCAGGTTGTAACTCAAACAAAAGAGGTGCTTCCTGAAGAAACTGAAGATGAGAAATTAGCAGACGAGTTCTACGCAAAAGAAATGACCAAAAAGAAACGTCGTCGAATAATAAGAAACACTGCCATTATTAGTACAACTGTTTTAGTAATTGCAGGGTTTATTTACTCGTATATCAATGGTTTTCAAAAAACATATGATACTGTTTTTGGTCACCCAACAAAGCCGTTTTTAGATAATGAATGGGTAAATAGCACTTATGGGGCACCGGGAATAGCGCTCTCAACTCCAGAGGTACTGGTGAGACAAGATAGCGTTAGCGTAGCTGCAGTTTCCGATGAAATAAAACAAGAAGGTACCTTTTTACATGAGGTAAAAGATGCAGCTTTTAAAGTGTCACTGCATTCCGTTGTTTACAAAGAGCCTAAAGAAGTTGATATCCCAAAGGTGGTAGAAAAGGCGATTAAAGAACTTGAAAATGAAGGGGCACAGAACATTTTAACCAAATCCGAAAAATTTAATACGTCGGGAGGAGCCGAAGGCTTAAAAACCCATGGAAGTGCTTCGTTTAAGATAAATGATGAAATGGTAAATGGTGAATACGCCATTTTCACCTTTGCAGCACAAGGAGTATCGCAGCAATTGGTGCTAACCTGGACAGATGATGATCCTTATGCTCCGGAGATTGTAGAGAGAATTATTAATTCAATTGAACTTAAAACGACCATCTAATGTTTAAAGGAATTGAATTTGCAAATCCCAACTTTTTCTGGCTGTTTCTGTTGATTCCGCTGGCGATATTATGGTATGTGTTTAAACGAAAAAAAGAAACAGCACCGCTAAAAATTTCAAGTTTACAAGGGTTCAAAGCGCAGCCATCCGTACTTCCAAAATTAAAACCTGTGTTGTTTGCGTTTAGAATTTTGGCACTTGCTGGGTTAATAGTTGGCATGGCCAGGCCACAAACTGTAGATATTTCTACCAAGACCAAAACCAATAAAGGTATAGATATTGTAATGGCAATTGACGTATCCTCGAGTATGCTGGCGCGCGATTTAAAACCTTATCGCCTGGAGGCTTTAAAAGAAGTGGCTATCGAGTTTGTAAATGGTCGGCCAAGTGATCGTGTTGGTGTCGTGATTTATGCGGGGGAGAGTTTTACGAAAACACCAATAACCAGCGATAAACGTATTGTACAAAGGGGACTTCGTGACATTAACTTTGATGGCATTATTGAAGATGGTACAGCAATAGGTATGGGATTGGCAACTTCTGTGAATAGGCTTAAAGAAAGTAGAGCAGAAAGTAAAGTGATCATTTTGCTGACTGATGGGGTGAACAACTCTGGGTTTATTGACCCGAAAATTGCGTCAGAATTAGCAGTAGAGTTCGGTATTAAGGTGTACACGATTGGTATTGGTACCAATGGTTATGCGTTAGCGCCTATTGGCTTATTACCCAATGGAAAATTCCGTTATGGTCAAAAACAGGTGGAGATCGACGAAAAATTACTTCAGGAAATAGCTGATGAAACCGGGGGGCTATATTTTAGAGCAACCGATAATGAGAAGCTACAAGAAATTTATGAAGAGATCAATAAACTTGAAAAAACAGAGATTGAGGAGTTTAAATACACTAACTATGAAGAGAAATACCGTTTTTGGGTACTTCTCGCAATGGGGTTTTTGTTATTTGAATGGTTGTTGAGAATAACGATTTTTAGAGGATTTATATAGATGTACCAACTAGAAGAAAAAATATGGTTTTATCTGCTAGCATTAATTCCCGTAATGTTAGTGATCTTCTTGTTTATTCAACTTTGGAAAAGTAGCAAGCAAAAGAGATTTGCGGATAAATCCCTATTCAGTCGTTTGGTGCCAGACAAGTCTTCATTTAAACCTTTGTTAAAGTTGATTGTATTACTATTAGCTTTTAGTAGTTTGACTATCGCTTTGGTAAACCCGAAGATCGGAACCAAGCTAGAAATCATAAAACGAGAGGGAGTTGATATCGTTTTTGCAGTAGATGTATCGAAAAGTATGTTGGCTGAAGATATAGCGCCCAATCGCATGGAGAAATCAAAAAGATTGGTTTCAGAAATTATTAGTCAGCTGGCGAGCGATCGTGTTGGTATTATTGCCTATGCAGGGACAGCTTTTCCGCAGTTACCTATCACGACTGATTTCGCATCGGCAAAAATGTTCTTACAAGGCATGAATACCAATATGCTTTCATCACAGGGTACTGCTATTGATGAAGCAATAAAACTGGCTAAAAGCTACTATGATGATGAAGAGCAGACCAATAGGGTACTCTTTATCATATCAGATGGAGAAGATCACTCAGAGAATTCTGCTTCTATTGCCGAAGAAGCTAAAAGCGAGGGAATCAAAATATTTACCATCGGCGTTGGTACCGAAAAGGGAGGTCCCATCCCTATAAAAAGAAATGGTATCATTCAAACCTACAAGAAAAATCAAGCTGGTGAAGTAGTGATAACTCGGCTTGATGAAAACACATTAAAAGATATTGCTAAAGAGGCAAATGGCGAATATTTTAATGGAAATAATACGCAGGAAGTAGTGGATTTTGTAAAAGAGACACTAAGTGAAATGGATAAAACAGAATTTGAAGCCAAGGAGTTTGCTGATTATAAAGATCAGTTTCAATGGTTTTTAGGGTTTGGCATAGTGCTAATCTTTATCGATGTATTCCTGCTCGAAAGAAAGACGAATTGGCTACGAAAATTAAACTTATTTAATGAAGCTTAACACAATGAAAACTATTATTGGGGTCTTATCCTTGTTGTGCTTCAATTTAGCGATTGCACAGGAGGAAGATGAAGCTGCTGTAAAACAACTTCAAAAGCAACAGCAAAAAGCACAGGGGTATACATATCAAGGCAATAACAAATTACAAAGTAACAAGTTTGCCGATGCCGAGGCGGATTATCGGCGTGCCATTTCTACAAATCCGGATACAGGTACTGCTAAATACAACTTGGGAAATGCCTACTACAATCGTCAAAGCTTGGCAGAGGCTTTTGATCGTTTTAAACAAGCGGTAGAAGTAGCTCCAGATAAAGGGAGTAAGCATATGGCTTATCATAATATGGGGAATGTTTTTATGAAAGAAAAACAGTTTGATAAGGCAGTCGAAGCTTACAAAAATGCCTTACGGAACGATCCTACTGATGACGAAACCCGATATAATCTTGCACTAGCAAAACAGAAAAAAGAAGAGCAAGACAAGCAAGGTGGCGGTGGGGACGATAAGAATAAGGACAATAAAGACCAAAACCAAAAAGATAATAAAGACCAAAATAAAGAAGGCGAAAAAGAAAACGAGGACAAAGAGGGTGATAAAAAGGATGAGAACAAAGAGGGCGATGGTGAGAATGATAAGAAGCCTGAAGACCCTAAGGATAATGAAGGAGATAAAAAGCCGGAAGATCAGAAAGATCAAAAGGATAAAAATAAGGGAGGAGACCAGCCAAAGGATAAGGATAAGAAACCACCAAAACCTCGCCCTGGCCAGTTATCACCACAACAAATAAAAAACTTGTTGCAAGCGATGAATAATGAAGAGAAGAAAGTGCAGCAAAAAATAAATGCAAAAAAAGCAAAAGGCGCGAAAGTTAAAAACGAGAAAGATTGGTAGCCGCTTTTTTTGTTCGAAGTTAAATAGAATGTAGATAAAGTAATAGCCACCCTGAGTGAAGTCGAAGGGTTTCGTAATGAAAGCTATAAAGACATACATAACACTGCTATTAATCCTTACAGGATCAACACTTGCTGCTCAAGTACAGTTTGAAGCAAAGGTAAGCAAGAAAACACTAGGTGTTAACGAGCGTATTCGGGTCGATTTTGAAATGAATGTTGACGGGGATAACTTTAGTATCGCAGATTTTGCAGGATTTCAGGTAGTTGCAGGCCCAAATCATTCAATAAGTCGATCTTGGGTAAATGGTAAGCGCTCTTTTTCCAAAAAGTTCACTTACATTTTACAGCCCACTTCTAAAGGCAATAAAAAGATCAAGCAAGCTACCATGCAATATCAGGGAGAAACCTATAAGTCTATCCCTATTAATATTGTGGTGACCAATGCGGTTGACGTGCCTAAAGATCCGAATGACCCGACCAATATTATCAATGATAATATGTTCTTTGTGGCCGAGATTTCGAATGCGAATCCATATTTAAACGAGCCTATAAGCATAACTTATAAACTTTATTTTTCTAAGAACATAGCAGTCAGAAATTATGATATTCTTGATACACCCAAATACAATGACTTTTGGAGTAATGATATTCCCATAAAAGGCTATCCGCTGCAGCAAGGCACTTTTAAAGGAAAGCCTTTTTATTATTATGTGTTTAAGAAGATTGTGCTATATCCTCAAAAATCGGGTAGTTTAACCATCAAACCTTACTCAATTAATGTATTTGTTGATGTACCGACGAATAGACGAGATATTTTTGGGCAGCGTATGTATAAAAAGGCTGAAAAGTCACTAACAGCTGGAAGTCGTAAAATTAATGTGAAGGCCCTCCCTGAAGCTGGAAAGCCCGAAAGCTTTACAGGTGCTGTCGGTAGTTTTGATTTTAATGTTGAAGTAAGTCGCAATAGTTTAAGTGCATCAGAGTCGTTACAAGCTAAGGTACAGGTAAAAGGGAATGGAAATCTAAAACTATTTGAACTTCCAAAATTAAATGTTCCAAGTTCTTTAGAGGCGTACGATCCTGAACGTGACACTAAGGTTGCCACGAGCCTTCGGGGTATGCGAGGTAGTGTAGTAGACAATTATACATTAGTCCCTCAATATCGCGGAAAGTATCCAATTCCAGCGTTGAGTTTTTCATATTTCGATCCTAAGACTGAAAGCTATAGAACCGTGAATTCTGAAGAGATCGTTATTGACGTAATCGATGGACCGATGAATAATGCATTAGCCTCTTCTAACGGTAATGCCAATACAAAACAAGCAGTTATGTTGAATCCAAATCAGTTTAGAGGGTTTAAAGTAAATGCTAATTTAGTTTCTATTGATCAAACAGATTTTTTTAAGTCATCATGGTTTTACTGGTTGCTTTTAGGACCATTATTATTAATACCAATAGCCATGTTGGTAATGAAAAAGAAAAGAGCGATCGATAACGACATTCAAGGTTCTAAAATTAGAAAGGCGAATAAACTTGCCAAAAAATATCTAAGCACGGCAAAGAAAAATCTTGGTAACCAAGAAGCCTTTTATGTATCGTTAGAAAAAGCCTTACACAACTATTTAAAGGCAAAATTGAATATTGAAACAAGTGATTTTAGCAAAGAGAAAATCATTGCATTATTAAAAGATAGAAATGTAGAAGAAACTGCTATTGCTGAATTTATCAATCTTTTAAAAGCATGTGAATTTGCAAGATATACTCCATCATCAACCGATGCGATGAAGCAAGATTATGATAAAGCAGTAAACACACTATCAACCATAGATAAACAGTTTTAAAGATGAAGAAGCTATTAAATATCCTATTTCTCTTAATAGCTGTTGGGCTTTATGCGCAAAATGAGGCTGCATTTCAAAAAGGCAATCAACTGTATAATGAAGGTAAGTATCTTGAAGCCATAGAGCAGTACCAGTCTATTATTGATAGTGGCATGCATTCAGCGGAATTATACTATAACATTGCTAATGCCAATTACAAACTCAACAAGATTGCCCCTACGGTTTATTACTATGAAAAAGCATTGCAATTAGCACCTGATGATGCTGATATACAAAGCAACCTCGCTTTCGCGCAAAATATGACCATTGATGCGATAGATGAACTTCCTGAAGCTGGTTTTTCCAGAATACTAAATAACTGGATCGGCAAGCTTAACTATAATTCCTGGGCACGTGTAGCGGTGTTATTTTCTTTTGTCTTTGTATTGACTTTTATAACGTATTATTTTGGAACTAGGGCTAATCAAAAAAGGTATTTCTTCATTCTTAGTTTTATTGCTTTGACTATGATGATCTTAAGTACGGTTTTTGCTTTTAGACAAAAGACAATGGATACTAATGATCAACCAGCGATTGTTTTTGCAGTAGAAACCCAAGCGAAAACGGACCCCAATTTTACCAGCGAACAAGTATTTGTCTTACATGAAGGAACAAAAGTACAAGTATTACAAGCCTTTGGCGATTGGAAGAAAATTCAAATAGCCAATGGTACCGAGGGGTGGATTCCAGCAGAGGATATTAAAGAATTATAAAAATTAGATTTTGCTGGTAGTTTGATTTTCTAGTTCTTCAGGTTTTTGCTCAAGTACCCATTGAAACACGAAGTCACCAAGATTTCGAACTGGTTTATATAAAACAGATTCTTCTATTGTTTCCTTGCTAATTATCTCTAAGGTGTTATTGGTTCTGTCAAAAAATACCAGTACTGCACCCAGTATTATTGCAAGCTTCAGACCTCCAAAAGCGGCACCTAATAGTTTATTTAAAATGCCCAAGGCTGCAAAATCGGCTACTTTGGTTAACAATTTGCCCAGCATGGTCACTGCAATGATGATAATTATAAAGGTGATAATGAATGCCGCCAAATTTACATACTTCTCATTCCAGTTTACGCGATCACCTAGATAATCACCTACAAAATATGAGAAATGAATGGCTCCGTAAATACCTGCAACCAATGAAACAAGTGCTGCCACTTCTAAAAAGAGACCTTTGGTAAAACCACGATATAAGCCAAAAGCAATAATGGCTCCAAGAAAAATGTCAATGAAATTCATGCTTTAAAAATAGGGAATTCTTATTACTAAAGATAGAAAGTAAGAAGGGCTTACACTAACCTGCAAGGTGTTGTCGTATGAGTGAAACGAAGGAGACTTCCTTGCAGGTTTCCTACAAGGAATGAAGTCAAAGAGACCTACAAGGGGTTAAAAACCTTGCAGGTCTAATATAAAGAAAAGCAATATATATCTAATTATTTCGGTAATTTCATTATTCAATTTTTAAAAGTTTGAATAACGAATTACATATTAAAACTCAGCTTTACTCAAAATGCCAAGAGTTCGTTTCGGAACGTTTGAAGCGTATTCAAAACCGAATAGTAGATATAGAAACGTCGCTAAAATCCGAAACAAAGTCAACCGCTGGGGATAAGCATGAAACTGGCCGAGCTATGTTACAGCTTGAACGAGAAAAGTCAGGAGCACAACTTGCACAAATACAAAGTGTACAACAGTTATTAGCTAAAGTCAATATCCAAAATAGTTCGGGATCCAGTATCTCTCTAGGAAGTTTGGTAATCACCAATCGAGCAAATTACTTTATCGCTATTAGTGCCGGTCAAATTGAAATCGATGGGCAAGAATATTTAGCAGTAGCTGCAAATACACCCATTGGAAAAGTATTGCTTGGTAAAAAAGTTGATGATGAGGTTATTTTTAATGGGAACTCCATGCAAATAACTCGAATCATTTAAAAGAAAGAACCCAAAGTGATTACAACGCAAATGCCCAACAAGATTACACTAATTAAAAGTAATGTAGCTGCTGGTTTTGATTTCGAAATAGTTATGATTCCAATTACAAGAAAAACAACTTGAGCAATTAAAAACGGAATAGTAGTTAGCTCCTTAATCACACCGATCAATACTCCATCAATTTTTAATAGATAAAGTAGATAAGAAATAAGGAAATATGCTACAATTATTAAATTGATTAAGGCTAATTTGTTCGGTTTTCCAGAGATAGCAGCATTCATATGATTCACTATTTGACAATATCAAATTACTAATCTTTTTGTAATTATTTCTTTAGAGATAAATAAGGAAGTTTTCAATCCTGATTTCAATGATTTTTATAGTAGAAGAATACAGGTTGCTTTTTAAAACGCGACTCAGAGCTTATAGTTTGATTAAACTTTTAAAAAATAGGTGAAGCATATGTGCTTAATTTGGAAAATATTGGTCTTGTGGCTTCAAATGGCACGACCAATATTAATGGTGTTTTTAATAATCTTTGCGTTACAGTTCCTGCCTACAATGTAAGTCCAGAGTGGTATTCTCATCAATTAAAAATTGCGTGGAATATGACTACCGATCAAGTTTTTACCTATTTAAATAATACTAGAGGTTTAATGCTGCTAAATGTTATAACTCTTAAAGCATTGATTCTGGAAATGTTTACTGTAAATTTAAACTTTGCTTTTGCAACCCCTGGTGGGGCATCGGCACTTCCAACTTTTTGTAATGGAGTCCCATTTGTAAAAGCACAATATTGTGAATGAATTAAATAAGGTTTTTTTGTTCTTTTATTCCTTTAACCTCTTCGAAATTTTTAAAAGCGAAACTTTTTCTATTAGAAATCGGATAGGAAAGTTTATATTAATGATAAATATTATGCCTTGGTTAGTATGTGGGCAAGAACAAGAAAGTAAATTGAACATTTCAAGTAATAACATTTCATCCACCTTAGTTAATATTTCTATTTCTAAAGATCATTCAGTTTATGTAAATAACATGAAAATTGAGTTTTATCATGAGATAACATCATTAGTAAGTAAAATGAAACCTTTACAGATTATTTCTTTAAAATCTGTAATAACAGGGCATCCTAAAGTTGATTATCAAGTAGTAGATAACATTAAAGAGGAATTAGGTCGATTTTTGATCTCATCCTTAGTCGAATATAATATAGAAGGTAATAAAGATTACAGTTCATTTGGTTTTATCGATGGAACTACATTAAATCATTTTAGTGCCGATTACGTTGGACCTTTAGAAGGTAAGAAAATTGAATATACAATAAGCGATAATTCTTCTATAAGTGCAATATTGAGCGAAGAGGATGTTGTTAAAAATTCGTTCAGAGACAAACTTTATAATCTGGAAATAAAGGATATAAAGAAAACAGCTTCAATGTTTAATATTGCGAATATTACAGTTTTACCAAAGTCCAGAATATTGTTCGAATCTCAAATTTTTTTAGTGGATAATTTAAATCTATTTAATAGACTTATGTTTAACTACGATTTTATTTTAGTTCGATTTGATAGAAATATAAATTATAAAGAATATTTAGAATATTTGGATGTTAAGAATAGTTTGGTTAAATCCGCTTTGAAGCAAAATCCTTCTTCCGTTGGGAATTTTTTGGAGGTTTCAAATAGACTCTCTCAAAAACTGTTGAATGCTGGAATAGATATTTAATTACTTAAATTAAGATTTATAGCTCAACTTTTTTATGAAGAAATTCGTTTCAAAATTTTTCCTTTGGAAGTATATAATGAGCATATAGTTTTGCTGTTCAAAGATTTTTTATGAAAAAAGAACACCGTCTTTTTATTAAATTTCGATTTAATTAGGTAGCGATCACCCCGGTAGTACGATTGTATCACCTCAACCTCTAAGGTCCCCACTTTAGATTTTCGTAGGTCGTGCGGATAACAAAAAAAACGTTTCTTCTTTAATTCTTTAGGAACTTCGCCTTTCCATACATCACTTACGTTTAACTCGTTTACTTCTCCAAAAAGTAGAGCCGTATAGCGATCGGTTGGTTTTTCATATAATTTTTTTGGCGAGTTTAGCGCCTTTATTTCACCATCTTTTAGTACAATAGTCGTATCTGAATAGGATAATGCATCGGTCATGTCGTGTGTAGCAACAAAGCACATAATATGCTCTTTTTTTAAATACGCAAAAAGCGACCTTCGCAAACTGTTTTTTAAAAAATGATCCACTTGATTAAAAGGTTCATCGAGTAATAATACTTCAGGTTTTGTCGCTAAGGCTTTTGCCAAGGCAACTCGTTGTTGTTGTCCGCCACTAAGATTCTTCACCTTTGTGTCCGCAAAATTTTCAAGCTGCATAATTTGTATTAATTCTTGTACTCGCGCCTCTCCTTTTTTATCTTCTCTCGCAAAATAAGTTCCAATATTTTCAGCTACCGAAGTAAAGGGCATCAACTCAAAATCTTGTGCCACATATTTCATAAAAGGGTGTCCTGGAATCAAATTGAAATCAGGACCTAGAAGCGCTTCATCATTCCAAGTAATCTTTCCATCTTTTAGTTGAAGTAATCCGTAAATGGCCTTTAGCAAGGTACTTTTTCCTGATCCGCTTTCCCCAATAATAGACAAATGTTCTCCTTTACTGGCGGTAAAGCTGATGTTTTTTAGTGTGTTTTTTTCCTGATATGCGAATGAAACATGATCTGCAACCAACATAAAAGATGAAGTTTATACCAGTAAAAATAGGGAGTAGAACTAGCCAGATCTGACTTTAGTTAAAATAGAATGAACAAAGTTATACAGTCTAGTATTCAGTCTTCAGCTAGCAGTCTTCAGTATTTTCAAAAAATATGTGCTCCTACCTTTTTATAAAAGGAAGAAGATTTTTGGAGCCCTTGTTGGTAACAAAATCAGAGGGATTTCACTTCCTACTAACAGGGAAGCTTCGTTAAGTCAAATTCCAAATTCTACTGCCAACTGCGGACTGTCAACTGAATACTGAAAAACTACCCCTTTACCTTTTCATCTAATTTATTAGGTAATACTTCAAAACCCATATTGTACAAGGTAAAACCAAAAATATCAGCATATTGCTCGATCGTTTTACTAATAGGGGTGCCTGCACCGTGGCCGGCATCAGTTTCAATACGGATTAAGGTCGGATTTTTTCCTGCTTGTTTATCCTGCAAAGCGGCTGCGAACTTAAAACTATGAGCCGGGACCACACGATCGTCATGATCTCCGGTGGTTACCAATGTAGCAGGATATTGCGTGCCCTCTTCAACATTATGCACAGGAGAATACCCTTTTAAATATTCGAACATTTCTTTAGAATCTTCTGCAGTACCATAATCATATGCCCAACCCGCTCCTGCAGTAAATGTATGGTATCGCAACATATCTAAAACACCAACAGCTGGTAGTGCTACTTTCATTAAATCTGGTCGTTGGGTCATGGTAGCACCGACTAAAAGCCCCCCGTTTGACCCACCTCGAATCGCTAAAAATTCAGGAGAGGTATAATTTTCTTTTATTAAATATTCCGCTGCGGCGATGAAATCATCAAACACGTTTTGCTTTTGCATCTTGGTGCCAGCATCATGCCATTTTTTACCATATTCGCCACCACCTCTTAGGTTAGGTACAGCATAAATGCCACCTTGCTCCATCCAAACAGCATTTACTGAACTAAAACTTGGAGTTAAACTAATATCAAAGCCACCGTAACCGTACAAAATTGTAGGATTTTTACCGTTGAGCTCAATCCCTTTTTGATGGGTGATAATCATGGGTACTTTTGTGCCGTCTTTTGAAGTGTAAAATACTTGCTTAGATTCATAGTTGTCAGGGTTAAAATCTATTTCAGGACTCCAATATTTGCTATAATCTCCGCTATCAGCATCGAACTTAAAAGTAGTTCCTGGTGTTTTGTAATTAGAAAAAGAGAAATACAATTCTTTTTGTTCTTTTTTACCGCCAAAACCACCAGCACTTCCTACACCCGGTAGTTTTACTTCTCGCACTAGCTTCCCTTCATAATCATATTGTAATACTTTGGAAATGGCATCTACCATGTATTCTGCAAAGAAATAGCCACCACCAGTACTTGGACTTAGTACGTTGTCTGTTTCAGGAATAAAATCAACCCAGTTTTCCGGTCTTGGATCAGATGCATCAACAGTCACGATTTTCTGGTTTGGTGCATTTAAATTGGTGACCATATATAATTTGCTGTCAACATTTTCAATAACGTAGGTATCGCTGTCAGTATGGTTGAGTATAGTAATAAAATCAGAATTTGGTTTGGACAAATCCTTAATTAATAGTTTGTTTCCTGAAGTAGATACTCGGGGATAGATAATTAAATAACGATCATCTTCAGTTACACCAGCACCAATGTAACGATGTTTTTCTGAAGAGATTCCTCCATAGATTAATTGGTCTTCTTTCTGTGAAGTGCCCAGTTTATGATAGTATACTTTATGCTGATCAGTTTTTGCTGAAAGCTCACTTCCTTTAGGTTTATCGTAGCTTGAATAGTAGAAGCCTTCATTTCCTTTCCAAGAAACACCGCTGAACTTAATATCAACTAAAGTATCTTCCTTTTGTTCAAGTGTTTCTACATCAAAGATGATTACTTTTCTCCAGTCGCTTCCTCCTTCTGAAATTGAATAGGTTCCTATTTTACTATTTTTAGAAAAGCTTAGTCCTGCTAACGAGATGGTTCCATCATCGGAAAATTTATTGGGATCAATAAATACTGTCGCTTCTTCATCTCCTTTTTTACGATAGTAAACACTTTGGTTTTGCAGCCCATCATTTTTGCTAAAATAAGTGTAATCACCTTCGGTAAAAGGTGCAGATATGCGCTCGTAATTTAGTATATTCTCCAGGCGTGTTTTTAACGCTTCCCGATACGGTATTTTATTTAAATAACCGAATGTTACTTCATTTTGAGATTTTACCCAATTACCTGTTTCTTCACTCATGTCGTCTTCCAACCATCGATAGGGGTCAGCCACTTCACTATCAAAATAGGTATCAATTACTGTGTCTTTTTTTGTTTCAGGATAGTTAACTGCCACTTGCTTATTTGAGTTTGAATTACAGGAAAATAGTAAGGCGGTTAACCCGCCAAGAAGAATTACATGTTTCATGGTGTTTTGGATTGGTGTTTTTTCAAAAATATTATAAAAAAAACCCTAGGCTAGAAGGGCCTAGGGCTTTTAACAATTATTTAAGGAGTGCGTTATGAAAACAGTCCTTTAAATTTATGCCAATAGGCATATGTTAATGCTATTTGTAAAATCAATACTAAAGACGACGGTCCTTCAAGTCCGGCGGGATCTAAGACCGCATGAAATAAGAAAATATTAACCACCATTGGTGCTAATAATACTAATGCAAATGGTACTGCTTTATTAATGATCAATAATACACCAGCGACAACATAAATAATACCCATTAGCTCCCACATAAAGCCTGAATTGATAATTGCACCTATTAAGCTTCCTGCTTCTGCTCCTAATTCAGGGTTTGGTAAAAACCCTCCGAATTTATTGGCTCCGAAAACCACGAATATCAGTCCCATCAAGATACGTAGGGCCATTGTTAACCTCGAATTCATAATTTGTTTTAAATTTTGGTCAATACTTAAAGTTAGACGAAAATTATGAAATGAACTTTCAGAATAGTTTTGGGAACATGTTTTCAACGGAGGACAAACAAGATTCTAGAGCCTTGTTTTTCTTTTTAAATGGTAAAAAACAACTTTCTTTTAGTTGTCGGGATCCTCGTTATCTGGGACACCATCATTGTCGTCATCAGTGTCTGTATTATCCGGATTTCCGTCATTGTCATCATCAGTATCAGTACTATCTCCTACGCCATCATTATCGTCGTCCCAGTCAAACTTATTGTCAATTCCATCGTTATCGAAATCAGAATCCCCTCCCCAAATATCTCTATCTGGTCCAACATCATCAAAACCAGTTATTGCTGCAATATAGCAGTTCCTAATAGTTGGGCTTACCTTCCGAGGAAGGTAGCATGTTTCAATTACTCCACTAGATCTAGTAACCTGAGAAATTACAAGCTCAATTTTACCATAATTTCTATCGGCATTTTCAAAAATCAGTGTATTGTTAGACACATTTTGGTTTGCAGGAATAGTAACGATTGCAGCATCTATTAAGTACCATGTTCCACTAATTCGTTTTGCAGCATATACCTCTACATTTCGATCGTAACTTACAGTGTGAGTACCAGAAGAGACATAAACCGAATATGTGTCGTATGACTGACCTTGAACAATGCAGAAGTTTTCAATGACTAATCCAGGTGTTAAGAATTTTTGAGAACAACTAACAGGTGGAGGAAGGTTACTAGGATCAATAAAACCTTTATGGGCTTCTAGGGTTTCATCTAGCTGATTTTCATCTTGAGTTGAACATCCGAATAAGGTAATAGTAATCAAACAATACATTGAGAATTTTAACATAACTTCAAAAGATTAAATATTAGTCTTTTAAAGGTAATGATAATTTTCAAAAATGAGATTAAATTCTATAATATTTAGTAAATATTATGACTTAATAAAATCATTTGCACACAGATATTAGCTCACCAAAGCTTTAATTAATTGTTTTTCTACTAAGTATTCGGCTATTTGCACTGCGTTAGTTGCCGCACCTTTTCTAAGGTTATCGGCGACGATCCACATATTTAATGTATTTGGTTGGGTTTCATCACGTCGAATTCTACCCACAAAAACATCATCTTTATCATGTGCATAAATTGGCATCGGATAGGTATTTGTATCCGGATTATCTTGAACCACAATTCCTGGCGTTTCATGCAATAATTTTCTAACTTCAGTTAAGTCAAAATCATTTTCAAACTCTACATTAACTGATTCTGAATGCCCACCTGCTGTGGGAATACGAACGGCCGTTGCACTTACAGAAAAGGTCTTGTCATTTAAGATTTTTTGAGGTTCACGAGCCAATTTCATTTCTTCTTTAGTATATCCATTTTCTTCAAAAACATCACAATGCGGTAGTGCGTTTCTATTGATGGGATACGGATATGCCATTTCACCTTTAACTCCAGCAATTTCATTATCCAATTGTTGAACTGCTTTAACCCCTGTACCAGAAACTGATTGATAGGTGGAAACAACAACACGTTTCATTGTGTACTGTTTGTGTAAAGGCGCCAATGCTAGTACCATTTGAATAGTAGAGCAGTTAGGGTTTGCAATGATTTTATCTTCAGTAGTCAACTCGTTTGCATTAATTTCGGGGACCACTAATTTTTTAGTAGGATCCATTCTCCAGGCTGATGAATTATCAATCACAGTGGTGCCAACTTCGGCAAATTTTGGAGCCCACTCAAGCGATGTTCCTCCTCCAGCAGAAAAAATGGCAATGTCTGGAAGCATATCAATTGCCGTTTGCATTCCGACAATAGTATAAGGATCATTTTTATAAATAACCTGTTTTCCAATTGAGCGCTCAGAAGCGACAGGAATTAATTCAGTAATCAGAAAATTACGCTCCGCCAGTACTTTTAACATGACCTCGCCTACCATGCCGGTAGCGCCTACAACAGCTACTTTCATCTGCTTAAAATCTAAATTGTTAATATCGTTCCTTTTAGAGGAACTTAAAATTGAGCGCCAAAGTTACATATTAATAACGTTGGTATAGAGGGAAATATTAAAATTATCAATTTTATAACAATTTGTTATAAAAATATATTTATCGTCAATTTTGACATAGATAACGCCAGTAAATCTGACAATGTTGTAGTTAATTACCTTAAAGGGAAGCCTTTTCCTGCCCACCAGGGTTTTACTTCTATCACCAATCTTCCTGCTTTTACCATTGGGTCTGAGTTGGCAAGGCTATCAGCCATTGCAAAGGTAGGAACATTGTAAATAGTAATGCCTCGTAGTTCACCATCATCACCCATGGGTCCAGAGATATCAGCATATCCAAGTTGATACATTTTACCCAGATGAGCCATGTGCAGTGCTTGAAGACTATCAGCCACCTCCTTTGATTGAGAGCGATTGGGGCCGCTTTTCAAAAAAGCGATAAAATACTGTTGCATGATCACGGTATCCTTTGTTTCCTCATCGACATAGTCAAATATTTGAAAGCCTTTATCGACCAGCTCTTTTTTTATTTCTGCTGTCGACTTCTTTTGTGCGCTTCGCACTTCGATTGGTTTTCGTGCTATATCCGTTTGTTGATTGGTGCAACTTGCCATGATAAAGATGACAGCCAAAGTGAAAAAAGTAGTTCGCATATTACCAGTTTTTAAATGGGTGTTGACTTAATCGTGAGTTATAATATTTTGTATCACCAGTAACTTCTTTGCCAAGCCAACTAGGAGTTTCATATGAATCATTTTCGTTTTCCAATTCAATTTCCGCAAGTATTAATCCCTCATTTTCCCCTTCAAAAATATCGACCTCGTAAAGATATTTTCCTACTGGGATTTCATATCTTGTTTTGTCGATTATGCCGGGAAGACATAGTTTTAGCAAGGATTCGGCCTCATTAATCGAAATCTCCTTTTCCCATTCAAATCGCGTCGTTCCATTTTTATTCGAAGCTCCTTTTATGGTGATTATTCCTTTATCTTCTATAATTCGAATGCGGACAGTCCGAGAGGGGTCATTGTTTAAAAAGCCTTGAACAATTCTGAATTTACCAGAAGCTTGCCCAATAAATTCATTGGAATTGACTAAAAATTTCCGTTCTATTTCCTGACTCAAACTATGTAATTTTATTTAAATATATAATAATCTTGACTTAGAGTAGAAACTAGTAAAATTAAGATTGGATATTCAATAGGATAATGATACATTTGGAAACCTAATTGGGGATGTAGCTCAGCTGGCTACCCGCCCGTACCGAACGGCACGTTCGGGCGGGGAGTGCTTGACCACAAGTCAAGATGCCTATAAGTTCATTAAAATTAAATGTTTTACGTTTACGTATTGTATAGCCAACAGGCTTGTCGATATTATATAGGAATGACAGCGGATTTGGAAGCGAGACTTAAAACTCATAATTCTGGAAGTGTAAAGTCAACAAAAGCATTTATACCTTGGAAGATGATTCATTTTGAAAAATTTTCAACTCGTTTAGAAGCTAGAAAACGAGAAAAGTATTTAAAATCAGCCGCGGGAAGACGTTGGCGAAAACGTAATTTGGGGATGTAGCTCAGCTGGCTAGAGCGCTTGACTGGCAGTCAAGAGGTCGTGGGTTCGAGTCCCATCTTCTCCACTAAAAAACCGCACATTGTGCGGTTTTGTTTTTCAAACTACTATTTTTTCCAATCCCCAACACCATAAGGATCTGGATGAGCAGCTGAGACATGCTCATGACGTATTTTCCAATCGCCATCTACATTCTTCATTACAAATGACGAGCGGAATGTGGTCATAATTTCTTTCTCGCCAATAGAAATGTACAGATCGGTTACACCACTAATCCATCCCATATCACCAACAATTTCTTCATAGGGGCCTTCGGTCCAAATAATTTTGTCTAAAGAAATAGAAGAGTTTACAAAATCTCCCCAACCCTCCATAATCATACTGAAGCCTTTTGTTGCTAAACGAGGTCCTTCTAAAACAACATAAGTATCCTCATCTGGGCAGTAACCGTTATTGATTTCATCCATATCACGTTCTGATATGGCATTCCAAAATTTTCGAATTCTTTTTTGAAGTACTGCCATTACATCTCGTTAATGTCATTGGCAATTTCTTCTAAATCCTTATCGGGATTTTCAAGTTCTTCTTGCTCTTGTTGCACAATGCGAAGTACACGGCTTATATATTCAGCATGCCAGGTTTGGCGTTGTTCTTCTTGTTCTTTTGTTTCCGGAACAAAAGTTTCAATGTCCTCACGAGTCACCACTCCTTTTTTCTCTAATAAACGCTCGATACTATCCATACGTTCTCGCATCACCGCTAATTCACCAGCGACTGCCATGGTGATATTTAGCACGCGTTCTACCGCAGGATCATCGTGAAAATAAGGACGTTTACCTTTTGGTTTATTTGAAGCAAGTTTTATGTAATCTATTTTGTTTTCCATTTCTTAATTTTTAATAGCCCCGAATACATTCCAGATTGGAGAACGGCCATGATCTTCCGGTTCGTCCGCTTTTTGCGAACCGTCATCTAAATCGTTTTCAGCCCTCGCGCCAATTTGCATAAAATCTTCCTTTCTAAATCCTGATGAAACCATTAATTCAGAAGGCTCAATATCATGCATTTTTGACCAGTACGGTTCGTTATTATAAAGCGCATCCCAATCGCGTATAAACTTTTCATAAAGACTCATGTCATCAGTATATTGTGGTTGTTCTATATGTAGCGTTAATCCTCCCGGTTTCAGTACACGATATACTTCATTCATAATATTATATATTGATTTACCCCCCGTTTCATGAAAAAACATAGTGGACTGCACCCAATCAAATGACTCGTCTTCGAACGTAGTTTTTGCCGCATCCATTTGCATGAACTTAACATTGGTATAACCCAAGTCTATCGCACGGGCATGGGCATACCGCAGCATTGGTGCGCCCGTATCAATACCGATAACTTCAGCATCGGGGAATGCTTTGGCAATAGGTAATACATTATGGCCCATACCACAACCAATATCTAATATACGCTTGGGTTTGAAATTAGGATACGTTTTCTTTACCCAGCTTACAATTGCTTTTCCTCCGCCATCGCTATATCTACCTAAAAGCCCTGCTGTGGTGACAAATAACCCCGTGTCATAATTTGCTGCAGGGGTAACATCTTCATCGATGAGCTCAGTATGATAACTACCCGGCATAATATGATTATCACACGCTAATAAGTATGGAGGCACTTCAACGGTATCGTCTAATACCAAGGTATCTTTTCCTTCATTTAGGGCTTTCACTTTATCACGTAATGCTGAGGCCTGTCGCAATACGATAGAACGACCCGCTTGTTGCCGCATTTCCATGGTGCTTCTTCTAAGAGATGACCATACCTGATAATGTGAATCTTGGCTTATTGCTTTTTTTAATTCTTCAACTGAAGCAATTTTTCGTCCGTGTTCTTTCTCAAATTTAGGTTCTACTCGGTTTTCAAAAGCTACTTTATTGCCTGTAGATACATGTGCTAAATGCTTGTTTAAATTTGCTAAGAAATTGTATCTCGCTCTTTCATCATGATTCATTTCTGGAAAAACAGCATGTTGTGCTATTTTATTATAAACCGGAGGTAAGTTTCGTACGCTCATAATTTTGTTATTAACTAATATATCCTAATATTTTATCTTCTTCAACTAGTTGTTGATCTCTTTCTTCCGGATTACCGTAACCTGCGCCACCTGGTAGTGTCAATATCAATTCTTCTCCTGGAAATAATTTGTCAAGTCCCTTTGAAGGAAAATCTCTTTCAGGAATAATTTTAACAGATCCCATTGCTCCATCGAGCCCTTCTAAAATCCCCTTTGCTTTTGTAACTGTTTTTTCGGCAACCATCGATACGTTAATCGGATTTTCACCGATGTTTTTAAAGCTAAAACGCTGACCTAATCCTCCTCGGTATTTACCTTGACCTGCCGAGTTTGGAATTAATGATTTTTCGGTTACCAGTACAGCAACATCGGTTTCCAGCACTTCAATCGGAACATTCGCTACATTAGTTGGAAAGCTCAAAACATGTTCTCCATCCATATTTGGTCTGGCGCCGTATCCTCCATTTAAAAAGAAGTATTCTACAAATTCTTTTCCTTTATGTTCACCATTTAGTACAATACACCAGCATGCGCTGCCACAGTCGGCCTGAACCTGATCTGGGACCGCCTTGGCCAAAGCTCCGAATACCACTGAGTGCAACATGTTGCCCGTAACATTTCTTGCCCCCAGTGGTACAGGTTTTTGTGCGTTGACCAAGCAACCTTTCGGAGCAGTAACTGTAATCGGATAAAACGAACCATCGTTATTTGGCACATCCGGACTGAAAGCACATTTAATAGGATACGCGGTATACGCAAATGTGTAGTTTAACACGGCATTAATACTCATATAATGTGCACTTGAAGTACCCGTATAATCTGCTATTATTTCGTCTCCTTTAATCGTAATTGTTATTTCAAAATGACATCCTGTTCCCCTGCCATCGCCGTCGGTATCATATGCATAATGATAACTACCATCTGGGGCAGCAAGTAAGGCTTCTCGCATTGCTTTTTCAGACGAGTTAATTACCGCATCAGCTAAATCCTGAAGGTCATCCAGATCGTTTTCTTCCATTAACTTCATCAACGACTTTATTCCCTGATCGTTTGCTGCCACCTGTGCTCTAATATCACCAACAGTTTGGTCGGCAGCACGTACGTTTTGCTCTAGAATATTAAACAGCGTTTCATTAGGAACACCTTCCGAAATTAACTTGGTTGGTGGTACCATTAAACCTTCTTCATACAAATCACGTGTACCTGCACCCCAAAGCTGGCCTCCCATATCGGGACTATGTGCAATAGTACCTATAAAACCAATTAAATTTCTTTGATAGAATATTGGCGAAACGATGCCGATATCCGGCTTATGGCCTGCACATAACCAAGGGTCATTAGTCATAACTACATCTCCTTCTTTCCAGGTTTTCTCAGGAAAATAATCTTTCAGCAATGCTTTTGTCAGGATAGGGAGAACTCCCAAAAATGAGGGTACAGATACGCTAGATTGTGCGATAGAACGCCCTTTTTTATCCATTAGCACAACGGCAAAATCGTTAGATTCTCGAGTCACTGTCGAAAAGGATGTACGTTGTAATGTGGTACCCGCCTCATCAACAATACTGATGAGTCTGGACCAGAGAATACTTAATGCTATTGGGTCGAATGTGGTTGCGGTTGCTTGCATATTCTAAAATTAGTTAACTAAGTTAACTAATTTTTGTCTTTTAATAGTTAACTTATTCAAAAATCTTCCTGACACGGATGATTTTGATTTGTAAATAATGTTTTTTGTTTGTCTTTATTAGTTTATTATGAGATTAGCCCAGTTTTCTGCCAAGAATACGACCAAAGCCCAAAGCTGGTGTTATCGCCATTCCGCTGCAAAACGAGCTTCCGCTGGTTGAACCTAATCCCAATACTTCACCTGCGGCATATAGGCCTTTCATAATGTTTCCATTGGCATCTAAAACTTGCAAATCATCATTAACCTTTATACCACCAAAAGTCACCAAAACAGAGGCATGAACTTTTAAAGCATAAAATGGGGCTGTTTTAATAGGATCTTCTAAATAGGTACGACCAAATTCTGGGTCTTTTTTTGTGATGACCATTTCATTATAATTAGAAATGGTGCGTTTTAAATTATCGAATGGTAAGCCTGTTTTTTGTGCAAGTTCATCAATAGAATCGGCACTACATAATGCGTTTTCTTTGGTTGCTTCGGTTTTCATTTCTTGCACTGATCGCCCAATCATAATCGGATTGTGATTTCCATTTTCATCGGGTGCATTCAATGCAGCCTCATCAAATATCACCCAAAAACACCAGTCTGGTTGTTGCATTGTAGCCAGTTCTCTTGCTTCGGGGCTTACCTCATCTTCACTGATAAAGCGTTTACCATATGCATTGACATATATATCTCTTGGTTTTCTGTAAATAGAAGTCAATACCATTGCCCAGTTGGCATTAAAATCAACCCGACCACTACCTTCCTCCTCTTCCATACCTCCTAAACTTGGTAAATGGTATTCTCCAAAGCGAAAAGTAGCACCCTGCTTTTCCAGAATCACATGACCCTCAGCAGTAGCTGTAGGGTAGCATGAACTTACCAATGGTATTCCCGGATGTTTCTCTTGAAAATATGCAGGATTACTGCCATAACCTCCAGAAGTGATTACAATGTTTTTTCCTTCCAATATCTTTTCTCCATCATGAGTTTTACACACCACTTTGTCATATCGATCAGCAGATTTTCCTAAGCCGGTAAATGTATGATGTAAATGGCATTCTATCGTTCCTTTTGAAACTTGTTCGTCCCAAAGCGGAAGCAGGACTTTATAAATACTCAATGCTTTTTCAGGACCATAAATAGTGCGAGCGGTTTCATAAGCAACATGGCCGTAGATAATTCTCGGACATTCAGGAGCCCATTCCATGCCAATTTCGTCTAACCAGGCTATGGTTTTCGGTGCTTCCTTAACAGCCATTTCAATTAAGCCATTATCACCCGATCGATTATTGATGCGGTAAATATCTGCGAGGTGTTTTTCAACACTATCCTCAATTCCTTTATCTTTTTGAAGACGCGTTCCACCAGCACTCATATGTCCGCCTGACCAATGCATGGCACCACCTACATGATCAGATTTTTCAACAACTCCCACTTTCAGTCCGCGTTGTGCTGCCGTAATTGCGCAACTCATTCCTGCGGTACCTGCCCCAACTATTAAAATATCATAACTCATTTTAATAATGTAGATCGATTATTATATTTTTATCATTGTCCACCTGAACTGAACTATTGATTCCAATAACAGTTGTACTTTCAGTTTCTTCAATAATTGCTGGCCCATCAAATTTTTCAAAAGGCTTTAAAGCATAACGATCATATACTGGGCAGTCGAGATACCCGGTTTCTTCAAAAAATACTTTTCTTGTTCCTTTGTAGGCTTCTTTATCTTCTTCTGTTGTAGAAAACTGTTTAACTTTCATTTTAGGAATTGGTCCTTGAACCACAACCCGCCAAGTGACCATTTCCATGCTCATTCCTTCGATAGAGCGATTGTATCTAAACTCGTATTCTTTGATAAACCGCTTTTCTATTTCAGCAATGCTGTTATCACTTAATTTTCCTTTAGGTAACTCAATGGTGATTTCATGACCTTGTCCATAATATCTCATTTCTACAACCCGTTGTACCGTTGCGTCTTTTCTATCAATTCCTGATTGTTGTAAGAAATCATACCCATCTTCTTCCATCTCTGAAAGGAATGTATTTATTTCATCCCAATTGGCTTTGTTGAGTTCAATGATGTAACTGTGAATTTTTTCGCTTGCAACGGGAGATACTAAAAATCCTAAAGCTGATGTAACCCCTGCGCCCACAGGAATAATAAGACGCTTTGTATTTAACAACTTAGCAACACCAAAGGCATGTACTGGTCCTGCGCCTCCAAAACCCACCATATTAAAATGCCGAGGATCCATCCCTTTTTCAAGTACGTGAACACGTGCAGCATTGGCCATATTTTCATTTACTATTTTATGAACTCCCATGGCGGCTTCCTCGATAGAAATGCCAAGAGGTTTGGCAAGTTTATTTTCAATTGCTTTTCGTGCAGATTCAACACTTAAACTCATTTCACCTCCGAGAAAGTATTCAGCATTTAAATATCCCAAAACCAAATCCGCATCGGTTACTGTAGGATCTTCACCACCTAAATTATAGCATGCTGGTCCTGGAGTAGAAGATGCACTATCGGGACCTACGGTTAATAAGCCAATATTGTTTACTCGGGCGATGCTTCCGCCGCCTGCACCAATTTCTATCAAATCGATCACAGGAATGCGAACAGGAAGGCCACTGCCTTTTTTAAATCGTTTTACTCTACCAGCTTCAAAGTGATTGGTGATCTCCGGTTTCCCTTCATATATAACGCATGCCTTTGCAGTAGTACCGCCCATATCAAAGCAAAGTAGGTTTTCTTCATTTAAATGGGTACCAAAAAACACTCCGGCCATAGCACCACCTGCAGGGCCTGATTCTAGCAAATGGATGGGGGATTTTCTCGCACCATCAATAGTGGTCAGTTTACCGCTAGAGATCATAATATTAATATTACCTTCAAAACCCGCTTCTCTTAACTGAGTTTCGAAATCTTTTAAATACTTGTCGGTTATTGGTTGTACATAGGCGTTCATTGCTGTTGCCGAGCTTCGCTCATACTCACGAATCTCAGGCATAATTTCTGAAGAAAGGCTGTAGTAAATATCGGGTATATTTTTACTCAAATAATCACCTACTGCCTTTTCATGATTGGTATTTGCAAATGAGTTTAGCAAACACACGCCGACAGCTTCAATATCATTTTCTTTTAAGGTTTGTGCTAAGTATTGCAACGCTGATTCATTTAAAGGTGTTACAACATTGCCGTTAATGTCAACTCGTTCTGCAACCCCCATTCTTAGGTTTCTAGGCACTAATGGTTTGGGCATGGTCAAGAATATATCGTAAATGTCATATCGCATTTCACGACCTATTTCTAACACATCTTCAAAACCTTTGGTAGTTATAAATGCGGTTTTAGCCCCTTTGCGTTCAATAACAGCATTGGTTACTAGGGTTGTCCCGTGAACAATATCATTCATGTTTTTCACAGGAAAACCAAACTTATCTTCAAGTTCTTTAATACCGTTAAAAATACCAACCGTTGGATCGGGATAAGTAGTTAAGGTTTTGGCAAAATATAACTGATTACTGTCGTCATCGAACAATACAAAGTCTGTAAATGTTCCTCCTATGTCAATTCCAAGTTTCATTTTTTCATTTTTTGAGGTTACACCTCCCATGATCTCACCTCGATCGAGGGAGAATTATCTGGTTTATTTCTAATGTTTGTATTTGTTTTTAATGATATTCTTCGCCGCCGGAAACGTTCATTGCTTCACCAGTAATATAGTCAGCTTGATCTGAAGCTAGAAACGCAACGGCCTTAGCGATATCTTCTACAAGCCCGGTTCGTTTTAAGGGATTTTTGTCTACAATTCCTTGCAAGTAATCATCATAATTTTTTCCCAGCTTATCGCTGAAGAATTTATTTTGCCAATGCCCTAAACCAGTAGTAATATGATTTGGACAAACGGCATTTACTCTTATTTTATGTTCGCCAAGTTCAACCGCATTAGAACGTGTTAATCCGATCATTCCGTGTTTTGAGGCAGTGTAGGCGGCAGCATAAGGAAAACCTGATTTAGCTGCTTGACTGGCTACATTTATTATTGACCCGCCTTTCCCTTGTTCTATCATTTGTTTTGCAGCGTGTTTTGAACAGAGGAAGGTGCCTTTTAAATTAACGTCTAAAACTGCATCCCAACTTTCATCTTTAAATTCAGTGAATGGTTCCATAATATAACCAACCCCTGCATTGTTAACCAATATATCAACACTTCCAAAAGTTTCCTTTGCTTTTTGAATAAGATTAGCTACTTGCTCTTCATAGCGGATATCACATGCAAACGCAACAGCATTACCTCCTGCCTTTATACAATCACTAACGATACTTTCCATTTCATCAGTGGTACCGATATGTTCTTCACTGAATTTTTCTCCTTGAGGTTTTCCTATATCAGTGATCACAACATTACAACCCTCAGTGGCAAATTTAAGAGCGATTGCTTCGCCAATACCTTTGCGTCTTCCAGAACCTGTTATAATTACTGTTTTTCCTTTTAAATTGTACATGGTTTATGCAATTTGTTCAGAGATAATGAACATAGGATTGTCGGCGAATGTTTGAAATTCTGCAGCAACTTTTTGCATTGCTTCTGAGCCAACTTCTTCTCCTAGTTTGGCCATGTCATTAATTTCAAGTACTTCGCAATATTGATAAGGAGACTCATTTTCGGTACCCATGATGTTACCAAGTTTAAACACTTTAAATGAATCTACTGACGACATGCTCGAAGCTGTAGGAACATCGGTATTTTTTGCCCATTGCTCATACGCTTCTCTTGCATTTTCATCTTTTAAATTAAATAACACCACTAATGCTGCCATAATCTTAAATTTATTGTCTTGCTCCAAGAAATGCGTTTCCTGAAGCTTTTATTAATCCTTGTACAGAGTTCATTACAAATGATGCTCCTTTTCCAACTAGTGCAGTTGCTTGATCAGCGTTACCAGCAACGGTACCATACCATTTACCTGCATCTAGGATTGTTTTGAAAATGTGATCGAGCATTTCCTTCACTTCAGGATGGGCTGGACCATCATAAAAACCCATAGACATTGCTAAATCTCGAGGTCCAATAATGAAGCCATCAACACCATCTATTTTACATAATTCTTCAAGATTTTCAACACATTCCATAGTCTCAATTTGTGGCATCACTAAGGTTTGCGAGTTTGCAAAATGAACATATTCTTCCTGCGACATAGGACCTTGCATATAATCAGCTGCTCGCACCGGTCCTAAACCGCGACTACCAATTGGTGGATATTTAATGGCGTCTACTAAGATTTTTACATCTTGAATGGTGTTAATAGTCGGCATCATCACACCCATTACACCGGCGTCAATATATTGAAGAATAAGCTTAGTATCGACACTACGGATTCTGGCTAAGGGCGTTGTGCCACGCAGCTCACAAGCACGTACCATATTGGTTATGTCTGAAGCAGAAATTGCTCCATGTTCACCATCAATCATATAAAAATCAAAGCCGGTAAGACCAACATATTCGCAAATAGTAGGGTCTGTAGTAGGAGAGATGACCCCAAAACCAACTTTGCCATCTTCGATTCGTTTTTTTAGTTTGTTTTCTTTCATACAGTAGGTTTATTCTATAGGTTCTCCTTTGGCTATTTTTTCTCGAACAAAATTCATTAAACCTCCCGCTTCAGCAACTTCTGCTACAAATGGTGCTGCTGGCACCGATTGAAATTCCTTTCCATTGGTTAGGTTTTTTATTATACCACTATCCGGATCATATTCCAGTTCATCACCTGTTTCACATCCTAGATGAATATCATCACATGTTACAAAAGGTAATCCGTAATTTATGGCATTTCTAAATTGAAGTCGAGCAAAACTAGTCGCAAAAACAGATTTAATACCAGCACCCATTAAACCAGTGATTACATGTTCTATTGATTTTCCCCCTCCTGCGAAATTATGATTTGCAACGATGAACGTGTATCCTTTATCTTTAAATCCGTTTTCCTTGCTAAATTCTTCTTTTACACCCCCCATTACAATCTTGCTGTTCTCAACAGGATCGATAGGTGAAGTCCAATATTCTGAGGTAATTATATCATATGCCATTACGTAGTCATCCGCTACCCAACATGTTCCTTTTATCATTTTCTTAAGTTTAACTAGTTAATTCATTAAAAACCCTTCTGGCAGATTCGGCAGCACCTTCCATACCACGGGATTTTTTTGCCGCATGCTCACCTGCAAAATGCATATTTCCGGCAGGGCGAATCATATCTTCAAATAGTGATGCATGACCGACTCCAAACTCAACATATGCCCCTTTATTATATTTGTATTGCCCCCAATCTTGGGTGCCTAAGTACTCAAGTTTTCCCGTTGTCGAAGGCCTAATTTCGTTTATTTTTTTGATGGTATAATCAGCAATTTCTTTTTCTGACATCTTATCAAAGAAGGCCGTGCCAGTTCCATTTACCCAACAAGCCATTTGTTTTTCATCTTTATTAGAACTCACATTCATAATGCGCTCGAGGGGAGTATCAGTCCACATATCATACGGTATTTGATCTTGTTCCCAAAAAGCTTCGGTCTGGGTTAGATGTATCTGAGTGATTTTAGTATACGGCAATTCGGCAATTGCTTTTTGTTGATTACTATTGAAGGATACATCCATTTTAACATCCCGTAATGTAGAGAAGGGAAGTGTTGAGATTACTTTTTTCCCGTTATATGAAGAGCCGTCTTCGCACCATACAGTTACCTTATCTTTTGTATCATTAATCTTGGTAACCATTTTATTTCTGAGCACTGTTTTTTTAAGACTTCCTACTATAGCATCGATGAACTTATACGAGCCGCCTTTAAAATTTAGAATGCGTTCAGAATCGTTAAACTGCCTAAATGCAGCGCTGTGATAGGCATTTATAGCAGAGGTTTCTCGCAGGTTATTATAATTAGCACTGATATTAGCAAGGTCGATTTGTTCATCAGTAAGTCCATGCCGTTTAAGTAATGTACTATACGTTTCATCAAGATCAGGACGTTGGTACCATTGGTCTAATGCGCTTAATTTTGGTGCTTTGGCTAATGCCATAAATTGCAAATAAGCCGGATTGGTTGTGTTATCAGTCCATTCCTTATGAAGGGTGCCATCAACATAAATTGCTGTTGGTGATCTCATATAGTCGGTAATGTCGATCATTTCAGTGTCGAACTTTTTTACCAATTTCATCACTTCAATATACTTATCACCAATACCTCTACCACCTACTTCTCGGTTAATATCTTTACGAGAAAACATGCGACCACCAAGACGATTACTTCCTTCTAACAAAAGATAATCTTTTCCCACTTCTTCTAATAAGTGCGCCAAGTACAATCCGGATAGGCCACCACCTAAAATGATGAATTCAGCATCCATTTTAGGAGCTTTAGCGCATGCTATCGGCATTAGACTAAATGCAATGCCGGCAGCACTTGTTTTTTGTATGAAGTACCTTCTATTCATTTTAAATATCGAATGTTCTAGGATCTGTTATTTCACCCCTAATTGCAGATGCCGCTACTACAGACGGAGAACTCAAATACACTTTTGCTTCGCGACTGCCCATGCGACCGGTCATATTTCTATTTCCGGCACTAAGTACGATATCACCATCTCCGGCAACACCTGTATGAAGCCCGGCACACGAGGCGCAACTAGGAGTATCGATCGCTACACCGGCTTTAATTAAGGTTTCAAGATGTCCTGCTTGTAAAGCTTCAAGATATACTGTTTGACTTGCAGGTACAAGTATCATATTGACATCACGATGTACTTGTTTGTCTTTCATGATTTCTGCCATAGTAGCGATATCTTCAAGTCGACCATTAGTACATGTACCCACAAAGGCTTTATTAAATTTTGTACCTATTAATTTTTCAATAGGCTGCGTATCGTCAAGTTTTCCGGGCATTGAAATAGTCGGACCCAAATCGCCTAGATTCACTTCATAGACCATATCATATTCAGCGTCTTCATCACTATGTAAAGGCTCCCAAGCTTCCTTTGTTCTATTTCTTAAATAACGTTCGGTAACAACATCTGGGGCTACAATACCATTTTTTGCGCCAAGATCAACAGTCATATTGCAGATGGTCATACGACCGGCCATGCTCAAACTTTCTATTCCTGGGCCGGCAAATTCCAGAGACTTATATAATAAATGCCCATTCCAGCGCATCATCCCCATAATGTGTAAACTAAGATCTTTTCCCATTACCCAAGGTTGCCATTCACCTACGATGTTAAATTTAACTGATCTCGGGACTCTAAACCACGCCTTGCCGGTTGCCATTGCAACTGCAGCATCAGTTACTCCTATGGCATTACCCATTGCGCCAACAGCACCATACGTATTTGCGTGAGAATCGGTACCGATACTTATTGTACCTGGTAGTACGTGACCCTGTTCGACCATAATTTGATGTGCGATACCTTGTCTTCCTAAATCATAAAAGTTAGTGATGTCATGTTGTTTTACCACCTCGCGCCATTCGTTAAGCATGTTAGCAAACTTTTGTGTTGGCGGGGGTACTAAATGATCTGAAACACAAATAACTTTGTCTTTATTAAAAACCTCAGTTTTTCCAAGTGACCTAAATTTTTCAAAACACTGCTTGCCTAAAAAATCCATAGTCATTACGGATTCGATATCAGTCCAAACGAGCTCTCCCGGAATTACTTTATCGCGCCCGCTGCTGCGAGCCATTATTTTTTCTGTAATGGTCATTCCCATATTCGTACAGTTTTGTTAGAAGTTTGATCTTTAACAGCGAATGTTAAGAGTCATCTGATCGAGATTCTTGTCCGTTCGTTCTATTTTTAGGGAGATCTATCCAAAATTGCGGATCTATTCCTTCTTTTCCACAAACTTTGCGTTCTTCTATCATCGTAATCCCATTAAAAGTATCACCTTCCGACCATTTCCATACGCGGATACGATGATCTTCTTTTGGGCCTATTAAATCAATTTGCTCAAACAACGTCATGCCAGGTCTGTGTTTATAATCCCAGATAAGAACTATGCTCCGACCTGTTTCCCAAGCTTTTCCAGAAAGCCTCGGATTTTCGAAAATAAGCTCTCCTTTTTCGTTAAAATCACAAACTCCAAAATCAAGACATTCTTTAAATCCGTCATCCCAAGTATATTCGTTTACTTGGTGATATTTATTCCCTGGCAATAAAACACAGGTCAAGCGACTTTTCCACTGGTCAATTAACTGACCATCTGCTCCTATTCTTCTATAAGTTCCTTCCCAAATACCCTCATGTTTGGGGAATAATTTTAAATCTGGCATAATATTAAATGGTATTACGGTTGTCTATTCTGCATAAAAATAGTTAATTTAATTAATTATTAATGTACTTAATCATTAAATTTATAAATAATTTTAGGTCAAGATTTATTTTTTGCAGAGCTTTAAATGGATTCAAACCCTATGAAAAACAACTAATTAACTTAATTTAACCATCATTTTTTTGAACCGGTATTTATTGTGATTCTAACTCAAAGTAGATATTAAATCGATTTTCTTTAGCTAAATTGATCAACTTTACTAGTTGAAAATTACTTAAAGATACGGGTAAAAAAGGGGCATTAAAAAACTACACTATATGAATTTTTCAAGTTTTAAAGAGTTTAAATATGGATGGCGTGTTGTATTGGCTTCAACATTCGGGATAGGTTTAGGAATGTCTCCATTGCCATTTTATACACTTGGTGTTTTCGCAATTCCACTGACTAAAAATTTTGGGTGGGGTATGGATACCGTTATGGCGGCGATGCCAGTGTTCACCATTGGAGCTGTCTTTGCAGGCCCTCTTGTCGGTTATATAGCTGATAAAATTGGGGCTCGGAAAACTGCTATAACTTCTGTGATTATCTTCAGTTTTACGTTTATGATGTTTAGTTTTAATACCGGTTCAAAAGCGCTTTACTTGTTTCTTTGGGCTATGTTGGCTATAGCAGGTGCAGGAACTTTACCTATGACATGGACCCGAGCGATCAATAATTGGTTTAATAAAAACAGGGGCTTGGCCCTAGGTTTATCGTTATTAGGTACCGGTATATTTGGATCTTTTGCAAAAATTTTTGCATCACATCTTATTGACGGCTATGGTTGGAAATATGCATATATAGGTGTTGCCCTATTACCGTTACTAATCTCGCTACCATTGGCTTATTTCTTTTTTAGAGATACGAATGATCCGAAAGTGGCTGATCGGGTTGCCAAGCTACGAGCAGAAGTTCCCGAATATGTCTCGGGGAATCACTCTGGATTAAGTGTAAAACAGGCGTTTGGAGATTGGCGGTTTTGGCTTTTAGCCTTCTCTTTTCTGCTTATCTCTTTTGCAGTAGGGGGGCCTATACCTAATTTAGAAAAGCTATTTTCAAGTAAAGGTTTCGATGTTTCTGACGCAGTGATTTTAGCAAGTTTTTTGGGATATGCGGTGGTAATAGGAAGATTGATAGGGGGTTATTTAATAGACCGGTTTTGGGCGCCAGCAGTTGCTTTTATATTATTGAGTATTCCTGCAGTATCCTGTTTAATCTTACAAACTGTCGATTTGTCTTACACCAATGCTGTTATAGCGGTTGTTATCCTAGGTTTTGGTGCTGGGGTGGAATATGATTTAATGGCCTATTTAGTATCACGGTATTTTGGCATGAAAAATTACGCTGCTATTTACGGTTTTCTTTATGCCTTTTTCGGATTAGGAGCCGGTTTTGGGCCTTATATATTCGGCCGTTTTTTCACAGAAACAGGTAGCTATAACTCCATTTTAGGATATGCGGCAATTGCATTTGTAGTTGGATCAATCCCTCTTTTGTTTTTAGGAAAATACAGAACATTTAAAGCAGATACCGAAGAAGAATCAGTTGTAGCATAGCCAAATTAGTTATGCGAAAAACCAAGAATATTCGCTGGTATATAGCTGGAACCATTTTTCTCGCTACGACTATCAATTATATTGATAGGCAAGCATTGTCAGTTGCGGCACCAACTATTCGAAAAGATCTAGACCTATCAAACGAAGAATATGGTTGGATTGTAAGTGCATTTTTGTTGGCGTATGCGATTATGCAAATGGTGTCAGGAAGACTCATAGATTCATTAGGAACCAAAAAAGGATTTAGCATTGCAGTTATATGGTGGTCCATTGCAAATATGTTACATGCATTCGGTCGAGGTTTATTAAGTCTTGGTTTTTTTCGGTTTTTGTTAGGAATTGGTGAAGCAGGTAATTATCCTGCTGCAATGAAGGCTATATCAGAATGGTTTCCCAAACAAGAACGGACCAAAGCAGTTGGTATTTTAAATATGGGACCGGGATTAGGTGCGATCATTGCACCGCCCTTAATGGCATGGTTAATTCTCGATTTTGGATGGAAAATGGCATTTGTCATTACAGGAGCAATTGGTTTTTTCTGGCTATTGCTCTGGCGATGGATCTACTATGAACCAAAAGATCATCCAAGAATAAGTGAAGAAGAGTTGAAATTAATAAACAGTTCAAAAGAAGAAAATGATCAAAAAAAGCTGCCGTGGTTGCACTACTTTAAGTATAAAGAGGTTTGGGGGCTAACGCTATCTCGCTTTGTTTCTGACGGGGCATTTTACTTTTTCGTTTTTTGGTTACCGTCGTGGTTGGCTGATGAAAAAGGATTTACATTAACAGAAATAGGTCTTTTTGCTTGGATTCCGTTCTTACTGTCAGATATCGGAAGTTTCGTAGGCGGATGGACAGGTGCCCAATTAATTAAAAATGGGAAGTCATTAGACGCCTCTAGAAAATGGATTATCTGGATTGGTGCAGTTTTGGTAGTGCCCGTATTAGGATGTTTATATATAGAATCACCATATTGGGCAATCACTCTCATTAGTTTTTCACTTTTTGCAACCCAGTTTAAACAATCATCTCTGTTTACATTACCAATTGATTTATTCTCAAAAAAAGATGCAGCATCGGTATGGGGGATTTCCGGCTCAGCAGGAAGTTTTGGCGCGATGTTGTTTACACCTGTTATAGGCTGGCTGGTCGATACAATTTCATATTCACCTGTATTCGTAATCGTTTCATTTTTACACATAGTTTCAGCACTAATAGTGATGATTTTTATACCAAGAATTCAACCGGTAGTTAATTAGAAATAAGGAACAGATGAAAAATTTAATCGCACTTCTCATTGTTTTTCTATTCATTACTGCCTTTGTAGGGCATAAAGCGAAGCCATCAGTTGCTAATACTGAAAACGCTGATGTTTATATAACGCTACAACAAGATCTTGATACACTTTTAGCCTGGTTTCCCGGGGAGTATGATAATCATGAACAGGTGTATAAAGAAGCTGTCGATAAATTTGATATAGCAAAAAGGCATCGACAAACGCATCACATTTTTCATGAAGTGAAACTTGATTTTATTCCAGGTCGCACTTTGTATGCACAACAATCGCAGCATTACAATTTAGACGATCTGTACAGACAGCGAATTTATTCTTTTGAAATTGATGATGCGGAACAGGCTATTCGATTAAGAATATATACACCAAAGGAACCAGCTAAACTGACCAATGGTCATAAAAAACCTGAAATATTTAAACGTTTAAGCGAAAATGATTTCTTTTTAAAACCGGGTTGTGATGTTTTCTGGAATAGAGAGAGTGATGTCTTTAGAGGATATTTAAAAGAGAATGCTTGTAACTATTATTCCGACAGATTTGGGAAGCAGGTTTACTTAAATGAAACGCTCATTTTACGAAAAGACGCTTTGCTTTTAGAAGATACAGCCACCGATATTGACGGCAATCCTGTTTTTGGAGTTCATGACAAAGGGCCTACCATTAGTTTAAAAGAACAGCCGTGTAATTAAATTATACTATACATGAAAAATACACACTTAATATTCCTGATGTGTTTACTGAGTTTTTTGAGTTGTAATAATAAAAAGGTAAATACTGATATGTTGACTGCAACTGAGATTATGCAAAAAGCTCATGAAAAAGCAGGAGGAGATTTTTGGCAGAAACCAAAAAGTTTAACCTTAAAAGGCCATGCTGTTTTTTACAAAGATGGTAACGCTTCAAAACACGAGACACATAATATGTGGCGTGTTTTTGAACAGACAAAAAGTGATGCGCATATAGCCAATGGGAAAGTTAGAATAGAATCGTTTAAAGATTCAGTTCCTATTTTTATTGTGACGTTTGATGGAGAAAACACCTATGATCTTCGTGGGAAACAGGAAAAATCAGCCGCCGATAATCGCTGGGCTTCCAATTTTGGTTATGGAGCTATACGGCATGCGTTAGATGAAGGTTATATTTTAGAAAAAGTAGCAACCGATACGATTAAAGGAAAACCTGCCTACACCATCAAAGTTACTGACCCAAATCAAGGAGAAACTTTTTTTGGTATTGACAAACTAGACTTTAAAATCGTAAAAGTGGCCTTTCAAACTCCAAGAGGTTGGCACCATCGAGAGTATTCTGAATTCTTTTCGAAAGATGAGTATTCTTGGTTGCAATCTGGCCGTGTTGAGCTGTTTTATGACGGAAAAATCTCTAATGAAGTTTACTGGACCGATTTTGAAGTAAACGAAAAATTGGCTGATAGTCTATTCATTTTAAATGCAAATAATGAAATTGAATAAGCAACTTGTTGTTAAGCAATTTTCAAGTGAAATAACAATAGCAAGCGATGTAATTGAAAAACCTATTCCCGTATTATGGGAAAATGATGTCCTTATCAAAAACATTTATGTTGGTATAAATGCATTATACGACAGAGAGTTGTATCAAGGTCGGGTTCCTTATATAGATATTGATTTACCATACGTTTTTGGTGTAGAAGCGGTGGGTGTTGTCATTGAAGTTGGAAAAAACGTAAAAAATGTGGCTCTTGGTCAAGCGGTATCAACGGTAAAAGTAGGCACGGCGTATCAAGAATATCAGATAATAAAGCAAGAAGATGTTATTAAGATACCAGAAGCCACCCCAGAATACTTAACATTAAACCCTACAGGTGTCTCAGCCTATTTGGCTTTGAAAAATGTAGCCGAATTGAAAGATGGAGAAATTATTATAGTCTCAGCTGCTGCAGGAGGACTAGGGCATATTGTTGTGCAGTTAGCAAAACATAAAAAATGTCATGTGGTAGCCATCTGCGGAACAAAAGAAAAGGTGGAGCTTTTGAAAAGTTTGAATTCATGCGATCGGATCATCAATTATAAAGAGGAAAAAATTGCTGAGGTATTAAGTAAGGAGTATAGTAATAAAATTGATGTTGGTTTTGACTCGGTTGGCACCTATATGTTTGATGCATTTTTACAAAATTTAGCACCACTGGGGCGATTAGTAGTAAGTGGCCTAGCAACGGAATTAAATGCACCTTATTTTGAAAAAAGAGAAGCTACCCGAGTATATGAAAGTATTTATTGGAAAGGAGCATCAGTACGGTGTTTTATGAATCATTTATATAGGGAACAACATCAAGAAGCCCGAAATTATCTGTTCGATTTATATCAAAAAGGAGAACTACGGGTAAAAGTTGATCAAACAACCTTCTCCGGAATTGAATCGATTATTGAAGCATCAGAATACCTTTTAGCGGGAAAAAGTTGCGGTAAAGTGGTGGTACGGCTTTAGTTGGTTACCCAAAATATTCGACCTTTTCTAGCTCATAATGTGTTTGCATATATCCGGCAGCCCCGGCTTTTAAGAACAGATAATCATCATCTGCAGTTACCCAAACATGATAAGGAGGGTGTTCTTCTAAAAGGCTCCCGGCGGTATCTCCTACTGAAAAATGTCGAGCTTTAAAGGTACCGGCGGCAATAGTTATTTCTTCTTCGCCATGGTATGAAATACTCATTTTAGCCATTTTGAAAAGCATTGGGCCCGTAGCCCCTCTATGATCCGGAGATGTCAACATAAAATCGGTTATGAGTTGCTTCCCTTCACCTTTAGACAGGTCATATAATTTCATAAGCAGGCCATCTCCAACAATGGGATGCGATTGCAACCAAGGCACCCTTTTTTCTATTGCTATTTTCTGCGTAATTCGGCCATCCTTGCGATTATACATTTCACACTCTACACAATCATTTGCAAACCGAAACCAACCGGAACCTTCAAATTTATCTCCAACGGAAAGGCGCACACTGCAATCTAAAGGGCTGCAATCATCTTTTCTCATAGCTTGCATCACATTTCGTATCACATTAGGTTCATCATCAATTTCGCAATGCGCATCCATGACCAATACATTATCACTTTGAGTGGTTAAGGTAAAAAACTCACGCCCTCGTTCCTGATCTAAACGTTCTGGTTTTTTACTGGTATATCGAATGTAACCGCGTATGGTTTTATGTTTCATGTTTAATTAAATTAAATGGATTCCGTATGCGGCATTCACTAAAAGCCCTATCCAAATGCCATATACATATGGTAAACAGGCATTCATTCTCTTTTTCATTATTTCATTAGATGTCTCAATCTCTTTTCCTTGCATTAAATTAACAAAAGCAGGGGTAAAACGAGTGAGGTGATATCTAATTCCCAATCCGCAAAGTATCAAACCACAAACAATGAGTAGCTTATAATTCATCCAAGCTACAGCAATGTATGAGTTATCAATCAAAGAATAAATGGCAAAACCAGAAACACCAATTACAATAATGGGGCGCAACCAAAAATCTAAATTTTTAAGCTTCTTTTTTCTGGCTTCATCTTTTCCGAAGTGCACAGCTAAAACCAAAATCAACCAAAGAATTCCGGCCAACCATATTAAACCAAGTCCGGTTCTACCAATATTGATTAAACCTAATTCTTTTCCCATGTGAATACCTGTTGGCATGATCAAAGGCATTGCAATACGAGGTCCAAGATCACAACCCTGTAAAATTTGTAATGCAGTAGCTCGCTGAGGTGGTGACAGGTTCGGATTTATTACAAATTTACTAGAGTAGTATGTACCCATATCAGTACCAAGCCAAAATACGAATAGTAAAATATGGAAATACTTTAAAATTAGAAATATGCTCATTTCATTTGTGTTGGTTAATTATAAATTCCACGCAAACCAGTCTTCAAGTAACAACTTAATATGCTTAATGAATCTGGCGGCATCTGCGCCATTAATAATTCGGTGATCAAAGCCAATAGTCAATGGCATGATCAAGCGAGGTTGAAATTGACCATTAATATAGCTTGCTTCGGTTTGACTTCCGGCAACACCCAATATAGCAACTTGCGGAAACGAAACTAGAGGGAAAATAGCCGAGGTGCCAATACCGCCAAGATTTGAGATGGTAAATGTACCACCATCGAGTTCTTCGGCACTAATTTTTTTCTGTTTGACTTTGTCAGCTAAGCTGGCGAGATCGGTAGCAATTTCACCAATGTTTTTTTGATCAGCATTTTTTAAAACAGGAACCAGTAGTCCACGGTCAGTATCTACGGCAACACCGATATTGATGTAATCTTTATAGATCAACTCATTTGAATTAACATCTAAACTCGCATTGAAAATGGGAAACTCTTCCAAAGCTTTTGCAACCACTTTTACAAGAATTCCTGTAATTGTTAACGGGCTACCTTTTTCTTTAAAAGCGTTTTTATGCACTTGCCTCTTTTCCTCTAAATAAGTGATATCAACTTTTTCCTGAAGCCAAGCATGAGGTATGGTACTCCATGAAGTGGTCATATTTTTACTGGTGGCCTGCATGATACCAGACATGGGATGACGCTTAATGTCACCCCATCTGGTAAGATCCGGTAAGGTAGGTTGGGGAGAATTTCCTGAGAAAGAAGTTCTATTTTGATGCAGTTGTTTAGAATATGCCTTTACATCTTTTACAGAAATACGACCACTTGGGTTGCTTACAGGCATGGTAGCGATATCTACACCAATTTCTCGAGCTAATTTCTTTGCTAATGGTGATGCTCTAAATTTTCCTTTTCTGCTAGATGTTGGCACCGATTGTTGCACTTCTTTTTTAATGGTGGGTTTGGGTTCAACAGTTTTTTCCGAAGCTTTCTTTTCTACTTTAACTTCTGTTTGTTGTATCTCTTCGGTCGCTGCACTCTTTATTTCGATAATGGGCGTACCCTCGCTAATTTCATCACCTATTGCTACTAATATTTTTTCAACGATGCCATCAATATCCGAAGGTACTTCTACAACAACTTTATCCGTTTCTACCTCCATAAGTGTTTGTTCAGCAGTAATGGTATCACCTTCCTTTACCGCGATAGAAATAACAGTGCCTTGTTCTATTCCCTCACCTAATGAGGGTAAGTTAATTTGCGCAGTTTGTGCAACGGTTGTTACAGTTGCTTCCTTAACTAAGGTTGCAGCCTCTACTGTGGTTGTATCTTGAACTAATACCTCATTTTCTTGTTCATTTATTGATACTTCAGGCGTGCTTTGTATGATTGTAGATGCTGTTTCACTTTCTAATCGGATGATGGACGTATTTTCGGCTATCTCGTCGCCGATGTTTACTAAAATTTCACTAACAACTCCTGCAATATCTGCGGGTACCTCAACCACCACCTTATCCGTTTCAACTTCCATAAGTGTTTGCTCGGCTTCAATACTGTCACCCACATTGACCATGATCGAAATAATGGTTCCTTTTTCAATACCTTCTCCTAACGATGGTAATTTTAATTCAGTCATCTTTTATAGGTATTTCCTGTTAGTCAACAGGGTTTGTTTTTTTAGCTGATATGTCGTGCTTTTTCATAAAAGCAGCAACCTCTTTGGCGCTCACGCTTCCTTCTTCTTTGAGAAGCTGAAGAGCGGCTAAAGCAATATATTTTGGGCTAATCTCAAAATGATCCCGTAAGTTGGTACGCGATTCACTTAATCCGTATCCATCGGTGCCTAATACATGATATGCTTTCGGCATCCATTTCGATATCCCATTCCCCCAAGATTTTACATAGTCTGAAACCGAAACAAAAACTCCGTTTTCTTTTTCAGTTAGTTGCTCGACATAGCACTTTTTCTTGCTTTCTTTTGAAGAAAGAAGCCGTTCTCTTTCGACATTCAAGGCATCTCGTTCCAGTTCAGTATAACTAGTTACACTCCATATGTCTGTTGAGATGTTAAGCGCTTCGAGCATTTTTTTGGCTTCGATGACCTGCATCATGATCGAACCACTACCCATTAAATGAGCCTTGCGATTATCAACCGCTTTTTTGGTTGACTTTTCATAGCGATACATACCCTTAATTACACCTTCTTCGACACCTTCAGGCATCATTGGCATGGGGTAATTTTCGTTGGTAACAGTTATATAGTAAAATATTTTTTCACCTAGCTCATACATTTTATAAATACCATCCTTTACAATAAGTGCTAATTCATAAGCAAACGAAGGGTCGTAGCTTTTCATATTAGGAACGATGCTCGAAAGTATGTGCGAATGGCCATCTTGATGTTGTACCCCCTCGCCATTTAGTGTTGTTCTCCCAGAAGTACCACCAATTAAAAAGCCTTTACACATCATATCACCACAAGCCCAGATCATATCACCAACGCGTTGGAATCCGAAAATGGAGTAGAATACATAAAAAGGAATCATAGGTAACCCGTGCATAGAGTATGCAGATCCTGCTGCCATAAAAGATGCTATTGCACCAGCTTCACAGATGCCTTCTTGTAAAATTTGACCGTCTACACTTTCACGATAGTAAGAAATACTACCGGCATCAACGGGTTCATACAATTGCCCTTTTGGTTGATAAATACCTGCATAACGGAAAAGACCATCAAGACCAAAAGTTCTAGCTTCATCAGGAATAATAGGTACGATATATTCTTTAATTCCTTCTTGACGAAGTAGTTTGGTAATGATTCTTACCAAAACCATAGTTGTTGATACTTCTCGCTCTTCTGTACCGGTATAAAACTCACCAAAGACCTCATCTCCGGGAGTATTAATTTTGATACTTGTGTCTTGTCTTTCCGGTAAAAACCCACCTAGAGCTTCCCTTTTCGATTTCAGATACTTTATCTCTTCACTATCTGCGCCAGGAACATAGAACTTAGCTTTGGCAGCGTCTTCTTCGCTTAACGGAATACCAAATCGTTTTGCTGCTTCAATACGCTCATTAGCGCTCATATTCTTTTTTTGGTGAGTAGTATTTTTTCCTTCACCTGCACTACCCATACCATATCCTTTAATAGTTTTCATTAGGATAACACTTGGTTTCCCGTTAGGTTTTGCCGCTTTTTCGAAGGCTGCAAATATTTTTTTATAATCGTGGCCACCACGTCGTATCGTTCTTATTTCTTCGTCAGATAACGATTGCATCATTGCTTCTAACTCGGGATTATCCTTGACCCAATGGGCTCGTACCTGATCGCCAGGTAAAACAGAATACATTTGATAGTCACCATCTAGTGCCTGATTCATACGCTCGGTAAGAATGCCGTTATGATCGCGCTCTAAAAGAGCATCCCATTCACTACCCCAAATCACCTTGGTCACGTTCCAGCCCGCACCAAGAAAGGTGCTTTCTAATTCTTGTATTACTTTACCATTTCCACGAACGGGACCGTCAAGACGTTGCAGGTTGCAGTTAACCACTAAAACCAAATTATCTAGTTGTTCACGTACAGCAATATTTAATGTTCCCAGCGTTTCTGGTTCATCCATCTCGCCATCACCAACGAAGGTCCAGATCTTACCGCCTTTCTTTTCTTTTAACCCACGGTTTTCAAGATATTTTTGAAAACGGGCCTGATAAATAGCACTTACTCCTATAAGCCCCATAGAAGCCGAAGGTATTTCCCAAAATTCGGGTAACCGCCTTGGATGCGGGTATGAAGGGAGACCTCCTTCCGGCTGCAATTCGCGCCTGTAATTTTTTAGATTGTCTTCAGTAAGTCGACCTTCGAGCATAGCACGTGCATAAACCCCGGGTGCAGCATGAGGTTGAAACGAAACAAGATCTCCGCCATAATCATCAGACTTTTTTCTAAAAAAGTGATTTAGTCCAACCTCATACATACTCGCAGCGGATGCGTAGGTGGCTATGTGACCGCCAACACCAGTACCACTATCATAGCCTTGCAGTACCATGGCCATAGCGTTCCAACGGTTAATATTTTCAATTTTGGTTTCTATTACCGTGTCACCAGGATATGGTGGTTGGTGCTTTACATTAATAGTATTAATATATGGTGTGTTTAACGCATCACCAGCAAGTTTTACACCTTTTCTCAATGCGAAAGCACGAAGTTCTCTTAGTAAGCTAGCACCATGATCATCACCTTGATCAGTAATTACTTCATCTAAAGATGCGATCCACTCTTTTAATTCTTCTTGCCAGTTTTGTTCGATTATGGTCTCCATACAGTTCTTATTCAATATAAAAATAAAATAATTAGTTAATATTATTAATCATTAATATAATTAACTAATGAATTTTATTGATTTTACGATGTTCAAGTGAGTTTCGTGACCAAAAAGCGAAGGGAGCTTTTGAAAAAAAGCCCTGGGGGAAACCAATCGAAATCAAATGTACAACCTCATTTAATCCCAAGAAAAATAAAGGGTAAGGGTGATTTTAAGCTTTCTTTTTTATAGTATAAAGTGCTTTAAAAATAAATTAAAACTTGTACTGATACTTAGAGTCTTGCCCTATCGCTAATAAGTATTGTTAACTTAAAAAGACCTCAAATTCCGTTATTGTCCCCAACCAGGTCCGCCTTCTCCTTTTTGAAGAGTACGAACTTCTGCAATATCTTTTGGAGGATTTAACCAATTTGGTTTATCAGCTTTTGCCCATTCTAGTAGTTTTGGCGGAAATTCGTCATGACTTTCAACTCGCCATGAGTGCAAGTGTATAATGGCTGGACCTCCACCTGCCCAACTAGGCAGTTGACCGTAGCGTTGCCATGTCATTTGATGTGGCTCCTCAATGCTTCCTTCGGGGTTCACGAAAAAATCATAATTTTCCCATGCTTGATACTGCTTTCCCGTAGGCAACGGGAAATCTAAATATACTTGAGCATTATAGATATAGGTATCTCCCAATTTTCTAAATGGAATCCCATCTTTCGACTTAATTTTTTGAACACGTTCACCAACACCTTGTTCGACATCGCCATAAATACGATCATTCTCTAGTCGATAGGTAATCATTTGGTAAGGGTATGCTATTGGCTTTACTTCATTACCATTGTATTCTTTAATGACTTCACCCGTTTCTGGATCAGTATAGGCAAAAGTCTTTCTAGTTAAATGTGTGATCTCACCGCCGGCTTCTTCGGGCCATATGATCGTTGAGCTATCAAAACCGATCATGCCAAATAACTTTTTCCCTGAAGGATATTCATATACGGAGCCATCAGCTATCCAATGAACTGCTTCTCCAGTACCGGCGCGAGCATCAACCCAAATTTTTAATGCCTCAGGAGCCGCTTCGTACGATGCGGGTCTTTTAACCAATTCTTCCTTGGCTTCATTATTAAGGGCAATCTTATCTTCTTTTTTTGTTTGGCAAGCTACGGCAACAATCATTGCAACGAAACAGGCTATTATTTTAGAAAACTTTTTCATAAGAATTGTAGTTGAGTTGTAAAATGGTTATATCCCAAAGATACTAAAATTGATTAATAATATTAATTGTTAATTAAATTAACTAAATTTATAAACTTATTTCGATTAGGACGATTTAAATCTTTTGGTAAATTGTTTAATAATGGCAAGCACAACACAGTTTAGAAATGTCACTAAAGGTTTTTTGACCACCTCACTGGGGAAACTGTATTATTGGATAGTTGGCCAGGGAACACCGTTGTTGTGTATTCATCAATCATCGTCATCTAGTGAAGAATATGCTTCTTTAATTCCTTTGTTAAGTGATCGCTATCAAATCATTTCATTTGATTGGATTGGACATGGGAACAGTGATGATCCTGATCATGAACCTAATGTTGAGGAATATACCGATTGTGCGGAGGCAATACTTGATCATTTAAGCATAAAATCATTTTCGGCTATTGGCCATCATGGGGGTGCTTTAATAGCAATGAATCTAGCATATCGGCAACCCGATCGGGTAAAAGCATTGATCTTATCGGGTACGAGCGGACCTAAAACTGAAAAAGAGGCTCAACAATTTAAGGCTACGTTGAAATCAAAGAAGAAGAAACCTTTAGAAAGAAGTGGTGAAGCATTATTTGATGCATGGAAACGCTATGCTGATTATATGCCATATGCCGAGGCAATGGAAATGATTCCTCCTTATATAAACAGTTTGAATCAGAAAATTAAGCCGTATGATGCTCATGGTAGTATGTTGAAATGGGACAGAAACCCTGCATTGCATAGTCTGCGTTGCCCTGTATTGTTACTTCAAGGCTCGTTTGACGTTTTCGTAAGTAAACAAGATAAATTGATGGAGATTATTCCTAATTGTGAGCGTGTTGAATTGTCAAATAGTGGCCCATTTGGTTTTTTTGATGATGGGGAAAACTGCGCAATGGCTATCGATAATTTCTTAACTAATAGATTAGTCAAGTGATGCTAAAAGCTGGATTTTTCATATCATTTTTAATCATTTCAACTGTTGTTGCAGGTCAACAAGCCCGGCTAAATTCCGATACAGAATTTAAGGAAAGAACCTATAGTTATGCTGAAAGGGAGTTGGAATACCTGATGGAAATCTGGCACGGGGAATATGATAATGTCGAACAACTTGATTTTGATAAAATTGCTGATCGTGAAGGCGATCATGATAGGGTTCATTCCATAGTAAAACGAATTAAGAATCCCGCTTTTGGAGTTTATGCTGTTTATGTTGAAACCTATTTAAATAATGACCCCAGTAGATTACTTAGGCAAACTATTTATCAATTAAGTGCCAATAAAAATGGGAAAATAATAAATGTAAAGCCTCTTCATTTTAGGTCTAAAAAGCCATATTTAGCATTGAATAAGGAGATTAATTCTTTAATGGATAAACTAAAACCAGATTCACCAAACTTAGAAGAAGTTTGCCAAATGGTACTTCAAAGAGAAGGAATGGATTTTGTTATGAAGGCGGTAGATGATAAATGCGAATCTACTTCCACCAAGAAAACCAAACAGCAGGTGGAGTTATTGATTAACAAGGACAACTTTTGGTTTAAACCTATAGCAAGCACAGAACAAAAATCATTTTATCAACAAGAGAAGGCTCGATGTTTTACTTGTATGATTGATTTTCCTAATAAAACTAATGGTAGGCCGACCATCACCAAATACTATATCGATATTTTGGACCAAGGAGGGTTCTTTGATTTTGACTATCCCGATAGGAGGCATATGGTTTTAGGGATGAGAAATACCTGGTCGTTTGGTATGCAGCGGGAGACCTTCGTTATTTTTATTCAGGAAGGGTCACAAAAGGGAAAAACCCTTGTGTATTCATGGGGCAATCCAGGTGCAGATCGTATCGGTTTTAACCCGGGATGGATTCGCGTTCAATGCGATCTTACATCAAAAAAAAATAGTAAGCTACAACGGGGTTTAAGACCAGATTCATAATCAAGCTAGATAAAAAGATATTATGTATCAATTAGGATCTATAAAAGAAGTACTATACAGCGTTGGAAACCTTGAAAAAGTCAAAAGCTTTTTTTGTGATTATGGCGGTTGGAACGAAGTTGGTACATACCAAACAACCAAAAATCAGCTCGGTTTTTGGCAAGTTTCTAACCAAGCGAATGCAGAGGAAGTTTTAATCCAATCTGATCATCACCCAACGGGACAACTACGCTTGGTTAAATTCAATAATATAGATCAAGATTACATTCGATCATCACAGCAACCTTGGGATACAGGGGGTATTATGGATATTAATCTTCGTGTGCACGAGGTGGCCAACACCTTTGATGAATTACGTGAACTCGGCTGGCACGGATTAAGTGATCCTCTTTTTCAAAAAATGGGAACAGTTGAGTTATATGATATTTTAATGAAAGGTTATGACGATACCATTATTGCTTATACTCATAGGGTTCAGCCTCCCATGGAACTAAAATCTCCGATTAAGTTTCCCACTCATGTGTACAACTCTTCAATTACTGTTAAGGATATTGCAAAGGCGAAACAATTTTATATTGATACTTTGGGATGTAAAGTATTGATGGATTATGAGGTAAAGAAAGAAAAACCACAGGAGAGTATGTTTGGTTTTCCTCATAACTTAACGAATAAAGTTAACTGTAAAGCGGTGATGCTTTCTTATGATGGGGAACGTGATACGATGTTCCAGATTTGCGAGTTTGAAGGTGCCACTGGTAAAGATTTTTCAGCAAAAGCGAAACCACCTAATAAAGGATTTATGAGCTACAGGGTATCCGTTGACGGTATTTCAGGATATTATAACCACTTGCAAGAAAAAGAAGTATCCATTCATCAACCTTTACAACAATTAGATATTCAACCTTATGGAAAAGTTAACACATTTTCAGTAATATGTCCAGATGGGGTTTTGATCACATTTATAGAAGAATAAAATAAACTAAAAACAGCAATAACATGAAGTTAAAAGTAGTACTAGTATTAATGGCATTTGTTGGTATAATGAATGCCCAGACCAAAGAATTTACGGGAGCAAAAGCACTGGAAATTCGACAAAAAACCACCTGTAATACACTTGAAGAAGGTAAACCAGTATACGGGATGTGGGAAGGTAGAATTTGGAGTAGAGTTCAGGGAGAGAAAGATCGTCATTTATTCAACGTGGTTGGAATCAACGTGCGTCAATGTGATTGCGTCGAAGACCCTGTTCGCGGAAAGGGTTTTAGAAGTGTTGGTCGTGAGATCATGATGTATCTTGACCCAAAAACAAATGAGATTATTGATAAATGGGAAAATCCATGGACAGGTGAAATGGTAGATGTTATTCACGTAGCGAATGATCCAGTGAACATGAGAGGTTATGTGTATGAAAAAGATAAGGATGGCAAAGTATCAGCAAAAACTAGTTTCAGACAGTATGAGGATGTTGCCGTTACTTCTTATGAAATACCTTTATTTTATAACAATCCACTTTCCGGGGATTATCAAAAGTACGTAGGTGGCACCTACCATGCTATGGAAATTTTTAATACCTATTATAAAGCAGAAGAACTACTTAATTCTAAAATAAAAAACCTCAGTCAATCGAATATTTCTTGGCAACGTATGTCTCAATGGTTACCATGGATGGAGATGGGAAGCCGACCAGGTTGGATTATTGCAAATGCCACTGGAGAAAGTATATTAGATAAAGATGGTGTTTGGGAAAGGTTACAGAAGATCTTGGGTGATCGATACCCTTTGTATAAAAATCCACCACCAAGAGATGACAAACGTCCTAATGAAACTTCATGGACCGTTTTCAAAAAGTTTTTAGCCGATAAGGAAGCGAAAAAATAATTTCTTGAAAAACAGAAAACTAGTATTAGCTGCTCGGCCTGAACATCTTATCAAAGAGACAGATTTTAGGTTAGAAGAAGAGGAAATAAGACCTTTAAAGGAGGGTGAGTTCTTGATAAAGGTCTTATTTCTATCGGTTGCTCCTGTAATGAAATTTTATATGTTAGACGGGGCCGGTATTGAAAACCCTATGCAGTTTGGCGATACCATGAGAGGTCGTGGCGTTGGCGAGGTAGTTGAGAGTAAAAACCCTACTTTTCAAGTGGGTGATATCGTTCAGGGGAAGTGCGGTTGGCAAGAATATGTTATTTGCGATGGTACTCCTTACTATATGATGTATAAAGTAAATCAACGTGGCTTATCGTATTCAACCGCACTTGGTGTATTGGGTATGACCGGTTTTACTTCTTATTTTGGCTTGTACAATGTTGGCGAATGTAAAGAAGATGACAACGTGTTAGTCTCTGCCGCTACCGGTGGAGTTGGTTCTAATGTGGGACATTTAGCAAATATCAAGGGGGCTAATGCTGTTGGTATGGCTAGTACAGATGAAAAGTGTAAGTTGCTAGTTGAAAAATTGGGGTATAAAGGAGCAATCAATTATACAAAAGAAAATATCGCAGAGCAGATCGATCACTTCTTTCCTGAAGGAGTAGACATATATTTTGACAATGTTGGGGGTAAAATTTTAGATATTGCCTTAACAAAGTTAAGGCGCTATGCGCGTGTAGTACTCTGTGGAAGAATCTCGCAATATAAGGATAGAGATAATCCTGATTATTCTTTAAATAATTGGCATCGGGTGGGTGCAACACGATCAAAAATGGAAGGCTTTTTTATATATGATTATGAAAAACATTTTCCAAAAGCAGAACACGAAATGGCACAATGGATTACCGAAGGCAAATTGACCTATCAGGAAGACATGTTGTACGGACTTGAAAAAATGCCTGAAGCCTTAAACAGATTATTTACCAAAAAGAATGTAGGTAAGCAATTGGTAAAAATCAGTTAGTTCGAAATACAAATTGATATATTGGGGTTGTAAGTCATTTTGAGAACCCAATTAAAGAATTAATGAAACAATGGATTTAAACCTTTTAATTTCCTTCATTGGAACAGTTTTAATACTGGTTTGGACGCCTGGACCAAGCGTATTACTTGCAACTGCTAACAGTTTAAAATATGGAGCGAAGAAAACAACAGGTACAATATTAGGAGACTTATCAGCTAATTTAATACAGATAATTCTTGCTTCGGTTGGACTTGCGACAATTATCACTTCATCAAGTGAATTATTTCAAATAATTAAATGGCTTGGAGTTGGATATCTAATATTTATTGGGATAAAGAAAATAATTGTCACTCCAAAAACTGAACTAAAAGAAAATAATTTAAAAAATAGAAGTTTCTTTAATTTATATGCAGAGGGATTTTTAATGTCTGCCGCAAACCCTAAAGCTGTCGTATTTTTTGCTGCATTATTCCCTTTATTCTTAAACAAAGATTTGCCTTTTGTTCCACAAGTAGTTGTACTTGGAATCATTTTTTTGATTTTGGATGGTACTTCGCTTTTGACCTACACTTATTTTGCAACAAAATTGAAAGGGTATTTAGAGAATAAGAAAAAAGTGCATTTACAAAACAAAATAATTGGTTCTCTTTTAATCCTAAGCGGATTAATGCTTTCATTGGTAAGACGAACAAATAATTAAAAAGTGGTATACAACAATGGCCATAAGTAATTTCTTTTTATTGGCTACTTTGGAAATTCCTGCGCAATTTCCAATTTGGTGTGTTCTTGTAAAAGTGAGTGCTAAACAATGCAACTACTCTTAGCCGAGCCCTTTTAAAAAAAAGGAACTTTAGTTCAAACCATACGACTTAAGATCAGGCTCTACTAATCGATTAATTAGTTCCTTCTTGTTCTTTAAAATGATAAAACGTGCAGAAGCTTTTACCACACCCGTTTGTTTCGAATAGTGATAAACATTAATCGATTTAGCTTCCGATCCTTTGCCAAAATCCCAATGGGTGTCAAAAGCAATGCGTAAACAATCCTTAAAGGTTCCCGCAGGAACAACAACGGTTGCCTTTGCTTCTATCTTTTGAGTAATGTGGAAGGTACCTTGCAGGACTGTCCCATCTTCATAGTAGCGGTTAAAATTACGTTCCTCATCAACCGAATCCCCCACCTCAAATTTCGATGAAAACCACAAAATAGGTTGCTCAAACAAAACTGTACCTCCGTTGTTAGAAAATAACTCTCCAAAATACCAAACACCTTTAGCATTTACTACCAAAAGTTTGGCCGTTTTAGTGGCATCAAAGTGCTTGTAAAAATCGTTGTTTGAATTACTTTTAAGTACAGCAGGAACATCTAAACCATACTTTTTATAAATGACAACTAGTTGGTTTTCTTCTTTTTTAATTGATGAAATATAGTCAACATCTTTCCATCCTTCGGGAGCGGTATACCGCCACGTATTTCCATCAGAAATGGGATAATAATCACCAATCTTTAGCGCTTTTTGAGCAGAAGTCTCAACAAATAGGAGTAAAAATAACGTTGTTAAAAAGCCTGTAAAATACTTCATGTTGGTTTTTAGTTTGACTCTTCAAAACCAGCCATTGTTTGAGGCTTTTCTGTTTGAATAAGCATGGCTTTCTTTTTAAAGAATCGTGTGAATCCGGCATCACCCATGCGGGAACCGTTGAAGCCTGATTGTTTAAAAGCGTGTTTTTCGGCATCATAAACTCGGTTGGTCAAACTTCCGTCATTAATGCTTATTCCGCCTGCTTCAATTTGCGATGCCACCGCTAAAGCCTGCTCTTGATTTTTTGAAAAAACGGAAGCAGATAATCCATAAATACTATCATTGGCAAGTTCGATGGCCTCTTCTTCTGTTTTAAATTTCATAATGGGTATGATAGGGCCAAAAGTCTCCTCGTTCATCACATCCATCGAGTGATTTACATTGGATAGCACTGTAGGTCTGCACCATAAACCACCATCAATGTTTTCTACTTTTCCACCAGTATGTAGTAACGCGCCTTCTGCAACTGCGGCATCAATTTGTTGCTGGATTTTCACAGCTTGTTTTTCAAAAATTAAAGGTCCCATCTGCCCTGTTGTAGGGTTTGTGGTTAGGGTAACTTCCTCAGCTTTTTTAGTAATAAGCTGTATAAACGACTCAAAAATAGATTCATCTACATAAATACGCTCCAACGATTGACATGCTTGCCCGGTAGCACCCACACAACTTCGCAAAATAGCATCGGTAGCAATTTCGAGATCCGCATCAGCTAAAACAATTGCAGGGTCTTTTCCGCCTAACTCCAAAAAAGCTGGTATTAACCTGGCTGAACTTGCAGCAGCAATGTGTTTTCCGGTTTCAACGCTACCCGTAAAGCAAATAGCATCGGCATTTGCAACTACTGCTTTTCCCGTTTCAGGTCCACCACGTACAATTTGAAACACCTTTGCCAATTCAGGGATTGCCTCAATGGTTTTTACAAGCGGATCGACAAATCGAGGAGTCACTTCACTTGGTTTTAGTAGCACTGAAGATCCAGCCAACAGAGCGGGTATGGCATCAATTAAGGCTAACAATAAAGGGAAATTCCAAGGGCTAATAACTCCTACTACAGGGTACGCGACTCTTTGCTGTTGTATCATGACAGAGGGAGCAGTAAATGAGGGTCTTTTTTCAGGTAGTTTCATAAGTTGTGGTGCTCTCATTATCCATGATTTGATGAGCCCAACAGTACCTTGGTATTCTACTTGCGAAATTTTCAAACGCGCAGTATCGATGCTTAATTGATTCACAATTTCTTCTTCATGCTTTTCGATGATTTGCAACCACTGGGTCATAATCTCCGCACGTTGTTCAATTGCTAATAGCTGCCATTTTTTTTGATTACTTCTAAGTATATCAACCTTACTTTCAACTTGTGTTTTATCATCAACTAACAAGGTGTAATCATAAGCTCCGTTTCGAGGATTTCTAATTTTCATAGAAGAATTCTAAGGAAGATTAAAGTTAAAAGTCGCGTAAAGCACTAGGCGTTAAACGTAATTTTAACACGAATTTATTTTGAGTAAATCAAATGTACCAAAAAAATTAGTTAATATTGTTAATTATTAATATATTTAACTGTTTTTTTAAACAAACTACAAACCAATCATGTCAGTACTAAAGATAGGGCAAAAAGCACCAGATTTTAAACTTATAGGAACCGATTTAGAACCTATCAAGTTAGGTGATTATAAAGGAAAGAATTTGATTCTACATTTTTTTCCGTTGGCATTCACCAGTGTTTGTACTGCACAAATGTGCATGTCTAGAGATGCGGAAAGTGATTATTCAAAATTAAATGCGGAGGTACTAGGTGTATCTGTTGATTCGCCTTTTGTGCTAGACAAGTTTGGAAAAGAAAACAATTTAAATTTCAAATTAGGATCTGATTTTAATAGAACGGTTAGCAATAATTATGGAGTTTTATTCGAAGACGATTTTGCGGGAATGACCCATTTTTCAAAACGCTCTGCGTTTGTAATTGATAATAAGGGAGTAGTACAATATGCCGAAGTTACTGACGGGAAGAGCTTACCAAATTTTGAGAAGATATCTGAAACCCTTTCAGCTATTTAGAAGAAGATGAGACTATCTAAAAACATAATTTCCTTTCTTTTTTTAAATGGCCTTTTAGGTTTTTCGTTTGCTCAAAACACCCCTCAAGAATTTAAAGATTGCAAGGAATGTCCAGATATGGTAATTGTTCCCGCAGGTGAGGTATATATCGGTTCCTATAAAGAAGAAATAGGGAGAAAAAAAGGTGAAAGAGACCGTGTATTAGCGAGTATAAAAGAACCATTTGCCATGGCTAAAACCGAGGTAACCTTGGCTCAGTATCGCATATTTATGGAAGAGACCAAATACAAATCAAAATTGGGTTATTACAAGGGAGAACCCTTGGTGGGCTGTAACTACTTTGATGGTAAGAGTTATGGTTATGTGGCCGAACATAATTGGAAAAATCCGGGTTATCCGCAACGCGAAACCGATCCGGTTGTGTGTGTAAGTTGGAGTGACGCTGAAGCCTATGCGAAATGGCTCACCAAAAAAACAGGGCGTGAATATAGAGTACCTTCTGCTGTAGAGTTTGAATATGCTAGTCGTGCAGGTAGCAGTACTCCTTGGTATTGGGGTACAGATCCTGCTGATGCTTGTGATTATGCTAATATAGGTGATCGTGCTTTTGCTGCTAAATTTCCTACTCGGGCCTCCTTTCCTTGTGACGACGGATACGTATTTACTACAAGAGTAGGCCGATTTAAACCTAATAAGTTTGGATTATACGACATGGTTGGGAATGCTTGGGAGTGGACCAGTGACTGCTTTCAAAATAACTTGGTCAACGCTCCGGTTGATGGAACAAGCTGGACTGAAAACAAAGATAATGCATGTTCATGGCGAACACCAAAAGGAGGCAGCTGGATAAGCGGTATCGCTTGGTCACGCGCTGCTGTGAGGTCTAGAGATGGAGCTGATTACAAAAGCTTTATGCTTGGTTTCCGAGTTGCATCAGCGGTTAGAAAACAAGTATCTTATTAGCTATAAAAAATAAAGAAGAAGAAAACATGAAAACGACCAGAAGAAAATTCGTAAAAAATGTAGCTGGTGCTGCCGCAGCTGTTGGGGCTTTGGGCCTGGTGAATTGTGCCAATGAAGGTGAAAAAAATGAGAATGAAGTTGCAGCTACCATGCCCGTACAACCTAAGGGCCCTGCTAAAGAAAAGTATGATGTTGTAGTTGTTGGTGCTGGTCTATCAGGGCTTCAAGCGGCGATCATGTTAGAAGAAGCCGGTTATGATGTACTAGTTCTAGAAGGTAGAAAACGCCTTGGAGGTCGAGTTTATACCTTGGAGAATATTCCCGGAAAGCCAGAAGCAGCGGGCGAATGGATAGGGGCTAATTACGCACGCATGATCAGCATGGTGGATAAAATGGGATTAAAATTGTTCTCGCCGGAGCAGAATAATGAAAACCGTCCATGGATGTATCATATAAATGGTGAATTCATCAATAGAGAAGATTGGGAATCACATCCTATGAATCCTCAAAAGGGAGAATTTAGACATTTGCTGCCAAGTCAATTTCTTTCTCGAATTTCTAATCATGAAAATCCGCTAAAAGACCAACCTCTTGATGCTTGGCTTCGACCTGAGTTGCAAAAATATGATATCCCACATGACGAATATCTAAGATCAAAAGGATTGGATGAAGAAACCATTCGTCTAATGAATGTGACTATACATTCCGGTGGAATGCATCGAACTTCAGCATTAAATGAATTACGACGCTATCATGTGAACGAATTTAATAGCAAAATGTCATTTTCTGATGGTAAAAGCTATAAAATGATTGAAGGAGGTAATTCACAACTACCAACGAGAATGGCGGAGAGCTTAAGCAATGAAGTCCTATTAAATAAAACCGTAGTAGCTTTTCGTGAAAAGAATAATGTGACAGAAATAAGCTGTGCTGATGGGACTGCTTATAATGCGGATCATGTTATATGTAGCATTCCTATTTCTGTTTTGAAAGATGTAGTTTTTGAGCCTATAATTAAAGGTGTTGCTGCTGAGGCCATAGAACAGATAGGTTATGGACTATCTATTCAAGCACATTTTCAAGTAATGGAACCATTTTGGGAAAAGGATGGATTGGCACCAAACATGTGGTCAGATGGTGAATTGGAACGCGTAGCGGTGCGAACAAAAAGATCTTTTGATCAGCCGGAAGCGCTAGTGGTATTTATAAATGGACCGGAGTCGCTTAAATTCAGACTAATGACAGATGAGCAGGTATTTGCTTATTGCCAAATGAAGCTCGCGGAATTGCGACCATCAACCAAAGGGCTTTTAAAACCACTTTTAATTCAGTCTTGTGAGCGTGATATTCACGGAGCAGGTGATTGGGTATACTGGCAGCCCGGACAGGTAACTAAGTTTGGCAATCATATGAGACCCCGTCATGGAAATATTCATTTCTGCGGAGAACATACAGCGATAATGGAGCGTGGTATGGAAGGTGCATTTGAGTCTGGCGAACGCGCGGCATTAGAGATCATCTTAGAATCATAAATTAATTGAATAAAGAAATGAAATTAAAACTAAGTGCTATAGTCTATACAATATTTTGCTTCCTTTTATTGATAGGAATTCAGAATGTTAAGGCACAAAACGACCCTAACACTAGAGATTTACTCATTTTGGCAAAATGGTTTGAAGGTGAATTTGATAATGATTCGCAACTTTGGTATGAAGGTAGACGAAGTGTTAAAGATAAACATGATCGGATGCACACAATTCATGCAAAGATTGACTCTTCAGCAATAGGAGATCACGTATTTTATGTTGAGGAATACATTGACGACGATCCCAAAAATATTTCGCGCCAACGAATAGTTTCTTTTACAAGTTTGGCACCTGACGAAGGCATTGAGATGGCCATATATTTTCTAAAAGATGCAAAGAAGTATGTTGGTGCTTATACAAACACCAGTGTTTTCAAAGATTTTACAAAAGATGATCTGTTTGGACTTGATGGCTGCAACGTAATTTTTCAGCGGGATGGAGAGCAATATAAGGGGAGTATGAAAGAAAAAGCATGTCAATTTGGAGAAGGAAAGTTAAAACGATATTCTGTTCATGATATGGTAATATCAAAAGATCAATACTGGAGGGTGGATCGTTCTTTCTTAGTTAAAGATGACTCTTTTTATAAAGGTCACCCAAATGAAATACCTCATAAAATGAGACGGGCAGAAACATACAATTGTGATGTAAGTTTTTATGTTAATTCTTATGTCGAGCCTCATCCAGACGATGTGAAGTATAAAGGCTTAAAAATTCACAATCAAGGTGGAATGGCTTGGGTTGTTTATCCAAAGAACAATAAGAAATACGGTTTTCAACTGCGTGAAAAAGAGTATCCATTTTATGGCAGTGGGTCAGATTTTTTTATGATGCGTTTTATAGAAGAAGGTAAAAAAAGATCTAATATACTGGTAACGGCAGAGCCAGGAACCTCGAAACTATCATTTAATAATGGTTGGGCTTCGTGCTTCTGTCAAAAGATTGAAAAACAATGAAAAATAAGAATCTTAATAAAGCATTAATAGCCTTTGGGACTATATCGATAATTACATTTTCTTGTGCTAAAAAAGAAGAAAAGAAAGAGCAAATAAGCTTACAGCCTAAAAAAGAGGTTGTGCAAGAAAATACAACTCGTAAAAAAATGACCGAAGGTGAGAAAGCCTTTTTATTATGTGCCGCATGCCATAATTTAGATAAGGGAAGTGGGCATAAAACCGGGCCTAACTTACATGGTGTCTTCGGAAGAAAAGCTGGAACTGCAGAAGGATTTTCATATTCTCAGGCCGTTAAAAATTCCGGAATTGTTTGGAGCGAAGAAACCATTCGTAATTGGTTAGAAAAACCAACAGATTATATTCCTGGAACCACAATGGCGTTCATCGGGCTAAAAAATAAAAAGCGACAAGATATTCTTATCGCCTATATTAAAGAACAAACCAGTAAGTAAAGCAACAGCTAACTAAGCAAATAATGCAAAAAACAACATTAAACATTCCCACTGGTATTGGCAAAGAAGCTTTAACAAGTTATATTCATACAGCAACTTTGTGTACGGTTGATCTTGAAGGGTATAAGCACTTTTATGGTGAAGTAATGAAAATGAGTTTTGACAAAGTCGAGCTCTCATCAGAAGAAAAAAATAAGCAAAAAGATTTTTGGAACATTCCTAATGATATTGATTATGATATGTATCATTGTTACCGACCAACCGTTCCAAGCTTAATTCAGCTTAGAATACTCCATCTAAAAACACCAACGCCACATATTCACAAGAGCTATAGCTCATACGAGTTGGGCTCATTTTCTCTTGGGTTCCCAACTTCAGATGCGAAAGGTATGGATAAGCGAATGCAAGAATATGATGTGAAGGCCATGGCGCCTATGCAATTAGGTGATATCGTTCGAGCTAACGGTGATACTGGTCAATATTTAGAAACTATTTACCAAGGGCCTGATTATTTACATTGTGTGGGGATTGAACGTGTAAACTACCCGCAATTAGCACCTTGCGACCCTGCCGATGGTTTTGGAGGCCCGGGTTATTCCGCTTTTGTAGCTAAAGATTCTGATGCTGAGGTTGCCTTTTACACAAATGTATTAGAACATTATATTTTGTTTGATTCCGTTTGGGAGGCTGCAGAAGACGGCGCATTGGGTGTTAACACCGGTACGCCATTTCGTTTTTGTGGCATTTATGCGCCCGAAGCACAGCAAAACCATTATTTATTGCTCGACTTTAAAGACGGTAATATGGTCGATACCGGAGTACAGAGTTGTATTCCAAATCAAGGCTTGGGAATGTACAGTTTCCATTCTAGCAATATCGAAAAGGTAATGAGCAACGCAAAGGACAATGGAATTAAAGTCTTGTCTGAAATTCAAGAGGTGACAGACTATATTTTAGGTGATGGTAGAGCCTGTTTATTAGAAACCCCTAATGGATTTTATGTTGAAATTTTTCAAGCAAACTAATGGATAAAGTACTAGAACGATTTTGCGAAATACTTTGTGGCACACTAGATAATATTGCACAAGTTGAAGCGGAAAAAAAGGCAGGAAAACAAGTGCACCCATATGCGAAGCATGTAACAGCTATTTTTAGCCATCGTGTGCTGAATAGGCCTGAGGATCATGAAGGAATTTATGTATTAGAAGAGAGTTACTATACCTATCCAGGTAAGGAAATGGATATAAAACCGCTTCTTTTCTATTTGCGATCAGACGGAAAAAGCAAGGTTTTTTTACAGTCTGTTCAAATCCCTGAAAAATGGAATCCGGCTGATGCAACGAACGCTAATGAAGACTTTATTCTTGACTATAGTGAGTTGTCAATTAGGCCATTTGGTATAGCAGAGTATACGTTGATGGAAACAGATCAATTTACAACCAATCATATCGGAATTGTTGGTCCCGGAATGACATTTCAATTAACAGAAACCTTGTCCGATGGACATTTGTCGGTTATGGAGATTGTACGAAAAGACGGGGTGAACTTAACGCCCTATGATACGCCTATCGACTATATTAAAGTGTAAACTAATCACATAAATCAAAGAATTTTGATAACAGACCAGAATAACAGCAGCTCATTTATTAAGCTTTTCGGAATTGCCATCTTAGGATTTTTTCTTCTAATGGTTACAAACGGAATGACCTTTTCAGGAATAACCATTTTTGATGAAGCCTTAATTAAAGAGTTTGGTTGGACGAAGTCTGAGTTAAAATTTAGAGACTTGGTCAATTTGGTTGCGGCTTCATTTATTATGCCATTTGTGGGTGCCATAATTGACCGATATGGTGTCAAAAAGATGATGGTTACGGGATTGGTATTAATTGCGGGACTGTATTATCTCTACTCATTAATACAGACAACATTTCACATGTATGCCATTCATTTTGCTTTTGCCTTTGCTGTCTCAGGAGCAGGTACCTTAGCAACCATTATCATGGTATCGCAGCGGGTAACTAAGAACCGAGGCACGGCAATTGGTATTGCGTTGGCAGGTACTTCTGCGGGTGGAATTGTAATACCTCAAATTGGTAAGCCTTTACTAGAATCTCTTGGTTGGCGTGCCGCATTTCAATGGGAAGCTATTATACCTGTATTTGTTTTGGTGCTTATAGTGGCTTTTATTAGACCAATTAAATATAAAAAGGCTGCTGCTGATTCTACTAAGGATGCCAAAACCGATGATGAAACAGGCTTGGTTGAACTAAAGTTTAAAGAGGCCATTAAAACTCCGGTTTTTTGGGCTATTTGTTTTGCTGGTATTTTCTGTTTCTATAGTATCATGGGGATCATTAGTAACCTCTTTCTTTACCTGCGTGAGCTTAACTTTTCTGTTGGAGGTGCCGCAAATGCATTTAGCATTTTCTTTGCCATTATTCTTGCTGCTAAACTTACTTCAGGCGTAGTGACCGACTTTATTAATGAGCATAAACTATTTAAAATTCAAGTGGCCCTAATGGCATTAGGCACTGTAGGTATTGCAATGAATACCGAAAATTTGGTTTGGCCCTCGTTAATTGCCGTGGGTATTGGATGGGGAGGATTGTATACCCTACTTAACTATATTATTATAACCACTTTTGGGGTAAAATCAGCAGGAAAGATTGGAGGGATCATTTCTGTTTTTGAGGGAATAGGGTCAGGTGTAGGTGCTTGGTTAACAGGTGTAATTTCGGATAAAACAGGCTCGTATAGTGCTAGTTTTTGGTTGGTAGTGGTACTGCTGTGTATTGCATTAATCATTTCTTTTTTCATTAAACCCATTGTAAGCGAAAAGGTGGAAGTGGCTAATAGCTAAACAGATAAATAATGAAGTATGCTACTTTTATAAAACTGCTGTTGTGTCTTTTTCTAATTCAATGTTCATCTGACAACAGAAAAAAGCGTCAAAAGCTTTCTTGGGAATCTTTTCTGGAATCGTGGGAGGGAACATATGACAATAGTTCGCAAATAGAAGAGCAACTTAATGCGAAAGTTGACTCAACTGATATAAACAAACATTTGTCACTTCGTATTAAGAGCTTAGCACTTCCTTCTTTCGGCAATAACGTTTTTTATGCTGAGTGGTTTGAGCATGAAAATCCTGAGCAGGTAACGCGACAACGAATTTATGCTTTCGAAAACCGAGACACCACTTTTGTTTTGAAATTGTTTGCATTCCCAAGAGATTCTGCTTTTGTCAGAAGAACGCAGGGGGCCTATGAAACTCCTTCAAAATTGGATGGAGTTACTCCTAAAGATGTTGTTCCGCTTCCTGGTTGTGACGTTTACTTCAAATGGGATAAAAATGAATATACAGGTGCTATGAAAAAGGAGGCATGTTCCTTTAATGCACCTGATAGTGGCATACCAATTTATTCATGGTCACAAATGAAATTTAATGATACCTCATTTGCGTACCTTGATGGATGGTTTAATACCGACGGAAGTGTGTATTATGAAATTTCTAAAAGCTGGTATGTTTTTGAAAAGGAAAGTAGTAAAATCGATTGAAAATTCTGGGATAATTAGTCGCCCAACTAAGAATCAAGTTTTACCATTCGAGTGCCGCCGTTGGTGCCTTTATATAAACTAATTAGTGCATTTGGCATTTCTTCTATCCCTACGGCTATATCTTCCAGCGGATTGATCTTACCTTCCCTGATCCATTGTGCTAGTTGATTCTCATATTCGGAATGCCTCCCTTGATAATCATAGATAAAAAACCCTTCCATTTTGGCATCTTTTAATCCTATTCGATACAAATTTCGAGGCCTGTGATATTGTTCAGGTGGAATTAGATATTCGGATATCCTTCCGCAAATGGCGATCCGTGCCCTTCGGTTAATTCTAGCTAATACCTCATCTAATAATTCGCCACCGACATTGTCGAAAAATACATCAATCCCATCTGGGAAATATTGATCGAGTTTTTCGTAAAGTCCTTCTTCTTTATAATCAATGGCACCATCATAACCGAGCCGTTCTTTCAATAAATGGCATTTTTGTTTACCACCTGCAATGCCAATGACCTTTTTACAGCCGAGTGCTTTCGCCACAAATCCAGCCATACTACCAACACTTCCGGCGGCACCTGAAACCAATACCTGATCCCCTTTTTTAACATGACAAATGTCTCGCATTCCCAATAACGATGTAAATCCGTTCATACTTAAGGCTCCGCAACCATATGATAGACTTAAATCGGTATTATTCATTTTATAAGTCATATAATAGGGGTCATCTTCTATTACCGCATATTCTCGCCAACGCAATTTAGTTTGAATGATATCACCTTCCTTGAATTTTCCACACTTACTTTTAACAACCCGGGCTACACCACGGCCATGCATAACATCACCATTGTTCATAGGTCTTTCAAATTCTGTTTCGTTGGTCATATAACGAAGCATTACCGGTGCAACACCAAGATACAGGGTTTTAACCAAGACTTGTCCTTCTTCTATTTCAGGAATGGAGGTTTCTTCAAGTCTAAAATCAGTTGGTTTGACCAATCCAATAGGCCTCTTTGCCATAACCCACTGTTTCATTTTAATTGGGGTTTCCATCAGGCTTATAGGTCATCTAGTAATTGGTTAAACTCCACAAGAAATCCGTCCGGATCATAAAAAATAGCAACCATTACCCGTGTCTTAGATTTGCCGTCATAGGATGGATATTCGGTTAATGTTGGTTCTTTAATGACATCAATACCCTTTAGGTTTTTAATTTTTTCGAATTGCGCTTTTTGGTTATTAGAATTAAAAAGGAGCACCACATTTTGCTCAGTAAATCCCTCTTTTCTGATAGGTTTAGTGGTTTTATTTGAATTCCCATAGTCATATTCCATTAAACCTAATACACCATAAAAATTATGAATGGCTTTCAGGAAAACTAAACGTACTATTTGATCGCGATCTTCTTTAGGGTGAGGTCTCGTTAAATTAGTGTCATAAATAACTTCCATGCCCATAATGTCTCGATAAAGCGCTAGTGATTTTTCAATATCTCTCACAATTAGGGTGGTTCGTCTAAATGCCAGAGGCATTTTTGAGGGTTGCGTGCTGTTTTTTTCAATAATTGGAGTTTTGGAACTCGCCCTTTCCACGCCCTTTTCATCAGATTGTCCTCGAGCAACTAATGAGACCAAGATGAATGTTATAACAAGAATACTTTTCATAAATAGAGGTTTAAGAAAGATTAGTCCCAATTGGTTTATTATTTCGTGACCACTCACTCCATGACCCCACATATAATTTGGGCAATGGCATTTTAGCATGAGCCATCGCCAGAATGGTATGGCACGCAGTCACCCCAGAACCGCAATGCACGATCACATTATCCATCGGGCGATTACCAACTAAAGTCTTATATTTTTCTTCTAATTTCGATGAAGATAAAAAGAGTCCATTCTCATCTAGGTTGGTCGCAAAAGGAACGTTAATCGAGCCGGGAATATGGCCTGCTATGAGATCAATCGGTTCGACTTTACCGTCGTGTCTGTCTTTGGCCCTTGCGTCGATAACCAAGTAATTTTCTTTATCAGCAACTTGTGTTACATCACTCATGGAAGCTTGAGGTAGTTCCCATTTTTTGGATGGAAAAGGGGTTGTTTTTGGTAATTTTTCTTCGCCTGATGACATCGGGAAATCTACTTTCTCAGCTTCTGCAAGCCCGCCATTTAATACCTGAACTTTTTCATGACCCAATGAACGAAGCATCCACCAAAATCGAGATGCAGCATTGGCACCGTTTTTATCGTCATAAACAACTATATGATGATCATTAGAAATACCCAAATTAGAAAGCGTATCCACAAAATGAGAAACAGTTGGTAAAGGATGCCGCCCACCATTGGCTGGGTTTTCTTTAATATCAGAAAGTTGATTGTCTAGATCGACATGAACAGCTCCTTTTAAATGTTTTTTGAGATAAGCCGTTCTCCCAGCTTTTCCACTTCTAGCATCTACTAATAAAAGATCTTTATTACTGGTTAATGATTGAAGCTGGTCTGCATTAATTAGTGGTTTCATAATTTGAATTTGATTTAGCCAAACTTTGTGATTAGGTATTTAGCTTTTCTCCATTAATTGGTATAGTACAATCAGATGTCCGTCAAAATCGACAAAAGCTTGTTCAATAAAAGTTGCATATTCATTCTCATCAGTCTTCACTTCTGTAGTTTTTAGACCAAGGGCTTCAATTTTTGAAATCACACCATTTAGGTCATCCACTTTAATGACAGATGCAGACATATGAATTCCTTCCTGTTTAGGCAATGGCACTCCTTTTATTTCAGTAAGTGCGAAAGTACGTTCTTGTGTTGGGCTATCTAATGTGGCGAAATTGATATCTGCCTCATTGGGGATGTTAAAAACAGGATAAGAAAAAGAATCTTTTTCAGAAGGTTGAATGTAATTTATGGTAAATCCCAGGATATCTCTGTAGATAGTAAGTGAACGTTCTAAATCGGCCACGCAAAGTGTAATTCTTTTATATAATAATGACATATCTTTTTATTTTATGGTTTTACCAGGTGGCTTTTTTTGGAGGATTATAGCGACTTATACTATCGAGTAGAGCTTTCATTTCCTGTCCGGTTTGCGGTAGCTGTTTTCGAGCCATATCCATATGATTAATTGGGATTTCCTGCTGATATTGTTCAAAAACTGGTTTGGTCATTTCTAATGCATAATTAGGGATAGTTCTGCCCCTTCTAAAAGCAGCTATCGGAATTTTAGCTTCCACAATTCCGTCATCTTCATTGCTTGGGTGTTGAGCCAAAATAGCGCCATTCGGGCCAACAATTACCGATTCTCCGGCTTTATAACCAGAACTTAAGGGTAAAGTAAAATTAGCCATAGCCGAATAAAAGTCATTACTCCATGCAGTAAAAACCACATCTTCTACAGCAAACATAGTGGCAGTCCGTAGCATTATTTCGGTGCCCCGCATGGCAAAAGCAGCATAAATAAAAGGATCAAATTGCACAGTGCTTACTGCAATATTTCCGAACTCAGTCTGTAGTACAGGAAACTCTTCTTCAATACCATATTTTTCGCGATAGGCGTCACGTACCGATTCTACTGTAGTTGTAGTGATCTCTCTATCTTTATAGATGCGTTTAATGTTTCTAGATTTCCAAAAGGTTTTGGCTATTTTACCGTCTCTTCCCATCACGGTATTAATGCTTAAAATATGGTCCGGCCATGCGGTATCACGAACATAACTTCCAAAAATGACATAGCAATCGCAATCTTGGGCAATTTTTCCGATACGCGCTGTTTCGGGACCGGGAACTTCAATAGTGAAAGGAAGTTTTTCTTGACGTGTACCTGAAGAATATCCTGTTAGTGGGAATTCATGGAATAAGATAAAATCGGGTTTATCACCTTCGGTCATGGCTTGCTTAGCCATTTTTTCCATGTATTGAAGGTTCTCTTCAAGTCCTTCATCAATCGATGGGAAACTCGATAATGATTTTACTCTGGTTTGCATGACCTTAACAACTACTGAATCTTTTTCTAACGGGATTTTAGGGTACGTACCATTTTCAGCTACAAGTTTTGTAGTTAAGGGGTGCATGTCCTCTTTAGAGGCTACATTTTTTTTAGATTCTTTACAGGCCATTAAAACTATAAATAGCACAATAGGTAGTAAAAGAGCTTTAAATTTCATAGTAATTTATTAATCGATTAATTCAATAAAGTTAATAAGCATAGCAGCATACGTTTTCATTAATACTTCGCACAGTTATGTATATTAAAGGTATATATAGGAAGGTGCTAGAGCCGTTTCATCCATTTTGGAGGTAGGCAGATTAATATGATCCAAATACCTCTGGTACGTAGTATCCCGGTAGCTTAAAAAGATTATTGCTGCGTGATCTTACCGAACCGAAATAAACGTCACTAGGTAAAAACTGTTTCCTGTTGAGACTGTCTATCGACCCCAACCCGCACCAGCTTCACCCTTTTGTAAAGCCCTTACTTCTGCTACGTCTTTTGGCGGATTTAGCCATTGTGGCTTATCGGCCTTGGCCCATTCCATTAACGCTTTCGGAAATTCATCATGGCTTTCAACCCGCCAAGAGTGCAAGTGAATGATAGCTTTGGTATCCGGCATACCTGCCCACGCAGGTAAAGCGCCATAACGTTGCCATGCCATTTGGTAAGGTTCTTCGACACTACCTTCCGGCTGGATGAAAAAATCATAGTTTTCCCAAGCTTGGTATTGCTTTCCTGAGGGTAAAGGAAAGTCTAGATATACTTGGGCGTTGTAAATGTATCCATCACCCATTTTACGATAAGGAATACCGTCTTCCGATTTTATGAACTGCACACGGTCACCAACGCCTTGTTCGACATCACCATAAATTCTATCATTCTCAAATCTGTAGGTAATCATTTGATAGGGATAGGCTATAGGCTTTACTTCTTGACCATTATATTCTTTCAGTACTTCACCAGTTTCTGCATCGGTATAGGCAAACGTTTTTCTGGTCAAATGAGTTACCTTACCATCAGCTTCGTCAGGCCATATGATGGTAGAACTATCAAAACCGATAAGACCGAATAGTTTTTTGCCTGAAGGATATTCATATACGGCACCATCAGATATCCAATGTACAGGTTTACCGGTACCTGCCCGGGAATCTATCCAAGTTTTAAGTGGTTCGGCAGCATTTTGATAAGACGCCTTGTCCGCCCAAGGATGAACGGCTTCAACAGTGGTTTCTTCTTCGGCTGTTTTTGTTTCTGTTTTACAGGCAAAGAGGGTAACAAACAAAAGGATGAGGATTCTAAATTTCATATGATGATTTTAAATGTTTTTCTAGAGTAAGAATCGAGTTTAGCAAGGAATGCGAATAAGATTCGGTAATAAAATTAATCAAAATTAGTTAATTTAATTAATTATTAACATAATTAATTATTACATTCGTATCATTGATGTGGAAAAAGCTAAAATTTCAAAAGTAAGATAACCATAATAGGATTGCATAAATCACTATCAGCACTAACACTTTATACAGATGATTTTTAAAACATTAAACAAATTAGAAAAGTTCAAAGACTATGCCCCGGTAGGAATTCGATTCATATTTCTGTTATATTTTATTTTGGCTGTTGATCACCAATCGTTCATGCCTAGTAATGTTGAGAAATTTGCCGGCAATCTAGCGGAAATGAATTGGCCAATGTCAACTTTTCTGGCCTACCTAGCAAGTTGGAGTGGCATTATTGCATATGTCTTTGTAATTATCGGTTGGAAAACAAGATTAGCCAGTATTCCTATCGTAATTTATTTTTTGGTGGCGGTTTTGGGGTTTCATGCTGCTAAAGGACATGGTATTAGTGAATCTATGTCAGCTACGGTTTTGTTGGTCATGGGTATTTTTTTATTGTTGAATGGACCTGGAAAGCCATCAATTGACGAAGGACTATAAGTTTATTTTTTAAAGATTATTCAATATGAAAAATGTTTATATATTTTTATTACTGACCATTGGTTTAGTAAGCAATGTGCAATGCCAGTCAAATACGAATGACCTAGAGACCATGAAAAAAGAGGTAGCCATGCTTCTTAACGGTGATTTTGACAATGAAGATGAGGTTTTAGAAGACTTACGCACGAATGCACCAAAAGAGAAAACCCACATGCGTATTAATCGCTCTTTTATAAAAATTGACGCACCTCATATAGCAGATTATGCGATTGTATCAGCTACAAACTACAAAGAGGAAATATGGAAATTTGACACCAAAGAATTTTTGGTTTGGGTACTTAGAGACGGAGAAGAAAAAGGTACTATAAAGATGATTCCGCTTAATTTTAAAAAGCCTGAAGATTTCATGGCCTATTCAAAAGAAGCCGATAAATTGAAAGAAATCTCAAAAGAAAGTCTATTTGAAGAAGCAACAGAAAAACAATTTCAGTTTATTTGGCATAAAGACGACACAGGAAATGGATATACCGCTATCAGTAAGCCTTTTCGAATGTTAAATAAAAAGTCGAATAAAATGGTAAGCTGGACCTGGAAAATGCAGCTTAACCAAGATTACTTACTTATGGAGACTAAAGGAGTTGCTGATGATGGTGAGGTATTTGACAAACCACCCTTTGGTATGGTATACAATCTTAAGAGATTGAATTAACAGTTCGTGGTTGTAAACAATATATATAGTATTTAGGCGGGTCATATGACCCGCCTATTTTTTTGTTTAGTGCGGTGTTGACCGGTTCAAAAAAACTAGTTGACCCGTTTTAATCGGTAAGGAGCTATCCCAGGGGTACTGTAGATAATTTTACCGTCATCATCCAATCCATTTACCTCTGCGAACATGCCGCCTTCATCTAGTTCATATTCCCATTTAAAATTGAGTAATTGTTGTGTGGTGGTAGAAAACACCTTACAAGGTTTATTTCTTCCTGAAAATCCTGTTTCTGTAGGTGTCCATACAATGTGACATATGGCGCCACTTTTTCCATCTTCTAAGTCTTCAGGTCCAAAACCCGATAGTTTTACAGAATCTCTTACATGCGGTATCTTCGATTCTATATCTTTAAACTTCTTAGGTCGCATAGTAATAGTTTTTCCATTGGTGTCCTCCTCAAAAATCCAAACTAAAAATTCCGTTTTGTCAAAGTACCAGGGTTTGTCATCATGACCATTATATCGCGTTGAACCCACTAGTATATACTTGCCCACTTTTGGGGCATTTACTCGTACGAAAATCCGGTTTACACGACCATGTTTATCATCTTCAGGGATACTGTCCTCTTTTTGATCAGCTCGCATTTGGTCAATACTATCAAATTCGCCTGAAAACATGGTAAGTAGTTTTTCAATAGGAGCTTGTTCAACCAAGGTTGTCTCAGCTTGAGGTTGTTTTTTTTCTACATTTTTACAACCTATTAAAGCTACTAAGGGTAGTAGCATAAGAATAACGTTGATTTTTTTCATTTTAATATCGGTGTTTATTATGATTTATTTGTCATGCTGTTAACATGGCACTCAGTTTTTTCATATGTGATATTAGTCAACTAACTCAATAAATTCAATCCAGACCCCATCAGGTGATAAAACTGAAAAGACTTTCATATTTCCGTAGGGCTCGATTCTTAATTTTTGTACTTCAGAGTTTAAAGTAAGTCCCCGTTTTTTTAAAGTTTCGGCATAGGTATTGGCATCTCTAACAGGAAAACGATACATCAATATTCCCAAGTTTGGCGGTTTCGCCATAGGTGAGCAATCCTTTCCTACTAGCTCATTCGTATGGAGGTATTCGATAGAACCAAAGTGGTCAGGGTCCGGTCGTACGATATCGATGGGAACTGTAACGTCTTTGTTAATATTAGGAGGAATGCCTATCACATTATGACCAGCTTTACGATCAAGACCCGGGGTCTGAAAAAACATGTTAAAGCCTAGCTTATTGATAAAGAAATCATAGGAAGCTTCCATGTTCCGCACAATAACTGATGAATTGAATATTCTGCTCGTCTTTTTCATGTGATCAAAACCAACAAGTGGAGGAGCAAAGCGTTGCATAAATGCGATAACAATACCATCGGGTCCTTTCATTAAAACCTCAGATACGTCATATATATTAAAGGTGTATCTAAGTGGATCACTAATACCGTTCCATCCGTTATCCTGAAGCTCTTTATACGTAACGTCCATATGATGAGTACGAAGATTAATATCAAAGATGCCCCCAGTATCCCAGACATGAGCGCCAGATCGTATTTGTATTTGATCAGTATTTTTAAATTGAACAATACGCAAAAAACCTTCATGATCTCCTTCATTTTGCATAACCGTCTCTGATATGATTACGTCCTCATTTAAATGCCATAGTTTTTTAAGGTCATTGCCGCCTTCATTTTCACTTATTACAATCCAACCACACACCGTTTCGAAAAAGTCAACCCATCGTTCTATATTAGAAACACTAAAAATAACTTCTTGAAACCCTTTAAGGTCCTTATCTGATTTTGTAAAGTGAAGGTTGTGTTTTATAGCGCTCATAGATTCAAATGTCTAATAAAAATAAACATGAAAATCTTTCATGTCATGAGTAAAGTTATAAATAATTAACATTATTAACGATTAATTTTATTAATCAAATTATTTTCAGTGTTATTAGGGCATCACCAGAATACAAGAACAATTGGTCATTAAATAGGCCCATTGTGAATAGAATGATTAAGATATTTATAAAAAAATAGTTAATAAAATTAACTATTAATATAATTAATTATTATATTGGTGAACTGTTTAAGCATAAATTATCCCTAAACAGCAACTATTAATCACATTGCAAGGCAGTAAAATCAATACTATTTGCAACTATTCAAAACCAATAATTTTAACTTTATGAAGACAAGAAAAGTTATGAAATTAGTCTGTATGCTAAGCTTTTTGTTTTGCTCGGCGGGAGTTCTTGCCCAAATTTCGGGTACTGTTACAGACGAAACCGGCGTTCCTATTGAGGGGGTTGCCGTTCAAGTTAAAGGCACAAGTACGGGTACAGTTACCGGACAAGATGGTACTTATAGTATTAGTGCTAGCGAGGGGGACGTCCTAGTATTTTCTTACATTGGATTTGCAAGACAATCGATTACGGTTGGAAACCAAAGTACCATCGATGTACAAATGAAACCGGATGTAAGCAGATTGAATGAGGTTGTTGTTTCTTCAACCAGAAAACCAGTGCGTAAACTGCAAGCAACTACTGCAATTAATAGTATTGGCTCTGAAGAACTAGCAACTTTAAAGGCGGAGTCATTTACCGAAGCGATCCAGAATACGCCAGGTGTTACTATTGATGAAACACAAGGTAGAAAAGGGGGGTTTAACATTAGGGGTTTTCCCGGAGGTTCTATTTATACGACCACTTTAATTGATGGATTACCTGTTTCTGGAATAGCAGCGTTATCAGGTGGCACGCAGGAATTTTATGGAATAGACCAAAATGTTCAAAACATAGAAGTTGTTAGAGGAGCAGCCGCTACGTTATTTGGTAGAGCAGCAGCGGCAGGCGCCATTAATATTATCTCAAAGACAGGAGGTACTGAGCATCATGGTAGTTTTTCAATAACAAAATATAGTAATAACTCGAGACAAGGGCATCAGTTTGAAGATGAAGTTGATTTTAGAACAGACTTTAACTTTAATGGTCCTATTAGTGACAAAATCCGATATAACATTGGGGGTTATTTGTTAGAAGATTCTGGAGTAAAAGAGCAATTTGCTAAAGATAGAGGTGCTCAAGTAAGGGCTAATTTTGACTACTTAATATCCGAAACTTCTTCCATACGTGTATATGGTTCTACCTTTAACAACCAGTTTCAAAATGTAACCGATGGCCCATGGGATTTAGAGAATAACAGAATTTTGGATGGATGGCATCCCGCCAATACTTTCTTTAATGACGCTGGAAATTTAACTACAGCTTTTGGCGAAGTGGGTGTAAGACAAGGTTTCTTTAATCCTACTCCAGCAACAGATGCCAATACAGGGGCTGCTCTTAGAGATAACCCTGGAAGAAACAGAGAAAAGACTCGTGGAACATCAGTAGGAATAGACTTTAATCTAGACTTAGGCAACGGTTGGTTCTTAAATGAGCGTTTTCGTTATAATGATTTCAAATATTTAGATATCAATGAGTTTAACTTTTCCACCTTTTACGATGAGAATACCACTGTGAGTAGGTTTAATGGTCAGGCAGATAATCAGAATCGGGCGATAATTACTGAACACAGAATTTCTAAGCAAATAAAGGGAGAAACTGCCGAACATAACATTTCAGGAGGTCTTTATTATTCTGATGCAAAAAGAGATCGTTTAGGGATTAATTTTATTTATGGCTCAAGCGTTGCTTTCAGAAATCCAACCATTTCTGCCAATGGGTTTACAAGAGGGTCATTTACAAATCCAAATTTACCGGCCACTTCATACATTTCTAACACATCATCGAATAGGCAAGAAACAAGTACAGGTTTGTTTATTGGAGATGAAATGACATTTAATGATAAACTAAGTGTGAATGTTGCCTTCCGTTACGATTGGTTAAAATCAAGATTCAATAATGATCCTGAAGAAATAAGATCGACAGGAATTGATTTTGATCCGGGAACTTTTGAGGAGAATGAGTTGCAATTTAAAGATTTTTCTTATTCAATCGGAGCAAACTATTTATTAGGAGAATCATCTGCTGTTTACGCAAATTATGTTAGAGCGTTTTCATTGCCAGGTTCAATTAACCTAACGACTATCTTACCAGATGATAATGAAGTAGTAAACAACCTTGAGGTTGGGTATAGAGCAGGTCTTGGTGATTTGACAGTTGATTTCACACTCTTTAATACAAAAATAGATAATAGAACGGCGGTTATTTTTGACAGTAACCTTGGTGAGTTTGTTGAAAGACCAGCAGGATCAAACAAAGTATCTGGGGGTGAGATTTCGGCAATATATACTCCAAGTGCTATTCAAGGTTTAATTGTTAGAGGTGCATTAACACTTTCGAAATCAGAGTTCGATACTTTTTTAGAACCTCTTAACTCCGCAACTGATCCTAATAACGTGTTTGGTAGAACTGTGGTCACTGATGATACAGGGGCACAAGCATTCGATTTAAAAGGTTTAGAAGCACCAAACAGGCCTAATACTATTTACAATATTAATATTGGGTATAACGCAGATAGATGGGGTGCTGATTTTGGTGGTATTACATATTCAGGTGCTTTTGCAGATATCTTAAACCTGATAGAGCTTCCAACCTTGTCTGAATACAATTTAGGGGCATATTACTCATTCCCATTAGATGATAATGAACTGAGAATTAGTATGCGAATCAAGAATTTATTTGACGGAGATAATGCGAGACAATTGGTCGTAGGTGGGCAAGCTACTGACGCTAGTTTAAGAGAATTACAAGCTAATCCTACTAGTGCTGGAAGAATATCATCAGCGGTATTCCAAAACCCAAAAAGAGTATTGTTTACTATTGGATATTCTTTTTAGTCGAGGATATTAAAATAGAAGTAGAGTTTTAATTACTGAGTTAGTTTGACTTATTAAACGGATAGCCCTTAAAAAGCTATCCGTTTTTTTAAACGGACAAATATGAGAGTTAGTAAATCAACGTTTTTATTGTTTATTATGTGTTTCACAGGAACACTTGTTTTAAAAGGGCAAGATCAGGTAACAGCCAAAGTATCTGGTATGGCTTTTGTGACCCATGATCTTGAAGGCAGCATCGAGTTTTACACACGTTTTTTAAATTTCAAAGTACGTAAACGTATTAAAATCGACACGCCCGGGGGGCTAGCTAATTTTGGAGTTACAGGGGATAAGTCCTTAGACTATGTCGGATTAGTCCCTCAAGAATTTTCAAAGGATAATATCATTATGGGAATCAATCTTATTGAGATTGAAGAAGCAGCAAATACACCTTTTCAACAAGAAGGCAAAAGACCGCCCATTGCCGGAGAGCAAATGATGGCATTTTCGGTGACAGGGCTAAAACAGATTGAAAAAATGATGAAAGATGCCGGGATTCCTATCGTAGCTCCCTTGACACCATCAGCTACGGGAAAATCGATGACCTTGGCAGTACTAGATCCCAACGGTATCCGCATCCAAATGTATGAGTACATTAAAAATTAATATTGAATAGATCATATATCGTTTGTGCATCGGAAGGTTTTGACTTGGTTGTATCACTTAGTAAATTAATTGAGCTTAGCGATAGTCAATCCAATAAAATTAGTTAACTTAGTTAACTAATTTTGAAAACTCAATTTTGAGCGAAAACAATCATATTATTTTAGAAGAGCAAGGTCTTCGTGACGGATTTCAAACCTTGTCAAAAAATGTTCCTACAGCGATGAAATTAGCATATATTGATCGCTTGGTGGATGCAGGTCTAAAACGAATTCAAATCGCATCCTTTGTACATCCAAAACTAGTGCCTCAAATGGCCGATGCAGAAGCGGTTTGCCAGCAAGTCGATAAAAAAGAGGGAGTAGTTTACAGTGGCTTGGTTCTTAATTTAAAAGGGGTAGTGCGGGGCATTAATACAGGACTTGATCATCTTGCATGCTCTATTTCTGCAAGTAATACGCATAGTCAAAAAAATGCAAGATTAACGCTGGATGAAGCAAAGACGGCATTCAAAGAAATGGTAAAACTGTCCCAAGAAAATAAGATTGCTGTTAGAGGCGGAATTCAATGTGCTTTTGGATGTAGATACGAAGGAAGTATCGATCCAAATCACGTACTTGATATGGTCGATCACCATTTGGATGCGGGAATTGATGAACTAGCACTAGCTGACAGCACGGGAATGGGAAACCCGAAGCAACTAGGTGAGCTGATGAGCAAAGTAGTAGAAAAAGCTGGCGACACTCCTGTCATTCTTCACTTACATAATACAGAAAATAAAGGCTACGCCAATTTAGTAGCCGCTTTGCAAGCTGGGGTGAAAATTTTTGATACTGCTTTTGGAGGACTTGGTGGCTGTCCTTTTATAAAAAATGCGACTGGGAATATTGCAACTGAAGATACTGCGCACCTGTTACATCAAATGGGTTATGAAACGGGTATTAATCTTTCGCAAATAGCTTCAATTAGTCAAGAAATGGATACATTTTTAGGGTATAAATTGCCAGGACAGCTGTATAGTTTGATTAATGACGAAAACATAGTATTAAATTAATGGGACAAACAATATCAGAAAAGATCATCTCAAACCATGTTGGCAAAAAAGTATATGCCGGCGAATTGGTTATTAGCGATGTAGACGGTTGTATGGCGAGTGATACCACAGGGCCATTGACTATAAAGGCGTTTCATGAAATGGGCGGAAAGAAGGTATTCAATCCTGATAAATGTGCTTTGGTCATTGATCACGCGGCGCCGTCACCAAACGAACGTATTGCGAACCTGCATAAAATGATGCGTGACTTTGCCAAAGATCAAGGTATGCGATTGTTTGAAATTGGAGAAGGAATTTGCCATCAAGTAATGGTAGAAAATGAATATGTGAAACCCGGGGATATTTTTGTTGGTGCTGATTCGCATACGCCAACATATGGGGCATTGAATGCATTTGCTTGCGGAGTGGGTTCTACTGATCTAGCTGCAGTAATGATGACTGGTAAGATCTGGTTGAAAGTACCGCAAACCATTAAAATTAATTGCTCAGGAAAATTAAAGCCCGGTGTCACTGCTAAAGATTTGATTCTATTTTTAGTAGGGAAAGTGACTGTTTCAGGAGCAACATATCGGGCAATTGAATTTACCGGAGAAGCTTTTGAAGGCCTTAGTCTTGCAAGTAGAATGACTATTGCAAATATGTCTTCAGAAATGGGTGCAAAAGCGGGTATCGCGCATCCAAAAGGATTAGAGCTCGATTACGATTTTAAGGCTGTTGAACCCGACGAAGATGCTAATTATATTAAAACATTCGATTTCGATGTCTCTGATCTCGAACCTCAGGTAAGCGCGCCTGAATCTCCCGATAATGTACATAATATTTCAGCATACGAGGGCACCAAAATAAACTATGCTTTTATTGGCACATGTTGTAATGGTCGATTGGAAGATCTGGATATTGCTGCGAAAATTCTAAAGGGAAAAAAAATACATAAAGATGTAAGAATGGTCATAGCACCTGCTTCCCAAAGTGTGTTATTGGATGGGATTAGTAATGGAAGCATTGCGACTCTTATTGAAGCAGGTGCATCACTAATTACTTCAGGCTGTGGTCCATGTGTTGGCACCCACCAGGGTGTTCCGGCTGATGGTGAGGTGGTGATATCGGCAGCTAATAGAAACTTTAGAGGTCGAATGGGAAATCCAAATAGCAATATTTATTTAGGTGCACCCTCAACAGTTGCGGCATCAGCCTTAGAAGGACGAATTATCAATCCAAAAAAATATCTGTAATGGCATTACAAACCATTATCAAGGCAACCGCTCATGTATATGGCGATCATATTGATACCGATCGTATCATTCCGGGGAAGTATACAAAAACACTAGACCTCTCGACCTTGGCGAGTCACGTACTCGAAGATCTAGATCCTGAATTCAACAAAAAAGTACAACAAGGAGATATTTTAATTGCAGGCACCAATTTTGGTTGTGGCTCATCTAGAGAGCAGGCTCCTTTGGCTTTAAAACAATCTGGGGTGTCTGTTGTAATTGCACAAGACTTTGCTCGAATTTTCTTTAGAAATGCAATTAACATAGGGTTACCCGTATTAGAAATTGGGCAACATGATATTGCAAAAAACAGTGAGGTAGAGGTCGATTTGAAACAGGGTATCGTCAAAGATTTAACAGCGGGCATTACTTATAAAGCCACAAAATTACCGGATATTATGATCAATATTTTGAATGAAGGCGGATTGGTCAATTACTTAAAGGAACACGGAAATTATACACTTTAGTATGAGCCGAATTCCGCCAATATCCAACCCAAAACAAGGTGATTTAGCTTCTCTTTTCACTAAGGCCGAGGCTTGGATGGGTTTTATGCCAAATGATGGTTTGGTCATGGCGCATAAACCGGATATTTTGGCCTCGTTTTTTGCATTAGCAAAAGCGATCTATGCCCCGGGAAAAATTGATTCCGGCCTTAAACGAATGATAGGTCATATTTCTAGCCGGGCTTCAGGTTGTGTGTATTGTAGTGCGCATACCGCTTTTGGAGCGGATAATAATGGGGTTTCAGCGGAGAAAATGAAGGCAATTTGGGAGTTTAACGCTTCTGAGTTGTTTGACAAAAGGGAAAGAGCTGCCTTAAATGTTGCTTTAAAAGGTAGTATAAGTCCAAACCAAGTAGATGATGACGATTTCTTGGAGCTAAAAAAGTATTTTGACAATGAAGCAATTGTCGAAATCGTAAGTGTAATAGCGATGTTTGGTTTTTTAAACAGATGGAATCTTACATTTAATACAAAACTAGAAGATGTACCGAATGCGGTATATCAAAAAATAAATGATAAGGATGGAGCATAGCAATCCACTTAAAGGATTAAAAGTATTAGAATTTACCCATGCTGTAATGGGGCCTTGTGCCGGACTCATGTTAGCTGATATGGGCGCCGAAGTGGTACATGTAGAACCATTAAATGGAGATAACACCAGGCGATTAAAGGGTTTTGGAACCGGCTATTTTTGGTTTTATAATCGAAATAAAAAAAGTCTTGCAGTCAACTTAAAATCTGAAGAAGGCATAACACTTATTCATGATTTGGTAAAGGAATATGACATTGTTGTTGAGAATTTTGGCCCTGGAACGATGGATCGGTTAGGCTTAGGCTATGAAGCCTTAAAGCCATTAAATTCCCGACTTATTTATTGTTCCTTAAAAGGGTTTTTAAGCGGCCCATATGAGAAGCGACATGCAATGGACGAAGTGGTGCAGATGATGGGCGGCCTAGCATATATGACTGGACGAAAAGGTGATCCGCTTCGTGCAGGTACTTCGGTGATCGATATTACCGGTGGGATGTTTGGTTATATTGGGATTTTACAGGCCCTCTATGAACGAGAAAAAACGGGAGAAGGAGGTTTTGTGAAAGCATCACTATTCGAAACCTGTGTTTTCTTAATGGGTCAGCATATGGCCTATGCCTCTCAAATTGATTATGAGATTCCGCCAATGCCAAGTCGAGTAAGTGCATGGTCTATTTACAAGGTGTTTGACACTAAAGAAAATGATAAGGTATTTGTTGGTATTATCAGCGAAAAACACTGGGTACGCTTATGTGATGTATTTGGTTGGGATGATTGGGCAAATGATAGTCGATTAGAAACAAATAATAGGCGTATTGATGAGCGAGAGTGGTTTTTGCCTGCCTTAGATGAACGTTTCAGGCAGTTTACAAAAGCTGAGATCATTGAACGTTGTGATAAAGGGCATATACCTTTTGCACCCATTAGCAAACCGGAAGACCTTTTCGACGATGAACAATTAAACGAAGGAGGAAGCTTGCTGGAGGTTAAGATGGGAGATAATAAAGTAACCAAGCTTCCTAAGTTTCCGTTGGAGTATAAAGGCACGCGCTCCGGAAAACGTATGGATCCGCCTGAGATAGGAGAGCATACAGCTGAGGTTTTAAAGAGTTTAGATATAGATAATGCTACCATCGAAAAAATGGTTGCCGCGGGCATCATTAAAATGAATTAGATTGCTTTATGAAAATTGCAACACTATTAGCTTGTTTACTTTTCTGTTTTTTAGGATTCGCCCAACAAGTGAGCCCTGAAACTCAACAACAAATCAAACAACAGATCGAAAATTTAAGAACAGCTCATCTGAAAAGTGATGCAGAGTTAGCAGCCAAAATTTATCATCAAGATTTAATTCTTACTTCCCAAAGTGGTAAAAAATATAAGAAGGAAGTAGCACTTAAAAATCTTAAAAATGCATTTGAGATTTATGAAAGTTCAGATATTGAATTTTTAAACGCTAGCGATGCTGTTGTGATAACAAATTATATCAACGAAAGGAAATATAAAGATTTGGATAAGGGTGTATTCAGACTTACTGTTGTTTGGAAGCAGTATCAGGGAGATTGGAAAATTATTTCCATGCAATCTTCAAGAATCAAAAAACCTAAATAGTATACCATAAAATGAAAGGAACCAAAATGCAAACCACAACCAAAACGGCTAAAGAACTTTATTTTGAGGTAAAGGCAAATCCGGCTAGAAAGCGATTCGGGTTTGGTAAGAAAGCGGCATTGGTAAATATTGATATTCAAAAAGCATATACAAGGACCGATCTGTTTAAGACTGCCTATGAAGCAAACCCTAAACAGCTAGATTATGTAAATGAACTGGCCGCTGCATTTAGAAAATTAGGTTGGCCCGTAGTTTGGACGCATGTAGCGTATATGGACACCGCAGCCGATGCAGGGGTTTGGGGTACCAGAACCGATACACCAGATAGCTTACAAAATATTAAGTTCGCGTCTGAACGAGCAGAATTAGATGATCGTTTGATTTTAGACAAAAACACAGATGTATTTTACGAGAAGAAAATGCCATCTCCATTTTTTGAAACACCCTTACAATCATTATTGGTATGGCATCAGGTCGATACTGTTATTTTAACAGGAGGCTCTACTTCTGGTTGTGTTCGTGCAGCGGGAGTAGATTCGTTATCTAGGGGTTATCGAACAATAATTCCTGAAGAATGTGTTGCAGATAAACATGAAAGTTATCATTACTCCAACTTGACCGATTTAGCATTGAAGTATTGCGATGTACTAGAAGTTAAAGAGGTTTTTGATTGGTTAAATGGAGTTGAGAGTTGAAAGCCTCCCCTTGAGGGGAGATTTAGAGGGGTGTCCCCTTAAAGTTATTGAGAATTAGGATTAAAAGATTCCCGCCTTCGCGGGAATAGAATTATGAAAGAAGACACCGGATATTACGATTATTGGGCCTATGAAAACAGGCCTAAAATTGAGTGGCCAAATGGGGCAAAAGTTGCATTTTGGGTGGCTCCAAATATTGAGTTTTATGAGTTAAATCCACCAGATAATCCTTTTAGAAAGCCGTGGCCACAACCAAGTCCCGCCTTACCGGGATACACCAGTCGAGATTGGGGAAACCGAGTTGGGCATGTGAGACAAATGGAATTACTTGACAAATATGGAATTCGGGGTTCTATTTCATTATCAACGGCATTATGTGACCACCATCCTGAAATTATTGAGTTATGTAAGGAACGTAATTGGGAGTTTTTTAGTCACGGTATTTACAACACACGTTATACCTACGGAATGACTGAGCAACAGGAACGTGATATGATTAAAGACTCTATAGAAACGATCTACAATCATACCAAGCAAAAATGTGCAGGGTATTTGGCACCAGCCTTATCCCATTCAGAAAACACCTTAGATCTTTTTGCCGAGGTAGGAACAGAATTGTTTGGTGATGAAGCCGGTTTTTATTCTTGTGATCTTTTTCATGATGACCAACCAACACCTATTCAATTAAGAAATGGTAAACGATTTGCTTCAATTCCCTATTCCTTAGAAATGAATGATACCATTGCCTATCTGGTGCAAAAAATCACACCAAGGCGATACGGAAAGGAATTAAAGGACAATTTCGACAGGTTATATGCAGAAGGTGCCGAAAGCGGGACCATCATGTGTATCCCAACTCACAATTATCAAGTAAGCAATGCTCATAGGATAAAAGCTTATGAAGAAGCATTAGAATACATTACCGGGCATTCTGATGTCTGGGTTACCACGGGAAAAGAAATAGCCTCTTATTTTTTAGATCACTATTACGATATTGCTTTAGAGGATATAAATAAGAAAAATAACAGGTATGGGACGGTTAGATAAATCATATTTAGAATATCCTGAGCGTTCTTACGGAATGGACCATGATCGTTACGATTGGTCTATGCTAACAAACAGAAAACCAGTTAGCTGGCCAGGGGATAAGAAGATTGCGCTTTGGGTAAATGTGGGTCTTCAATTTTTCCCCTTGAACCAGAAAGGAATCCCATTCAAGGTTCCCGGAGGTATGACCAAACCATATCCTGATTTGCGGCATTACAGTCTAAGAGATTATGGTAACCGAGTTGGAATCTATCGTTTTCTAAAGGCCTTTGACAGGTTTGACATTAAACCAACTTTTGCAATGAATACAAGACTTGCAGAGCGAGTTCCCTACTTGGTTGGAGCTATTAAAGAACGTGGTAATGAGGTTGTATGTCATGGCTATCACATGGATAATTTACATTACGGTGGTCAGGATATAAAGGAAGAAAGAGAGCTCGTAAAAAGATCATTAGAAAAGCTTCGAGTAATAACAGGCCAAGAAGTTAAAGGCTGGATAAGTCCAGCAAAAAATGAATCAGAAAACACTCCAGATTTATTAGCTGAAAATGGAATTTCATATTTCTGCGACTGGGTAAATGACGAAATGCCATATGATTTTAGGACAACAAAAGGCATGCTCACAGCAATGCCGTTGTCAACGGAGTTGGAAGATTATTTTATCATTTTAAACAACTTACATTCAGCTCAAGACTGGGCCGAGCAGGTAGAAGATGCATTTCAGTTTCTTTTAGCGGAATCAAGAACCCAAGGTGGTCGTATATTAAGTTTGAATATTCACCCATGGGTGCTTGGTCAACCACATCGTATTCAATACCTTGAAAGGGTTTTGAACCTATTGGGGAATCATTCAGATGTTTGGACTGCCTCGGCAGGAGAAATTCAACAAGCTTGGAAAAGTCAACAATAATATAAATTATGCCTGTATTATCAATTAAAGACATTGAAGCACGTGAAATGATCCCGGGTTTTGTAGCCCGAATGGTTCATATGGAGGGAATGACCTTTTCACAATGGGAAATTAAAGCAGGAGCTCAACTTCCTGAACATCATCACATTCATGAACAACTTTCGTATCTCGTTCAAGGTGAATTCGATTTCACCTTAGAAGGAAAAACTGAGCGAATAACTCCAGGTAAATTGGTAGTAATTCCGTCGAATACAGTGCATTCAGGAAAAGCTATTACAGACTGCGTGATTGTTGATATTTTTCAGCCGGTTAGAGAAGATTATAAATAATGACTGAGCTACTTTCCCAGTACATTCCAAAGATATTACAACTGTTGTTGTTTCTTATCATGCTGGGTATGGGAATGACACTTACCGTAAAAGATTTTACGCGAGTTGGAGTTAAACCAAAAGCGGTTTTTACAGGACTGGTTAATCAAATTCTTTTTGTCCCCTTAATTGCATATTGTCTTGTTTTAATTATTCCTATGCAACCGATGATTGCCATGGGGCTCATGGTGGTTGCATGTAGTCCGGGAGGCGCAGTGTCTAACCTCTTTTCCTATTTGTCGAAAGGTGATACAGCGTTGTCAATTACCCTAACAGCAATAAGCAGTATCATAACGATATTTACGATACCATTAATCATTAATTTTTCCTTAGATGCAATTTTAGGAGAGGCCTCAAAAAGCATTCAACTTCCATTGGGAAAAACCATCTACAATATTTTTAAGCTAACGGCATTACCTGTATTTATCGGAATGTTGATTAACTATAAATTCCCAAAAACCGCGGAAAAAAGTAAACCAGTGATCAAATGGGGTTCGATTACCGTTATCATACTCGCACTAATTTTTATGGTAATGAAGTTAGAAGAAATTGGTGATAGCTGGAGCTTTTTAAAAGCTTCATTAGTAAGTGTCTTGTTGCTTAATTTTTTCACATTGGGAGTAGGATTCGTAAGCGCGAAAATGCTTAAGCTTTCAACCAAACAAGCTGCGACTATTTCCATAGAAAGTGGCATGCAAAATAATGTGCTGGGAATGACACTGGCAATGGCCCCCGGCTTATTAAATACTCCGGAAATGGCTGCCACACCTGGTGTTTATGGTGTTGTAATGAGTTTGTTAGCAATAGCGGTGGTCAATATTTATAAGAAGATGATCATTAAAGTAGAAAAATCATGAATTTGCATTTAAAAGATAAACTTTTCTTGGTTGGCGGAGCAACTAGCGGATTGGGAAAAGCAATTACAGAACAACTTCTAGCTGAAAATGCAAGAGTCATAGCAGTAGCAAGAAAAGAAGGAGCGCTTTTTCAGCTTCAAAATGGTAATGATACGGTTGAGATTATATCAGGAGATCTTGCAGAAGAATCTACACTTAAGAAAATATTGGAGACAATAGGAGATCGGGTACTTACAGGAGCAGTAATTAACTCAGGAGGACCACCTGCTATGCCAGTTTTGGAAACCAAAATGTCAGATTGGGATGATGCTTATAAAAATGTCGTGCGATGGAAAATTGAACTTACCCAAGCGCTAATCCCCAAAATGATGAAACAACAATATGGGAGATTGTTGTATATCGAAAGCGTATCAGTAAAACAACCCGTAGAGAATTTGGTATTGAGTAATGCCATGCGATTGGCTATAGTGGGTTATGTAAAAACACTTTCTCAAGAAGTAGGTAGATCAGGAGTGACTATGAATATTCTTGGACCAGGATATCACGCTACACAACGAATGGAAAATCTGTTTAAAAAGAATAGCGAATTAAAAGGAGTCTCTGAATCGTCTATAAGAGCAACTTTTGAAGGACAAATAGCAATGAACAGAATTGGGGACCCTAAAGACTTCGCCTCGTTAGCAGTCTGGTTGCTCTCACCGCATAGCGCTTATATATCAGGACAAACTATCTCGGTAGATGGTGGCTTGGTTAAAGGGATAATGGGATAATATTAATACAGATTATGAAAAAGTCTAGCCTCGTATTGTTGTTACTGTCACTGCTATTAAATGGATGTCAAAACAATAAAAAGGTTTTTGAAAATGCCATTTGCATTCAAAATATTACTACGATTGATGCCATTAATGGCGTAGAAGAAGGTCAGACCGTAATACTAAAGAACGATAGAATATTTAAAATTTCGGACACCAATGATTTAGCATTATCAGAAGATAACAATATCATTGATGGGACCGGAAAATATCTGATTCCAGGCTTATGGGACACCCATATGCATTTTGCTTATATAGAAGAATTGGCACCCAGTATGTTAGACCTATTTTTGGCTTATGGAATTACATCGGTAAGAGATACCGGTGGAAGAATTGAGTTTGTAAAGCAGTGGAAGGATAAAGCGGATGCTGACCCTGAAAATTCACCTCGCGTTAAAATAGCTGGTCCGCTTTTAGACGGCATTCCTAATGTATATGATGGAGGCGCACCCAATCGACCTGAATTATCGGTAGGCTTAAATTCTGTTGAAGCAGTAGCAAAGGAAATGCATAAGCTTGACAGTATTGGGGTGGATTTGTTTAAAGCTTATGAAATGTTAAGTCCCGAGCAGTTAGTCAAGATTGTTGAAATAGCCAATAAAAAAGGGCTTAAAGTTACGGGACATATTCCACTTAGTATGGATGCCATTAGCGCTTCGAACGCAGGCATGCATAGCATTGAGCACATGAGAAATCTCGATGTGTCAATGGCTTTTAACTGGCGTGAACTATGGGAACAACGTACAAAAATGCTTGCCGAAGGCGCATATAAACAGGGGGGAGATTTAAGATCATCTATCCACAAGGCTCAACAAGAAATAGCTATTAATAATTATGATGAAGAAAGAGCAAATGAAGTACTGGCCGTTTTGAAAAAGAATGATACTTGGCAAGTGCCTACACTGGTTTTAAACACCTTATTTACAGGACAGTATTTTGCCAATGAAGACTATCAAAAAAGCTATGAGTATTTACCAGATTCCATTGGAGCCTATTGGCAGAAACGATCTATTGTACTTCAAAAGTTTCCAATAAGTGATTTTAGGAAGAAATATGATGATTGGAACTTGAAAATGGTAAAGAAAATTCATGATACCGGTATTCCTATTATGGCGGGGACTGATAGCCCCATAGCGTATTTAACTCCCGGTAGAAGCCTTCATGAAGAATTAGCAGTGTTGGTTAAAGCAGGCTTATCTCCAAAAGAAGCATTAAAAACAGCAACCTTGAACCCCGCCAAGTACTTCAACCTAGATGATGAATTAGGGCTGATCAAAGAAAATTATTTAGCCGACCTGTTAATTTTAGATGCAAATCCGTTGGAAAAAATAGGAAATACCTTATCGATCAATTCCGTGATACGGAATGGGAAAATACATGATCGAAAATCTCTTGACACAATTCTAAACAGATTGAAAAAATAATGACTACATTATTAAGTTATTCTTTAAAATTTAGTTAACTTTATTAATTATTAATTTAATTAATCAATTAACTTAAGGATGAAAGTCAAGAAATTAATTGCCTTAATTGCGATTTTGCCATTCCTCGTAGCCACAGCTATAAGTTGTAATGAAAAGCAGAAAGCAAATGAATCAGCTGAAAAGGAACCAGCTCCTGTTACTAAAAAGTTAGCGTACGACCTTAATGACCCTAAAGATCAATTGCTAATTTTTGAAAAGTTACAGGGCGATTTATCTGGCAAAAAAACCTACTCCTATTCCGAGGGTAGGGTGTTTGGCATTCGTCCTGATAAACCAGACAGCTTAGATGTATTTGGAAAGGAAGTTTTCAGATATTCAGGCTGCGGTATGAAGATTATGCGTTTGTTAGAGGATGGGAATGTTGAGACCAAATCTAAAGGATGGTTATTGTACCAAGACCCTAAAACAGGAGAATATGTTAGTGAAATGCGAAACCCATATACGGGTAAAGTGGTCGATGTACCACCATTTAGAGCCGGGATTCGGGGTGGAATTATGACCCCAGAAGGACCTAAGGTCGACGCAAATTTTACAATGGAAAGTACGGCTTTTGGCCAACCCTTAAATCTTGTTTTTACGGAGATTGGTGACCGCATGCACGTTACGAGGCATGCATTTACTAAGTGGTTTGAAAAGAAGTCGCAAACATGGCGAACAGAAATGACCTTAGATACTTATGATTTTGATAAATCGTATTTATACGATCGCTCGCATCCTCATATACCTGCTGATACACATTGGACAAGCGAAACCTCATGGCTGTCTATTTTAGATATGGCAGGTACACCAGGTCATATGATATGGGCATCTAGTGGAGGCACGTATTATAACAAAGAAGACCTTCCGGCAGAATTTATAGCTGCGACAGAAGCCAAACAACCAGATATTTTTGGTGAACCTCTAGAATGGGAAGAAAATGAAGAATAATAGAAATAAGCAAACAGCTAAACAGGACTTTAGCCGCAGAGAAATGATTAAAAAGAGTAGCCTGTTTATAGCTGCTACCCCATTTTTAAGTTTGAGCTCTTGTGTATCGGCTAGTAAGAAGGCTTTTGATGCAGACGTTATTGTTATCGGTGCTGGGCTGTCCGGTTTAAATGCGGCATTATTGCTTGAAGAAAGTGGTTTTTCCGTAAAAATTGTTGAGGCAACAGACCGCTTAGGCGGTCGCGTACACACTGCCAAAGAGAGTGATGTGCCCGGACATCCTGAATTGGGTGCAAATGGTATTGGTGGAGGTTATGCACGTTTATTAAATGCCGCTCAAAAATATGGTGTGGGCATTGGACCTTATCGACCAAGAACGGAGCCTCGAAATGGTGAAATTTTATATGCGGTTAAGGGCAATTTCATTCTACCTGAAGATTGGGAAGGTCACAAAGCAAATCCGCATCCAGAAGGATACCGAAAAGGCTCTCCCACATCACCGCCATGGTCAATATATAGCAAGCTAAATCCGCTTCCTAAAAACGATTTGGTGGCTTGGCGAAATAAAGAATACACCAAATGGGATAAATCAGTTTATGAGGTGCTAAAAGAGGAAGGATTTTCAGATGAGGCCATAAAATTAGGTGTTTCAACCAATTCGAGTTATGGTGTTGATGCCAAGAATATTTCAGTACTAATGTATTTTCAAATCTTGAATTTCCTTACCCAGCAATCACAATTTAATGGACAGGGAGGTGCAGCAGTAGGAGGTAATCAGCGAATTCCGGAGGCTATGGGTGCTGCTTTCAAACAAGATATTTTAATGAGCTCTCCGGTAAAATCGGTTGCCTCAGAAGCTGACGGAGTAGATATCATACTAGAGGACGATAAAAAACTGCGTGCCAGATACGCCCTAATTACGCTACCTGCATCAGCATTACGACGAATTTCCGTTTCGCCTACTCCAACTCAGCAAAAAGCCTTTAAGGAACTGCCTTATACACCCTGCTGTCAAATTCATTTTGTTCCAACCAAAAAGTACTGGGAAGAAGATGGTTTACCGCCAAGTATGTGGTGCGATACCTTGGCAGGGCGATTTATGGCTTTAAAAAACGATCCCAATGATCCGGATAAGGTTACAAGTTGCGTTGCTTACCTAAATAGTAGTGTGGCTGTTCAAGTAGATAACATGAATAGAGAAACTGCGATTCAAACGGTGACCAAGACACTTGAAGATATGCGACCTAGTCTGAACGGGGCACTTAAATTTGTGCACTATTGGACCTGGATCGATAACCCATATGCCGGTGGCGCATATGCCTACTGGAAACCGGGGCAAATTACCGAATTCGCGGATGGAATTGCAGCTCCAAATGGACGTATTCATTTCGCTGGAGAGCATACCGCAACCATTAGCAGAGGTATGGAAGGGGCAATGGAGTCCGGCGAAAGAGCGGCCTTCGAAATTTTAAATTTACTTTAATAATTAATAACAAAATACTGATGAGAAAATCAATTCTTAAAGGTGGGATTACCATGATAGCTGTATTAGTGAGTACGATTAGTTTCGGACAAGCTTTAGAAGAACAGCTGACAGAAATTATGAACTTCTGGCCAGGTACCTACAATAATGATAAGCAGATCGCAACAGCTAAAAAAGCTGGAAAAGATATTTGGATGGTAGATGATTCGGGTAAAGGAGGCTTTTTGCAAATTACATCACATTACATAAAACTGGATAGACCCGATTTGGGAGAGCACGTTTTATACGTTGAAGAATATCGGGATCACGACCCAAAAAACGCATATAGGCAACGCATTTATACGGTATCAATCGATAAAGAAGCTAATATGATTAAGGTTAAAATGTGGCCATTTAAGGACAAGAAGAAATACCTAGGTTCTTTCAACGATATCACGATGTTGAAAGACCTAAAGAAAGAAGAGATCAGTGCTTATCCAGACTTTTGCGACATGCATGTAAAAAAAGATGGCGATGCTTACCATATGTATATGAATGATAAAGACTGTGCCTTTGGAGATAAGTATTTTAGCTATCAGGTAAAACTTACCCATAATATGTTTAGTTATCGAGATAAGATTACCGAATTATCAACTAACAAGCGGTTGACCACAGCAGCCGATTTTGCATATCATAATCTTGACAAGATTGAGTGAAATCAATTGATCTTGATCAATGTTCGGCCTACAAGTTCCCGGTTTTCCCAAGCTTCATGAGCTTGTGTGATTTGTTGTAAGGAATAGATCTTTTCGATAGGTATTCGCCATTTTTTGGAGATCAATGCTTCATGGGTTGCCTCTTTCTCTGCCCCATTATTTATAGCTTGATGAAAGTATTGAACGAATCCGGTTACAGAACAATTTTTACCGATAAGCATCGATACATTAATGTCCGGAGCCTGCCCTGCAACAGCACCAATAAATATTACATTACCATGAGGAGCAATCACCTCAAAGTTTCGTAATGCATTAGGACCGGCGTTACCATCAATAATAACATCAACTCCTTTACCGTCATTTAACGTTAATACTTTTTCGGGCCATTTGGGGTCTGTATAGTTAATAAGATGATCAGGATCAAACTGATTTGCATATGCTAATTTTTGATCACTTCCCGCAAGGGCAAAAACCGTTACTCCATGAGATTTTGCTACTTGAATAAGCATAGCTCCTACGGCTCCTGCAGCTGAATGAATGATTAGTGACTGATCAGGTTTCATTTTTGCTGCAGAGTGAATTAGCAACCATGCAGTATAGGCACATGTAGAAAAGACCGCCCCCGTTTTCATATCCATACCCTGCGGAATTTCTTGAAGTGAATTGGCTTTTGCAATGGCAAATTCAGCACAGCCTCCCCATTGACCGTTGCAGGCTATACGTTTTCCTACCCATGATGAATTAACACCTTTTCCTAAGGCTTCAACAGTGCCGGAATACTCAAATCCTGGTGTGAATGGGAATCCTGGATGCATCCACTTAATCCTGTCGGCTCGAGCGTGATTATCCATCGGATTTAATGCTGCATATGCCACTTTAATAAGTACTTCATCTTCTTTTGGATGAGGTATAGGATGTTCTTCTACTATTATTTTTTCTGGCCCACCTGGACTGTTTACAACTGCTTTCTTCATCTTAATTCCTGTTAAAAAACTTCATATAGAACAACTAAATGTCCGTCATAATCGATAAAGGCTTGTTCTTTATAGTTTAATCTTTTTGATTCTACTATTCTAATTGCTGTTGTTTCCAGTCCCTTTTTTCTAATCTCATCCATCGTCAGCTGAATATTGTCAACTTTAATTACAATTGCGCTCATTAAAGGAGTATTAGGTTTGGGAAGTTTTACGCCCTTTACCTCGGTTAGTGCTAGTGTACGCTCCTGTGTTTTAGAGTTTAGGGTTGCAAAACGAATAGTAGCCTCTTTCGGAACTTTAAAAACAGGATACGAATAGGAATCTTTTGTGCTGTTTTTAATTTGCCCGAACATTGAAAAACCAAGAACATCTCTGTAAATAGTAAGTGATTTTTCCATATCTGCAACAAGCAGTGTACTTCGTTTAAACAAAACGTTTGTTTCCCCCTGAGCTAATATTGTTTGATTAGCAATAAATGATATGACTATTAATAAAAAAAGCTTTGTTTTCATATGCTTGATGTTTAATGCATTCCTGCACCTCCGTTAATATGTATACATTGTCCTGTTATATGAGATGCACTTTCACTAAGAAGGAACAAGATAACTGAGCTAATCTCTTCAGGTCTTGCTAAGGATTTGAGCGGCACCATTTTTATATACTGGTCTTTGTCAAATCTTGTGCCACCATCTTCTTTATAAATGAAATTGGTGTTCACCGCTCCGGGAGCGACTGAGTTTACCCGAATAGCAGGAGCCAGCTCTGCCGCTAAGGTTTTTGTAAAACTTACAACTGCAGCCTTAGAGGCGCTATAAGGACCATAATTTTTCTGTCCAATAAAGGCCAGACCCGAAGCCATATTTACAATTGCTGCTTTTTGAGCATTTCTTAGTAAAGGAGTAATCACTTTACATGCATTAAAGCAACTTTTAAAACTAATGTCATAGGTCTCGTCCCAATCACTAGATGTTAGAGATTCAATAGCCTTAAATTGTTTTATAGTACCTGATAAATTTACAAGGCCATTTATTTGATCCACTTGTGTGTCGATTTTGGTAAAAACGTCATCAAGATCATTTTTTTCAAGCGGATTAGCTTTAAAATAGAAGTATTTAGGAGTTGTTACAATTTGGGAATCTTTTTGAATATCAATCCCAAAAACTGTTGCATCACAGTCTAATAATTCATGAGTTAACGCTTGACCGATACCACTATTGGCACCAACAATGACAAACTTTTTCCCTGAAGCGTTGTAAATAGCTTTCAAAATAATTTATTCTTTTTCTTTTTGCCAGGAATTTTGATTTTGATATCCGGGTTCGATGAATGTCCAGCCAGAAAGTACTTTTCTCAAGTTGATGCCAAGTCGTTTGGCAGCAGGATTGGTCCATGTATAACTTATAGATCGACTATTAATCTCTACACTATCCATAGGCATGTCATAAACAGCCAGTTTCATAATGGCGAGCTTTTTAGCAAAAAGAAGCTGTGTGAGTTCGACGGTGTAAAATGAGCCATCTACCTGTAATTCGGCCATTCCGCCTTGATCGCTTATAACCAAATTATCATTTCGATAAGTGTCTTCTTCTCCATTACTTTTGGGGGCCTCTACCCAGCCTGAAAACTTGCGAGTACGAATAAATTTATAGGCATCTTTGTTTTCAAAAGGTGCTTTACCAGATATATATAGGGTATCGTTTATTAGTTTGAAATGGTCTGGAAGTTTATTTGAAGGAATGGCCATTTTTTCGATAAGATTTTTTCCATTTCTTCCTTCTCGAACTTCAATATTCAATTGGTCATTGTTTAATGAATCAATAATTAAAGATAGATGTCGGTGTTTATCATCAGTTTCAACACGATGCATATCTTCAGCAGTATTCTCTAACCAATATTGCTGAAAATTATCCCATTCGCCAATCAAGTTTATTTGATCTTTAATACCTTCTTCATCGGCATTATATTTCACTATGCAACTTGCTGCCGCAACCAGAATGAACAGTATACTTATGTATTTTTTCATTATAAAATTATTTAAGCATTCGCATTACTAAACCAACTAACCATACTGTCTTGTATTTCTGTTGGCGACAACGATGGTTTTTCTTTTTTGATGTTATTCCAAGCGTCTAAAAGATAGTCACCATCCATGGTAATAGAAGGAACGACAGAAATAGGAATATACGGTTCATGATCGTTTTCAGGAGTAATTGTGACCACTTCAGATAAATAAAAAGGTGCTCCGTTTGTTTTTTTATTGATATGTGAGCACATGATTTCCATGCGTTCATTTTGATCAGCAGGTAACGTCAATGTTTCAATATTACTACCGAATTCAAATGCTAATAAAGCATCTACATAGGGCCTTATAATACTACCTGTCCAATTAAATATGGTGGTTGGAGCCTTTATCTCCTGAACGTTAGAGCCTATTTCGTGCTCAAAGGCTACTTTGTAGGCATAATGATAGGTTGCTCCTGCTTTTAAATAATCTATTGCAATAGCATGCAAAAATTCTTTAGGTAATTGTGATCGGTCTAACTTGAATTCATCCGTTTGTAAACACCAAGGGAAGTACTGAAACATATTACTAACTATGCGCCAAATTGTCTTTAGATGATCCCCATTTTCAACAGGGGTGAGATCAGGGAAATAGTATTTCATGATTTCTGAGCGCAAAGCATCATCAAAGTGAGCGGAGTTATCTAGAAAAATATGTCCGACATCATCAGGATAATTAATAGCATACCGAATAGCAATTTGTGCGCCTGTTGCCGATCCGTAAAGAGAGGGCTTTTGTAATCCCATTTTTTTAAAAAATTGATATAAAAGATCGGTATATTGTTCAATTGAAGTAGGAGCTATTTCGAAACCGTCAGATTTTCCGTAACCCGGAGTATCTATACATAGAACCGTATAGTGCGAAGTCAATTCTTTGGCAATAGGAATGAGCATCTCACCAGTATGTGGTGAGGGATGCATCAAAACAAGTGCAGGACCTGAACCACCTATGTAGAAATGAAGTTTCCTGCCGTCTAGTTGCACGTACTTATCTTGGAGTTCTGGCATATAATAGGAAAATATTTTTAGTTAATATAGTTAATAATTAAATATATTAACTAAATTTATGAAAGAATTTTATAATTAGATGTAAATAGGTATGATGAATACTAAGATAATACTTGCTAATAGACCGACAGGAGCAATCGAAGATAGCAACTTTGATATCAAAACAGAAGAGCTTCCTGAGTTGAAAGACGGTGAAGTATTGATAGAAATAAATGCCATTTCTTTAGATCCTGCTATGCGTGGTTGGATGAATGAAGGCACTACTTACATAAAAGGAGTTGGGATAGGCGAAGTAATGCGTGCTTTTTCGGCTGGAAAAGTAATTAAATCATCCAATTCGGGTTATAAAGAAGGTGATTTCGTTTCCGGTCTTTTAGGTGCACAACAATATTGTATTCATAATGGTGAAGGTTTAATGAAACTTGATGTCACCAATGATAATCTAACACATCATTTAGGGGTATTAGGTATGCCCGGTATGACCGCTTATTTTGGATTGTTGCGAAAAGGAGAACCCAAGGCAGGTGAGGTAATTTATATTTCTGGAGCGGCTGGAATAGTTGGGTCAACAGTAGGACAAATTGCAAAAATTAAAGGTTGCACGGTTATTGGTTCAGCCGGAAGCAACGAAAAGTGCAAATATCTTTTAGAAGAATGCGGGTTTGATCATGCAATTAATTATAAAACGGAAAATATCGATGAGAAGCTCAAGGTGTATGCTCCTAACGGAATGGATATTTTCTTTGATAACGTAGGAGGAGAAACTTTAGACATTGCATTGGCCAACTTGGCTCAAGGAGCTCGCGTTGTTATTTGTGGAGCAATTTCACAGTATAATGATATGGCAAATATACGTGGACCTAAAAATTACATGAAAATTGTAACGGCAAGAGGAGTTATGAATGGGGTAATTGTTTTTGATTATGTGAAAGAATGGCCTATGGCGGTAAAAGAAATTGCGGGTTGGATTGAAGATGGTAAAATGAAACCAAAGGAACATATTATTACTGGTCTCAAAAATTTTCCTAGTGCTTTGAAAATGTTATATACAGGGGATAATTTTGGGAAGCTTATTTTAACTGTATAGTACTAACTTTTTGAATTACAAATGGCAAAAGCAATCCCTGATACTGGTATTAGTGGTTTATATGAAGTAATGATTGGGGTTTCAAACGCTGATTATGCCAGAAAATATTTTGCTGATTATGGTTTTAGGGTAGTGACAGAGGCTTCTTTTTCTGAGGAAGAAGCTTTAAAACTATACGGTGTTCCATCTAAGTTACAATCATATAGACTTCAGAATGGTAACATTGATAGTCATGGCCTTTTGCGGATTTTAGAATGGGATAAATTACTAGGTACAGGAGTCGGTTATGCGCCCGTTGAAACTATAGGTTCGCGTATATCCGTAATGATGACTCACGATATTTTTCGTCTACATGATATTTACAAAGCTGCTCGAGATAAAGGTAAAAAGCAGTGGTTACCCACAGAACCAGTTGCTGATGATCTTTTTGGATTAAATACCGGAGAACGTGATTTTTTTAATCGCCCTATTTTAGTTCGCGAAAACGCAGTGTATGGCAAGTTTTTTAATCACATTTTCTTTCAACGATATGGGTATGAAATACCGGGCTATGGAACGATTGAAAATGACACACTTTTAAAAACAAGTGAATTTACACATCATGATTTTGTGATCAAGGCAGATTCGATGGATCAAATGACCTATTTGTCCTCTGCTTTGGGATTAACTGCTGAAGATGAACCAGCACTTGATGGTGATTGGATGAAAGGCCCCCGGCAAGTATTTCAAATGGAACCAGGGTTTAGTCATTGGTATCAAGGCTTTGTTTCACCTAATAACATATGTGGTAAGTTAAAGTTTTTTATTCCTATAGGAAATAAAACGGATCGGTCAGCACATCAACGTATTGGGGAAGAAGGTATCACACTTCACTCATTTTATACGCCTAAAATTGAGATGGTTCATCAGCTGGTTAAGAAGCATGACCTTAATCCAACAGAAATTATGTCTAATGAGTTTAACGAACGTACTTTTATATTCAGTGATACAGCAGGTGTTAGTTGGCAAATTATTGAAAGGCTTTATCCGCCTAAAAATAAGCCGAAAACCGAGCTTGTTTTTAAAGAAGAAAAATAACTGGTATTTAGTAAATTGATATCCGATGATAATTAACGAATAGTTAATGTGGTTAACTGTTTTTATGTATATTTAAGAAAACCAAATTTCCATCCTTAGTGATAAAAAGATATAAAGCACTCGCACTACAAACTGAATGCAAAGCTGTTAATACTTGTAAAACGCGTGACGAAAGTTATGCAATAATGCAGCGGTCATTGGTACGAATTTTAGATGAAATAAGGGGTTCGAAAGGGTTTATAGGCCCTGATTTAAAATTGGTTGTTTTACCGGAATATTTTTTAACTAGTTTTCCCTTTGGCGAGACTCTTCAGCAGTGGAAAAATAAAGCATGTTTAAAGACTGATGATCCGCTTTTTGATCAAATTAAAGCATTTTGTATTGCGAATTCGTTATTTGTATCAGGAAATTTTTATGAACTAGATGACAATTTTCCTGATCTGTATTTTCAATCGAGCTTTATCATAGACGATGAAGGCCAAATGATATTAAAATATAGAAGACTGAACTCAATGTTTGCACCAACACCACATGATATTTTTGATGAGTATTTAAAGGTGTACGATTATGAGTCTCTTTTTCCCGTTGCCGATACCAAATTAGGAAAGCTAGCCTGTATTGCATCAGAAGAAATACTATATCCTGAAGTTGCAAGATGTCTGGTAATGCGCGGAGCTGAGGTGTTTTTGCATTCATCTTCGGAGGCCGGTAGTGCGCAACTGTCTCATAAAGAAGTTGCAAAGAGAGCGAGAGCTATTGAAAGTATGGGTTATGTTGTTAGCTCCAATTCAGCTGGCATATCTGGGATAAAGTTTCCCTTTGCCAGTACGGATGGGCTTTCGAAAATTGTTCATTTTGAAGGCCATGTATTAAGCGAAGCATTAACCGGAGGTAGCATGGTTGCAAATAGTTACATCGATATAGATGCTTTGCGTGACTATCGATCGAAAGTATCGATGCAGAATTATATTGCACGACAGCGTTTTGAGTTATATGCACCTTCCTATACTAACATTACTCATTATCCGCCTAACAGCTTTAAAGATCAAAAACTAAGTAAAGACTTATTTATTAAGACTCAAGCAAAAGTTATTCAGAAACTAAGTAAAAAATGATTAACTATGTTTACTTTTGTACCGAACTAATTGCTTGAAATAGAAAAAGAAAGATGATAGAAAAAAGCATTGAAGAATCCATAGTACTAAGTATTTTTGACCTAGCTAATCAGCTTAAAAAAATCGGGGACGAAGTATATCAAAAAGTAGGACTTACTACTCAGCAATGGTTAATTATGCTGCATTTAGCTGATAATCCGAATTTACCATTTTTCAAAAGAGAAAAACATATTAAAGATTTAATGGCAAGCGAATTGGCCGACTCTTTAAATGTTTCGCGTGCAAATATTACTAACCTAATAAATGTATTGCTTGAAAAGGGATTAATTCGCCAATATGAAGATACCAAAGATCGCCGTAAAAAGCGTCTTACACTTACCAAAAAGGGCATTGAGCTTGTTAACAGAACGCAGCCCTCTCGTTTAGCTGTGATTATGTATTTAACAGAAGGATTTTCGGTAGAGGAGAAAAAGACTTTTCTTAATTTTCTGGAGACTTGTATGGGCAAACTTATTAATGAGGATGAGAAACTTAAGTCATTCCATAAATTATTGGTGGAAGCTTAAATTTTTAGTGCCTGTTTAATCGCTTTTAAAACTAAAGGTTCCATCACCAAATACCCATTTCTATCAGGATGTACACCGTCATAGGTAAGTTCATCTTTCAACCCGTTATTTCCGGTAGTCATTGCTGAAAAATAATCCAGATAAGTTACTTCATGTTGCTCACAGTATGCTTTAATCATTTTATTTAGAGCTGGGATCTTTTTATCAGGATGTAAACCTGGTCTCCAAGGATAATCGGCTGCTGGCAATACTGATGACACAACAACCTTGATATTATTAGCTTTTGCTAATTCGTGCATACCCTTAATGTTATCCATAATTTCATCAAGCGTCATGGGGCCTGTATTACCTGCAATGTCATTGGTTCCCGCTAGAATTACTACAGCTTTTGGGTTCAAATTAATAACATCTGCACGAAAACGAAGTAGCATTTGGGGTGTGGTCTGCCCTCCGATGCCCCTATTAATGAAAGTGGGATTGTTTTCAAAAAATTCAGGGTGATGCTCGTTCCAACCTTCGGTGATAGAGTTTCCCATAAAAACCACACGATCTCCGAGTGCCTCGCTAATGGTTTTGTTAGCTTCCCTATATCGATTGAGATTTGCCCAATCTTGAGAAAGTAACAAATCATTTATAACAAAGGCAAGTACTATACTGCAAATTAACTTCACTGTTTAGGTGTTTATTACTAAAAATGAATTCTTCATTTAAATATATGATTTTATGTCAAGTTTCTAATGAACGGACCAAATAATTAAACATTTTTAAAATATTTCCCATTTTTATTATGATTTCTAAAATCTCACTAAATATAATGTGTTGGTTATGAGGAGATTATAATTATGACAGAAATAATATGTTTTGGAGTTTGTTTAAGGTGCTTTTTTTATCGTTGTATGACATTTTGGTTGTTTTATACCCGATTTTTAGCAAATATCAACGAGTATTTCGTCGATCAGGCTACATTTACTAAGGTCTACCTTACATTTGTATCACCATCCATTATACCTAATTGTTTAAAAGCTATATAAACGTTTAACATTAAACAATTTGAGTATGAGTACACTATTACTTTTTAGAAATCTTTATTCACAGGCTTTTGAAACGCTTAAGTCGTATCAATTACACATCCTTAAGGGGTTGTCTTACACTGTGATGGGATTCATCGCATTAGGTATTTTCGCATTTATTTATCGCGTATTTACTGGGTTTTTTATGATCGGATAATTAACTAGTATATCTAACAGAAAAAAGCTCAAACATTTATGTTCGGGCTTTTTATTTACTATAAACTTGAAGTGTACTACGCTAAGTCTTCAATTATTAAATTAAAGTCATATTGAAGATCTTCATGTAAAGTACTTATTCTTTTTTTAGCAAGTGTTAACTGGCGTTCATACAGATTTGTGAGCGTTCTGTTGCGCTTGATAGAAGGACTCATATCATGTAACTTTTGACAGAAATATATGATCAAAGCAACTTCAGTTTCCTTGTTTAACGAATAGCGAATGTACTTTTTAACATTGCGCAGAATCTTACGAACACTCTTTTTTATATAGAAATACGATGAGGTATTGATTTCGTTAAATTGCTCATCAATCTCGTTTTTTACCGTTTCTATATATCCTTCTTCGTTATGTGCTTCGAAAAGTAGATAGGTAAGTAGTTCTTTATTTTCTTTTTTAAACTTTGATAAACGTAAGCAAAGTTCAATAAGCTCAGGTTGCGAAAGGTGTTTTAACTCGTCTTTTAATTGTTTAACGGTTACCGCTTTCATGCGTTTAAATGTTTTTAATTAATGGAAAATAAACGAATTAAAAAAATAAGAACTTATGTAACTGCTGCGCTCCCAGACTAAGAAATTTAAAAATTACTTTGCAAAAGTGCATATTTAATTTTCTTAATGTTCGTTTCATCTAAAATAATACTGTAGAAAATTCCAGATAAATAAAAAGCTCCATCCGGCAGTACGAAGCCAATTGTATTTTACCAACTTAGTACAAATTTCATCATCGACTTCCTCGGATGTGATCTTATTATGTGTGGGGACAAAGATGAAAAAGGTAAGTAACCACATGGTAGTAATAACAATAATGCTTATAATAGAGAATAGGCTTTGTCCTTTCGCTAACTGAAAAATTCCAGTCAATAATTGCCCTGCCATAAGTGGAAAAACCATCATTGTAATCCTCGGGGTGTATAGCTGATGCCAATTGATTAGTTCTTTTTTTGAATAGAAGGCAAAGGAAGGGTAAACAACCAATTGCACCATCCAAATAAGAACAAAAAGACCGAAATCTATCAATAAACGAATTAAATCGATTTGCATGTTACTATTAATACTTCATTAGGAATTTGTGCATGCAATATTATGTTTTTTTTGAGGTGTAAAGCATACTTTGGCGACCCATATCATTAATATTGGATGAACTACCAACAAGCGTGTATAGCCTACCCACTCCGCTACACAAAGACCACTAGGAACACAACTTCCTATTTGAATAAAATAAATGTGTGAAGGAATAAAAGAAATGAGCATTAAGATGAGTAGATACCCTGCGATTTTTCTTGTTTTGGTAAATAAAACTAACAATCCTAAACTAATTTCGGAAAACCCGCTTATCGTATTTATTGCTTTATGATTGGGCAAATAACTAGGAATTAAACCTGCATAGAAATCTGCGTTGATAAAGTGATAGCAACCCGCAAATACATAAAATACTATTAATATGTTACGAGACCATTTATGCATTAGTCAGTTTCCATTGGTTTCGATGGGCATGCTTCAGAATATGATAAAAAGGAATCCACCAAATAAAATCATTGGTAATCAAAGTGTAAATAAATTCAAACGGAACAATATCTTGTAAGTAATTAAAGATAAAACCTAAAGGGCCGAAAATCTTTCCCAGAAATCCCACTGCAACAATGGGCCAATGGCGAATAGGGTCATAACTAGCCCACCAGTAACCAAGACCATAAACCCCAATAACCATTCCCATGCCTTGCCAAACCATAGGGTGGTTTAGGGGCTCCATACCAACTAGATTAAAAAAGTGATTGGGAAATAATATTACCCAAGCTCCCCAGATAATATTATAGACTGCTGCTAACTTTAATGTGACTTTCATTTGTGTTATTAATTATCTAAAGATTGTAGGTAGTTTTCGGCGTTTAAAAGATGCTTTTCTTTTTTATCAGCATCCATTTTATCAAACATTCGTACGAGCATTCCTAGTCTTGGATTTTTCAAGAAAAAATCACGATGGGTGTCCATAAACCTCCAAAAAAGTCCATCCCAAATGGGTTGCCAATCTCCTTTTTTGTAATTGCTCATCTTCATCAAATAATTACTACCGCTTATATAGGGTTTAGTAGCCATGAGTCCGCCATCAGCAAATTGGCTCATCCCGTAAATGTTTGGTACCATCACCCAGTCATATGCATCAATATAAAGCTCCATAAACCAGCGATATACTTCATCAGGATCAAACTCACATAGCAACATAAAATTACCAAGTACCATCAAACGTTCAATGTGATGAGAGTATCCTGTTTTTAATAACTTCTTAATTGTATTGTCAATAGGTTCTATTCCTGTTGTTCCGTTATAAAAGGAGTCAGGTATTTTACGGGTAAAATTCCAGTAATTCATGGTTCTTTCCTTCCTGCCAATACTTACATATAACCCTCGCATAAATTCACGCCACCCCATTATTTGACGAACAAAACCTTCTAATGAATTTAAAGGAATATTATTGTCTTTGGCATAGTTGATTGCTTCTTTTATAACGTACTTAGGTGTGATCAGGCCTATATTCATCATCGGAGTCAATACACTATGGTTTAAAATAGAATGTTCGTTAACGATCGCATCTTCGTAAGGGCCAAACTCAGCAAAACGCTGTTCAAAAAACTGTCGCAGCCAACCCCTGCTTTCTTCAAAAGTTATAGGGTATAGTTGTTGATCGCCTAATTCTCCGTAATGCAAACTGAAGTTCGCATCAACATACTTCGTTGCTTCTTTAAAGTATGCATTGCTATCAGGAAATTGAATAGCAGGAGGTTCTTTTTTGGCCGGATATTTTTTTCGGTTGTCGGTATCATAGGTCCATTTTCCTCCCTCCGGATTCAAATTGTCATCAACAAGTATCCTTCTTTTTTTGCGTTCTTTGGCGTAAAAGTCTGTTTGAAAATATTTCTTTTTATCCTTCTTGAAATAATCTTCAATTTCAGTTTGAGAATTCAAAAACATTGGACTTTCATATTCCATAATCTCAATGTTATGTTCCTTAGATGCGGTTATCATTCTTCTAGAGAGCCAATCATCAATGGGATTAATCAAATGAATTTTCTGTACATCGTTTGACGCTAGAAAGGGTATTAGATTTCTGACATCAGCTTCCTCTTTTCCGGCTTCTATTAGTCTTACTTCCTTCCCTTTTTTCTTTAGAAAACCCATGTAAAACTGCATACTTGCTCGATGCAATGCTATTTTTTGCTTATGAAATGGGTACTGTTTGAAATACAGAAATGATTCAACTAAATAAAAAGAAAAGTCATTTTGTAACAGTTGACTTTCTTCAAATAATTGATGCGGAAATACTAGATTAATTTGATTCATTTTTTTGAGTTGGTTCTGCATCGGTGGCTGCAATAAATTACTTCATCCCAATTACGTTCCCATTTTTTACGCCAACTAAAAGGGCGTTCGCAAACAGGACATATTTTCTTAGGTAAGTGCTGTTTTTTGACGCCTCTCATTGTTCAAAATCCGGAAAATTAGAAAGTCTTACATAGGGGAACGTTGCTATTTTTTTTAGGCTGTAATAGGTGTTTAAACCCGATATGCCGGCCACATCAATCGCTGCAAGATCAATGTCATCATCTATGTAGCTTGTTTCAGGTACCACAAGATGTTGTACTTCACCAACAATCATCTTAGTGCCATTAAGCTCAATATCGATTTCTTGAACGAATTCTAGCCCCATTTTAAAGGCACTTTCTTTTACAAAAGGGGCCTTAAAGTTTGCTATATATTCGGGTGTGAGATTACATTTTTCGAATTCAGATTCTTCTGCAGGAAACTTGGCTGATGTATAGTGCGCATTTTTAATAAATGATGTTGAAATATGATTGATCGTAAATTGACCATTTTCCTTAAAGTTGTCGTATGTGTTTCGAGGGACTTCATCAACAGGACGCAAAATGAATCCAACCAAAGGCGGATTACTTCCTAGGTGAAATACTGAACTGAAAACCGCAACATTTTCAACACCTTTACTGGAGACTGTACCCAATAGATTGGCAGGCTTAATTCCGCTAACGGAATTCATTATTTTCAGCCTTTTTACGCGATCCATTGTTTTGATGTCTTGATTGGTAAAATGCATTTATCTTTTTCTATTAGTATGTGTTTGTAAAATTCGTTGTTTGTCTTGTTGTACCTTAATGTGTTTGCGATGCCCCCAAACCTTATCTCTGGCTTGTTTGGCACTTTTATTCAGGTCAACAAGAGGTTTTGGATAGTTTTTGCCGATAGTGACACCGAATAGTTCTTGTTCCATCAATGTCATCTTCCATGGTTCATGAATATGCATTATAGGCACATTAGCAAGCTCTGGCACCCATTTTTTTATAAAAATACCTTCAGGGTCGTGCTCCTGTGATTGTTTTATTGGGTTGTACATACGTATGGTGTTAATACCTGTGGTACCAGCCTGCATTTGAAATTGTGGATAATGAATACCAGGCTCATAATCTAGAAATTGCCTCGCTAAATGGTACACCCCCGATCGCCAATCTTGATCGAGATTAAAGCACAGAAATGAAACTAGCATGGCACGCATTCTAAAATTAATCCATCCGGTTTTTAGTACACAACGCATATTAGCATCGACCATTGGGTATCCGGTTGTTCCTGTTTTCCAAGCGTTTATAAATTGTTCGTTTTTGGTATGTCGTAGTAACTCAAAACCATGATTAATACATCGGGTTTCATAAGCGCACTCAACCTCAAATTTTTGAATAAAATGGTCGTGCCATGTAAGCCGAGTTAGGGCCGCCGAAAATGCACGTTTATTTTTTGGCGCGTTTTTATGCGTGCCTAGAAATTGAGCGGCCTGCCTTACTGATATATTCCCCCAAGATAAATAGGGAGATATGCGAGCACATGAGGTTCTACTCTTGGTTGGTTTTGAAATGTGTTTGTGGTATTGAAACCCACGTCCGCTAGCGAATGATTTTAAATATCGCCAAGCATTGTCTTCACCAGGAGGTTGAAAATGATCTGGATAAACTGCTATTTTTTTAAGTAGTTTCGTAGGTAATTTAAAAGGGTTTTCTATTTCATTTAAACTGCTGACGGTAAAGGTATTTGGCTCAATGATCGTTCGAACATAAATTTGCCATTGTTTTTCCCAGCCGTATCTGTTTTTAATACCTCTAACAATACCATCACGTTGAAATTGCTTCCAGAATATTTTTTTTTCTTTTAGAAAAGTTGCGACTGATTTATCACGATCATATGTAATTTGTGTTCCACTCTCTTGATAGCTAAAAACGCGCTTAACGGTATAATGATCCATTAAAAATGAAAATGCTTTAATAGCCTCGGTATGCATTATTATCACAGCCCTATTGTAGGAAGCCAACTTACTATTTAAATGAAGCAATGAATGATAAATAAATTGCAAGTGTCTGGTTGAAGTATCTTTATACGTAATTATCGATGGCTCAAAAAGATAGATAATGATGTAGGGTACGTTAGCTTTTTCAGCATGTAATAATGGCTGATGATCTTGCAAGCGGATATCTCTTTTCATCCATACAATATTGACTAAAGGTTTAGACATGCCTAAGCTGTTTTTTACATCGCTTCCAAAACCCAAAAAATGATGAATAATATCCTGTAACATCAAACATCCAGTCTCGCGAATGTTTGGTTCCTGTATAGTGCTTATTTAAGGGATGTTCTTTATAGTGGATATCGCTTAAACCATATGTGTTAATTAATTCGCCAAACTCTCCTACAAAAACTTGAATATTTGGAATGTTTTCAGCAAGTTCAAGCATAAAATTCATACTGTTTTCTGATATAGGGTATTGGTCAAAATGAGAAGGCTCGAGCAATAAAATATTATTAGTTTCCAAATCCTTCATCCAATTCGGATCCAAATTGTAATAATTAAAAATCGATGTTGGGACGTTTTCGATAATTGAAAGTGATGCTGTTTGCGGGAAAGAAGTCTTTAATTCGGGAACAAATGTATCTTCTAAGATTTGTGGGGTTTGAAAATGGTTAAAGGCTTCATAGGGTACATCTAAAAAGGTATGTTGATCCTTCGTATAACAGTACTTATTAATATTCTCTTGATTAGCCACATATTTTTTATTGGCATTAGCGCCAGCTACCCATTGCCAGCTTAAGGCATTGCTGGCCCAATCACCATCTAATAAATAATAATACATCCACTTGGCGGGAATAAACCAATGACTTTTAGCCATATTACATGCAATAGCAGCAGTATACATGCGTATATGGTTGTGCATATATCCAGTTTCATATAACCCTAGAATAGCATTGTCAATGGCAGTAATTCCAGTCTTAGCTTTGTCAATAGCAACAGCGAGTTGGTGATTAGAGACATCATCCTGAAGCCTCTTTAAATCGGTATTGATTTCATTTCCTTTACTAATCCATATTTGTTGCCAATAGTCTCGCCAAGCGAGCTCTTGTATAAATTTTTCAATCTCATAAGGTTTGTATCCCTTATTTAATACCCGATTCAACAATTGTTTTGTACTAATCACCCCGCGGGATATGTAGGGTGATAATCGGGTGACTGCACCATCAATAAAGTTTCTTGTCTTGCCGTATCGAACCGGGTCTATTTGATCAATTCTATCATTGATAGCATCAATAGCAATTGGAAAATCATTATCAATCACACCAACCATGTTTATCGTCTTTTGCTGATCTTGTTATTGGAAATATTTTTTTGACGAGAGCATTTAAAACGATCTATATCCGGATTACGTTTTTTAAGATGCTTTTGACTTACTCCGCTGTTCACCCTTTTGCGCCATAGTTTAAAACTACTTTCTTTAAGTGTTTTTCGCATGAGCTTGATCACCTCTTTTTCAGGCAAACCAAATTGATATTGAATCGCTTCAAAAGGAGTACGATCCTCCCATGCCATTTCGATAATGCGATCTAGCTGTCTTTCGTTAAATTCTGACATTAATTTACTATTGTGAGAGCGACTCTATTTGTTTAAGAACTTGATCAGCTTCCCATGTTTTTTGATCACTTTGTTTGCGATCTATTGTTGATAAGGCATGTGCTTCTTTTAGCAACTTTTTGTAGCGATCTTGTAGCTTTTCTTTCTCTGATTTCTTTTTTAAAAAACCGAACATAATTTTTTGTTTAAAGATAATTCAATAATATTAAACAAAATAATTTTATTCGTTGTAAATGTTTCCTTAAAAATGAGATAAATTATAATAGATGGTTATACTTTTACAAAACAAACAGAGAAATAGATGAGTTCATTACAGGATAAAGTGGCCTATATTACAGGCGGTACAAAAGGGATTGGTTATGGTGTTGCACAAGCAATGTTAGAAATGGGAATGCGTGTTGCTATTAGTGGTCGTCATTTAGAAGCAACTCAAAAAGCAGCGACTAGTTTAGGTTATAGCGATCGGGTATTAGCAGTTGCATCTGATGTGACAAATTTACAAGATGAAAATAATGCGGTTAAGCAAATACTAGAAAAATGGGGGCAGCTCGATGTGGTTTTAGCGAATGCTGGAGTAGGTAATTTTGGCGCTGTCGATACCCTTTCTGAAGATGCTTGGAAACAGATGATCGATACCAATTTGACCGGAGCATTTTTTACCTTAAAAGCAAGTGTAGAAGCCTTAAAAAAATCAGAAGGGTATTATATTACCCTAGCCAGCTTAGCAGGGACCAACTTTTTTGCTCAGGGTGCTGGGTATAATGCATCTAAATTTGGATTAGTGGGTTTTACACAGGCTGCAATGCTCGATCTTAGAAAGTATGGGGTAAAAGTTTCGACCATTATGCCGGGATCGGTTGCCACTTATTTTAATGATCATATACCAAATGATAAAGATGCCTGGAAAATTCAACCGGAAGATATTGGTAAGTTGGTGATCGACTTGCTGACAATGCACCCTAGAACGTTGCCTAGTAAGATCGAGGTGAGGCCGACAAGACCTGATTTAAAATAAACTTCAAAAAGTTCTTAGGTATTTACAAATTTAATAGTCTCAGCTACTACCTGTGATAGGTGTTCTGGTAGGGTTTCTTCATCCCAAGGATGTTTCCCCCCAAAAACATGATTGGCTCCTTCAATCCATTGAATTTTGCTCAGTGGATACCACCAATGCAGATCAGCAGCATCATTTGTAGATACCGATTCGTCAGCAGTACCATGAATAATTAATTGCGGGATGGTTAATTGCTGTGAGGCCGTTTTAATAGTCAGCCGTTCTTCATTCGTTACAAAATCTTCAAAGTATTGAAAGTAATGTGGCATTTCTTGTTTTGTTCTTCCATTTACAACATAGTACACACCATCTTTTTTCCACTTATTAAAGGCTTCACCTTTCGGAAACCGCTTCTTATAGTCGCTAACACCCGCCCATGTAATTACTTTGGTAACTCGACTATCTTGTGCGGCTTTTAAGGTGACAATACCACCGCCGCGAGAGTGACCAATAAGTGAAATATCGTTTTTATTAATCTCTTCTTGAATCTTATTTTTTTCTAGAACCCAGTTAATCAAATCGCCTAGATCATCAAGTTCCTTGCTGTAATTATTGTAAGCAAAGGCTTCTAAGTCGGGGAAGTCTACAGGTTGCTCAATGGTGCCTCCATTATGGGAAAAATTAAATTTTATAAAGAAAAAGCCATTTTTAGCAAAGGAGTTTGCCACCAAATCCCAGCACCCCCAATCTTTAAAGCCTTTATAACCGTGGCAAAAAATGATTATAGGTTTTGGTTTGTTGTTTGACTGGTAAAAGAAGTCAACCAACATAGGTTTATCGCCTTTACGGCTAAGTACTTGGTTTTTATTAATTGTCATACTCAGTTTCTTTTTCTATAAAGGGGATATTAATATTGAATAACTCAATAATCAGCTTTTTAAGCTCTGTAGTGAACAGATTGAGAGTTTGGCTAGTAATATTTGTGTCTATTTTGCTGTACCCCGTAGGTTTTTCTCTCACTCCAAATTTTTGAAAGCCTTCTTTTTGATTTTTGAAAGAGATGATACCTGCTTCCACCGGACTTGTAAAAGGATAGTGATGGTTAATCATAAAAGCATAGCACAATACTTGAAAGCTCTTACTGTATTTTTTGTAATCTGTATTGATAAGGCCCCAATCGTATAATCGCACTTCAGACGGATTAACTTTTCCTGTTTTGTAATCAATAATTCTCAGGGTGCCATTATAAACATCAACTCGATCAACTTGACCAACTACATTAATCATAAAGGGTAATTGGTCTATGTGAATAGGAGCACTAAAGTCCTTTTCTATATGAAGTATTTTAATTTGATTGCCTTTTTTAATTTCAGCTAACTCCGCATTCAAGAAGTTTTCAATATAGCGTTTAGCGACATTGAAAATAATTAGGTTCATCCCTTCATTAATGGATTCACTATTATACACTTCATTGAAATGATGTGTTACTACTGCATCAACATTTTTTTTCATATTAATAATATGCTCCTCATGTAGTAACGTATCAAGAAGTGGTAAATAAAATACTTTTAATGTTTCATGAACAATAGTGCCCAGTGTATTGGCCGCTACGGTTTGCTCAACCTCATCGTATTGGCGTATTTGTAAAATTTTCTGATTAAAGAAATCGATCGGATTTCGAATATAATTGGTTAGGGATGAAGGTGAAAATCCTTTAGCGGCAATTTCTTTTAAACGATTAATGACATCATCATTTTTATGGATTGACCTTAATGTGTTATGTAGTTTTGGTACAGGAGTGTTTAAATTTTCATGTGTTATATAATGATTGGGTTGCTTCTCAATTTCTAACTGATTAATAAATCGACTTTTCTCACCACCATTCAAGGCATCAGGCTCTGTATTGTATATTAAATAAATATTTTTTGCACGTTGTAGTTGTTTGTAAAAATGATAGGTGTAAATAGCATCTTTTTCTTGGTAGGTGGGTAATTTATATTGCAGTTTTAAGTCAAATGGTAAAAACGAATTTTGTGTTTTTCCTGAGGGGAATACACCTTCATTTACGTTGGTTATAATGACTGTTTCAAAATCTAAAACTCTAGACTCCAGCACACCCATGAGTTGCAGCCCTTCTAGAGGTTCACCTTGAAAATCGAGGGTTTCAATGCTGAGCAGCTCTTTGTATACTTTATGTAATGCCTTGACTGATTTTAAATAATGATATGTCTCATTTAGTTGATGAAGCTGATTAAACAGCTGGTGAAAACGGAATAGGTATTCTAAAAGCAATGCGTCTTTCTGTTCACTATTTCGCTTTTTTTCCTTTAATGCTAGGATAAGTGTTTGTAATTGCTCAATTCCTTTTTTTGGACTATTGTTCCAGGATTCAAAAAGCAAAGAAATTTCAGATTTTATTTCACTACTAGTAATGGTGTTTAGTTGATCAATATTTGTAAAAATGATATTGTTTTGTTGTAGATAATCAATGATTAATTGAGCTTGATCTGTCTGTTTTGCAAACAACCATTGGCGAACATTGGGATGCGATAGTATTTGAATTACGTCTTGATAATATAATCGTTGTTCATTTTTTTCATGTAAGCTGAACAAAAGCTCAAATAATGTGGTTATTGGTGCTGCTTTTAATGGGAACCCCATCGTGATATTCATGTTAGGAATACTTTCTGGGATGGCATTTAACATGGGGATTAGCAATTGTTCATCGCCTAAAATGACTGCCGTATTTTGCAGCGAGTTATTTTCTTTGACTAGTTGATCAAGTAAGTACCCTATATATTTAGCTTGACCAATATTTTTAGGAACACCCTTAATATGAATGTTTTTGGATGATGCAAAAGTGTCAAATTCCCAATTAAAAGAGTTGGATTGATAATAAGCCCATTTGTTTTTATAACTACGCAAAAACATGGATGCTGCATGTATGGAGTCGTTCATGAAAACTCGATCGGTATCCCAAAATACCTCGGCCTTTTCTGCTTCAAGAAGTTGTTGTATAATTTCTTGTTCAGCATTATTAAGTGCATTGAAACCAGCGAAAATATGTTTGTTATTAGTTTCTTGGGCATAGGTTTTCGCTTTTTTTGCCGCAGCTCTATATATTAGTCCTTGATACGCTTTTTTCTGATTTACCAAGTTGTTAGTAAAATGGGTGTAATATGTATGTAACCGACTCCAGAAAGCAAGATAATTCTTTACCATTTCAGTTCTATCAGGTTGAACTGACCAATGCTCTATATCTTTTATTTCACTTAGGTAATTTAATATCTCAGCCGGTGGCACAAGGTAGCGGTCAATCTCGTTAAAGTCTTGTAACAATATTTGCGCCCAGGTAGAAAATGTTTCGAATGAATCCTGATTTTTTGATGGAGTGAGTTCAACATACACCTTATAAAATTCAAAAAGTAATTGTGTATTATCTGCAGGTTGAAGCCCAGATAATTCACAAATAAACTCTTCTATACTTAAAATTTTAGGGGCAAAGGTTGTCTTGGTAATTTGCTTTCTCAACGCCTGTAACAAAAAGACCCCGGCACGCTTACTTGGCAATATGAAGGTAAGCTCATGCAATGCATTGTGATTGCTAGTCACATTTGTAATGAGTGTTTTAATAAACGAGTCTTGGGACATGCGGTGAAAGAGAAAATGTACTTGTTAAAAGTAAGAATAATTATAGGTTTTGCAGGAGATGAAAAAGGAAAAGCCTCCTGTTTTGAAGAGGAGGCTATTAAGGTATTATAAACAAAAAAGCCTCGGCATTTATGCCGAGGCTTTTGAATTATATATGATAATCTAATTAGTTTTTCACTAAGTTGATTTCTACACGACGGTTGTTTGCACGTCCCGCTCTAGTTTTGTTAGAAGCGATTGGCTTATCTTCACCGTAACCAGTAGCAGAAAGTCTGTTAGAAGCAATACCGTTTGTGATTAAGTAGTTCATCACAGAGTTAGCTCTTTCATCAGAAAGACGCTGGTTAGTAGATGCTCTACCTACGCTATCAGTATGACCTTCAATTGTAAATTTAGCATTAGGGTACTCTTTTAAGATATTGATAATGTCACCTAATACAGTTTCAGACTGAGATTTGATTGTAGACTTACCAGTATCAAATAAGATAGTCTTAGCGTAATCATTTAATTTCTTCTGAACTTCTTCAGTTACTTCAGGACAACCGTTGTTAGCAACAGTACCTGCAACATCTGGACACTGATCGTCTTTGTCAAGAACGCTATCACCATCTTTATCTGGCCATGGGCATCCTTTGTTTTCAGATGGACCAGCTTCGTTAGGACAAGAATCATCTTTGTCAGCAACACCGTCACCATCAGCATCAGGACATCCATTCATTTCTTTAGAACCAGCTTCGTTAGGACAAGCATCATCTTTATCAGCAATACCATCACCGTCAGTATCAGGACATCCATTTAATGCAGGAAGACCAGCTACATCAGGACAATCATCTTTACTATCTTCGATGCCATCACCGTCAGTATCAGGACATCCGTTGAAAGCCTCAAGACCAGCAACTTCTGGACAAGCATCGTCTTTGTCATAGATACCGTCACCATCAGTGTCAGTACCACCAAAACGAATAGCAAGACCTAATACGTGCTGGAAGTGCTCGAAACCATAATTTTCGAATACGTGCTTATAGCTAGATTGAACATTTAAACCTAAGTTTTCAGTAAACCAGTAATTAAAACCTAAACCACCGTTGATGGTTCCAGCTCCTATTTCATCAACCCAAGTATAACCACCACCAATCTCAACGAAAGGATCGAATTTTTTACCTTCAGTAAGGTTATACTTAATAGTACCGTCGATAGCATAGTGAGAAAGATCGTCAACACTTACGTCACCAGCTTTGTCGATTCTGTTTAAAGACCCTCTAGCACCTAAAGAGAATCCATCACCTACGTACTTAGATACTGCAATAGTAGAAATAGAAGGCAAAATGTTCCAGTGGTCAGATACATTGAAGTACTCATCGAACCAGGGTCCTGCAAAAGCTTTGTCAGAATTAGTTGGATAGAGGTCAATGGCGTTCACACCAAAGCTAAATTGCCACGGGTTGTTTTTGTCTTGTGCGCTCACATTGCTAATACCTGCAAAAAGCAATACAGCAATTAGTAATCTGCTAAGATGTTTCATGTTCAATTTGTTTAATTTAAAGTTTTAATTATCGACAAATGTAAGTTGTTAAATTTTATTAACAAAGGTAAATATATTAAAAATTTGGAATAATGTAAGAAATAACGGCGAGTACCAAACGATTTAGAGTACCCCTAATTCCTTACCAACTTTAGTAAAAGCTTCAACAGCTTTGTCTAAATGTTCGTTGGTATGAGCTGCCGATAGTTGAACGCGAATACGGGCCTTGCCCTTTGGTACAACTGGAAAAAAGAAACCTATTACATAGATACCTTCTTCTAATAACTTATCGGCCATTATCTGAGATAGCTTTGCGTCATATAACATTACAGGAACTATAGCCGAATCACCATCTATAATATCAAAGCCGGCATCGATCATTCGTTTTTTAAAGTAGTCAGTATTTTCACTTAAGCGATCTCGTAAGCTAGTGTCATTACTCAACATATCGAAGACCTTAATAGAAGCGCCAACGATAGCAGGAGCTAATGAGTTTGAAAATAAATAAGGTCTAGAGCGTTGTCTAAGTATTTCGATAATCTCCTTTTTGCCGGTTGTATAACCACCCATCGCACCACCTAGGGCTTTTCCTAAAGTTCCGGTAATAATGTCAATTCGGTCAATTACCTTCTTATCTTCTAAGGTGCCACGACCCGTACTGCCAATAAAACCTGCTGCATGACATTCATCAATCATCACCATGGCATCGTATTGGTCAGCAAGGTCACATATTTTATCTAGCGGAGCCACCAACCCATCCATAGAAAACACCCCATCGGTAACGATAATCTTAAAACGGGCATCATCATCATTGGCTTTTTGAAGCTGAGCCTCTAAATCAGCCATATCATTATTTTGATATCTGTACCGAGCTGCTTTACATAAACGAACTCCATCAATAATAGAGGCATGGTTTAGGGAGTCGGATATTATCGCATCTTCTTTTGTAAGTAAAGGTTCGAATACACCACCGTTAGCATCAAAAGCAGCAGCATACAAAATAGTATCTTCCGTTTGGTAGAAGTCGGCTATCTTTTGCTCTAGTTCTTTATGAATATCCTGTGTACCACAAATAAAACGTACCGATGACATGCCGAAACCATGTGAGTCAAGGGTGTCTTTAGCCGCTTGTATTACATCAGGATGTGATGAAAGACCTAAATAATTATTCGCGCAAAAATTAATAACCTCTTCTCCCGTGCTAATTTTAATGACAGCATCTTGAGGTGAAGTAATGATGCGTTCTTTTTTAAAAAGACCTTGTTCTTTAATATCTGCTATTTCTGATTGCAGGTGTTCTTTAATCTTTCCGTACATGATTGGTGTGTTTAAAAGTGCAAAATTAGCTGATTTTAGCTCATGAAACTATGCTGCTATAATATTAATCGTGTCATTAATATATACCAAAAGCTTTGCACTGATGGTAAATCCCATTTCTTTAAGGATATCTTCATAACCAATAAGCTGTTGTTGATGTTCTTTATGAATTGCTCCGGTTTTATAATCGATAATGACCGCGTTGTTGTTTGCATCTACGCAAACTCTATCTGGGCGAAGTAAAAGTCCACTATTGCTAATAATATCGCGTTCATTATATACTTGATAGTTGGTTTCAAAATAGGCTCTAAGTTGTTGGTTATTTGCAATCTGCTCAATCGATTGTAGCATTTCCGATTTTTGTTCGATAGCAATTAGACCTTGATCAATTGCTTTCTCAACGGCATTGGCTATATCATCTTTATACGTCACATATGACATTATTTTATGTATGACATTTCCTTTTTCAATAGCATTTTCCTGTTTAGTATCCCACAATAGCCCTGCATTGGTCAATATATTTAATTTCTTTGTATCACGGGCATTAAATGAATAGGTGTAGATACCATCCCTTTCTTCACGAGACTTTGCGGGTTCTATTCCTGCATTCGAATCGCCGAATTCATAAGTAAGCTCGTCACCATGCCAACGTTGTTGTTGCATTAAGAAACTTGTTAATATGGTAGCATAGGATTTTTCAGCCTCAAATCTTTTCAGATTCGGCTTATGTGATATAATATATAGCTGGTTTATCGCGCGGGTTAGTGCCACGTATAAAATATTAAGGGCATCAAGTTGATTTTGTTGTTTTTGAAGCAGGAGGATTTTCGCTGCCTTGGCATCCAGATGTGCCAACTCATCATTAACTTTTACATGGGCATATTCAAAACCATAAAGATCTTTATCAATAGGTAGCCAACACATATCTTTTCTATGGTCAATTATGGCATCATCAGCAAACGGATATATGACAATAGGAAACTCTAAACCTTTTGACTTATGTATGGTCATAATTTGTACCGCATTGTTGTTTTTAGAACTTATGATACTAAGGCTATTTTCTTTTTTCTCCCAATAGGAAATAAAACCGGTGAAACCGGACTGATTGTGCTGTAAATATTCATATATAACATCTAGGTAAAATTGAATGTAGGCGTCTGCTTTTTTTGCCAAATGAAAACGATCGATAATAAGCTCTACCGCTTCATACAAGTTTCTGTTGATGAATTCACTAAAATTGAAATCGATGTTAAATGCTTGCAAACTTTGAAAAAGTGCTTGTGGACTTTTATTTATTAAATTTTTATAAAATAAATATTCATTTTTCACGTCCAGCTGATGAGCGGCTAAAAAGCTAAGCAACCTTATCTTTAATTCGGCATTTTCAGGTTGGTACCCCAACCGAATCAAATTGTTAATAAACTGAATTTTCGGATTATTTTTTAGCAACAAACTTTCGGAAGATACTACATCGATTCCATGTTCATTTAGCACTTCAGCTAATGCAATACCTTGGGTATTTTTACGAACTAAAATGCAAATATCACCTAGAGAAACTTTTTTGGCTTTTAACGTATTTACGGTTTCAACAACTTTATTTGCGTAAAGCTCCGGAGCTTTCAGTTCCTCTTCCTTTTCAATAAATTGAATATTGACATAGCCTTCTTGCTCAGTGTTTGCCTTCTGTTCATTTCCTACCTTATATATATGTGCATGGTTGCTATTTAGAAAAAAGGGACTTGCGTGAGAGAACAAGGCATTGCAAAAAGATACAATTGTACTGGTGCTACGGAAGTTTCTCGGAAGGTTTTCAATATATGGTTTTGTTTGAGGAAATGGGCTAGAGCCATTAATTAATGCTATGAACTGCTCGGGCTCACCGCCGCGCCATCGATAAATAGCTTGTTTTGGATCGCCTACCAACATTGCCTTATTGGTTTGGGTGCTGGTTGCCAAAGCATTTTCAATTAATGGTGTTAGATTGTTCCATTGGAGGGTTGAGGTGTCTTGAAATTCATCAATAAAATATTGGTGGTATTTCTCCCCAATACGCTCATATATAAAAGGAGCGGGTTGATTTTTTATTTCGTTGCTGATAATTTGGTTAAATTCTGATATTGGTAGCAAGCCTTCTTCTTCCTTAATTGTTTTTAACTCATAATAAATAGCACTCAACACGGAAAGCGGAGTGATATTCGAATAAAAGTTATCTAGGAATTTTAAACGAGCAATCCCTTTTCTGGTTTTTTCAAAGGCAGCAGCTATATCGGGCTGGATACTATCTATGGTTGCTTTTAGGTCATCATGTAATCCTTTATTATAAAGGGTTCCACCATTAACTAGTGTCTCTTGCCATTGATTTCCGAATTTCACCCCAAATTCTTTTTTCTCAACTTTTTCAAAAAACTTAGGGAGATATCCTCTTGAAAAATCACCGTGCTCAAGACCGCTTTCATCAATGAGATCAAGTACTTTTTTGGTTCCCTCCACAATGCTGGTGTTTAAGGTGTTTTTTTCTTTAAGAATTATCTTTTTAAGCTGATTAAAATCGCTTAAACTCTTCTGTCTCAATAACTCGACATATGGTATTTCATCTTCTTTAACCAATAATTTAGCCGTATTATTAAGATCTCTTTTAATATCCCAACTTTTATCATCATCCGCTTTATCGAGGGCAAAATCAACCAAAGTTTGAGTGAGTTGCTGTTCACTTCCGGCTTTTGACAGCAATCTGTCAACAGCTTGTGCTAAAATCAAGTCAGTATCTAAAGTCACCTCAAAATTCATTGGGAGCTTTAGGTCATGGGCAAAAGTGCGAATCAATTTATGAGTAAACCCATCAATAGTTTGAAGGTCAAAACCTGCATAGTCGTGTATTAAATGCCTTAAAATAGACTTTGCTTTAGTCCGTAGCTGCGCTGGTTCGAGTCCTGTTTCTTGTAAGAGATCGACCAGCATACTGTCATCTTTATTGACATCGTCTGATGCGAATTGGATCAGTTTATCAACAATACGATTTTTCATTTCACTTACCGCTTTATTGGTAAATGTAATTGCCAGAATGTGTCTGTATTTTTTTGGCGACTTAGCAGTTAATAATGTCTTTAAATACTGCTTGGTAAGCGTATGAGTTTTTCCACTGCCTGCAGAGGCGTTGTAAATTATGAACGGGTGATCGGTAGCTATCATATATTTTATAAAGATAGCTAATGCTAGTATACTACTCGGGCGAAAAACAATTATGATAATTCTTCAACACCTAACTTTTGAATGTGAAGAAGATATGCGTCTGAAGTTGTTTGATTTTATTTAAGAATACGGACTAAAAGGTTTCTTAGAATCAAATATTAAAACCAAAATCACGTGGTTGATTGGGCTTATTTTAAATTACAAATGTTACTATTCAGTGGATTAGCAAAGTAGATTCTTTTATTCATTTTTAAAAAATATATAGAAGTGGTATTTGCAACTAATAGTATTTAAAACCACCCCTTATATCTTAATAGTATTTTTACCAACAGGAGCATTTCGGTAACAATTATCTATGGAATTTGGATCATTAATGATATCAATCTCGCATACAAAAAGGACGCAGCATTCAAACTGATTGTAACCCAAACGCCATCTTATATTTGAATTACTACTCATTCTGGCCATGCATTCGTTAAATAGTTTATCTTCCTCATCTGGATCTAGAGGAGGTGGTATCCTGTAACAATTTTCTATCTCTTCGTTTGAAATTCTTGAATTGGATTCATTGGATGAATCTAATCCTGGTTTACAATCGTCTAGACAGCTTTCCGGAAGATCAACTACCTCAGGAATTTTTACATTAATATGAGTAGATTTGTTTGCAACTTCGTCACTAAATATAAACTCATTAAATTTTAAATTATAAGTATCAGTGATTACTTTACTTACTTGTTTTGGGTCTTGTTTACGAAGTTCAAAACGTTGTGATAAATCTTTCCATCGATTCACCAAATCATTTTCGTACGATAACATATCTGTTACAGAATCGAAGCCTAATACGCTTGCCAACTCTTGTTCTTCCTGCGATGTGAGTTGGTCTTTTTCATAAAGTTCCGAAGCTCTAGTAGCATCTACTATACGAAAGCTTGTAATTACATTTTCATTGATCAATTCTAAAAATTGAGTATCCTCAACCAGTCCTTCAATACTTGCGATCGGCTCATTATCAGAACTATCTTTATCGCAAGACGTGATCAGGATACAAATGAAACCTAACATTTGTAAAGTTTCTATAAATTTTTTTCGGAATAGCATAAGGTTAAATTTTTGATTTTTAGTAGGTAAGAGCGAAAATTACAAAAGAATTTCAAACTGCACTGTATTTATTAGTCAATATATTAATGTACTATTTTAACAAATAATCAGTCTTTCTTGTATGGTTTTCGGCTTGCAAATAAAATAGACACAAAGCTTATTGTATTTTCATTCTTATTAATTATTCCATTGTTTATTACTTTTTTAGGCTATTTATTTCTAGTCAATACTTTTATAAGCTGTTTTGTAATAATATGAGTTTTTCCACTGCCGGCGGAGGCATTGTAAATAAGAAAAGGATGGCTCGTTTTGGTCATATGTACTATAAAAATAGACAATGATTGTATAACCACTTATTATTTTTTATTGAAACCGTTAATGCTTAATTTTGAATAGATAATTATTAACTAAAAACCATAAAATATGGCTTTTCAACTTCCAGAATTAGAATACGCTTATGATGCGTTAGAACCACATATTGATGCTCGAACGATGGAAATTCATCACTCAAAACATCATAACGGCTATACCACTAAATTAAATGCGGCGATTGAAGGTACCGATCTTGACGGATTAACAATAGAAAATATTTTGATTAATCTTGATATGGGGAACGGTGCCGTAAGAAATAATGGCGGCGGATTTTATAACCATCGTTTGTTTTGGGAAGTAATGAGCCCGAATGGTGGTGGAGAGCCAACGGGTGAACTAGCTAGTGCCATTAATGATGCCTATGGGTCATTTGAAGCCTTTAAGGATGAGTTTTCAAAAGCGGCAGCAACACGTTTTGGTTCAGGTTGGGCTTGGCTATGTGTACATGAAGGGGGTAAGGTAGAAGTTTGTTCTTCGCCAAATCAAGATAACCCGATCATGCCTGGTGTTGGCTGCGGAGGGACACCTATTTTAGCACTTGATGTGTGGGAGCATGCGTATTATTTAAATTATCAAAATAGGAGACCCGATTATATAAGTGCATTTTTTAATGTGATTAATTGGGAGAAGGTTTCGGAGCTTTATGCCAAAGGGAAATAATTATTTTTGAATAATTTATTTTAATAATTAAAAAAGGGTCTGCAGTCGCAGACCCTTTTTTGATCCAAATACTATTGTTTATCAGTTTATTAGTGCGCTAAAATAAAATTTTTACTATAAAATAAATGAAGGAAGTATAGCTTAATTCCTATTGTTTTTTCGTTGAATAATAAGATAAAATGAGGTACTCACTTTAGTCCATAAAAAAAGGTGGAAGAATCCACCTTTTTTTGCCCCAAATCTTACCATGAACTTAACCTACTTATGCTATGGTTCTTCGAATATAGAGCAGATATTCATATAGCAAACAATTAGTTGATGAAAAGCATTTTTATCCGATGAAATGCAATTTTAGAAGTTTAATCGAGGTTTTGTTCGATCAATTGCACTTTTTTTAGAAAAGTCTAGACGTAAAAAAAGGCGGAAGAATCCACCTTTTTTTGCCCCAAATCTTACCATGAACTTAACCTACTTATGCTATGGTGATACAAATATAGATTTCGTTTGTCTAGCGATTATAATATTATAGTTAAACGACGTCTTTATTAGTTAAATAACCTTAGTTAACAGTATATTAACCAGAATCAAAGAGTTAGTCAGATCAATGTATGGTTAGCACTTAGTAGGCGCGCTGTTTCCTACCTTCAACAAAATTGATAAAAGCTCTGTTTACAACACGATTACCACCAGCAGTTGGATAATCTCCTGTAAAATACCAGTCTCCAAGATTATCTGGACAGGCGAGGTGCAACTTATCCACACTTTGAAAAATGATTTTTACTTCAGCTTTAACGGTAGGACTGGTAAGTAGCTCTCCTATTTTGTTTGATATTTCTTCTTCGGTAAATGGTGCGTAGAGTTCTTTTACGAAGTTCTTTACTTCGTTATCGTTAAGCTCAGTCTGCGCTAAACACTTTTCGTAAATAGTTGTAATCAAATCATATTGTCCTTTATCTTTCAATAGTTCGACAGCTGCGCGAAAAGCAACAAAATCTTCTAATCGTGCCATATCAATACCATAGCAATCAGGATATCGTATTTGAGGTGCTGATGAAACGATCACAATCTTTTTAGGGTTGAGCCGATCCATCATTTTAATGATGCTTTTTTTCAAAGTGGTACCGCGTACCACGCTGTCATCAATAATTACCAAGGTGTCATCCGGTTTGATAACTCCGTAGGTCACATCGTATACGTGTGCTACGAGATCATCACGGCTGCTATCTTCAGTAATAAAAGTGCGCAACTTGGCATCTTTTATTGCAATTTTCTCGGTTCTTAATCGATGCGCCAGTATTTCCGTTAGACGCTCATCGGTTAAATTTTCTTTTTCGGCTAATATAGTCTCGGTTTTTTGTTTGTTTAGCTCGTCTTGGGCGGCTTCAACCATACCATAAAAAGAGGTTTCCGCGGTATTCGGGATAAACGAGAAAACTGTATTTACAGTATCGTGATCTATTGCCTTTAGTACTTTAGGCATGATTAGCTTACCGAGTTCTTTTCGTTCTTTATAAATCTCTGCATCACTACCTCTAGAAAAGTAAATACGCTCAAACGAACATGCTTTTCTTTCAATGGGCTCTAAAATTTGCTTTATATTGGTAGTGCCATCCTTTTTTGTAATAATGGCATGACCAGGAGTTAATTCTCGCACTTGTTCAAAGGGAACATTGAAAACTGTTTGAATAACAGGTCTTTCCGAGGCCACCACAACTACTTCATCATCTTTGTAATAATACGCTGGGCGTATTCCTGCCGGGTCCCGAAGTACAAAAGAGTCGCCATGTCCTATCATGCCTGCCATGGCATAGCCACCATCAAAGTTTTTGCAGGCGCGTTTTAGTATTTTTCCAACTCGAATTCGTTTATGTATTTCGGCGGTGGCTTCTTTTTTATTAAAACCTTCTTTTTTGAGTTGTTTGTATATTTTGGCAACCTCATCATCTAAAAAGTGGCCAATTTTTTCCATTACCGTAATGGTGTCGACTTCATCTTTTGGATGCTGACCTAGGTCGACTAAATTTTGAAACAGCTCGTTGTTATTAGTCATATTAAAGTTACCAGCGACGATCAGGTTACGGTGCATCCAATTATTCTGACGTAAGAAGGGGTGAACACTCTCAACACTGTTTTTGCCAAAAGTGCCATAGCGAACATGACCCAAAAGTAATTCGCCTATATAAGGAATGTTTGCTTTTTGCTTGGCTACATCTTCTACATATTCAGGGTGTTTTTCTAACTCCGTATTAATACGACTGTTAATCTGGGCAAAAATGTCTTGAATGGGTTGCTGCTGTACTGATCGTACTCTACTTATATACCGTTGTCCAGGTTCGACATCGAGCTTAATACTTGCAAAACCGGCTCCATCTTGACCACGGTTATGCTGTTTTTCCATCATTAAGTACATTTTTTGTACACCATAAAATGCACTACCGTACTTTTCTTTGTAAAATTCTAAAGGTTTTAATAGTCTGATTAGTGCAATACCGCACTCGTGTTTAATGGCGTCACTCATTATATATATGTACTATAAAACAAAAGCGCCCTTCAAAAAGGGCGCATCATTAATTTAATTCTATTTCAAATTGGGTCAAGGCTTTAAATTGCATCAACCGTTTTCTTACTTCATCTCTATCTAAGTTCACCATTCGTTCTGTACCAAATTTCTCAACACAAAATGATGCTAGGTTACTACCTTGAATAATTGCGTTTTTCATGCTTTCGAATGAAAAGTTTTGAACACTTGCAAGATAGCCTGCAAAACCACCAGCAAAGGTATCACCAGCTCCTGTTGGGTCGAATACTACTTCTAAAGGCAGTGCCGGAGCAAAAAACACGTTGTCGCCATTAAACAACAAAGCACCGTGTTCTCCTTTTTTAATCACCACATACTGCGGTCCCATTTCATGAATTTTTCTTGCAGCAGCGACCAACGAGTATTCACCAGATAATTGCCTGGCTTCTTCATCGTTTATAGTGATTACATCAACTCGTGCAATTACCTTAAGTAAATCGTCTAATGCACTATCCATCCAAAAATTCATGGTATCAAGTACTGCAAGCTTAGGTTTTTGACTCATTTGATCTAAAACACCAAGCTGAACTGCTGGGTGTAGATTCCCTAACATTACTATTTCAGCATCCTTATAATTTTCCGGAACAACAGGATTAAAATCAGCTAGGGTATTTAAGTCAGTCACCAAGGTGTCACGGCTATTCATGTCGTTGTGATAACGCCCTTTCCAGTAAAAAGTTTTTCCACCTTTAACCACCTCAATACCGGAGATATCAATATTTCTTTCTGTAAGTAAATCGAGATACTCTTGTGGAAGATCATCTCCTACAATGGAAACTATCGCAGCATCTACATTAAAATGAGAAGCCGCTAGTCCGATAAAGGTTCCTGCACCACCTAAAATCTTATCCGTTTTCCCAAAAGGAGTTTCAATTTCATCAAAGGCAACTGTGCCAACAATCACTAACTTGCTCATGTAATTTTCGAAGCTAAATTTTCTGCAAATATAGTCGATTAAACGAGTTAAAAAATAAGATTAAATCTCAACCTCACGTTTTAATGCTAAAAATGTATTATATGGGCCTTTATGTAGTAAAGAATTCACAATAAAAGCGGGAATACTTCCTCCGGGATCGATAAAAAGTTCTTGCGAAACCATAGTATAACCATCTTTTTCTTCTAACAGCCAAAAACCTTTTAAGTTACTAACACGAATCGTATTTTTCTCTTTAGGAATTGATTCGTCAAACGCACTAATATTACACTTGATAATGGTGTCACTCACTTTTTCTATTTCAACGATAGAGACATTATCACGATTTCTTATAGGCCATGGCAGTTTGTTCTTAAAATAATATAAATGATGTGTTGAATCTATGCGCCTTACTTTATAAGTGACAGCACTTTCTATATTGTCTTGTTCAAATTGTGGTGCGTCTATAATAACCTTAAGTACTTTTTCTATGGGTGCTTTTACTTTTGTAACTGCTTTGAAACTGTTTAATGAGGTAGATTCCTCGTTTTTAATAAACACTTTTATACCATTGGCTTCCTTGCGAAGCTTCCATTGCTCCTGGGCAACTAACGAAGTTGATGCAAAAAACAATATAAATAAAAGTCTGATTTTCATGAATGCTTAGTTGCATACATTTAAAAATCATTACAGTTGAGGTTGAATTTTAAGATTATTTTCTGCCAAAATCTGCGGGAATTTCACCCCAAGCTTTGGTTTCCCACTTAACGATTTTGGTACTATAAGAGTTTTTTTTAAGCCAGGCCTCTGCGCGTTGAATGAGCTCAAACATCTTAGCATTTTTCTTGTTTTTTGTCAATTTGGTTTTGCATTTTTTTTGTCGCACCCAACTCATAGCGATCTTGCTGTCTGTATAAATAAGTCGATCGCTTCCTTTTTTCTTTAAATATGCTAAACCATGAACAAGTGCAAGAAATTCCCCTATGTTGTTAGTGCCTAGTGGAAAAACACCTTGATGAAATAATCGCTTGCCTGTTTGGGTATCAACCCCCTGGTATTCCATTTTACCAGGATTACCGCTTGAGGCTGCATCAACCGAAATAGAATATAAATCAGGTTCTCCATACTTTGCTTTTTCGGCAGCAGATAGGATTTTTTTCTTTTTTGATTTCCCTTTCCCCCAATGAGCTTCCGGACCATCATCGAATGCTCTTTTTGCTTCGGCTAGGGTTTCGAAGGACTTATATTTAGCAGATGAATATCCTTTTATTGCTAACTGGCACTTGGTCCAAGAATCGACAATACCAATTTTGTGGCCTTCCCAAATAACATAATATTTCTGTTTTTTACTCATGTTGTTTTTGAAGTAAACGCTCAATTACCTTTGGAAAGTGTTCATATTCCAGGTCGTGAATTTTCTTTGCCAGATCTTCTGGAGTATCCTCTTTTTCAATGTTGGTAGTTGCTTGAAAAATAATGGCGCCCTCATCATATGCTTCATTTACGTAATGAATAGTAATACCAGATTCTTTTTCCTTGTTTTTTATAACTGCTTTATGAACGTTCATACCGTACATACCTTTTCCGCCATAGTTAGGCAAAAGAGCCGGATGTACATTGATAACTTTATTAGGAAAATACGCTAATATCTTTTCTGGAAACTTCCATAAAAATCCCGCAAGTACAATAAGGTCCGGTTTTGTTATTAGTAATAAATTTAAAATATCATTAGTATCATAAAAGGCGATTCGATTAAAGTACAGCGAACTAATTTGGTGAGAATTAGACTTGTCTAAAACTTTGGCATCCCTTTTGTTAGAGAGTACCTGAACAACGGTCGCCCCGCCGGTATGATTAAAATACTTTATTATATTTTCGGCATTCGTACCTGAGCCGGAAGCAAAAATCACAATACGTTTCATAGATAGCTGGGTTAACCGAGTTCAAAAAAACAAATTATTATTTACAAAGGTTGGGAAAGCAAAAATACTTTAGCTTATTTTTCATAAATTACATTCACATTTTTTATTGAAAAGAAGGTATTAAACCAAAGTTTTATATTTTTGCCAACAACTAAAATTTAAAATTAAAAGATTATGTCAGACATTGCATCAAGAGTTAAAGCTATCATCGTAGATAAGTTAGGTGTAGACGAAAATGAAGTGGTAAATGAAGCGAGCTTCACTAACGATCTAGGAGCTGATTCTTTAGACACAGTTGAGCTGATCATGGAGTTCGAAAAAGAATTTGATATTCAAATTCCAGACGATCAAGCTGAAAACATTGCAACAGTTGGCCAAGCGGTATCATATATCGAAGAGGCAAAATAAGTAATACCAATTTATGAAGTTGAAGCGAGTTGTAGTTACCGGCATGGGGGCATTAACTCCCATTGGTAATAATCTTAGTGAATATTGGGATGGTCTAAAGAACGGCAAGAGCGGCTGTGCACCCATTACCTATTTCGATGCTGAGAAGTTTAAAACTAAATTCGCATGCGAGGTTAAGAACTTCGTAGCAACTGATTTTTTTGACAGAAAAGAAGCGCGTAAACTGGACAGATTTGCCCAGTACGCGCTTGTTTCATCTAATGAGGCTATTGAAGACTCAGGTTTTGATCTCGAAAAGGTTGATAAATTTAGAGTTGGAGTTATATGGGGTGCTGGTATTGGAGGATTGGAAACATTTCAAAACGAAGTGTTGAATTTTGCAAATGGAGATGGTACTCCGAGATTTAACCCATTCTTTATCCCAAAAATGATTGCTGATATTGCTCCCGGAAATATTTCCATTAAACATGGTTTTATGGGGCCTAATTATACTACAGTATCAGCATGTGCATCATCTGCGAATGCGATGATCGATGCACTAAACTATATTCGTTTAGGACATTGCGATATTATTATAACAGGCGGAAGTGAAGCTGCGGTTACCATTGCTGGAATGGGCGGTTTTAATGCGATGCATGCACTATCTACACGTAATGAAAGTCCTGAAACAGCGTCTAGGCCATTTGATGGAACTAGAGATGGTTTTGTGTTAGGAGAAGGTGGTGGTGCATTGGTTTTAGAAGAATACGAACATGCAAAAGCAAGAGGAGCTAAAATTTACGCTGAGGTTATTGGTGGCGGTATGTCAAGTGATGCTTACCATATGACAGCTCCGCATCCTGAGGGTATTGGTGTAGAACGTGTGATGCTAAACTGTTTGCGTGATGCCGATATAAAACCTGAAGAAGTAGACGCTATTAATACACACGGTACGTCAACCCCACTAGGTGATGTGGCTGAGTTAAAGGCTATTAAAAAAGTGTTTGGTGATCATACACCTAACATTAACATAAATTCTACAAAGTCGATGACGGGACACCTGTTGGGAGCTGCTGGTGCAATTGAAGCAATCGCTTCAATTTTAGCAATGCAACACAATGAGGTGCCACCAACGATTAACCACACTACGGTGGATGAAAATATTGATCCTTCGTTTAATTTAACGCTCAATAAATCGCAAAAACGTGAAGTCAACATTGCGATGAGCAACACATTTGGTTTCGGAGGACACAATGCATGTGTGATCTTCAAAAAAATTGATGCATAGACCATTATGGGTTTTATGCGAAAAATATTGAATTCCCGATCAGAGACTGACGGGAATTTTTTTATTCAATTAAAAGAAGTACTTGGATTTAAGCCAAAAAAGCTCAAGTTCTATAAAAAAGCATTCACCCATAGATCGCTTAATAAGAAAGATAGCAAGGGACGGCCAATTAATTACGAACGGCTGGAGTTTTTAGGTGACGCTATGTTAAGCGCCGTAATTGCATCTCATTTGTTTAAAGAAGTACCAAGAGGCGATGAGGGTTATCTTACTAAAATGCGATCGAAAGTGGTGAGTCGAGAACATTTAAATGAATTGGGTAGAGATCTTAATTTGTTAAGTATGATACGCTCTAGAATACCTAAAAATAGTTTCGGCGATAATATTTATGGTAATATTTTCGAGGCCTTGGTTGGCGCCATTTTCTTAGACAAAGGTTACAAATATTGCGAGCGCTTTATTTATGAAAAAGTAATTGTGCCCTATGTAGATATTGAGCGGCTAGAAGGTAAGGTAATAAGCTACAAAAGTTTGCTTATTGAATGGTGTCAAAAAGAAAAACGTACCTTTAAATACGAAGTGTATGAAGATACCGGAAAAGACAAGCTTAAGCATTTTGCAGTAAAACTTCATATTAATAGTAAAGTTGTTTCTAAAGCTAGGGCAACTTCAAAGAAAAAAGCGGAAGAAATTGCCTCAAAACGCGCCTATTTTTCTTTTCAAGAACGAATAGAAAAAACCTGACCTTTAAAAATAGAGCATGTTTAAATTTAGGTCTAATATTTTTTGGCTCATTGTAGTAGCTATTGTGCTTTTATTGGGTGGAGTTCTCCTGTTTTTTGTTCATGAGAAATATCAAGAAAAGACACTGGTCGAACGCCAACAACGTTTAAGTAACTATAACGATACCGCTAGATTCGAGCTCGAAGAAGCACTTAGTAATTATAGTTTACTCATGTCAGGAGTTCGGTCTTATATTCAAAATTCCGAAACGCTTCCTAGCGCTAAACAACTACAAAATTTTATCAAACAGCAAAACAAGGAGCTTGCTAACATGGAAAGTTTTGTGATATCCTATATTGATAGCAGTCATGTTTTTAAATATTCCTTTACTCTAAATGAAATTGATCCTACTAACCTGGTGGGAACCTCTATGCGAAAAATAGTAGGTAATCTGGGAATAAGGAACTTGAATAAGGTGAAGCGAAGTCGAGATTTCTATGCATTTAATCCTTTTAATACAGTCGAAGGGTTTGTGGGTATCCCGTTAGATTTTGGAGTGATAAAAGACGGAAAATCAATTGGTTATGTTACAGCGGTTACTGACTTCAAACCCATTATTGATAGAGTTTATAGTACCAACCAACAGGAGGAGTTTGTTTTTAATTTCAAAACTTCAAGGGGTCATGATTTTGACAGAAAGAAAGTATATGACGGTACTAAAGTGTATAGCAGAACGGAAGATCCTGAATACTATAAAAATTACAGTATAGATTCAGATAGTTTTATTTATTCAGATGCTTCTTTTTATAATATAGGTCTTACGATTGGAGTTGCCTATAAGGACCCTTATAAACCTGACACTTATATTACCTATTTATTGTCTGCGTGGTATGCAATAATGGTATTGTTACTAGTTTTAGTTATTAGTCAAATACAATACTATCGTAAGACAAATAAAGCAATAGACCTCCAGCGACAGGAGTTAGCCACTACAGTTGCTGATAAAAACAAGTTTTTCTCAATAATAGCACATGATCTCAGAAGTCCGTTGGCCTATATTATTGCTTTAATGAATATTTTAAAGACTGGTGATTCTAATGAAGAGCAACAGACAGATTTATTACTAAAACTAAAAGATCATACAAAGAATACATTGAATTTGCTTGACAACCTACTCACATGGTCTAGGGTGCAAACATCAAGCATGAATTTTAATCCTGAATCATTTAATATTGTTGAGTTGATTAAGGAAACACGTGTATTGTTTGATCCTGCTATTCAAGAAAAACAGTTGCAGTTACAATTTGAAGATATTGGTAGTGTGTATGTGACAGCAGATAGAAACATGATCGCAACGGTATTGCGAAATATAATTTCTAATGCTATTAAGTTTACACCAGCACAAGGGTTGATCACGATATCACTTCAAAAACTAAGTGAACAAGTAACTGTTAGTATTCACGATAATGGTATTGGTATCGCTCCACAACATTTGGAGTCTATTTTCAACATAGCGACTAGTAAAACGAGATTAGGTACAAATGCTGAAAAAGGTACTGGGTTGGGACTTGTACTTTGTAAGGAGTTTGTTGAAAAGAACGAAGGAAAAATCTGGGCAGAAAGTGAAGAAAATATTGGTAGTACGTTTAGCTTTTCGCTACCGACTACAAAAAAGTAACCGGTAAGCTAAGCACTAAAACGTTTTCGAACTACATAGCTTCAAGAATCAACATCTAAAGCATTTATTATAGGTAAGAAGCCCTATCTTTACATTTAATTCAGTTGATTCATGGCCACACATAGGCTTTTTTTAGAAGACTTTGAAGCGTCATATTCGTTGATTGCATTGCATAGTCCAGTAGAAGACTATAAGCTTGTTTATGAAATGAACCAGCAATTAACCAGTAAGTTTTTTAGGGTACGAAAGGATATTGATCTTGTTCAACAAGGCGTATGTTTCTCCAGATTTGAATGGGAAAATAATCAAACTGACACCGTTTGGAACTTAGTGACAAATAGGGTTAGTGTCAATACAGAATCAGAAGTAGATCAATTAACCTTATTTAATACAGATAGTGATGCAAATACAATTCATTATTATTTAATACCGGAACAACCTAAAGTAGATTATTTCTTAAAAATTGGAGGTGATTGTAGCCAGTTAATGATGAATAAGTTACTTCTAAAATTAAAAGAGATTCCTCATTTAGAGACAGCCTATTCAATTGATCATACAATGCTCAAATCGCGTAGCAATTTAATATTCGAATAAAAAATGCCTAATAGAAAGAAGACAAAAATAGTAGCAACACTTGGTCCTGCTACCAGCTCAAAAAAAGTAATAAAAAATATGTTAGACGCTGGTGCTAATGTGTTTAGAATTAATTTTTCGCATGCTGATTATGACGATGTAAAAGAGCGAATTGCTATTATAAGAGAGCTCAATGAAGAGTTTGGATACAACGCTGCAATTCTTGGAGATCTTCAAGGACCAAAGCTAAGAGTCGGTGTTATGTCCGAAGACGTCATTGTGGGTGATGGTGATGAAATTATTTTTGCTACAGGAAAATCGTTTAAAGGTACTGCGAAGAAAGTGTATATGAACTACAAAAACTTCCCTAAAGATGTCAAAGCTGGTGAGAGAATCTTACTCGACGACGGGAAATTAATTTTTGAAGTAGTAAGCACCAATAAAAAGGATGAAGTAGTTGCTAAAGTGATTCAAGGTGGACCATTGCGATCTAAGAAAGGGGTTAACCTTCCGAATACGGATATTTCGTTACCGGCACTTACAGAAAAAGATGTAAAAGACGCCATTTTTGCTATAAAACAAGAAGTTGATTGGATTGCGCTTTCTTTTGTGAGAAATGCTCAAGATTTGATGGAGCTTCAAGATCTGATTAAAAAACATTCAGAACATAAAATACCAATCATCGCCAAAATAGAAAAGCCGGAAGGAGTTGAAAATATTGATAAGATTGTTGCCTATTGTGATGGATTAATGGTTGCTCGTGGTGATCTTGGGGTAGAAGTACCAGCACATGAAGTACCACTAATTCAAAAGCAGTTGGTGCTGCGGGCTAAGCGAGCTCGTATTCCCGTTATTATTGCTACTCAGATGATGGAAACCATGATAAGTAGTTTAACACCTACTAGAGCCGAAGTTAATGATGTTGCAAATTCTGTAATGGATGGGGCCGATGCAGTAATGCTTTCAGGAGAGACCTCAGTAGGTAATTATCCGGTACAGGTCATCGAAAAAATGACATCAATTTTAAAAAGTGTGGAAGATTCTGACCTTATTAAGGTACCACAATCTCCGCCACATATAAAAACAAAGCGCTATATAACAAAGTCAGTATGTTATCATGCTGCGCACATGGCTAATGAGATTCATGCTAAGGCAATTTCTACACTAACGAATAGTGGCTATACCGCGTTTCAGATATCGGCATGGCGCCCTGAAGCATATATTTTGGTATTTACCAGTAATAAACGGATCCTTACCCAACTTAGTTTACTTTGGGGGGTGAAGGCTTTTTATTATGATAGGTACGTAAGCACCGATGAAACCATCGAAGATGTAAATAAAATCGCTTGTCAAAAAGGGTATTTAGAAGTGGGCGATATGCTAATTAGTCTTGCCGCGATGCCAATACAAGAAAAGGGTATGGTCAATACATTGCGAGTTACTGAAATAACGAGCTGTACTTTCTAGAAAAGTAATTTATTATGATGGGAGGTTACATTAAAACGAGTTTCTTTTGTAGCAACCTGTTTAATTAAGATAAGTTTTAATAGTTACCGGGGATTATGCAACGCTAACTACTTGCTAAGCTGCATAGCGTTCTAGCGCTATGAAGTTTACAAGTTTCCCCTTAGTATCGTGAATCGGGAAACCCTTTATCCAGCACTGGTAGGTAGAGCCATCTTTCTTATAGTTGGTAAGGACTTCTTCGAAAGCCTGTTCATTTTTAATGGCATTTCTAATGCGGGAAGCTGTTTTTTGGCATGTATCCTTACCTTGAAAAATACTTGGTCTTTTACCAAGTACTTCTTCATTCGTGTAGCCATTCATGTCAAGCATGTTGTATGTACTGTGTACAATGTTTAAATCTGCGTTGGTAACAACAATTACATGTTTATTAGAGATGAGTTCTTTTCTAAAATCAATATCGTGGTTCCACTTATTGATATTAGCTAAATCATTAAGTGTTTTAATGTCTTCGGAAGCAAGGTTTAAATGCTCTAGAAAAGGACTATAAATATCCCAGCAAGATAAGGGCGAAATAAACATAATTTTTGTCTTTTAAAGTTTAATTTTTTTGCTGTGAAGAACTCAATATTAGCTATTAAAATAATAAACCACAAGTTTATACAGGTATTTATCGTTTTTGTTTAATTCTTTCTTTTCGATAGCTTTAAATACTGTAAAAATGCTAAACAAGAATATGCATAAATTAACTTAAAATTCGAACTTTAGCTGTACCGAAACCATCTTTTCATCTGGTTTTTCATTACCTTTTTTAGTGTTTAGATTGGCCAATGAAATACCAAGAAGTCGTACAGAATTCTTTAATTTTTCTTGATATAAAAGTTCCTTAGCTGCTTCAAAAATCAAGTTTTTATCTGAGATAAAATAGGATAAGGTTTTGCTGCGGGTTTGAGTGGTAAAATCGCTGTATTTTATTTTCAAGGTGATTGTTTTTCCGGCAATGACATAGCGTTTTAATCGACGCTCTAATTCCTCTGCAATCTGTTCCAATTTTTCTAACATAAATACTTCGCTTGTAAGATTATCAGAAAAGGTTCGCTCAGCTCCTACAGATTTTGCGATTCTATTTGGTTTTACTTCACTCAAATGAATTCCTCTTACCACGTTATAGTAGTAAGCACCAGATTTCCCGAATCGGTCGTTTAAAAATTCTAAGGAGCGCTTTTTTAAATCTGTGCCCGTAAAAATACCTAGTTGATACATTTTCTCAGCAGTGACTTTACCAACACCATAAAATTTTCGAATATCTAATGCTTCTAAAAAGGCAATCACCTCTTCAGGGCTTACTGTTTTTTGGCCGTTGGGTTTGTTGTAGTCGCTTGCAACTTTAGCGATGAATTTGTTAATTGATATTCCAGCTGAAGCGGTTAGGCCAACTTCGTTGAAAATACGAAGTCGTATTTCTTGCGCCAACATCGTTGCCGAAGGATGGCCTTTTTTGTTTTCAGTAACATCTAAATAAGCCTCATCAAGTGATAAAGGTTCAACAAGGTCAGTATAATCAAAAAAGATACTTCGAATTTGTTTTGAAATTTCTTTATAACGATCGAAACGTGTTTTAACAAAAATAAGATCTGGACACTTTTTCTTGGCTAACATACCACTCATTGCACTACGAACCCCAAATTTTCTAGCCTCGTAACTTGCGGCAGACACTACTCCGCGGCGTTCGCTACCACCAACGGCAATTGGAAGTCCTTTTAAATCAGGATTGTCCATTTGTTCTACTGATGCATAAAATGCATCCATATCAACATGAATGATCTTTCTTAGCGGTATGTCTTTAAAGTCGAGCATCAGGAATTATCATCTTTAAAATTAATACCTTTAACTAAAACGATGTATGAAAAAAACGGCAATAATTCTTGGAGCGACCGGATTAACTGGAAGTTTTCTTCTCAAGCAGTTGCTTATTGATGACCGTTACAATATCGTAAAAGTGTTTTCCAGACGTACTTTAGATAATGATCATCCAAAAATTAAGGAGTATATAGTTGATCTCTTTCGACTTGAAGAAATAAAAGAAGAATTTACAGCAGATGAGGTTTTTTGTTGTATTGGTACTACTGCAAAGAAGACCCCGGATAAAATCTTGTATAAAAAAATTGATTTTGGAATTCCCGTAACCGCTGCTGGTTTAGCAGCCAAAAATCAAGTATCCACATTTATTGTAATGTCTTCAATGGGTGCGAATGCGAACAGTAGTGTTTTTTATAATCGTATAAAAGGTGAAATGGAAAACGCTATCATTGCAACGGGTATTAAAAACACATTTATTGTGAGACCTTCTCTTATAGGTGGATATAGAAATGAATCAAGACCAGGTGAGTATTTTGGAAAAATGGTATTTAAATTTTTAAGTCCTTTAATGGTAGGGTTTGCCAAAAAATACAGAATTATTCATCCAAAAACCATTGCAACGGCAATGATCCATTTGGCCAATAACAAATACAAAAAGCACATTGTGCTATCAGATAGCTTACAAGAACTAGGTAGTTAATCTGCGCCTTTTAGAACCAACAAAGGTATACGGCTTTCGAAATCAACCTTCTTAACGGTATTATCATCCCAAAGCTTTTCAAAAAAACCTTGTTTACGTCTAAATACACATAAAACATCAGGCTCATTTTCATTCAAATGCTCAAGTACTGCCTGAAAAACAGTGGCATTTTCGGTGGTTTTTACTACATTAATCAATGATTCTAAAGTCTCATCAATTTGTTCATGTCCTTCTCTAAAACCAGCAGTCTTAACAAGAAACAATCTAATCTCTGAAGTAAAGGTATCTTTAATGGTTTTTAATACATCTAGTTTTCGGTTATCCTTAACTATTCCAGATTTTATAGCCATTAAAATACGCTTGATAGGCTTAAATACATAGTCTCTTGGAACAATTAGAACAGGAATTTGAGTGCGTTTTACAACTGCACCAGCATGCTCACCCAGATATAAAGTTTCATTTAATGAATAGCTTTGTGGCGCCACAATAATAAGATCAATATGCGTTTTTTGATGCAATAATTCAATAGATTCTTGTACATCATCACCTTCTAAAGGGAGTGTTTCAACCAATACATTCTTCGTATCTATTTTATTTACGTAGCCTTCAATTTGCTGTTTGGTAATTGCTTCAACAGATACATCTACCGGCAAATTAGCTGCTCTTGCAACTTTAAACAAAGAAGTAACATATACATTTGCCTCGGAAGCGGCGGCAAAGTCAATCGCATATTGCAGCGTGCATTCATTATTTAGGCTGGCTGATAAAGGAACAAGAATATTTTTCAATACAAATATTGATTATTTATTGATGAGGCAAAGATACAATGTTAATTTTACAATGGTAAAATTCTTACTATGATTCGTAGAGCCACTTTAGATGATATTCCGTTAATAATGAGTATGACAAAGGCGTGTGCTGCCTTTATGCAACAACAGGGAATTTATCAATGGAATGAGCACTATCCGTCCCAAAAAGCATTTGAACTAGATATTAAACGAGATGAGCTGTGGGTGCTTTTGGAAGATGGTGAGATTGTAGGTTGTATTGTGATATCAACTTTGATGGATGATGAATACATCCCAATTCAATGGCTCACCCCTACTGAGAATAACATATACATACATAGACTAGCGGTTCATCCTGACCATCAAAAAAAAGGGTATGCACAAAGTATGATGGATTATGCTGAAGCGTTAGCAAAAAGGCAAGATGCCTTATCGGTTAGATTAGATACATTTAGCCAGAATAGTCGAAATCAACGTTTTTACGAAAAAAGAGGCTATCAACGACTAGGTAATATTTATTTTCCAAAGCAAAGCGAAGATCCTTTTTACTGCTATGAATTGCTCTTAATATGAAGCGAGAAATAAACCTCAAGTCGATTAATAGATTGGCAATACCGGCTATTATTTCAGGGATAGCAGAACCCATTTTATCAGCTACAGATACCGCCGTTGTTGGTAATATTCCAGAAGTGGGAACTGAGTCATTGGCTGCTGTGGGTATTGTAGGTACATTTTTATCCATGCTTATCTGGGTACTAGCTCAAACGCGAAGCGCTATTTCAGCCATCATTTCCCAGTATCTTGGTGCAGGAAAGCTGGATGCAGTTAGGTCTTTACCTATGCAAGCTATTACATTTAATATTAGCTTGAGCATTATCATTTTAATAACAACAATCCCATTTATTTCGGAAATATTTAGCTTTTTGGAAGCCAAAAATGAAGTTTTAGAATATTGTATTTCGTACTATAGTATTCGTGTTTGGGGCTTCCCTTTAACCCTATTGGTCTTTGCTATTTTTGGTGTTTTTCGAGGCTTGCAAAACACATTTTGGCCAATGATCATTTCACTTGTTGGGGTGGTTGCTAATATCATTTTAGATTTTGTACTAGTGTATGGTATTGAAGGTTTTGTTCCCGCAATGAATTTAGAAGGAGCAGCTTGGGCAAGTTTATTCTCGCAAATTATTATGGCTGTCATGTCTGTTCTTTTATTGGTTAAAAAAACCGATGTTTCTTTTAAACTCTCAAGCAAATGGCACCCAGAAATGAATCGTTTTTTAGTAATGAGCGGTAATTTGTTCGTTCGCGCTATAGCCTTAAATACGGCTATGGTGATAGCTGTGAGACAAGCTACCAGTTTGGGTACAGATTATATTGCTGCTCATACCATCGCGATGCAATTATGGCTGTTTACCGCTTTTTTTATTGATGGTTATGGCGCAGCAGGAAATATTCTTGGGGGAAAACTTCTCGGAGCAAAAGACTACAAAAATCTATTGGTACTCACCAAAAAAATATGCGCATATGGTTTAGTTGTCTCGTTATTACTAATGGCAATGGGCTTTATAGCATATGATTATTTAGGGCGAATTTTTAGTGATGATGTACAAGTACTTAACATATTTAGAGGGTTCTTTTATTTAGCAATTTTACTCTTGCCTGTTAATGCAATTGCCTTTGTACTTGATGGGTTATTTAAAGGTATGGGTGAGACAGGTTATTTGAGAAATACCCTATTAGGTGCTACCTTTTTTGCATTTGTCCCAACCTTAGTAATAACCCAAAAAACCAATATGGGGATCCATGGTATTTGGATTGCGATACTGGTTTGGATTGCCTTTCGAGCTATGGCATTGATTTATAAATTTTGGAAGGCATATTATCCGCTTGCAATAGTGTAGTACTTGTTTAAAATTGAATATTTTTGATCAATAGACAACCATAATATGACAACGATACGACCCAATGGCAGTTTGTACACCAACATACAAAACAATATAGCTACAATTGAATTTGGTCATCCGGCGGGAAATTCTTTTCCAGGAGAACTATTAGATAGACTCACTCGAAAATTATACGAACTGGGAGAAGATGAATCCGTATTTGTGGTCATTTTAAAATCGGAAGGAGAGCGAGCTTTTTGCGCGGGTGCCTCTTTTGATGAATTGCTGAAGATTCAAAATTTGGAAGAAGGAAAAACATTTTTTAGTGGTTTTGCCAACGTCATTAATGCGATGCGTAGCTGTGGGAAACTAATAATTGGTCGTGTACAAGGTAAGGCGGTTGGCGGTGGAGTAGGCCTCGCATCAGCTTGTGATTATGTATTCGCCACAGATCATGCATCCATCAAATTATCAGAGTTTACTATTGGTATCGGACCTTTTGTAATCGCTCCGGCAGTAGAGCGTAAAATGGGGAAAGCTGCTTTGGCGGAACTAACGCTTGGGGCAGACGAATGGCAAAACGCCTATTGGGCAAAAGAAAAAGGACTCTTTGCCAAAGTATTCGAATCGATCTCTGAAATGGATAAAGCAGTTGATTCGTTTGCTAGCAAATTGACATCCTACAACCCAGAGGCGCTTGCTGCTATGAAGAAAGTTTTATGGCAGGATACCGACCATTGGAATGAGCTGTTAAGTGATCGAGCTGCATTGTCAGGAAAACTAGTACTTTCTGATTTTACTAAAACGGCACTTGCAAAAATTAAATCTAAATGAGAACTATTCTCGATTTCTTAAACAACGAACTGCTATTTCCGGGAGCACTAGCTATTGTAATTCTCATATTCGTGGCGCGCAGGGTGATTTCGAACAGAAAGTATAAACGGTAACACAATTTAGCAGCGGAAATAGTTTCAATTACTACCTTTGCGCATATGAGTAAGATCAGAATAACAAAAGAGTTTAGTTTTGAAACCGGGCACGCCCTTTACGGTTATGACGGGAAGTGTAAAAACATTCATGGGCATAGTTATCACCTTTCGGTAACTGTTATAGGAAGCCCAATATCTGATACGGACAACGCAAAGTTAGGAATGGTGATCGATTTTGGAGATTTAAAGAAAGTTGTGAATGCGGAAATCGTAGATCAATTTGATCATGCTACAGTTTTCAATAAAAATACACCACATATTAAGTTGGCAAAAGATCTAGAAGAACGCGGTATGAAGGTGATGTTAGTTGATTATCAACCAACGAGTGAGCTAATGATTGTTGATTTTGCGAAAAAAATTAAAGCTCATTTACCAAAAGAAATCAAACTGCACTCTCTTAAACTTAGGGAAACAGCAAGCTGCTATGCCGAATGGTTTGCCAGTGATAATGAGTAGTGTGTTACCTGCCTCCGATTAGGCTTCGGTGGGTAGGATTGTCGCTAGTTGCTGTTCTACAAGTAGAAACGAATTATAGTACGCGGCTCCATCCCTAAAGTATTCAACGCTATAAAAGAGCCAGCAATTAACAACATGCAAATGATCATTATTGAATCACACTTCAATTTGTTTACCATCTAAGCAAAATCGTACATTTACCGTATGCAAATTCCATCCGGAAAAAAAATATACTTCGCCTCAGACAATCACTTAGGCGCACCAGATCGGGAAAAGAGTTTCCCCCGTGAGCAGCGGTTTGTAAAATGGCTTAATGAGGTAAAGCAAGATGCTGCGGCTATTTTTTTATTAGGCGATTTGTTCGATTTTTGGTTTGAGTATAAAACAGTAGTGCCTCGAGGTTTTACTCGTACACTGGGCAAATTAGCTGAAATTACTGATAGCGGAATTCCTATTTATTATTTTGTTGGGAACCACGATCTATGGATGAATGGCTACTTCGAGGAGGAACTCAATATCCCCGTTTACCATAAACCGCAGGAATTCACATTTAATAACACCACATTTTTTATTGGTCATGGAGATGGTTTAGGTCCTGGTGACAAAGGATATAAACGAATGAAAAAGGTGTTTACCAATCCAATCGCAAAATGGCTATACCGATGGTTGCATCCTGATCTGGGCGTTCGTTTGGCTCAGTATTTCTCAGTAAAAAATAAACTTATTTCAGGCGACGATGATGTCAAGTTTCTTGGCGAAGAAAACGAATGGTTGGTTCAGTATTCAAAACGAAAGCTAGAAGAAAAGCATTGGGATTACTTTGTTTTTGGACACAGACACTTACCGATGGAAATTGAAGTCGGCCCAAACTCAAAATATGTCAATTTGGGGGATTGGATTACCTATTTCACCTACGCCGTTTTCGACGGGGAGAATATGGAGTTGAAGGAATATCAATAGGGTTCAATATAAAATGTCCGGTCGAGCGCAGTCGAGACGAGGTGGCATTGTATTCACTTGTAAAAATTCATCTCATCAACATACTGCCATACAGATGCGGGCAATAAGGGTCTAATATTCTTACCTTCTTTAATAGCTTTTCTTATAAACGTAGAAGAGATTTCCATGATAGGAGCATCAATGTGAATAATTTTAGAGTGATCGATAAATTGGTTATCTATTTTGCTCTCAGAAATGCGTGGGTACACAAACAATTGATGATTGTCGATAATCACTTCATAATTTTTCCATTTATGAAAGCTCTTTAAGTTGTCTTCACCCATAATTAAGGCGAATTGATAATCGGGATGTTTCTCTTGTATATACGCTAAGGTATCAACAGTGTAGTTGGGTTGTTTCAGTCCAAATTCAATATCGCTAGGGCGTAGTTTGTCATATTCTTTTGTGGCTTGAAAAACCATATCATAACGTTGACGGTCACTTAACAAACTTGCTTTTTGCTTAAACGGACTTCTGGGAGTAACTACAAACCAAACTTCATCCAGCTCGCTAAACTCTGCAATATGATTAGCAATAGCCAGATGCCCAATATGAATGGGATTGAATGTGCCAAAAAAAAGTCCGATTTGTTTCATAGGGTATTACTCTGCACCAACAAAGTCAGCAACCAGTTCTTCCGCTTCTGTTAACGCCACATCAAGATCGTAGTTTTTAATAACCTTATCAAACTGCGGGGCAGTAGCAAGTTCCACCGATGCTTTTGCGATGCGCATATTAATTTTGTCTTCGCTTTCGGTTTTGCGTTTTTTCAATCGTATTTTCAGCTCATCAACACTAGGGGGTTTTACAAAGACAGCCAGCGTTTTTTCAGGATATTTCTTTTTTATACGGAGTCCGCCAACCACATCAATATCAAATATAACATGCTTACCCTGTGCCCAGATTCGTTCGACTTCACTTTTTAAAGTACCATAAAAATTATCGCGATATACTTCTTCCCATTCCAAAAAATCATCGTCTTTAATATGTTGTTTAAATTGCTTTAAAGACAAAAAGTAGTAATCTTGCTTATCAATTTCGTATTTACGAGGCGCTCTAGAGGTAGCTGAGACAGAAAATGCTAAATTCAATCGATCTATGCTAAGAAGGTGTCGTACAATGGTTGTTTTTCCTGATCCGGAAGGAGCTGAAAACACTATAAGTTTTCCATCAAAATTTGCCATTATAGTACGTTTAGCATTTGTTCCTTAATTTTTTCTAATTCATCTTTCATTTGTACGACAAGCTGTTGCATAGCCGCATAGTTTGATTTCGAACCAATCGTATTGATTTCGCGACCGATTTCCTGACATATAAACCCGAGTTTTTTCCCGTTGCTATCAGCGGATGCGAGTGTTTCTTTAAAATAATCTAGATGATTTTTAAGCCGTACTTTTTCTTCAGTGATATCGTATTTCTCTATATAATAGATCAATTCTTGTTCAAAACGATTGGGATCATGCTCTTCTTTAAGTTCTTTTACCGCTTTTAAAAGTCGTTCTCGAACTTGTTCCACACGTTTAGGATCAATAGCAATTACTTTTTCTAATAAAGCGTTGATATTGTCAATGCGTTTTAAAAAGTCATGCTCCAGTACTTTTCCTTCATCTAAACGATATTCGTTAATAGCTGCTAACGCACGTTTAATTTCATCTTCAATAACATTATACTCGCTTTCATCTAATTCTTCACGAGTGGTGGTCAGGGCATCAGGCATGCGAACAGCCATTTTTGCTAACTCTACTTCTTGATCTCCTCCTTCAAAGTACGGACTCAATTCTCGTAGCTGATTCATATATTCTTTAACAACTACGTTATTTACTTGACTAGAAGTTTCTTCTCCGGTAATTTCTAAATACAGCGAAAAATCAACCTTACCACGACCAAGTGATTTTGAAATGAGCTGACGTATAGTCAACTCTTTTTCACGATACAAACTTGGTATTCTGGTATTCAGATCCAAGTTTTTGCTATTAAGTGATTTGATCTCTATGGTGATTTTTTTATTCGGAAGTTGAAGTACGGATTTTCCAAAACCCGTCATTGATTGAATCATAGCCAGAATTATAGTTGCGCAAAGGTAGTGGAAAATTGTATATGTCACGCAGGGCTATAAGCATGTATAAGAAACCTAAATTGTAATACTTGTCAGGTGAATGTCTCAGATGCCTTTGTAATCTTCTATGGGACAGTTGATTTTAATTATTTAATCGATGAAATACGTATATAATAGATTAAATACGTTAAATAATGTTAACAAAAGTGTATTTCATCGATATTTATTTGCATATTATCGATGTTTCTGTATATTTGAACTGTCAAACAAACAAAACTATACATCATGACTACTCCATTAAACATTTTTTACGCTAAAGTTCTTCAATACTTCAACTATGCAGGTATCAAAGTAATTAATGTTCATGCTCAGGCTTCTTTCATTTTCTCCGCTACAATTTACTTCTACTTATTAGAAGTTATTAGAATTAGTGGAATGGAGTTTAATTTAATCACTAAGGTGTCTATCTTGTTAACAGGCCCCATAATGCACCTTCTTACGTATAAGCATTACAACAAGGAGACATCTGAAAAAGAATTGTACGCTGTATTAGCAAGACAGCCAAAAGAATATAAAGTAATAGTAAATGTACTTACTGCTTTGTTCGTACTACCCATGATCGTGTTTTTTACGATCTCAGTGTTTAACTAAGAAAACGATCAGTAACAATATTAGAGTTTGTTTGGATTAGTGATTAATAGTTTTGGTTGATGACCAAAGTAAAAGCCTCTTCTTTTGAAGAGGCTTTTTAAAAACTGATATTTACTATAATTTATATTTTGCTATAACAGGCCTTATTGCCTTTGCCCATTCTATATAAGCAGCTTGCTTTAGGTGTGTGCCATCTTCTAAATAATAGACAGCATTCGCATCCTTATTTTCACTTAAAAATGGATGTAAATTGACATAATCATAGGATTTTTCAGCACAAAACTTCTTCATAAGATCGTTTAAACTGTCAATCTGCCTATTAACTTTTTCATTATTTAATTGATAAAGTGTAGTTTGAAAAACTGGTTGTACACCAACAGCTTTAATTGAATCAAGATTTGTGCAAATATTTTTATAAATACGTTGGGTAGAAATGCCTAAGATATAATCGTTAATTCCCGCTTTAAAAAAACACAATTTAGGATTATTAGGAACCACAAAATCCTTAATTACCCATGATAGTTGTTGTGATGTCCAGCCTGGCATACCAGCATTAAAAACATCATTTCTGTTTAAAACTTCATTCCAATTACCAGCATGCGTAATTGAATTACCCAGCATTACGATGTTTACTTTCTTATTCGGGACAATCACCTCAGTAGGTGATTCTTCCATTTTGATTGAAGATGGCTTAAGCAAAAGCATGCATGCTAGTGCCACATTAAGAGCAATTGATAGGTACAGTAAAAACTTCTTACTCAAGTGCGTTCCCTGCTTCATCAAGTGCTAGATAAGGATTATACGCAACTTCCCATAGGTTGTTATCTATGTCGGCTACGTAACTACTATAGCCGCCCCAAAAAACCTTTTGCGGTTCTTTTATAATAGTCACACCTTTAGCTCTCAGGGTATTAATAATTGCATCAACTTCTTGTTGACTACGAGTGTTATAAGCCAAAGTAAAAGCTTTGAAGCCAGATCCTTCTGGGCTCACTTCGGCGTCTTCGGCCAATTTATCTTTTGGATAAAGCGATAACAAGATTCCGTTTAGCTGAAAAAATGAAATAAACTCATTGCTTGCATTCGTTTTCTTCCAACCAAATTTCTCTTCATAGAATGTCGTAGAAGCTTTAAGGTCCTTAACTCCTAAGCCTATAATAGTCATTCGTTGTTCCATGCAAGTTCTATAGTTTACGCAACCAAATATTTCGGTATTGAACCAGATTTCCGTGATCTTGTAACACAATTGACCCCTCCCCATGTGGTTCATTAAGCGGCGGGCCGATATATTCAGTAGAGCCTTTTATCTCAACATGATCCTGCACTACAACCCCATTGTGAATTACTGTAAAAGTGCCCGATTGTACTTTTTTGCCATTGTAAAAAATTGGTTGGTGAAAAATAATATCATACGTCTGCCATTCAGTAGGTGATTTGGTAGCGTTTACTAGTGGAATGGTTTGTTTGTAAATTGCCGTCGCCTGGCCATTGCTATAGGTGCGGTTGTTGTAGCTGTCAAGAATTTGCACCTCATACTTTTCCTGAAAGAACACCCCACTATTACCACGACCTTGACCTTCACTTTCAATTTTGTCCGGTGCGCTCCATTCCAAATGTAGTTGAATACTTCCAAATTTTTCTTTGGTTTTGATGTCGCCAGTGCCCGGCTTTACGGTCATTGTACCATCGCTATTGATGGTCCATTTGGCCGGAGTTTCATTTTTTCTATTGTGCCAAGCATCTAGATTACTGCCATCAAAAAGTACAATAGCATCCGAAGGAACATTGTTTTTATTAAATGAAATTTGTTTCGGCTCGTTGCTCCAATCCTCAGTCTCTTTTGGGCTCATTTCCGATTTCTTTTCCTGAGCAGAAAGTCCAAGAAAACCAACGAAGCTAATCGTAATTAATGTATAAATATGTTTTGAGGTCATTTATTGTAACTCTTTAATTTTAATATTTCGATACCAAACAATATCGTTGTGGTCTTGTAAACAAATTTTACCAGTTCTAAATTCACCAAAGCCTTCCCAGCCATTAAACTTGCTATCAGCGACCATGGCATCCCATTCAGGACCATGAACTGCAAATTCTGAAATTTTTATATCGTTAAGGGTTACTATTCCCTTGTTGACATTATGATCTATTTTGATCACACAGGTGTTCCATTCCCCTGCGGGCTTGGCAGCTTCTACCTTAGTGGGGATCATGTCATAAAGGGCGCCAGCCATTCGATCAGGACCATTTTTAGCATCGGGATGGCGTTCATTATCTAATATTTGAATCTCGGGCCCAGTGGCATAAGGCACACCAAATTTTTCACTTTCTTTTACGCTCCAAAAAATTCCACTATTACCACCTTCTGAAATTTTCCAATCTATTGATAATTCAAAATTGGTGAATTCGCCATTGGTTACAATGTCTAATGGTTTATTATCTGTACGGTTTTCTGGCGGAGTAAACTTCATAGCACCATCTTCAACGGTCCAATATTCTTCGACAACCTCTTTACCATAAGAATGCCATCCTGAAAGATCAGTGCCATTAAAAAGTGCTACAAATTCTTCCTTTTTCACCTCTACTTTTGGAGTTTCTGTTTCAGCGGTTTTTTCTTCCTTTTTAGTTTCCTTGCAAGCACTAGTTAATGCTAAGAGTGCCAATGTCCAAATTGCTTTTTTCATTCCTTTAAATGTTGAATGTTATAGTCCTAAAATTCGCTTTAATTTTTCTTTGTCAGTAGCCTCACCTGCGAAATCATCAAAACGTTTTTCGGTTGCTTCAATGATGTGACTTGCAATAAATGGGGCGCCTTCTCGTGCGCCTTGTTCAGGGCTTTTCACGCAGCATTCCCATTCCATTACGGCCCAAACATCACATCCGTATTCAGTAAGTTTAGTAAAGATGGTTTTAAAATCGACCTGCCCATCTCCTGGAGAGCGATACCGTCCTGCGCGATCTTTCCAATCACTAAACCCGCCAAAAGTACCTCGTTTACCATCTGGGATAAATTCAGAATCCTTTACATGAAACGATTTAATGAACTCATGATAATGGTCAATATATTCAATATAATCAAGCTGTTGCAATACAAAATGACTTGGGTCATACAAAATGTTACAGCGCTTATGGTTTCCTGTAGCTTCTAAAAATCGCTCGAATGTCACACCGTCGTGTACATCTTCACCAGGGTGTACTTCGTACGCCACATCTACGCCGCACTCGTCAAAAACATCAAGAATAGGGGTCCATCTTTTGGCCAACTCTTCAAAGCCCATTTCGACCAAACCATCTGGGCGCTGTGGCCAAGGGTGCATAGTATGCCAAAGTAAACTTCCTGTAAAGCTAGGACACGCATTTAAACCCAAATGCTTACTAGCATATGCCGCACTTATCATCTGTTGCCGTGCCCACTCTGTACGTTTCTTAGGATTATCTTTACAATTGTCTGGGGCAAAGTTGTCGAACATGATATCATATGCAGGATGGACAGCAACGAGCTGTCCCTGTAAGTGTGTGGCAAGCTCGGTAATTTCCAGCCCGTAACTATTTACTTTTCCTTTAAGTTCGTCACAATATGTTTTGCTTTCTCCTGCGACCTTTAAATCTATTAGGCGGTCTTCCCAAGTTGGAATTTGTATGCCTTTATACCCCAAATCGCTTGCCCATTCACACAGCCCATCAAGACTATTAAATGGTGCTTTATCGTCCATAAACTGTGCTAAAAATACCGCAGGGCCTTTTATCGTTTTCATGTATAACTTGTGCTTTTTGATTGGTTATTATGGGTTCTATTGATCAATATCAACCCAAATATTTCCTTTTTTGTGCGAATCGACCGCTTTTTCAATGAAATCCATTCCTCTTGTACCATCAATTACTGTGGGGAACTCTGCATGATCGTAGGCTTCACCTTTTATGGCTTTGGCTACACCTTTATATATATTTCCCATAGAATCAAATATACCTTCAGGATGTCCCGGAGGTAATTTGGTGCCATCAAGTGATAGCTCGGTATTGTAATCATGTCCCGGTTTTAAAACACGAAGGGGAGTGCCATCTTCCAAATGGTACAAATAATTCGGATTTTCTTGCTCCCATTTCAATCCACCTTTATCCCCGTATACTCGTATTGCTAAACCATTTTCTTCTCCTGTTGCAATTTGACTAGCGCGAATTACTCCTTTGATGGTGTTGTCTAAGCGAATCAAAACGGTGCCATCAATATCCATTTGATTATCATCGTATAGATAATTCAAATCAGCAAGAACTTTGGTTACGTGTTTCCCGGTAACAAATTCTACCATATCAAATGCATGTGTACCAATATCACCAATACAACAGCTAATACCTGATTTTTCAGGATCGAGGCGCCATGTACTTGAGCGTTTTGCCTTATCGTGAATAATGGGATTGATCCACCCTTGATAATAACGCGCATCTACTTTTTGAATAGCACCTATTGCCCCACTAGTGATCATTTTTCGCATCTGACGAACCATAGGATAACCGGTGTAAGTGTAGGTGACTGCAAAGATGCTTTTCTTTTCCTCAACTAATTTTTTAATAATTTTCGCCTCATCATAGGTAGTGGTCATTGGTTTTTCGCATATCACATTAAACCCGTTTTCAAGCAGGGTTTTTGCCATTGGAAAATGCAAAAAATTAGGAGTTAATATCGATACCACTTGCATACGTTCACTTTCTGGAAGCTTCGTTTCTTCAGCAATCATCGTTTCAAAATCAGTATAAATACGATCGGTTGATAATCCAATTTTGTTAGCAAAAGCAATGTTGTCATCGTAGTTAGGATTAAAGACTCCACCTACTATCTCATATTGATCGTACATTGCTGATGCAACACGGTGCAATACACCGATTAGCGAATCCCCACCACCTCCTAAAATTCCTAATTTTATTTTAGCACTCATTTGATTGATTTATTAAAATTGAGCTATTCTTTATATTCTATTTTTTCGTTTTTGAAGAACAGTGCGAACAATAACATTACTCCCGCAGCAAATATGGCAGGAAATATCCAAATGCTATTCCAGTCGTGAACTCCTTCTGAAATTAAGTTTGAATCTGTTATTTTTCCTGCAATGTAGAATCCTACTAGCATACCAACACCATAGGTTGCAAGCGTAATTAGTCCTTGTGCTGCACTTTTAAATTTTTCACCCGCCTTGCTATCTGTATAAATTTGGCCCGATACGAAGAAAAAATCATAACAAATACCGTGCAGGGCAATACCAATTAATAGCATAAATACAAGTTCTCCTGAGTTGCCATAGGCAAAAAGCAAATAGCGAACGGTCCATGCGATCATACCCACAAGAATGGTCTTTTTAAAACCAAATTTTTTAAAGAAAAATGGCAGTAATAGCATGAAAAGCACTTCTGAAATCTGACCAATAGTCATTTTAGCTGCAGGGTTCGCAACACCAATTTCTCCTAAAAACTGTCCGGCATGTTGATAGTAAAATGCCAATGGAATGCAAATTAAGATAGATGCAAGAAAGAATAACAAGAAGTTTCTGTCCTTTAAAAGTCCCAAAGCGTCAAGACCTAAAATATCAGAAATACTAACTTTTTCACCTGCACTTGCTTTAGGTGGGGTTTTAGGTAGCGTAAAACTGAAAATTCCTAAGATGGTCGATGCTACAGCGGTCATTAAAAAAGTGTTTTTTAGCAAGCCTTCTTTTACTCCAGCTTCAGAATCCCAAGCAAAAGCATAGCTAATAACAAGTCCCGCAATAATCCATCCTATGGTACCAAAAACACGAATAAATGAAAATTCCTTAGCAGGATCTTTCATCTGATTAAAGGCAACGGAATTTACTAATGCTAGTGTTGGCATGTAGCCAATCATATATCCCAATACATAAGGATAAAATGCTCCAAAATCTACAGTATTGGCCATTTGATACATTAGGAACGCGCCAATTAAATGCAATATTCCCAATATGCGTTCTGCATTAAAAAATCGATCGGCGATTAAACCTATAATGAACGGCGCCAAAATCGCCCCCCATGATTGTGTTGAATAGGCTGCTGCTATTTGACCACCATCGGCACCTAATGTATTTGGCAAATAAATTCCCATCGTTACGAACCATCCTCCCCAAATAAAAAACTCGAGAAACATCATAAACGATAGTTGCGCTCTTACAATACCTTTCATATATAATTAGTTTGGTTAATTAAAGTTATACGTTGTTAAAGTGTTTTAGCTACTTTTAAAAGCAAATCTCGAGTGGCGATAATACCCGCTTCTTCTCCAAGTCCTTGACCTTCATATTCAACACCAACAAAACCGGTATAACCGGCATCTTTTACAATTTTCATCATTTTAGTATAATCCGTAGCTGTTTCCAAACCTGTTTCAGAATTGAATTCGTGTGACTTCGCACTTACGGCAAATGCCTTTGGCATCATTTCTTCAACACCTTTATATCGGTCGTATTCTTCGACACATTTGGCGCCCCATTGTGCACCACCTTCACGCTTTAAGCAGAAGTTTCCAAAATCGGGTAAAGTACCGCAATTATCCATTGCAACGGTATTCATTACCTTCATTAATAAACCAGCATTAGATGATAGATAGCCGTGATTTTCAACAATCACATTGATATTTTTTGTAGCTGCATACTCAGATAATTTTTTGAGTCCGTCAGGAGCGGTCTTTAACCAAGTAGCTTGATCATTCGTGCCAAATAAATTAACTCTAACGGAGTGACACCCTAATACTGAAGCTGCGTCAACCCATTTTTTATGGCTTTCTACGGCTGCATCCCTATCTTTTTCATCTTCAGCCGCAAGATCACCTTCTCTATCAATCATTATTAGAACATTGGTAACGCCGTGTTTTTCACTTTCACTTTTCATTCTGGCAACAATACTATCCATTCCTGCCTTTTTATCATCATATTTTTCTAGCTCTTTAGTGTATAGCTGACTTACATATTCAATGCCCTCAAATCCCATTTCTTTGGCTTTTTTTGCAAAATCAAATGGGCTCATTTCACCACCTCTTATGGCACGATTTAATGACCATTGCGCAAGTGATAGTTTGAAGAATGGATCGGTCGATTGTTGAGGCGCTATTTGAGCAGTTTCGGCTTCTGAATTTTCTTTTTTATCAGAATTATTCTTGCAAGAAACAAGAAAAAAGGTCAAAGCAGCTAGTGTAAAAATTATTTTTTTCATTGGTTGAGTTTGTAGATGTATAATACTTTATCGTTTTCGTTGAAAGGTCGCGTAAAATTTAACGAAATCTAAAATTAAGCTATTTTCGAAAGCTTCAAAATAATACTTCAAATTTTATATATTTGATAGCCTTTTCAAGGAAAAATTAACAAATACCCAGTAATATATCAATCTATGGAGGAACAACCAAAATACGATGCTATCGTAATCGGTTCTGGAATAAGTGGTGGATGGGCTGCCAAAGAACTTTGTGAAAAAGGTTTGAAGACCTTGGTATTAGAACGAGGTCGAATGGTAAAGCATATTGAGGATTATCCGACCATGAATAAAGATCCGTGGGATTTTAAGTTTAAAGGAAATCAAACAGTAACGGAAGCAAAACGTCAAGAAAAACAGGCCCGTACAGGATATACTACAAGAAAAGCTAGTGCACATTGGTTTGTAGATGACATTAAACACCCTTATAACGAGACAAAACGTTTCGATTGGATGCGAGGCTACCATGTAGGTGGTCGCTCTATCATGTGGGGTAGACAAAGCTATCGTTTGAGTAATCTGGATTTTGAGGCCAACAAAAATGAAGGTATTGCTGTCGATTGGCCAATACGATATGAAGATCTTGAAAAGTGGTATGATTATGTGGAAGAATACATTGGGGTAAGTGGCGAAAACCTTGGGTTACCTCAGTTACCTGACGGGAAGTTTCTACCACCTATGGAGATGAATTGTGTAGAAGACCATTTAAAAAAGAATATTGCCGAAAATTACAAAGACCGTATTATGACTATAGGTCGTACTGCTCATAATACTTCTAAAACAAAACAATTTGAAGGGCGCAGCAATTGTCAATACCGTAACCGCTGTATTCGTGGTTGTCCTTTCGGAGGGTATTTTAGTTCTAACTCCAGTACCTTGCCAGCTGCTGAACGTACTGGAAATATGACATTAAGACCACATAGCATTGTTGCCGAGATTATATATGATGATAATACCAAAAGGGCAACTGGTGTAAAAGTGATTGATGCCGAAAGCAAAGAAACACTGGTTTTTAATGCTAAAGTTATTTTCTGCTGCGCATCTGCTATTGCATCCGCTTCTATATTGATGCAGTCAAAATCCAAGAGATACCCCAACGGACTTGGGAATGATAGCGGAGAATTAGGTCATAACATTATGGATCACCACTTAGGTGCTGGAGCTTCTGGAAAATATCCTGGGTTTGAAGATAAATATTATAAAGGAAGAAGGCCTAATGGTATTTATATCCCCCGTTTTAAAAACCTTGGTGATAAGGAAACAAAATCAGATAAATACTTAAGAGGTTTTGGTTATCAAGGCGGAGCGGGTCGCGGCGGAATTACCGAGCATGTAGCTGAAATGGGATATGGAGAAGAGTTTAAAGAAGAAATCTTAAAGCCTGGAGAATGGAGCATGGGTCTGGGAGGTTTTGGAGAAACCTTACCATATCATGAAAACAAAATGACGCTGGATTATGATAGACTTGACGAATGGGGATTACCTACCGTAACGTTTGACGCAGAGTGGAAAGAGAATGAGTACAAAATGCGTGAGGACATGAAATCAGAGGCTAAAGAAATGCTTGAAAAGGCTGGTTTTGTCGATGTGGTAACATTTGATAATGTAGCAGCTCCTGGTATTGGTATTCATGAAATGGGAACTGCAAGAATGGGTCGAGATCCTAAAACGTCTGTTTTAAATGCGAACAATCAAGTGCATGGGGTAGATAATGTATATGTAACGGATGGAGCTTGTATGACTAGTGCAGGGTGCCAAAATCCATCGTTGACTTATATGGCGCTGACCGCTAGAGCTGCAAATCATGCTGCTAAGTGGGTAAACGAAGAAAAATCAAAAGAAAATAACGCTTAATCATATAGAATGGATAGAAGAAGCGCACTTAAAAATATTGGATTAGGAGCAGGATATTTAGTAGCTACGCCTACGGTTCTTAGCTTACTGGAAAGTTGTAAAACTGAGGCGCCATGGACACCAACATTTCTAACCGAAGAAGAAGGTGTCGTCCTTCAAAAAATGGTCGATATTATACTTCCTAAAACGGAAACCTTGCCGGGAGCAAAAGAGCTAAACGTGGCTCAATTTATTGATAGTTTTCAAGCTGAGGTTGTAGATGAAGAAGGTCAAGCGATGTTTAAAAAAGGGATTGTTAACTTTATGAAAGCACTTGGTGTTAATGAAGAGAACCCCGCAAAAAAAGTAAAGAACGAAGCATACACAGCTATTTTTGATACCTACCTAAAGTTAAATAAGGATGAACGTAAGGTATATGATGAAGCTATTGGAAAGGCTTTTCAAGAAGCGGGTGAAGATGGAGAGCCTGAACTAACTACTGAGCAAATGTTATACTCATTTTCTCACAATATAAGAGGCACTAGCGTTTGGGCATTTACAACTAGTGAGACTATCGGTGAACGGCCAGAAGTTTATTTGCCTGTACCTGGACAATTTGTAGGTTGTATACCATTAGAAGAGGCCACCGGTGGCCAGGCTTGGTCCCTATAGCCGATGCATCCAACTAAATAAAATTGGGTCTGTAATCATTACAATGTGATACAGGCCCTTTTTATTTGGGATAATGAAAAGTCAAAACAATATAGATTTAGATAATTACTCCAAATTAATTACAGGCTTATGCGAAATTTTGAAGTTACAAGAGTTTGCTATAAAACAGAGTTTATTGGCTTCATGGTGTAACTGATGCGCCTTTTCTAAATCACTTTCGGCTGAAATGGTAACTTTAGGTTGTAAGATAACCTCTGTAAAACGTCCACTACCATCTTTTGTTTCTTCCATGATACCACTAGCTTCATCTTGATATCCTAGAACTATTATTTTATGTGTGCTACATAAATGCAAATACCAAAGCATATGGCAAGATGATAAAGAGGCAACTAACAACTCCTCCGGATTGTAATGTTCAGAATTGCCTCTAAACGAAGGGTCTGACGAGCTGGGAATAGCTATTTTTTTATTATTGGCCGTTATCGTATGATCTCTTGAATAAGAAGTGTAGGAAGTAGTGCCTTCGCCTGGGGCGCATGTCCATTTTAAATTTGTGGTGTAATGATGTTGTTTCATAACGTTAAAAAACAAACCCCAAAAGCCTTGAAAGCTCCTGGGGTTTTAAATTGTGTTTAATGAGATTCTTTTTATTCCACTATAAACTTTCCTTTCATTAGGGCCAAATGTCCTGGAAAACTGCATATAAAATCATAGGTTCCCGGAGCTGGGGCATCAAATTCGATAGTATCGTTTTGTCCACCGCCAAGCATTTTAGTATGTGCTATGGTCTCATCACCATCCGGAATATAATCATTGTCTTTAAAATCAACTGCCTTTAAAACATATTGCTGTAAATCTGTCCCTTGTTTTAATAATACAAAATTATGCCCCATAATGTTCATATCCATTTTACCGATATGAGTCAACGTAAGTTTTACTTTTTGTCCTGCTTTTACTTTAATTTCCGTTTTATTAAAACGCATTAAATCGTTTCCGGTTAAAGCGATTTCTGCAGTATTAGGGTCTTTCGACTCTTTTGTGTCACTTTGCCCTTTAAGTTGAATTTTTGGTTTGTCTTCTTTCTTTTCTTTACCACCACAACTTAACAAAGCGATAGAAAGAACTAGTAGATACGCTGCTTTAATTAATGTTTTCATTTACTGTAAAATTTATATGGTAAAGTTACAACTCATTCACGAAATTAAGTGAGCGTTTTTCGTTATAATATTGATTGTTTTTGTCATAAAACCCTACATGACCACCATATTTTGGTATTTCTAGATATAAAGTGTCATTTTTTATGGCTTCATCCTTAGGAAAGCACTTTTCTGATAAAAACGAATCGTTTAATGCATTGATTAACAAAGTAGGTGTTTTAATGTTTTGAAGATATGGCAAAGAGCTCGCCTTTTCGTAATAATCTAAGGCATCTATATAACCATGTGCCTTGGAGGTATAAAAATCATCAAAGTCCTTTAAAGTGATAATGTCTTTAATGTTTTTTCCCTCAAACCAGTCGGGGAATTGTTGTTGTTTTTGGCGTAATTTTTCTAACAAATTGCGCTTAAATCGGTTGGCGTAAACCTTATTTTTTAGTTTATGTATTTCTAGCATCGAACCATACAAGTTGCATGGTGCTGAAACGGCAATCGCTCCTTTTATGTGCTTAGGAATCTCGCGATCTTCTCCTAAATATTTTAATGTCAGGTTGCCCCCAAGACTGAAGCCTTTGATGATGATTTGATCATATTTATCTTGTTTGACAATATGATTAATTACCACTTCAAGGTCTTCTGTTGCGCCAGAATGATAGGTTCTAAATTGTTTATTAGGTTCACCGCTACAACTTCGCATATTCATTGAAACCGTATCAAACCCGTTATGATTAAATATTTTGGCACTACCAATAATATAAGGTCGCTGAGAGCTTCCTTCTAGCCCATGAAGTATAATGACTAGTTTAGTACTTTCACTTTTACTAAAACTCCAATCGAGATCAATAAAATCATGATCAGGGGTTTCAATGCGTTCTCGTTCGTAATGAACACCATTTACTTTTCTAACAAGACCAGCGTAAATAGTTGAAAAATGCCCATTTTTAAATAAATGTGGCGGATTGTAATTAGAAGGAATAAGCGGCATTAATATAAAATGTTGTCTTTTGGGGTAACTTTAGGAGGTAGGTTCTTTTCATCTAGCATATCGCGCAAATCGATCTCAATTGTTCTGCACAGCGCTGTCATTGGTACATCGTTGATTCGACCCTCAAAAGGATCCTCGCTATTGCTACCTACTTTTTCCATAGTAACGAAAATCCAGGAAATTAAAACAGAAAATGGAATCATTAATAATAGAAACCACTCTTTTTTCATCTCTGTGCTAATTTCATTTATCTGGTTTTCGAAAACAGATAATAATCCAAAAGGCAATAGCAATACAAAAATCCACGTGAATAATGTACTGAAATAAGCATACTGCCGGGGGAAGGGGGTGTTTTTAATACGTTCACACTTTCCCTGTAGGTTATAAAATTCAGCTAGAGTGTTATGAAAAGTTTGTTTGTCAAACTCTGTTATTTTACCATCATTTAAAAGTTGCTTAAGGTGTTGAGCCTGATTCTTTACTAAGTGAGTGGCAACATTTTTTCTGTTTTCAAGGTCTTGTTCTTCTTCATCGCTAAGAAAATTTTCAAGTCCTATACAAGTAGGGTTACGCTCTCCGTGACGGTCGAACATCCGCTCAACAGATTTCGATTCTTTGATGCTAAATGACGTGGGCTGCCTTAATTGAACTCTTAAGGCATTTAGCCACGCAATATGTCGGTAAATTAAAATTCGTTTCGTTTCAGGAACATCGTCAACAAGGGCTAAAACTTGATTGGCCCATGTTCGTGAATAGTTAACAATACCTCCCCAAATTTTTCTTCCTTCCCAAAAACGGTCGTAGCTCTGACTATTTTTGAAACCAATATAAAAGGCAACAGCAATACCAATAACACTTAAGGGTTGAAAGGGAATATCTATGGTATCCCAGCCTAAAAAATAATAAGCTGAAAAAATTAAGCCGGCCCATATGGTGAAAAATAATAAGTTTTTCCAAGCATATCTTATGATAATGCCCCAGCTAATATTTCTTTTTATATACATGTACGTAAAGTTATTGTGTGGTTTGTTAAAATTAGATAAAATTATTTTTAGTTGACCGATATTTCATGTTATCCAAACAAATTCTATGTACATTGTGAAACCTAAACGAAAAAGAAGAAATTGCGATTATTTTTAAAGTTGTTGCTGGTTTATATAGCTAGCATTTTTCATCTTTCCGCACAGGATACTACAGCTTATAAAAATCAGCTTAGTTTTTCGACCGATAATGATATTTTTGTTCCTGGAAGAGATTTTGATAGGTATTACTCGTTTGGAGCAAAACTTGGATATCAGTTTAAAAAGGGGAATTTTTTAGGCCTACAAAAGCTTTTTTTAAATAAAACAGATTATTTTTTCTCAATCGATGTCAGTATTGAAGGGTATACTTCCTCAAATGCCGAAAAATTTGCAGCAACCCTAGAAGTGGAGGGTCCTGAAAATTTTGATAGGCCTTGGTCAGGATTATTATATGCAGAATTAGGTACTACCTATAGCTTTCAAAGATCATTTTTCAAGTTAAGCGTCTTAGGTGGAATCATGGGGCCATCTTCACAAGCAGGAGCGCTGCAACTATATTGGCATGAAAATATTTCTGATGATTTGCAATATGAAGGATGGCAATTTCAAAATCCTGATCAGTTATTATTAAATGTTTCGGGCGAGTATGTATACGATCTATATCCTGAAGCAAGTACGTTTAACGTATTTACGAGTGCACAAGCTCGGGTGGGTAATTTATACATTGATGCATTGCCAATGGCTGGTTTTCGATTAGGATTATTTCAATCCATGAATAAAACGGCCTCATTTAACAATCAACTACTAGCTGATCCTGCGAAAGAAGAGCTCTTTTTTCAATCAAAAATCGGTTTAGGACTTGTTGCTTTCGATGGTACAGCTCAGGGAAGTTTAATAGGGTCGAACAGTCCGTATAAAATTGACGATCTTAGCAATGCGTATGTAACCATGATTCACGGGGTTTATTTCTCAGAAGATTGGCTTAGTCTTGGACTAGTTTTTACTTGGGAATATGGTAAAGTTGTGAAGAACAGCACCCATATTTATGGTCGCTTGCAAGGTAGTATTAGGTTTTAAATTTAAATCTTCATTATTAAAATGCTCAACTCAGTCTATTATAAAGAATTCGACATTCGTTGGAATGATCTTGATGCTAACAGGCATTTGGCAAACTCCTCATATATTGTATTTATGGCTCATACCAGAATGAGTTTTTTGGGGGAGAATGGTTTTGGCCAAAAACAAATGCAACAGTACAACTTGGGCCCAATCGTTTTTCATGAGCATGTGTATTATTTTAGAGAAGTAATGGCAGGATCGGTGATTCGTGTTACCATGGAATTAGGAGGAATGTCTGAGGATGGTATGTTCTACGAGTTTCGTCATAATTTTTATGATGAAAACGGGCGAAATATGACGTATGGAAATATGCTAGGCTCTTGGATCGACCTAAAAACCAGAAAACTTACAGCCTTACCAAAGGAACTGCTCGCAATTGTCGATAAGCTGCACCATACAGATGATTTTAGGATTCTTACTAAAGAAGATACCCGAAAAGAAGCAAAATTCCCTAAAGACCTTACTTAGCCTTCTTTTGGTTTTTTAGTAACTAAGTAAACACCTATTAAAACGGTACACGCTGCAATTATTTTAACAACGTTTAAGCTATCAGCCCCAACAATAATGGCAAAGGCTATAGCCATAAGTGGTTGCAAATACACAAAAGCCCCAATTGTTGAAGCTCTTAAATTTGTAAGCGCATATACATTTAACAGATACGTTGTAAACGTGGTTCCCAGAACTACAAATGCCATTCTCCACGAGGCGTCAAAAGGCAGGGATGACCACTGCACTTCTAAAAACTCTGATATGGTAACAGGAATATTCATTATCAACCCGAACAGGAATAACCACTTCATTAATGTAAATACATGGTATTTAGCGGTGAGCGGTTTAACAATTACCAAGTAAAAGGCATAGGCAATTGCATTGACAACAAAAAGTGAATTGCCAAAAGGAATGTTTGGGGCATCCATTCGTAGCTCTTGGCCAAAAATGATTAAGGTTAAAGCCCCGGCAAATCCCATGAAAATACCAAACCATCTCAATCCCTTTATTTTTTCCTTTATTAAGTAAGCAGAAAGAATAAACACTACAATAGGAGTTATGGTTATAACAATCGAGCTTTGAATAGGCGTTGATAGGCTCAGACCTTTGAAAAATGCCAACATATTAAGGCACATGCCAAAAAATGCACCGCCCATAATTCTGAGCCAATCTTTTTTGTCAATTTTTTCTTTTGGCGCCCAAATACTAATTAACCAGAATAAAAAGCTAGCACCTAAAACACGAAGCAGAATAAAACCAAATGGTTTAATATGGGTTGGCATCACATCTTTCGCTACCGTATGATTTATGGCATAGATAAGATTTGCACCAAGAGCAGCTAAAATGGCAAGCGTGCGTTTGCTCATTACAGTTATTTAGTGAATGGCATTTTTGGATTCCTCGACGGTCTTTTTACTATTCCCAACAAAAATCTGGTTATCTACTATCGTCACCGGTCTTTTTAGAAAAGTGTAATGTTCTAAAATGAGATTTTTAAAGTCTTTTTCTCCTAAATTTTGATTTTTAAGATCTCTTTGCTTGTATAGTTGCGCACGTTTGCTAAACAGAGCTTCATAACTTCCGGCCAAGGTTTTCATTTCATCTAGTTGATCGGCCGAGATAGACTCCTTTTTTATATCCTGTAATACGAAATCTGAAGGAAGATCGAGTTCTTTTATAATTCTAATACAAGTGCTGCAAGAGCCTAAATGATATATTTTTTTCATTGGTCAATTTTTGCGTTACAAAGAAAATTCATTTAGGTCAAATTCAGTTATATTTATAAAAAAATAACAGATGAATTTTGTCTTAGAAACAACAATGCAAAATAGAAAATTGTTGTACCACTACCTCAAAACAATTCCACTTTCAACACTTAATTATATCCCGGAGGGATTTAAGAATAATATTATCTGGAATATTGGTCATATCGTTTCGACTCAACAAGGCATTATTCAGGGTTTAGCGGGACGTCCGATGGTTGTTGATGCCAATTTCATATCACTTTATAAAAAAGGAACAAAACCGGAACGTGATGCAACAAAAGATGAGGTTGAAGACCTAAAAAAACTGGTTTTTTCTACTTTAGAACAGACTATTAAAGACTATGAGAATGGCGATTTGAAAGATTACAAAGGGCTTCATATCGCAACTACAAATTCTGACATTACAACTATTGACGACGCTATTAGTTTTAATCTTTTTCATGAAGGAGTGCACGTTGGTATTATAATGGCTTTGCTAAAAGCCGCTTAAAATGGATTACTATTCAATCGCAACGATATTAATCGTTTTATCGGCTTTATTCGGTTTTGTAAATGTTCGGTTTTTAAAACTGCCAATTACCATCGGTTTAATGGTGATCACTATCGTTTTTACTTTGCTTATTCTTGCATTGGGATATTTTGACGAAACGCTACTTTTAAAAGAGAAGGAATTTATCTCGCAAATAGATTTTAAAACGGTCTTGCTTGACGGTATGCTAAGTTTTTTACTCTTTGCTGGAGCCTTGCATACCAATTTTGAGCAGTTAAAAGTGCAGCGAAAACCAATCCTTATTTTTGCGACATTAGGTGTTTTGGCTTCTACTTTTTTAATAGGCGGATTGATGTTCATGGTTATGAAGTTGATAGGCTTGCCTGTCGACTTTATTTATTGTTTGTTGTTTGGGGCTTTGATCTCACCAACCGACCCCATAGCGGTACTAGGAATTTTAAAAAAGGCCAACGTGCCGAAGAAGTTGGAAACCAAAATAGTCGGAGAATCACTTTTTAATGACGGAGTTGGAGTCGTAATTTTTCTTACCATTTTTTCGATCGCAAAATCTACTGAAGTGTCATTTGATTTTATAGAGGTAGCAAAATTATTTGGCCTAGAAGTATTAGGAGGTATTGCTTTAGGCGCAGGATTGGGTTATGTGACTTATAAGATGATGAAAGCAATCGATAATTATGATGTAGAGGTTATTATTACACTTGCGGCGGTCATGGGCGGAACCCTGTTGGCACACAAAATACATGTTTCTGCCCCATTAGCAATGGTGACAGCGGGACTTATTGTCGGCAATGATACTATTCGAGGTAGTGCAATGTCAGAAATAACGGAAGCTTATGTCGATAAATTTTGGGAGCTGATCGATGTGCTTTTAAACACGGTTTTGTTTGTGATGATAGGCATGGAACTTCTAGTGCTAACTTTTGAAGGTAAGTTCGTCGTGGCAGGATTGATTGGTATTCCACTTGTTTTACTTTCAAGATATATTTCGTTGTGGTTACCTATTACGTTTTATGCCAAAAAATTGGATTTTGTCCCAAGAACAAATCTGATTATGACATGGGGCGGACTAAGAGGTGGTATTTCAATTGCACTTGCTTTGAGCTTAACAACAGATATGAATAGAGAACTATTTTTAGTCGTTACTTATATTATTGTTGTGTTTTCTATCATTGCTCAAGGCTTAACTGTTGGTCCTCTAGTTAAGCGTATAGTAAACAGTTCAAAATCGTAGTTGTAAGGAGTTTGATTTTTATTACACAAAGACGGGAACTAAGTTGCAAGATTAGGAGTATGTGAACCCATTAAATAAATGTAATTTTGCAGCGTTAAAAACACAATAATGAGCTCAGAAAAAACAAACTTCAATACAAAAACAATACATGGTGGTCAAGATAATGTAGACCCTGCTTATGGTTCAGTAATGCCACCTATATATCAAACAAGTACTTATTCGCAAACAACTCCCGGAGGTCATAAGGGTTTTGAATATTCTCGTTCCGCTAACCCAACCAGAACGGCACTTGAAAAAAGTTTGGCGAGTATTGAAAATGGGAATTTTGGTTTGGCATTTGGTAGCGGGCTAGCCGCAATTGATGCTGTTATTAAGTTACTAAAGCCTGGAGATGAAGTGGTTTCTACTAATGATCTATATGGAGGTACCTATCGCTTGTTTACAAAGATTTTCGAAGGTTTTGGGATTAAGTTTCATTTTATAGGAATGGAAAATGCATCAGATATCGAAAACTATGTGAACGCAAATACCAAGCTTATTTGGGTTGAAACACCGACCAACCCTATGATGAATATTATTGATATTGAGTTAGTAGCTTCGGTTGCTAAGAAGCATAACATTTTACTTGCAGTTGATAATACTTTTGCAACTCCTTACTTGCAACAACCGCTTGATCTTGGCGCCGATATTGTGATGCATTCTGCTACAAAGTACTTAGGTGGGCATAGTGATGTGGTTATGGGCGCATTGGTGGTGAAAGATAAAGATTTAGCGGACCGATTGTATTTTATTCAAAATGCAAGCGGAGCGGTATGCGGCCCTATGGATAGTTTTTTGGTCTTAAGAGGTATTAAAACATTGCACGTGCGTATGCAACGTCATTGCGAAAATGGCAAAGCCATAGCTGAATTTTTATCAACCCATCCTAAGATTGAGAAAGTGTATTGGCCAGGCTTTGAGACACATCCAAACCATGATATAGCTAAGCGGCAAATGAATGATTTTGGTGGTATGATATCTTTCGTAACCAAAGGCAATGATTATGATGAGGCGATTAGAATTGTCGAAAATTTAAAGATCTTCACTCTGGCCGAGTCTTTAGGGGGTGTCGAGAGTCTTGCGGGCCATCCGGCTAGCATGACGCATGCATCAATACCGAAAGCCGAGCGAGAGAAAACAGGGGTGGTCGATTCGCTTATCCGTTTAAGTGTTGGCATAGAAGATGTAAATGATCTTATCGATGATTTAAAGCAGGCTATAGGCTAATAATCTGTTTATCAATTATTTAAACTATATTGTAGTGTCAATACTGAAATGAGAATTGATTTTTAGGACCTTTCTAAAGTAATTCCACATGGGTAATTATTAATTTGAAAAAAATCGAATACATTTTTTATCAATACCATATCTTTGCAACCAAATTTTAATCAATAATTACGAATCCAATAATCAACCACACATATGCAAGCTAAGATCGATGCATTTATGGAAGAGGTTCGTGCGCGGAATGCGCATGAGCCTGAATTTTTACAAGCGGTACAAGAAGTTGCCGAAACGGTGATACCTTATATTGCTTCACAAGAGATTTATAATGGTAAAAACATTTTATTGCGAATGGTTGAGCCTGAGCGCGCTATTCAGTTTCGCGTACCTTGGGTAGATGATGATGGAGAAATACATGTAAATCGTGGGTATCGCATTCAAATGAATTCTGCCATTGGTCCTTATAAGGGCGGACTTCGTTTTCACCCAACAGTAACAATGAGTGTTTTAAAATTCTTGGCCTTTGAGCAAGTATTTAAAAATAGTTTGACAACGCTTCCAATGGGTGGCGGTAAGGGAGGTTCTGATTTTGACCCTAAGGGGAAATCTGATGATGAGATTATGCGTTTTTGTCATAGTTTTATGAGCGAGCTTTTCCGTCATATCGGTCCAAATACAGATGTACCTGCCGGTGATATTGGTGTAGGAGGCCGTGAAATCGGATTTTTATTCGGAATGTACCGAAAAATGAGAAATGAGTTTACTGGAGTATTAACGGGTAAAGGTCTTACTTGGGGTGGTTCAAAAATTCGTCCTGAAGCAACGGGTTATGGCACGGTATATTTTGCTCAAAATATGTTAGATACCAAAGGCCAATCATTTGACGGCAAAACAGTCGTTATTTCTGGTTCAGGAAACGTCGCTCAGTATGCAGCAGAAAAAGCAACTCAATTAGGTGCTAAAGTAGTTACACTTTCTGATTCTTCAGGATTTATATTTGACAAGGATGGTATTGATGAAGAGAAGTTGGCTTTTGTAATGGAGCTTAAAAATGTAAAACGGGGTCGTATTCACGAATATTGTGATAAATATCCATCAGCAGAATTCCATAAAGGAAAAACTCCTTGGGGAGTTAAGTGCGATATTGCACTTCCATGTGCTACGCAAAATGAATTAAATGGTGATGATGCAAAAACCTTACTAGATAACGGATGTATATGCGTTAGCGAAGGCGCTAATATGCCAAGTACTCCGGAAGCGATGCATACTTTTCAAAAGGCAAAAATTTTATTCGCACCCGGTAAAGCATCAAATGCCGGTGGGGTAGCTACCTCTGGTTTAGAGATGACACAAAACTCACTTCGTTTTAACTGGACTCGCGAAGAAGTTGATGAAAAGCTAAAGCAAATCATGGCAGATATTCACGCTAGTTGTGTTGAGTATGGCAAAGAAGACGATGGTAATATCGATTATGTTAAAGGAGCCAATATTGCCGGTTTTGTAAAAGTCGCTGATGCGATGTTAGCACAAGGGGTGGTTTAAACCTCATTACAAGTATAAGGAAAGACCCTGCTGAAAAGCGGGGTTTTTTATTTGCTAGCGATAAGTTCTTCAATTTGTTTTTTCAAATTTGCAGATCTGTCATCACCTATATCTATTTCAATTAAAGAAAGTTCCTTTCTAACCTGTTTTTCCCTACCGCAATAAACTTCGTTTAAAAGAATATTTAGCTTAGAACTCACAATTAAGTGTTGATTGTTACTTTTTTCAATCACTTGATTGAAGAAGCTATTACTAATTTGCTTAAAATATTTGCTAATTTTTTTATCATATAATTTGTATACAAGTCCTTGATAAGATCTTGCCAAGTTGTAAAAAGCCATACTGCTTAACCTTTTTTCTAATATAGGTTTTAGGTTTTTAGAAAGTGTTAAAGTGTGACTAGGAAATTGGCGAAGTATTTTTGTGTAATCTGAAGATTTTGTGAAACTTTTTTTACTCCATATTCTATTTCCTGCTGCATCAATAATGTGCACAACAGGAATACTGCTAATTTCAAACTCTTTTTTTAAATGCGGTTGGTGGTCAATATCGATTTTTACATAAATAAAATTATTGTCAATTTTTTCCATTTCTTTAGACTCCCATAAAAATTTATCCATTTTGCGACAAGGGGCACACCATACTGCAGTAAAATCCAGTAGTAGAAGCTTGTTTTGTTGGAGTGCAATTTTTTTGGCTTCGATTAGATCATTTTTCCATGCTATTTGAGCATTAATAAATTGAGACAACAGTAAAACTAATAATAATACCAGCTTGTGGATGCTATTCGATATGCTGTTTATTGTAAATGAGAGAGATTTCATTTTATTATTTAATCATCATTCTACATCTACAAGATGCTGAATTCTATATCAACCGAACCTTTTGTAGCTTTATAAGGATTGAAACTAACAGGTACCTTAACTCTACCGTAATAGTCAGCTTTAATAGTTGTATCAATCTTTCCACTAAAAATAAGTTCGTCAACGAACTTGATCTTAATTGAATCATTGACTTCAGCTTTCATCTTCAAAATGAAAACCGCATAGCTTCCATCTTTTTTAGGCACTATTGTATCACAAATTACTTTAGAAAAATCATTTGTTCTGATTTTTTTTGATACTCTATTAAATCCGCAGGAAAGTGAAGTTAATAGTATGAATATTAGTAGTATTTGTTTCATTTACTTTTTGCCAATATGTTCAACAAAATATAAGGAGTTATTATTTTTAGTATTCCATTTTGTAAATTAATCATAGCATATTCTGATTATAAGGAGAGATTTATCGTTAGGAGTTGAATTTTGTATCGTAACCTTATTTTTTTCAGAATGTTGAATAAACAATGTCCTTATTTTTGTCCAGTATATAGAATAGTAAAATAGGATTTTTTAAAACTTTTAATCGCTAATTTCTTCAACCCATTTCACTTGATATTTATAAAATTTACCATTATCATAACAATACAAATAAATAGACTTGAATACCTGATCGTTGAAAATAATATTTGCAACATTCTTTTTTTGTCTTTTTAATCTTTCTTTACTTGCTAAATTCAGAAAGTCCTTGATGGTTAGAATATTATTGTCCTCAATTACGCTATGTGTTATTTCCAAAGGTTTTGTTTCTGAAATGAAATGTTGTCCTTGGCTGAAAAACTCCGTTGTTAAGCCATTATTTATTATTCTACCATCTTTTTCCTCGTAACAATTAAATGAAACGTGAGCGAAAGTTTTTTGGCCATAAGAAAATGTAATTACGAATAAGAAAAAAAATAGCTTCAGTAAGTTTTTCATGGTGTACAATTTTTATTTCCGTTCAATTTTTCAGTTGCAATAGTATTCAAAATTCTTTGTTGTTCAGATACTGTTAAGGCATTCCATCCATCAGTATTAATATAATTAGGGTTAGAATCAGGTCCTGGATTATTTTGATCCCGGATTTTATATAACCCAACCCAGGAAATATCTTCATAATATTGTCTGGGTTTACTATTACCGTCAAACATCTGCAACATATCTGCAATAACATCAATATAGTGATTTGCCATTTGTTGATGCTGCCAATTTTTTATATGCCTAGTGTAATAATCATAAATTCCAGGAAAATCAGTAATGCTAATTTGATTATTTACAGATTTCACTTTTCGATACATTTCCGCATGTATAGTTTCATGTATCAAAGTTCGAGCCAAACCAAGCACAGTCCTATTGGACAATGTGTTCCCATTAATACTTATTTGAATTAAAAATTGAGAAGGTACGGAGGTTTGAGCATTGGTGGTATTGGGTAAAGAATTGTCTATTGTAAATTTTAAATGTGCAACTGGAAAGTCTCCATCGAAATTACGAATTGCTCCTGCAAACCCAGAAGAGTTAGCCTTTAACTTTTCGTAAACACAATCAGCTTTACTATTTTCAAAAGAGGAATCTTTCAATATTTGATCAGGAACCACACACTCTCCATCCGCATTTACAAACCCTGACCCGCCTGGTGTATTACAAGGGGTTGCTACAGGACCTCGAATAGGAATTACCGGTGGACAATCTTCCATACAAAATTCATCAGGATCGCCATCACCTCCGATGCCGCCTCCGCTTCCAGCTCCACTTCCACTAGTTGGGTCTTGACCACCATTGCTTCCTCCACCTGTTTGGGCACACCCGGACACCACCCATGCTCCAAAACATACTCGTCTAGCGGCGTCAGGATGACCTGGCGAAACATCACAATTATTATCCCCGTAAGGATGCTCTCCACCATATGTACAATCAAACTCAATACAATCTCCTGCATTATCATCCCAGCTATACTCAACAAGGTGTGGTGGGCAATCTCCTCTGGAAGTGCCAAAGGATAAGAGATTGGGGTCATCAATTACCGTGATTTCAGTTTTTTGCATATCAAAACCATTAGGATAGGAATTGTCGTATTTATATTTGACAATCCATTGTGTATGGCTTCCATCTTGATAGAAAGTTATAATGTAATTCTCAAGAAACCCATTTTCCCAATGTTCTCTTACAATTGGCATTGCATAACTCTTTAAATAGCCATTATCGATTAGTTGAACATTGGTAGTGTCTAAATAGAAATCATATAATTCTGAATATGTATCCCTGCTTGTTGAATTATTACTTTTCTCTTTCAAAGACTTCGCAAATGGACTAACGCCTGTTTTTAAATCATCAGAATAAGATGTAAAATTGGTAAGATTCCCTTTTTTTACAGAAAACTCGAATCTTAGATTATCGGGAGATACTTCAACAGTTTCGTCACTACAACCATTAAGTATAATTAGAAGGGTTAGACTTGTTAGAAGTATTTTGAAAGCAGATTTCATGTTTGAATATTGTTTAGTTGTGCTCTAAAATAATAAATTATTTTCTCTTTTACCTAAGGCTTTATGTAAAACGCATAATTTTCCAACTTTTTATCTAAAACAAGATTATTTTTGACTTTTATACCTAAAAATTCATGCAGATCACAACAAAAGCTATCGTAATCTCATCATTAAAATACGGCGATACTAGTTTAATCGTTAAGTGTTACACTGAAGAAGCGGGTTTAAAATCGTATTTGCTTAAAGGGGTTTTAAAATCTAAAAAAGGGAAGTTAAAGGTGGCATATTTTCAACCGTTGTCGCAATTAATACTAGAAGCCAATCACAAAAATAAAGGTACTTTAGAAAGCATTCGCGAAGTAAAAACAGCATACGCTTATAAAACAGTTCATACCGACATTAAGAAAGGAGCCATTGCCATGTTTTTATCAGAGATGTTGAATGTCTCTATTGTTGAAGAAGAAGTCAATCAATCGTTATTCGAATATTTGGAAATGGCATTTCAATGGCTCGATGCGCATGATCAGGTAGCCAATTTCCATATGCTTTTTTTGTTAAACCTGACTCGGTATTTAGGATTTTATCCGGATACAAATGATGCAGAATTGCCCGCCTTTAGTCTTTTAGATGGAGCTTTTACTTCGTCTGCTTTTGAGTTACATACGATATCTGATAAAAATTTAACACTCTTTAAACGACTGTTGGGTACAACTTTTGATGCATTAAATGCTACAAGGTTTTCTAGCACTGACAGACAGCAGTTACTTACGATATTAATTGAATATTTTGAGTTACATTTGCAGGGATTTAGAAAACCCAGATCTTTAGCGGTTTTAAATGAAGTTTTTAATTAGTTTTTCTCTAAATTTTCCTGAAAATTGCCGGCTAAGTTTCTTAGCAAAAAAGGCTAGGGGAAAGCTGATTTTGTTCTTCTTTTTATTCTTTTCCCCCTTATTGGTTTTCTCCCAAACGATTACTGTAAAAGATCAAGTAGAAGATGAACCACTTGTTGGTGTTGCTATTTATAATATAGATGCATCAAAAAGCACAATTACCAATGAAAAGGGAGAAGCAGATCTGTCTCAATTTGATTTAGGTGAGGAGATAACTTTTGAACATTTAGGCTTTGTAAAAAAAACAATTGCTAAAGCACGCTATTTCCGGAACGGATTTATTGTATATCTATCTCCAGAGACTGAGCGGCTGAATGAGGTAGTATTATCAGCTTCAAAAACTGGAGAAACTAAAACAAGGATTGCTGAGAAAATAGCAGTGCTTTCTACTCAGGCTATTCAAAGGACGGCTCCACAAACAAGTGCTGATTTATTGGTCGAAGCTCCAGGAATACGAGTTCAGAAATCACAAGGTGGTGGTGGCAGTCCTGTTATTCGAGGTTTTGAGGCGAATAGAGTATTACTTGTTATTGATGGTGTAAGGTTAAACAATGCCATATTCCGATCTGGACACCTACAAAATGCAATTACAATAAGTCCGAATGCATTAGAACGTACCGAAGTTGTTTTTGGGCCGTCATCCGTTATTTATGGCTCCGATGCGTTAGGTGGGGTGGTTCATTATTATACAAAAACCCCAAAAATTAATAGCACTAAACCATTTTCAGGAGGTTTCATAAGTCGATATAGTCAAGCAACTGAAGAATATACGAACAGCTTGGATCTAGAATTTAGTTTTGGTAGATGGGCTTCATTTACCAACGTATCGTTTAGTAGATTTGGAGACATACGAATGGGACGTAGTAGAAAACATGGTTTTGAAGACTGGGGGTTGGTAAACTTATATTCAAATAATACTGAAGAGTTTTATAATCCAGATCCGGTTGTGAATCCAAATCCTAATGAACAAAAAGGAACTGGATATGACCAATTTGATGTACTTCAGAAGTTTGTTATGAAACTTGATCATCGAACCAGTCTTGGTTTGAATATTCAGTTTTCTGAGTCCTCAAATATTCCAAGGTTTGACAGGTTAGCAGAATTTCGTGATGGCACGCTTCGTTTTGCTAGATGGGATTACGGTCCGCAAAAACGCTTCTTAATTTCACCGCAGTTACAGTTCAATCCGGGTAAAAAATGGATGAAAAAAGGAACAATTACTGCTGCGTTTCAAAGTATTGAAGAATCGAGAATCGAAAGAAATTTTAACAGTATTACCAGAGAAAGCCAAATTGAGGATGTTGAGGTATATAGTTTAAATGCTGACTTTTATGCTGACCTTCGAGAGAAAAGAAATTTGAGTTATGGAGTAGAGTTTACCCATAACGATGTACAATCTAATGCCTTTGCGGAAGAGCTTATTTTACAAGGAAATCGAATAATTGGATTACAACCTAGACAACTGATTTCTACGCGTTACCCTAGTGATGGTAGTACGTATACCACAGCAGCGGCATATACCAATTATAGACAGGATATTAACCGCACTTCGACCTTTAATTCTGGAATTCGATACACCTTTACAAAGCTAAAAGCTGCTTGGAATGATCAGGCATTAGTCGATAGCAATCTGGATCGGGTTACGACCAGTAACAATGCTGTTACCGCAACGTTAGGATATGTTTTTAGACCCAGCTCTAAATGGCAACTAAATGCTGTTCTCTCTAGTGGATTCAGATCACCAAATATTGATGACATTGGAAAAATTAGAGAGCAAGGGGGTACTTTAACAATACCAAACCCAGATCTTGAACCTGAGTTTGCTTATAACGGTGAGGTGGGTATTACCAAGTTTCTGGGCAAAAAGTCCAATATTGTTTCACTTACTGCCTATTATACGTGGCTTCGCAACGTCATTGGTAGAGCTCCTTTTGTGGTAGAAGGTGATACTACCACTGATAACCCAAACACGATCATCTTTAACGGAGATGAAGATATTACACTTGCAAATGCAAATTTAGGAAATGCGTATGTTGTTGGGGGGACATTTGACATAAATACCCAGGTTGTTAGAAATCTTCGCTTTCAAAGTAATCTCACCTATACGGCCGGTCGCATTTTTGATGGTAATCGCCCACTACCATCTATTCTTCCCTGGTTTGGGAGCGCGCGTTTGAATTACACAAAAAATAGGATTGATTCTCAACTGTATTGGAGGTTTTCTGGAAATAAAAACCCAGAAGATTTTAGCGAAGGTGGAGAAGATGGTTTAGAAGAAACACCTTTAATTAATGCTGATGCAATTGAAGATGTAGATCGATTTGCCGGCCTACCCTCTTGGAATACTTTAGGGGCAGCTGTGGCTTATAACCTTACATCTTCAATAAGAATACAATTATCGATGGACAATATTTTTGACCGTCATTATCGAGAATTTGCATCAGGAATTAGTGCCCCTGGAAGAAATTTTAGGGTGATGGCTTCGGTTAACTTTTAGACCATTAAATTTTATAGGATCAATTTAACTGCTACTTGATCCGATTTCAGCGTCTTTTTCACTCAAAATCCTTAATTTCGCGCTTCTTAACAAGCGATTGATTTTTAAGGCATGAAGTTTACCGAATATAGCGGACTTGATCTACCGAAAGTAGCAGAAGAAATCCTTTCTTATTGGGAGGAGAATGACCTTTTTTCTAAAAGTATAACCGAGCGTGAAGGAGCTGAACCTTATATATTTTTTGAAGGACCTCCGTCTGCCAATGGCCTACCGGGTATTCACCATGTAATGGCGCGTACGATCAAGGATATTTTTCCTCGTTATAAAACGATGAAAGGCTATCAGGTAAAACGAAAAGCTGGCTGGGATACGCATGGGTTGCCAGTAGAACTTGGTGTTGAGAAAGAGCTTGGAATTACCAAAGAAGATATTGGTAAAAAAATATCCATTCAAGAGTATAATGAGGCTTGTAAAAAAGCGGTGATGCGTTATACAGACATCTGGAATGATATGACCCGTAAAATTGGTTATTGGGTTGATATGGATGATCCGTACATTACCTATAAGCCAAAATATATGGAAAGTGTATGGTGGTTGCTAAAGCAGATTTATGATAAAGGACTACTTTATAAAGGGTATACCATCCAGCCATATTCACCAAAGGCGGGAACTGGGCTTAGTTCTCATGAATTAAATCAACCGGGAACATATCAGGATGTTACTGATACTACTGTAGTAGCTCAATTTAAAGCAAAGGAAGAAACCTTACCTGAATTTCTTCGTAATGAAGGTGATATTTACTTTTTGGCTTGGACGACCACACCCTGGACGCTGCCTAGTAATACAGCACTTACGGTAGGGCCAAAAATTGATTATGTATTGGTTGAGACTTATAACCAGTATACATTCAAACCAATGAATGTGGTACTTGCTAAATCTTTAGTGAGTAAACAGTTCGGCGGAAAATATAATGAGGTTGAATCAAAGCCTGAGCTGATTGACTATAAAGACGGGGATAAAAAAATCCCATTTTATGTCGTAAAAGAATTTAAAGGGGAAGACCTTGTTGAAATCAAATACGAGCAGCTTTTAGACTATGCTCAGCCAAATGACAATCCAGAAAATGCATTCAGGGTAATTGCGGGTGATTTTGTGACTACAGAAGACGGTACAGGAATAGTTCACACAGCGCCAACTTTTGGCGCTGATGATGCTTTGGTGGCTAAGCAGGCAAATCCTGAGGTCCCGCCTATGTTGGTAAAGGATGACAATGATAATTTAGTGCCGTTGGTCGATCTTCAAGGAAAGTTCACTAAACACATGGGTGATCTTGGGGGTAAGTATGTAAAAAATGAGTACTATGCAGATGGCAAAGCACCGGAAAAGTCAGTAGATGTTGAGTTAGCCATCAAACTAAAAACGGAAAACAAAGCATTTAAGGTCGAGAAGTATGTTCATAGTTATCCCAACTGTTGGCGTACCGACAAGCCCATTTTATATTATCCATTAGATTCTTGGTTCATTAAAGTAACCGAGATTAAAGATCGGATGCATCAATTAAATGAAACTATAAATTGGAAGCCAAAGTCTACCGGCGAGGGCAGATTTGGTAACTGGTTGAAAAATGCAAACGATTGGAACTTATCTCGATCTCGTTATTGGGGAATTCCGCTTCCAATTTGGAGAACAGAAGATGGTAAAGAAGAAATTATCATAGGATCTATCGAAGAGCTAAAGTCTGAAATGGAAAAATCGGTTGCAGCTGGATTAATGAAGGCGGATATCTTTACTGAATTTGAAGTTGGGAATATGTCAGAAGATAACTATGATAAGGTTGATCTTCATAAAAATATTGTTGATGCTATTACATTGGTTTCTGCTTCAGGAAAACCAATGAAACGCGAAAGCGATTTGATTGATGTGTGGTTCGATTCCGGTTCGATGCCTTATGCACAATGGCACTATCCGTTTGAGAATAAGGATATGATCGATAATAGCAAGTCTTATCCAGCTGATTTTATCGCGGAAGGTGTTGATCAGACAAGGGGATGGTTTTACACATTACATGCAATAAGTTCACTTGTTTTTGATCAGGTTTCTTATAAGAATGTAGTTTCCAATGGACTAGTATTAGACAAGAATGGCCAAAAAATGTCAAAGCGGTTAGGTAATGCGGTTGACCCATTTTCTACATTAGAACAATATGGCCCAGATGCCACTAGATGGTATATGATCTCTAATGCGAATCCGTGGGATAATTTAAAGTTTGATCTTGAAGGTGTTGCTGAGGTACGTCGTAAATTCTTTGGCACCTTATATAATACGTATTCTTTCTTCAGCCTGTACGCCAATATTGATGGGTTTACTTATAAAGAAGAAGAAATAGCACTAGATAAAAGACCAGAAATTGATCGTTGGATTCTATCAGAACTAAATAGCTTAACAAAATCAGTTGATGAAGCTTACGCTGATTACGAACCTACCAAAGCTGCCCGCGCAATTTCCAATTTTGTACAAGAAAATTTGAGTAATTGGTTTGTTCGTTTAAGCAGGAGACGTTTCTGGAAAGGTGACTATGGTCAAGATAAGCTTTCAGCATACCAAACGTTATATACCTGCTTGAATACAGTTGCAAAGTTAATGGCTCCTATAGCTCCATTTTTTGCAGATAGACTTTATAAAGATTTAAATGCAGCTACAAATAAGGAAGGGTTTGAAAGTGTACATTTAGCGAATTTCCCTGTTTTTGATTCTAAGATGATTGATCAGGCATTAGAACATAAAATGCAAAAAGCGCAGACAATATGTTCGCTAGTATTATCGTTACGAAAAAAGGAAATGATAAAAGTACGCCAACCATTGCAGCGTATCATGATTCCTGTGCTAGATGCATCTGAAAAAGAAGAGATTCTTGCGGTTGAAAATTTGATTAGATCAGAGGTTAACGTAAAAGAAATTGAGTTGCTTGATGATGCATCTGATATCTTGGTAAAGCAGATAAAACCTAATTTTAAAGTACTTGGGCCTCGATTTGGAAAAGATATGAAATTGATTGCCAACGCGATAAAAAGTTTCGGACAGGAAGAAATCGTAAAAATCGAGCAAAATGGCGAGATAGCTGTTGAAATTAATGGAAAAAGTATTACATTAGGCTTAAGCGAAGTAGAGATTACTTCACAGGATATTGAAGGTTGGTTAGTGGCTAATTCAGGATCATTAACAGTTGCATTAGATGTAACAATTTCTAATGAATTAAAAGAAGAAGGTATAGCCAGAGAATTGGTGAACCGAATTCAAAACCTAAGAAAAGATTCTGGTTTTGAAGTAACTGATCAAATTAAAGTTCAGTTAGAAAAAAATGAACAAATTGAGAAAGCAGTAGCTACTAATCTAGGGTACATTAAGGCAGAAACACTAACTGCCGTACTAGATTTTGAAGAGACTATTACTAATGGAATAGAAATTGCTTTTGATGAGATAAATACCAAATTATTTATTGAAAAATTTTGAAATTATGGCAACGGAAGATAAAGTAAGATACTCAGATAAGGAGCTTGATGAATTTAAAGCACTGATAGAAGATAAAATGAAAAAGGTTGAGCATGACCTTGAATTATTGAGAAGCGCTTATATGAATGACGGAAATAATGGTACCGATGATACCTCTCCAACATTCAAAGCATTTGAAGAAGGCTCAGAAACGATGTCAAAAGAAGCAAATACGCAGTTGGCGATTAGACAAGAAAAGTTTTTACGTGATTTAAAAAACGCGATGATTCGTATTGAAAATAAAACCTATGGTGTTTGCAGAGTAACCGGAAAACTAATTAATCCGGAGCGATTAAAGTTAGTACCACATGCTACTTTGAGTATTGAAGCAAAAAACATGCAAAAATAATATAAGTAATAAAGCTTATAATTGAATAAAAAAGTGCTTTTCTTGATTAGAAAGGCACTTTTTTTATGTTTCGATGTAACCTTTCCTAAAAAACGGACTATATAGTAATGTAACCAACTTAAATGAAGGTTTTGAGCCAACTAACTGACGAAGAATTAATGACTGCCGTATCTAACGGGAATTTAGATAATATGAGTGTTCTTTTTGAGCGATATCATGTACGCATATTTAATTTTTTGTGTCAAATGACGAATGGCGATCGCGATTTAAGTGAAGATGTTACACAAGAGGTTTTTTATAAAGCTATTAAGTATCGGTCGTCTTACCATGGTGGGAAATTCATTTCATGGATATTTACCATAGCAAGGAATAGCTTAAGTAATCATTATCGAAAAAAGAAACAGAAGATAGACCGTCTTGACGATGTTGGTTATAAGTTAGGAGAAGAAAATAATGTTAAGCTGGACGATTTATCGCATTTAAGTGAAGTACTTAATAAGTTAGATGATCAAGATAAAGAGCTTATTGTATTGAACAGACTACAAGAGGTAAAATATGATCAGCTTGCTGAAATGATGGGGAGTACTACCGGAGCGGTAAAGGTGAAAGTGCATAGAGCATTAAAAAAATTAAAGACATTTTATTTTCAAGAGTAAGGATTATGAAAAAAGAAGAAATAAAATCAATGTTAATTGATTATCTGGAAGGTAATCTATCAACAAAAAAGGAGAAGGAAATAGCAGACTTTTTAGCAAAAGACACCGATCTTCAAAACGAGCTAAATAAGCTTACACAATTAGAAGAATCTTTTAAAAAAGTCAATACGATTCTTCCTTCAAAAAAATTGTCCGAAGGGTTCTATAATATGTTAGAACAAGAGAAGCAAAAGCAAGATGGCGTAGTTTCGTTAAATCAACATAAACCCCAAAACAACGTTTTGAAAAATGTTTGGCAGGTAGCAGCAGTGGTTGCCTTTGTATTCGCTGGTTTCACCTATGGTAAATACCAGCAGCAACAGAAAAATCAGGATAAGATGGAAAGCCTTGTTCAGGAGACTGAAAAAATGAAACAATCTATGATGTTAGCATTGGTTGAAAATCAGTCGGCTAGTAAACGCGTACAAGGAGTGCATTTTGTCAATCAGGTACAAACACCTAATAACGAAGTTCTGGATGCTTTAATAAAGCGCATGCATTTTGATGATAACGCAAACGTAAGGCTTGCTGCCATCGAAGCACTGTCAAAATTTACCGATGAGAAATTGGTTCGTGATGAGCTAATCGTAGCGCTCGATCGTGAAGAAGACCCTGGTCTTCAAATAAGCTTAATCGAAATATTAGTAAGTATTCAAGAAAAAGGAGCTATAAAATCCATGGAGCGTCTTTTACAAGAAGAGGATACCCCCACCTACGTAAAAGATCAAGTAAAAATGGGGTTACCATCAATCATTTAAAAAACAAACAGATGAAAAAACAAACATTATTAGTGTTATTCACTATTGTCGCATTTTCTATAAATGCACAAGACTTTAAACAATCATTACAGGGAATTACTAAGGTAAAATTAATGTCGACCAACGATATTATTGTCAAATCTCATGATAAAAATGAAATTCTTATTGAAAGTAATGGACATAAAAGACCGGAGAAAGCAAAAGGCTTGAAAGCAATATATGCTGGAGGAACTGATAATACAGGATTGGGTATTAATGTGGAGAAAAATGGCGATGTTTTAGAGGTTACCAATCTTAAAAATATGCATGGGCCTAAAATGGTAGTTTATATTTCGGAGTCAGTAGCAGTACATGCTGAATGTAAAACCGTAGGCGATTTGAATATTTCAGGCTTTAAATCCGAAATTGAGGTAAAAGCAACCGCTGGTACAATTAAGATCCTAGATGTTACCGGACCAGTTATAGCAAAAGCATCTGCCGGAGATATTACGGTCGAATTTAGTAAAGTAAATCAATCTTCCCCAATATCGATTTATTCATCAGCGGGTGATGTAGACATCAAATTACCTGCAAATACGGCAGCTAATCTAGACTTAAGATCAACTATGGGTGAAATCTATACAGACTTTGATCTGAAATTTTCGAACGAGAAAAAGGACATGAAAATTCTTTCTGGGAGAAGACATTTGAAAACTGAAATAAACAACGGTGGTGTTGGAATCACATTGCGATCGTCGGTGGGGGACATTTACCTGAGAAAAAGTAAATAAGAAATAGCTAATAAATCAATCAAAAATAATCAGTCATGAAACGAACAGTTTTAATGCTAGTAAGCTTTTTAATAGTTGCAGTAGCTAGCGCTCAAAAAGTAATTGAAAAGAATATTAAACCAACAAGTGATAATGTTGAGGTAGAATTCAAATTTGCTGAGGATATTAATATCAAAACTTGGGACAAAAATGAGGTATATGTAAAAGCAGCAGTATCTATTAATGATGGTGAATATGATGACTATTTCAGTATGACCGTTGATAATAGTAGTTCGGTTCTGCGAATCGACTCTGATTATGGTGATCTTTTCAAAAAGCAAAACGGTTGGAGAGGAAAGAAAGATGAGGATGGTAATTGCAATTGCTGTTCGATGGATATGGATATTGTAGTCACTTTGTACGTTCCAAAAAAAGTCAAACTCCGCGTTAAAAGTATTTCAGGAAATGTTTCTTCAGAAGCGTATAGTGGGAATCTTAATGTTGATATCATTAGTGGAGATATTAATATTAAAAATTACGATGGAGATTTTTCTTTAAAGACAATTAGTGGAGATATCGATATAAATGTCAAAAAATCGAGTGTTCAGGCGAAAACAGTTACAGGAACTATTTATGCGGATGATAAGTTGAGCTTTAACAGAGATGAAAGTAATAATCGATGGGGAGGAAGTAGAGTAAATGGCACCGTTGATACTGCTGAAAACAAATTGAAGTTGACAACGGTTAGTGGAAGTATTTTTTTAAGAAAAATATAGTGCGAGCGATCACTTTAAGAAATTTATAAGTTTTACAGAATGCTCCTCAGGGAGCATTTTCTGTATCTTTACATTATGCGATATTCTATTATTTATTTATGCTGCTGTTTGAGTGTTCAAATGGGACTTTCACAAAATAAAGTGTTTAAAAAGGTAAGCACATTTGGTGTAAATAAAATTGATTTTGATATCGATAAGGTATTTGATTTACAACTGGTCACAGGGCCTGGTGATCAAATAGAACTCGAAGTACAGACAGAAGGTGAACACAGTGATCAACTTGTACTCTCTGCTAATCAACATGGCGATGTAATTACTATTAGTGTTGAATATCATGATGCTTTTAAGGAGTTTAATGATAAGTTAAGCGCGCACAAGGTGGTATCTGCTAAAATGATCGTTACCGTTCCTGAAGAAAAACAAGTACAAATAACCAGTGATATTGCGAATACTCAGGTGAGAGGAAAGTTTGATAATTTAATGGTTGATTTGAGAGGAGGTAATTTTGTGGGCCGCGATTTTTATGGAGATGCTACAATAAATACATATAATGGTAAAATTGCTCTTGAAACTAATTTTGCTCAAGTAGTTGCGAAATCTACTGGCGGCGAAATAAAGAAGCAGAATATTACTCCCGGGCCTTACATTATTTCATTGAAATCAGTTAACGGACCAATAGTGGTCACTACTCCAAATTATTAAAAAAAGGTTCGATATAATATTCTTATTTTTGGCCAGCTTAACCCTGCACATACACCATGAATCTTAAAAAGGCTGGTTTACTTATTTTTTTAATCCTTTTGGTTGATCAAATCTCCAAATTTTATATTAAGACACATTACGCTTTAGGTGACGGAGTTGAGGTTGCAAGTTGGTTTCGCATCGTTTTTGTAGAAAACCCTGGGATGGCTTGGGGCAAAAAGCTAAGTGATTTTATCTCATTTGTGACTGAGCCACAATCGAAGATTATTTTAACGACCTTTAGGTTATTTGCTATTGTCGGTATTTTTTATTGGCTACATACTTCAATAAAGAAAAACGCACCAAAATTATTGATCATTTCAATTGCACTAATTTTTTCCGGTGCTTTCGGTAATATACTTGATTCTCTTTTCTATAATTACATTTTTGATTCTGGTACAATTTACAATGCTGAATTAGATAGATGGGTTGATTATGGAGGCGTTTCAAAAGTAAACTTTGAAGGTTATTCAGGTTTCATGCAGGGTTGCGTAGTCGATATGTTGCAGTTCCCAATGATTGATACGACCTTGCCAGAATGGTTTCCTTTTTGGGGAGGTAGGCGTTTCACTTTTTTCGATCCTGTATTTAACATTGCCGATATGGCCATTAGTACTGGGGTCGGAATACTTTTGGTATTTAATAAGAGAGCTTTTGCAAAACCAAATCAATCCGAAGTATTAAATGAATAGGTGGTTTGTGGTGTAATACAGTAGTCTAAGGCTTGGTCTTCGGTTGAAACATCAATTAATACCTCTTCCGCTTCAAAAAGAGATAGTCCTATCTTGATAACCTCGGAATTACATTCGGTCAAAAATCGATCATAAAATCCTTTTCCGTAGCCAACTCGATTTCCTTTTTTATCAAAAGCGAGAAGTGGTACAAAAACTACTTCAATTTTTGAGTTTGGTACTTCAATACCATCAATAGGTTCTGGAATGCCTAATGTGTTGCGCTTAATCTTTGTGCTATCAGTAAGCAAAAAATGTCGCATACTAAAGTTGTCAAAATTACTTTTAGAAATGATAATGTTTTTGTCCTTACCAGATAGTATGTTTAGTATAAATTCTGTGTTGACTTCCTTATTTTTGGTAATCGGAAGAAAAAGATGATAGTAACTAAACTTCCATATGGGCAGTTTCAATATGTTATTGGCAATGGTTAAACTATGGGTGTCAATATCGTCTGAAGTCAGTTGATCACGTAAGTTTTTGTAATGCTTACGAAGTGCCGCCTTGGTCGTCATTAAATTGAAATACTTTTTTAAGTGCCTCCAATGATAAGGGTTTTACTAAATAGTCTTTGACGGTTTCAAATGATTTCGCCCTATTAATGTCTCGTGGGTCAATCGATGAACTTACTACATATAAAGTAATACGCTGTCTAACGGCTTCGTCTATTTTTAGAAACTCATCTAGAAATTCCCAGCCATCCATTATAGGCATGTTCAGATCTAAGAAAATTACATCGGGCACCCTTCTATTTTCAGGAAGATCAACCAGCGTACTAAAATGATCTATAGCTTCTTTACCATTTTTGAAAATTACAATATCCTTGCAAAGGTCTTTACTTTCAATAATTCTACTTACAATTTTTAAGTACAGATTATCATCATCAATAATGCAGGTAAGATCGGGCTTTGTTTGAGGCATGTGTTTTTAAAAGGTAATTTTAAAGGTCGAACCCTTGTCGGGCTCACTTGATACTTCTATTGTGCCATTTAAGGCTTCAACTTGGCTTTTGGTCATAAATAGACCCATTCCACGTGCATCATCATTCCCATGAAATGTTTTATACATGCCAAAAATTTTATGTTCATTCTTGATAAGGTCAATACCTAAACCGTTATCGCAAATACTTAATATGGTCTTATCATTTTCCTTAAAAGTACTGATCATTATTTCAGGATTCCTTTCAGGATGTCTATATCTAATAGCATTAGTTAGCAGATTAAGCAGAATACTATCAAGATATGCCGGGATATGATCAACCGCTTTCACTTCAAAGTTAGTGATTATTTTGGTGTTATTTTTTTCAATAATTTGTTGAATACCATTTTTAACATTGGTTAAAGTATCTTCAAAATACACCCTAACTTTTTCATCCTGACGGACATGCATATTCACCACTTCATTAAGGTGAGAAATTGTTTCATTAAGACTTTGAGAAACAAGTTGTAGATTTTCCACATATTCCTTTTTATCTTTTTTGGAGGTGTCAGGGTCATTCAAAAGACCAAGGATTAGTTCAAAATTACCGGAATGGGACCTCAAGTTGTGCGATACAATATGTGCGAAGTTATAAAGTCGCTCGTTCTGTTTTAGTATAATATCAAAAGACTCTTTTAGTTTAATCTCCTTTCTTTTTTGTCGATCGATATTTTGAATTATACCTCTTGCTTTTATTATCTGATGCGATTTATCGTAAACTGGTTTTCCTTTGGTACGTATCCAAGTGGTTTCTCCGTTTAATCCTCGAAGTTGTAGCTCCATATCATAGTGTATACCTTCTGTTAGGCATTTTCTAAATGCGCCATAAAGCATATCTCTATGGTCATCTATATAAAAACTTAGTACATCTTGAAACTTTGGCTGATAATGTGGTGCCACCCCGTAGATTTTTTTGGTTTGCCTGTCCCAGAAAACTTCAAGTGTATCTGCATCGACCATCCATCCTCCTGTTAGGGTCATATTGGCTGTTTCTTTGTAGAAAAAATCTGATTCATTGGGATCATGAACTTTTCTTTTAGCGGTGTCTGTTTGTTTAACCTGTAATGTTAGTTCATACCCGGATTCAACCAATTCTGCACTGCCTTTAAATTCATATAATTCAAATAAAGAATCATTTAAAAGTAGCCGCACCTTGTATATAAAACGTTCTTGCTTTGTGAAAAATGCATTTAGTAACTCCTCAAGATGATCACTGTCACCTGGATGAATGACATGCGTAAAAAAATAGGCCGGAAGATCATCAATGCCTTCAAAATCAATGTTAAGAAAACAGAATATGGAATTCCATGTTGAAGGAACATCAGTTATCTTTTCCTTCCAAATAGCAGTATTGTGCACAATACCATGTGCAGGTTGTAGGGTAGTTCTAAGAGTCATTTGCTTGGGGGTAACAAGTATTTAACTGGTAACAAATATAAGTAAACCCAATTAAATAGGTGAATTAAGATAATAGATTTATTTGCAGTTGTTTAAAAACAGACATAACGGTCTACCTTTTTCAAGTTTTTCGTAAATTTGTGTATGGGAAAAACACTACCGGCTAGAGAACGACTCATTGATGCGGCGTCTCAATTATTTTATCAAAAAGGGTATAATACAACTGGAATAAACGAGGTTATAGAGAAAGCAAATGTGGCGAAGGCAAGCCTTTACGCTCATTTTAAAACAAAGGATGATTTGCTGATGGCATATTTAAAACGAAAAGAAGACACTTTCTTCGGAGAACTCATGAATTTTGTTGAAATGCGTGTACAAGGTCGGGATCAAATTATTTGTTTATTTGATTATCTATTAGAAGTATATCGGGAAAAAGACTTTAGAGGATCATGGAGTATAAACGCCTTAGCAGAAATAGCGAAGGATAATGAGAAATTAAGAAAAGAAATAGCCGATTTTAAAGAGCGATTTAGGGCATATATTAAAAGGTTAGTAAAGCAAAACCTATATCGGGATGATGCACATTCAATAGCCAACAAAGTATATATTTTGTTTGAAGGTGCTACCACAGAAAGTTATTTGCACGATGCTTCATGGCCTATTATGGAGGCCAAAGATTTGGTGAAGACCATGATCTAAACATTAAAGTTTTATTAAAACCCAACCAAGGCTAGTACACTTTAGCATCAAATAATAAATTTAACCTAATGGATGCACCCTCGCTTCAACTGCAGTTAGATACATTACCCAATAGCCCTGGGGTTTATCAGTATTACGATAAAAATGGTGTGGTCATTTACGTTGGTAAAGCCAAGAACTTGAAAAAAAGAGTTTCCTCCTATTTTCAGAAGAATCATGAGTATGGCAAAACTCGAGTATTGGTTAAGAAGATTGTTGAGATCAAACACATTGTTGTCCCAACCGAGACCGATGCCCTGCTATTAGAAAACAACCTAATTAAGAAATATCAGCCTCGGTACAATGTACTTTTAAAAGATGACAAATCGTACCCATGGATTTGTATTAAAAAAGAGCGTTTTCCTCGGGTGTTTCTAACCCGTAAACTAGTGAAGGACGGATCGGAGTATTTTGGTCCTTACACCAGTGTGAAAACAGTTAGAGCTTTACTAGATCTTGTAAAAGGCTTGTACCCACTACGTACCTGTAATTATGACTTATCAAAAGAAAAAATTGAGGCTGGTAAGTATAAGTTATGCTTAGAATATCATTTGGGAAACTGCTTAGGTCCATGTGAAGCAAAGCAAGCCGAAGAATCTTATAACGATGGGATCAGTGCGGTGCGGCAAATAATTAAAGGAAATTTTAAAGAATCATTGGGGAGTTTCAAGAAACAAATGTCCAGTTTGGCTAAAGAAATGCGATTTGAGGAAGCCCAAAAGATCAAAGACAAAATTGAAATTATTGAGGGTTATCAAGCCAAATCTACAATCGTAAATCCTAAGATCACCAATGTCGATGTATTTTCAATAGTATCTGATGATAGCTATGGGTATATCAACTTCTTGCAAATTGCACATGGTTCTATAATTCGATCACATACTTTAGAAATTAAAAAGAAGCTCGAAGAAAGCGATGCAGAATTATTAGAATTGGCAATTGTTGAGATTAGACAACGATTTCACTCTCAATCAAAAGAAATATATGTGCCTTTTGTGGTTGGTTTAGGTGAAGAGATCAGGGTGACAGTTCCGAAGTTAGGGGATAAACGTCGTATTGTTGCGCTTTCTGAGCGCAACGCAAAATTCTACCGAATGGAGCGTTTTAAACAGGTAAAAATTACAGACCCTGACCGGCATGCTAATCGTATTATGGCGCAAATGAAGAAGGATTTACGTTTAAGTGAAGAACCGAGACATATTGAATGTTTTGATAATTCAAATATTCAAGGGTCTAATCCAGTAGCAGCCTGTGTAGTTTTTAAAGATGGAAAACCTTCAAAAAAAGACTATCGCCATTTTAATATTAAAACGGTTGAAGGTCCCGACGATTTTGCATCGATGGAAGAGGTAGTGTTCAGGCGTTATAAAAGATTGATGGAAGAAGAGCAACCTTTACCACAATTAATCATCATTGATGGGGGAAAAGGTCAGTTGTCTTCCGCATTAAAAAGTTTAGATCAATTAGGGTTAAGGGGCACCATAGCAATTGTTGGAATCGCCAAAAGATTGGAAGAGCTGTTTTATCCTGACGACCCTATTCCGTTATATCTGGATAAAAAATCGGAAACACTGAAGATCATTCAACATTTAAGAAACGAGGCACACCGTTTCGGTATTACGTTTCACAGAAATAAGCGTAGTAAGGCGGCGATCACAAATTCGTTAGAAAATGTACCCGGAATTGGGAAGCAAACGGCAGAAAATCTGATCAAGTATTTCAAGTCGGCCAAACGAGTTTCTAAAGCCTCATTCGGTGAGTTGGAAGCTGTTGTTGGCAGATCAAAAGCACTAAAATTGAAAAAACATTTTGAACATAACGATACTTAGAAAATACTTTTTATATATCTGTTTAAGCATCGGATTTTTAACTGAGGCCCAAGAACAGCCTGAGGCTGCTGATCAAAAAGTGGGCCTAGTACTTAGTGGCGGTGGTGCAAAGGGTCTGGCCCATATTGGAGTGCTAAAGGTTATTGACAGTTTAGGTATTAAGGTTGATTATATTGGCGGTACCAGTATGGGAGCAATTATTGGGGGCTTATATGCATCTGGCTATAGTGCAATGCAGTTAGATTCTCTTTTTAAAGCAGTCGATTTTCAAAAACTTATTCAAGACGATCTTCCTAGATCGGCCCGTACCTTTTACGAAAAAGAAGACGCAGAACGCTATGCGATCACGGTCCCTTTTGAAAATTTTAAGGTGTCACTTCCTTCTGGGTTATCAAAAGGACAAAATGTATTTAATTTACTCGCTCAACTCACTGAGCCGGTAAGTGATATTGATGATTTTGGTGAACTCCCTATCCCATTTTTCTGCATTGCAACTGATGTTGAAACCGGTCAACAGGTAAAATTAGATAAAGGTAATTTGGCTGATGCAATTACGGCAAGTGGCGCGTTTCCATCATTATTTGAACCGGTGGAACTAGATGGCAGGCTGCTAATTGATGGAGGTGTATCGAATAATTATCCTATTAATCTTGTAAAAAATATGGGTGCCACCATTTTAATAGGGGTCGATGTGCAAGATGAACTTCGTGATCGTGACCAGCTGACCAGTGCACCAGGAATACTACTTCAAATAAACAACTATCGCACTATTAATGATATGAAACGCAAGTCGCTTCAAACAGATGTGTATATTAAGCCTGATATTGAAGATTTTACCGTGATCTCATTTGATCAGGGCAAAAAAATCATTGAAAATGGCTATGTGGCAGCCCTTAAAAAAATCGAAAATTTAAATGAGGTTTTGAGCAACCAAAAACAATCTTACAAACGCCCAGCTTTTAAAACTGCTCAAGACAGCATCTTTATTAAAGAGATTCAAATAACAGGTGATCAGCAGTATCCAAGAGGTTATATCTTAGGTAAACTTCGAATAAATGCGCCCGAAAAAACAACATATGAAGAACTAGATCAAGGAATAAAGAACTTGTCCGCCACTGGTAACTTTAAAAGTATTCGGTACAAGTTTGTCAAAGATGGTGAAGGCGATATTTTATCGATGAATATGAATCAAAGCGAATTAACTTCCTTTATCAGACTAGGTGTTCATTACGATAATCTTTATAAAAGTGCAGCTTTGGTAAATTTTACTAAAAAGCGATTGTTTTTTGACAATGACGTTGCCTCACTTGATTTGATATTTGGTGATAATCTGAGGTATAATTTTGAATATTACTTGGATAAAGGTCGATATTGGAGTATTGGTTTACGATCCCGATATAATAGTTTTAAACAAAACATACAGGCCGATATTTTTGACGAACAAGCAGAAGGTGTTGTTGAGTTGAATAAAATTGAACTGGATGTTACTGATTTCACCAACCAGTTTTATATTGAAACCGTAATTCGTGAGGAATTTTCGTTTTCAATCGGTGCAGAGCATAAACGATTAAAGTATGACACCCCTAATCTATCTCAAAATATAAACAATAACGAAAACCTGACATTTGATAAAAGTGACTATGGAAGCCTGTTTTCACAATTAAAGTTCGATACTTATGACAGCAAATACTTTCCTCATAGAGGACTTTATTTTGAAGGTGATGGGCACCTATATTTATTCTCAACAGACTTTAACGATAACTTTAGTGAATTTGCAGTTATAAAAGGTCAGATTGGGGCAGCTATTCCGATTTCTGAAGCGTTCACTTTTGGCATCGGGTCAGAAATGGGTTTTAAAATAGGGATAAGCGATGTACAGTCTTTCGACTTTGTACTTGGCGGGTATGGCAATAATTTAATTAACAACTTCATTCCATTTTTTGGCTATGACTTTTTAAGTTTTGGCGGAGATAGCTATATAAAAGGGAATTTAAGAGCGGATTATGAGATATTTGATCGTAACCACATTAATTTTGAAGCCAATTTTGCCAATGCTGGAACCAGTATTTTTAATGAAGGTGAGTGGTTTACAGAACCCAATTTTAGTGGTTATGCTATTGGGTATGGTCTGGAAACTTTTTTAGGGCCTATAGAAATTAAATATACATGGAGCCCGGAAGGAGATGTCGATAATGTTTTTATCAATTTGGGCTTTTGGTTTTAGTTAGTTTTTTACCCGAGCACTATGCTACAAACTAGTATTTAAATTCAGTATTCTTTTCCGATATTTGTTATCTAAATCGATTTCGTTATGCCATTCTATCATAAATTGGGTAAAATCCCTCCTAAACGCCATACCATTTTCAAAAAACCGGACGGAAGTTTATACTACGAGCAACTTTTCGGAACTATTGGTTTTGACGGTATGTCTTCTAATTTATATCACGAACATCGGCCAACTCAAGTAAAAGAAATTAAAAATCAGTATAGTGTTGCGCCTAAAATTGCGAAGGCCAATAACATGACTTCCTATCGCTTTCGTGGATTTCAAGTGCCTGCCGAAAATGACTATTTAGAAAGTAGAAAAGCGGTATTAACCAATAGCGACTGTACTATTATTTTGGCAGCACCAAAACAATCGCAAACTGAGTATTTTTATAAGAATACAGATGCAGATGAGTTGATTTTTATTCATAAAGGAAGTGGAAAATTAAGAACCCATATGGGAAATCTCGATTTTAAATATGGAGATTATTTGTTAATACCGCGTGGTATCATCTATAAAATAGAATTTGATGACGCTGACAACCGATTGTTTATTGTAGAGTCTAGAAGACCTATTTACACACCAAAGCGCTACCGAAATTGGTTTGGCCAATTGCTAGAACATTCACCTTTTTGCGAGCGTGATTTGCGAAGACCAGAAGAGTTAGAAACGCACAATGAAAAAGGAGATTTTTTAATGAAAATTAAAAAGCAAGATGAGATTTTCGATATGGTGTATGCAACCCATCCTTTTGATGTAGTAGGTTACGATGGTTACAACTATCCATATGCATTTTCAATTCATGATTTTGAACCTATAACGGGGCGAGTACATCAACCACCTCCAGTGCACCAAACTTTTGAGACTGATGCTTTTGTAGTATGCTCATTCTGCCCACGATTGTATGATTATCATCCTGAGGCAATTCCTGCGCCGTACAACCACAGTAATATTGATAGTGATGAAGTGTTGTATTACGTTGATGGTGATTTTATGAGTAGAAATGATATTGAAGCGGGACATATCTCATTACATCCAGCTGGAATACCACACGGACCGCACCCGGGTGCTGCCGAGCGTAGTATTGGTAAAAAATCAACCGAAGAGCTAGCGGTAATGGTTGATACTTTTAAACCATTGCAGGTAACAAAAGAAGCCATGAAAATTGCTGATGAAAGCTATCATAAATCATGGTTAGAATAGTGTCTATTTAAATTTATTTACATTCGCAGCTTTAAAAGCTAACTATGCAAAAATTACCTGCTGATCCTACGGCCCTTATTTTAGGAATTGTAGCCATTGTATTTTCGGTAACCGGATGTTGCTGTTCTTTATTATTTATTTTGCCCCTTGCGCTAAGTATTATTGGCTTGGTCATGGCTAATAAAAGTTTAAAAGAGTTTCATCAGAATCCGGATGCCTATAGTCCCGCTAGTAAAAGCAACGTGAATATTGCCAAGGTGTTGAACATTATTGGTTTGGTACTTGGCATATTGTTAATGGTTTATTTCATTTTTAGAATAGCGATGGTTGGTTCTGTTTTAAATGATTCATCAATATGGGATGAAATTCAAAAAAATAGAGATAAGTATGAGAATTATGAGTATGACGATAATGATTGGGAATATGAAGAAGATCAAGATTCAATTCAACAACAAAGGGATACTTTGGTGATCGATAAAATCGAAATAGAAAGAGTTGAAGAAGAAACAGAGGTTCCGAAAAACTAAAAAAGAGTTAGTATCTTTATAAAGAACAGATTGTGTTAAATAATAGAATAGATATCACTTCACATTTACGGGCCATGTGGTAAGTTCACTTACGAATCACAAGGCACTAATATCTATTACAATAACAACACGAAATTCTTTTAAAAATGACAACAGATAATTCTTCTTTACAATTAGAAAAAATAGTACCTGAAGCTGATGATTTTTTACCACTATTAGGTACTGATTACGTTGAGCTTTACGTTGGTAATGCAAAGCAAGCCGCTCATTATTATCAATCAGCATGGGGTTTTCAACCACTAGCCTATGCTGGTTTAGAAACGGGACTACAAGACCGTGTTTCCTATGTGTTACAACAAGACAAAATAAGATTGGTTTTAACATCGCCTTTGCAAAAAGGGGGTGATATTAATCGGCATATCGAAGCGCATGGCGATGGTGTGAAGGTTGTCGCTCTTTGGGTAGATGACGCGACCAAAAGTTACAAAGAGACTACTAATCGTGGCGCTGAGTCATACTTGGAACCAAAAATATTTCAAGATGAAAATGGCGAAGTAATCATGTCAGGTATTCATACCTATGGAGAAACAGTTCACGTCTTTGTTGAGCGTAAAAATTATAAGGGCGTTTTTATGCCGGGTTATAAAGCTTGGAACCCGGAATATAAACCGGAGCCAGTTGGTTTAAAGTATATTGACCATATGGTAGGGAATGTAGGTTGGAATGAAATGAATAAATGGTGCGAATTCTATGCTAAAGTAATGGGTTTCGCTCAACTTATTTCATTTGATGATGAGGATATCTCTACTGAGTATACCGCTTTAATGAGTAAGGTAATGAGCAACGGTAATGGTCGTATTAAATTTCCAATAAACGAACCTGCGGATGGTCGTAAACGATCACAAATTGAGGAGTATATTGATTTTTACAATGGTGCCGGAGTGCAACATATTGCCTTAGCTACTGATAATATTATTGAAACCGTAACCCAGCTAAAAAACAGAGGTGTTGAGTTCTTATACGTGCCAGAAAACTATTACGATGATGTTTTAGACCGTGTTGGAGAAATCGACGAAGACCTTGCACCCTTAAAAGAGCTTGGTATTTTGATTGATAGAGATGACGAAGGCTATCTGCTCCAGTTGTTTACAAAACCTGTTTTAGACCGGCCGACGATGTTTTTCGAGATTATCCAACGAAAAGGTGCCCAATCCTTTGGTAAAGGTAACTTTAAAGCGCTTTTTGAGGCTATAGAGCGCGAACAAGAAATGCGTGGAACACTGTAGACAAGGTGAATTGTTGCTAATTTCTTAAAAAAAATAAAATTACTTTGCCAACTTGGCCAATGTTATGTTAAAGTCAATTTACTATGCTTGCATAATAAATTTGTCAACGTATCTTTGTATCACAAATCGGGGGTGGTTTCCCGGTTTAACTTTAAAGTTTTTCATAATTTAAAGTTTTGGTTGGTTAATAGAATGAAAATCCCTGGTAGTAATACCGGGGATTTTTATTTGAGCTAAATTCTTAAAACTATAAAAGTTAACTGACAAAGCTGGCAAGTACTCCGATCTAAAAGCGAAGCGGTCTAATATCTAAAATCTAAAAGCGCCAGCGATCTCAATTTTGGTATGATAATTGAATTTTACTGAATACAAACATATTATTAACAATAAATTAGTAATGCATTAGTTATTTTTATACCAATATACAATGATGAAATACCTACTTCCCCTTTTACTCATTTTTACCTTCTTTTTTGGTAGTGCCCAAGAGAAGCAATCCTGCTTTAAAGAAGGAGAGTGGTTTAAGTTTCGTATCCATTACGGGCTTATTAATGCTGGATACGCTACCATGGAAGTGAAGAAGGAAACTTTAGATGAGGTTCCGGTCTATCATGTGGTGGGTTATGGTCGTACTACTGGCCTTTCTCGCCTCTTTTTTAGGGTAGAAGATAATTATGAAAGTTACTTTGATCAAAGTAAATTAATTCCCTACAAATTTGTTCGTAAAATAGACGAAGGAGGTCACACTAAGGATAAGGAGATCTTTTTCGATCATGATGCTCGGCAAGCAGTAGTAAAAGATTATAAGCACGATACCGAAGGTAAATTTGATATACAGTCTGGAGTACAAGACATGATATCAGCTTTTTATTATTTAAGAGCGAACTATAAAGTTGACGAACTAAGAGTTGGTGATGAGTTAGCACTTAATATGTTTTTTGATGAAGAAACGTTTCCGTTTAAACTAAAATATTTAGGTAAAGAAACGATTAGAACAAAATTTGGTAAGATAAGAGCACTTAAATTTAGACCTATTGTTCAAGCAGGACGCGTATTTAAAGAAAAAGAAAGTGTTACGCTTTGGGTAAGTAATGACGATAATAAAGTGCCATTGCGCATTAAAGCAAGCCTTGCAGTAGGTTCGCTTAAGGCAGATCTAGATGCTTTTAAAGGATTGAAACATTCTTTTAAAGTAATTGTTAATTAAAAGCTGAAAGAGCTACATATTTTATTTGCATTATTGCTAGTTTTGCCAATATAGCATCATTTTTTAATGCCGATAAAACCCAACATTGAAGAGAAAATCTTAAAGCTTGAGCAGAAGTTTAAAAATTCTGGTCAAGATATGGGCGCCTATCTCGATGGCTTGCTATATGAGCGATATCTTACCTATTGGGATTACATTCATCTAGATACTTTACTAAGCCTTCAAATACCTCGAACATATTTCCCTGATGAAGAGATTTTTATAATGTATCATCAGATTACAGAGTTGTATTTCAAGCTTATTATACATGAACAAAAACAGCTTATTGATGATAAGTTGCAAAATGCCGAATTTTTCACGCAGCGCATTACTAGAATTAACAATTATTATAAGGCGCTTATTTCATCATTTGAAATCATGATTAATGGAATGGATCGCGATCAGTTTTTAAGATATCGTATGTCTTTACTTCCGGCAAGTGGATTTCAAAGCGCACAATACCGAATGATAGAGTTTTATGCCACAGGGATGGAAAACCTTGTACACCATAGCATTCGTGATCAGTTTTCTGAAAGTGATACGCAGGATGATCTTTATGAACATATCTATTGGAAAAAGGGCGCTACTGATGCTGTTACCGGTGAAAAGACATTAACACTAAAACAGTTTGAATATCGTTATACTCCTAGGTTCATGCGAATTACCAATGAAGTAAAAAACAATACCATTTACCATAAATATTTGCAACTTCCAGAGAATGAAAAATCGAATAAATATCTAATTAACGCCCTAAAAAAATTAGATATAGATGCTAATGTGAACTGGCCTTTAATGCATATGGGATCGGCGTATCGTTATTTAAAACGAGATAAATCTGCGGTTGAGGCAACCGGAGGAACCAATTGGAAAGAATATTTGCCGCCAAGTTTTCAAAAAGTAATTTTCTTTCCGAAATTATGGTCCGATCAGGAGAAAGAAGAATGGGGTAAAGAATGGGTTACCCATAGGTTTAATACAGAAAAGCAATAAAGAATTTGAAAAAAGTATGGGGTTTGAGTGCGATGCTATTGTTAGCATTAGCGGCATGTAAAAATGACAAGAAGGAAGTGGCCTTTCCGGCCTTAGATGCTGATTTGGTGGTTCAGGAAGTAAAGGCAGAGCCTATTGAAATTATGGAATTTGGTTTTAATTTGAATGACTATCAGGTCATAAATGATACGGTTACTAATGGCGATAGTTTTGGTTGGATTATGGAAAAAAACAATGTCTCGCGACAAAAAGTGTACAACATTGTTGAAGCGGTAAAAGATACGATTGACCTTAGAAAAATAAGAACAGGCAAACCATACACTATACTTGCAAGTAAAGACTCCTTGAGCACACCACAAGCATTTATTTATCAAGCGAATAATATTGATTATTGGGTAGTTGATTTTAAAGATTCCATTCATGGCTATAAAGCAAAGAAACCAGTAACCATCAAAGAGCGAATTGCTTCCGGTATTATTGAAGAAAACTTATCGGTAACAATGGATGAAGAGGGATTACCATATAGTTTAGTATTAGATCTTTCGACTATTTATGCGTGGTCAATTGATTTCTTTAGACTTCAGAAGGGAGATAAGTTCAAGGTTGTTTATGATGAGCGCTATATTAACGATACAATTAATGTTGGTGTTGACCGAATAAAATCGGCTTATTTCCAACATAATGGGAAGCCTTTTTACGCTTTTGAATTTACAAATGACAGTCTTGTTGGAGGGACCGATTATTTTGATGAACAAGCAAGAACGTTACGCAAAGCTTTCTTAAAAGCCCCAGTTGAATTTGGCAGGGTTTCCTCGCGATATAATTTAAGACGTCGAATAGCCTATTATGGTAATAGAATCCGTCCCCATCGTGGTACAGACTATGCTGCCAGCGTTGGTACGCCAATTTTGGCAACAGCTAATGGCACTGTAGTAAAGTCATCATATACTCGTGGCAATGGCAAGTATGTAAAAATTAGACATAACGGTACCTACAGCACACAGTATTTACATATGTCTAAGCGCCTAGTTAAAAGAGGAGAGACTGTAAAACAAGGCCAAGTAATTGGTAAAGTAGGAATGACAGGAAATACCTCGGGGCCTCATGTGTGCTATCGTTTTTGGAAAAACGGGCGAGAAGTCGATCCATATAAGCAAGATTTACCAGATGCTGAGCCTATGAAAGAGGAAATTAAGCCAACATTCTTTAACTTTGTGGCCCCTTTAAAAGCACAGCTGGATAGCATACCTTTTCCTGTAAAAGAAGCTCCAATAGATACAATTGAAATAACTGACCTAACGAAACCTAAAAATGGCCTTACAATCGATCAATCCAACCACAACCAAAGCGTGGAAAAAACTTCAAAGACAATACGATAAACTTCAAAACATACATGCCGCTAATTTGTTCGATCAAGATGAAGATCGAGCAAATACCATGAGCATACAATGGGACGAGTTTTTAGTTGATTTTTCAAAGAATATTATTGACCAAGAAGCGCTTAATGCGCTTTATGATCTTGCTGAAGAAGTAGACCTTAAGGATGCAATAGCAAAGTATTTTGGTGGAGACATTATCAATGAAACAGAAGGGCGAGCAGTGCTTCACACAGCCTTGCGAAATGATGTTTCAAAGCCTGTATTAGTTAACCGCGATGATGTAATGCCAGAAGTATATCAGGTAAAAAATAAGATTCAAAATTTTACCGAAGACATATTGAACGGTACCAGAAGAGGGTTTTCAGGTAAAAAGTTTACCGACGTTGTTAATATAGGTATTGGCGGTTCTGATTTAGGACCTCAAATGGTGGTAGATGCTTTAGCGTACTATAAAACAGACCTCAATATTCATTTTGTAAGCAATGTCGATGGAGATCATGTTCAGGAAGTAATTAAAGATCTCGATCCAACAACTACTTTGTTTATCATAGTATCAAAAAGTTTTAGTACACAAGAAACGTTGAGCAATGCACAAACGATAAGAAAGTGGTTTATTAAACTAGCTGATGAAGAGGCCATAGCAAAACATTTTGTGGCGGTTTCTACGAACCTTGAAAAAGTACAGGAGTTTGGTATCTTGCCTAAAAATATCTTCCCAATGAATGATTGGGTTGGAGGTCGTTTTTCGTTATGGAGCGCGGTGGGTTTGTCTATAAGTTTAGCCATTGGTTATGATCGCTTTGATGAAATGCTCTACGGAGCGAGTAAGATGGACACGCATTTTAAAGAAACTCCTTTTAATGAAAATATCCCAGTTACATTGGCACTGCTAAGTATTTGGTATAATAATTTCTTTGATGCTGAAAGCGAAGCAATCATTCCATATACACAATACTTACATCGTTTTGCAGCTTATTTGCAGCAAGGTATTATGGAAAGTAATGGAAAAAGTGTTGACCGAAACGGTAATAGAGTTAACTACCAAACAGGGACATTAATCTGGGGCGAGCCCGGCACCAACTCTCAGCATGCCTTTTTTCAGCTTATTCACCAAGGAACTAAATTAATACCAGCAGACTTTATTGGTTTTGTCAAGTCATTGCATGGTGATACTGATCATCATAATAAATTAATGGCTAATTTCTTTGCGCAAACCGAAGCCCTGCTGAAAGGAAAATCGATGGAAGTTGTAAATGCCGAGCTTGAAAAATCAGGATTGTCTAGGGGCGAAATTGAAACATTAGCACCTTTTAAAGTATTTGAAGGGAACAAGCCAACAAATACAATTTTGATTGATCAGTTAACTCCAAAATCCTTAGGAGCGTTAATCGCTATGTACGAACACAAGATATTTGTACAAGGTGTTATATGGAATATTTATAGCTACGATCAATGGGGAGTAGAATTAGGGAAACAACTAGCCAATAAAATTTTAAAAGATTTAAGTGCTGAGAATATTGCGAATCATGATGCTTCTACCTTAAGTTTGATAGATTATTACAAGCAAAAGAACAATAGTTAAGGTTTTTATAAAGTAAAATTGTTAAAAAGCTGCATTTCAGAAGGTATGAAATGTGGCTTTTCAACTTTATTATGTTAATATATTTAACGTTTAAGTAACAAACTAAGGCTTAAAAAACATAATTTTGCAGCGCGTAATTAAACTAATATACTCAATGAAGACAATTAAAAATTGTTTGGTTGTTGTCGCATTACTTTTTGCGGCAGTAGCTTTTTCCCAAGGTGTAACAACATCTTCTTTGGGAGGACAAATCACAGATGATCAAAAAGAACCGCTTCCTGGCGCCAATATTGTAGCGGTTCATGTGCCTTCTGGTACAACCTATGGTGCTACGACTGATTTTGATGGATTCTACCGTATTTCAAATATGAGATCAGGTGGGCCATACAAGATTACTATTTCTTATGTAGGGTTTAAAGATTTCGTTAGAGAGAACGTAGTTTTAGATCTAGGTCAAACCTTAAGAATAAGCACTTCAATGGTTACAGATGCAACTGCTTTAGACGAAGTTGTTGTAACAGGCGTAGCGCAAGGTAGCGTGTTCGATGGTAACCGTACTGGTGCTGAAACAAATATTAACAGGAGACAAATTGAGGCGTTGCCTCAGGCATCAAGATCCGTTGCTGATTTTGTTAGAACTACACCACAGGCCCAGTTAACAGAAGGAGATGATGGATTCTCTATCTCTTTAGCTGGTCAAAACAACCGTTACAATGCTATCTATATCGACGGTGCAGTAAACAATGATGTATTTGGTCTTGCAGGATCAGGTACTAATGGTGGTCAAACTGGTGTAAGCCCTTTTTCAATTGATGCAATTGAATCATTTAACATTCAGTTGGCACCATTTGATGTTAAAATTTCTGGTTTTGCTGGCGGTGCGATTAACGCGGTAACACGTTCAGGTACTAATGAGATATCAGGTTCTGTATACGGGTTTTTAAGAAATGAAAGTTTGGCTGGAAAAACGCCTCCAGAAAGAGTTGACTTTGACGCAGGTGAAACAAGAGAAAGCCTTGATGAATTTAGAGCGCTTACCTATGGTGTTCGCGTTGGGGGACCTATTATTAAGGATAAATTATTCTTTTTCGTAAACTACGAAAGACAGGATGAGGAGACACCACAACCTTTTAATTTTAGCATTTACGATGGAGATACTGATTTAGCTGGAGTTAATTTATTCCGCGATACTGTGCTTAATCGATATGGATATGATATAGGAGGTTTTAACAACACAAGAACACTGACTAGTGATAAGATAACTGCAAAGTTTGATTTTAACTTAAACGAAAAAAACAAGTTTATTTTAAGTGCGCGGTACGTTGGTGCTGAGAACCTTGAAGCACGTAATTCTGGTTCTAGAACGATAGGATTTAATAATGGTTCTGAATTTTTTGAGTCAAATACGATTTCTGGATCGTTAGAATGGAACTACCAATCAAATAATGTTGCCAATAGCTTCATAATTGGTTTGACTAGTGTAAGAGATGACAGAAGTCCATTAGGACAACCATTCCCAACATTGGTAATCGAGGATGGTTTTGGAAATCCTTTTAACGGATTACAAGCTGGTGCTGAACGTTTTTCAACAGCAAACTTATTGGACCAGGATATTATAACGATCACTAATAACTTTGAAATTTACAAAGGACGTCATACCATTACTTTAGGTACTCATAACGAATTTTCAAGTAGTAAAAACTTGTTTTTCCCAAGTAACTATGGGACATACATTTATGAGAGTCTAGCCCAATTTATTAACAACGATCCAGTTTCTGATTTTGAAAGAGGCTACTCTGTTGCAGGAGGGTTAGCAGTTGGGGATGACTCTTCAGGTGCAGCTGAGTTTAGTATTAGTCAACTTGGTTTTTATGCACAAGATGAAGTGCAATTTTCAGATAACTTTAAATTAACCGCTGGTATCCGGTTCGATATGCCAATTTGGGAAAATGGCCCGGTAAATGACGATTTCAACAATCGTGCAGTAGGTGTTTTAGAAGCAGCTGGTAAAAACCTACGCGGAGCGCGAGTTGGAAAACGAGTTTCTACTAAAGTGTTATTGTCTCCAAGACTTGGATTTAACTGGGACGTTAATGGCGATAAGACTACACAAATTCGTGGTGGTCTTGGTATATTTACTTCAAGACTTCCGTTGGTATGGCCAGGTGGTACATATAATAACAATGGTGGTGCTACTGGTGCATTTAGTGATGAAGGTGATTTTGCAACTCCTATTACCTTTAACCCTGATGTTAACAGTCAACCACAGCACTTACAACCAGGTGCTGGTGAATTCGGTGGTAACGTCGATTTATTTGCGCCAAACTTTAAATTACCACAGCGTTTTAAATTCAACTTAGCGGTGGATCAAAAGCTTCCACTTGCTGGCTTAGTGTTAAGTGTTGATGGTATTTGGCAAGATAATATTACTGAGATCTTTTATGAGAACTTGAATATCGCTAATCCTACAGAAACACTAAATGGTGCTGATAACCGTCCGTTATATAACAGGTTCAGTCGTGTTGATCCTACTTATAATAGAATTATTCTAGCATCTAATACTGGTGCCGGTAATTCTTGGAATATCGCTGCTACTCTGAGCAAGCCATTTACTAAGCTTACAGATAAACTTGGTTTTAGTGCGAATGCTTCATACTCTTACGGTGATGCAAAATCTATTTTTGATGGGACCTCATCACAGAACAGTTCGCAGTGGAGAGGAATTATTACCGTCAATGGTAAAAATGGGAATCCTCCCGTTGCTCGTTCAGGTTTTGCTCAAGGACATCGTATTATTAGTAGTGTGAACTTTGATATCGATTGGAACGATAATTTAGGTACTAGAGTTGGATTGTTTTATACAGGAGGTAGCGGCACGCCGTTTTCTTATACCTATGGAGGTAGAGATTTATTAAACGATGACAGTAGAGATAATGCGTTAATTTATGTGCCAGCTGATGAGTCAGAAATAAATCTGGTAGATAGTAACGAAAATGGATCTACAGCCGACGAGTGGGCAACACTAGACGGTATTATCAGCGGTGATGATTACCTAAGCTCAAGAAGAGGTAACTACGCTGAGCGTAATGCTGAATTTGGACCATGGAGTCATATTCTTGATCTTCGTTTAGTTCAGGATTTCTCATTTAATGTAAAAGGAAAGAAAAATACATTAAGTGCTTCTTTCGACATCTTTAACTTTACTAATTTATTAAACAAAGACTGGGGGCAGCAGCGTTTCACCCCTGGGCAGGTTAATATCTTAGATGTTGATACTAATGGAGCTGACCCAATATTTGAAGTTAATTCAAGAGGTAGTGATAATATCATTCAGTTGGATGATGATGGAATCCAATCATCTAGATGGCAAATGCAAGTTGGTTTACGTTACACGTTTAACTAATCAACTATAAAATAATAAGCTTAAAGCCCTGGCTATTCAGTCAGGGTTTTTTGTTTTCTTAACCTTGGGAAACTATCTTTACCTAAAATAACAAACCATATCATGTACGAAGTCATACGAAATATCCATTCTTACTGGGCCTTTCTGGTATTAATAGCATTACTTGTTGCTGTAATTAACGCGTTTGTATCTTTAGCAAGAGGAAAAGAGTTTGAAGCAAGAGATATACGACTTAGTTTGTTTGCTTTGATTTTTTCGCATATTCAACTGTTAATAGGGTTAGTACTATATTTTGTGACGCCCTACTTCTCTGCTTTTTCTGAGCAAGGAATGGGTGCTGTTATGAAAGATCCGACTTTGCGTTTATATTTAGTTGAACATCCATTTACAAACATTCTTGCCATAGTATTTATTACAATGGGTTGGAGTAAGCATAAGAAAAGGGTAGCAAGTAACAAAAAGTTTAATGCAATTGGTGTATTTTATGCTATAGGTCTTGTCGCATTGTTAAGCCGTATTCCATGGAATACATGGTTAGGATAGCTCATTATCATTCAACAATTTCTTTGATTAAAAAAGTGTAAACCGGATAATGGTCACTATATCCTCCGGCATAACGACCATTGCTATAGGCTCGAAACGGATATCCTTTATACTTTCCTTTTTGGTTGGTCAAAAAATTTGGGTTATAAATCCCACTTTTCCAGTAATAAAATCCGTTCGATTTGCTGTTAAGCAAAGCGGGGCTTATGAGTATTTGATCAAATAAATTCCACCGATCGCGATATGCTAGAGTTCCCAGCCCCTTTTTATACATTCGTAGCATAGGGTTGTAAAATCCTACCGTATCGGTTGCCATAACTTTATCATTTGCATTCAATATTTTTTTAAGACTTTTATTAATGGGATCATCATTAAAATCACCCATAACTATAACTTTGGGCTTATGCTGGTTTCTAGAAATTGAATCAACAAGGTGTTTGGTTAAGTAGGCTGCTGCTTCTCTTTTATAGTTGCTTCTAGCTTCACCTCCTCTTCGTGAAGGCCAATGATTTACGATAATATTAATCTCATCACCATCGAGAATACCACTTACTACTAATTGATCTCGTGTATACTGTCTTAAGTTGGTCTGACTGTCGATAATGTGTAATTCATGTTTTTTATAAGAAGCTACGGTAAACAGTGAACGACGATACATAAGAACAACATCAATCCCACGAGTATCTTTTGAGTCAAAATGAACTATCCCATAATCCCATTTTTTAAGGTTTGGGTGTTCAATTAAGTCTTCAACGACCTGTCGGTTTTCAACTTCTGCTAAACCAATAATTGAAGGTGGGATTTTTGCAACATCACTTCCAATACCACTTATTACTTTCGATATTTTACCAAGTTTATCTTGATAATAGGCTTGGGTCCAGTGGTCTTTTCCTTCTGGTGTACGGTTATCATCAAAAGTGTTGGGGTTGTTTATGGTATCAAACAAGTTCTCGACATTGTAAAATGCAATGGTATGAACTTGGTATTTGGAACCTTTCTTCTGGCTACTTACACATAATGGAAGAAGTAGTATAAAGAATAATAGCTGTTTAATAGGGTTAGCTTTAATAGTGTTGATATTTATTCAAAGTTACTAACATGAAATTATAGTCCATGCTGTTTTTTAATTATTTCTTATAAGCATTTTTTGGTCGGTTCGAGCGCAGTCGAGAACTATTTAGAATCATAATCTTTACTGACAATGTTAGAAAAAGATCAAAGAGCTCTCTGTATGGAGAATAAATGTAATTATTTATAACGCTAAAATCATAATTCTTGCATTTCAACGATTAAAATCACATATTATAGTAATTATTCTTTAAATATTATGCATGCATAATATATTCGAGACTCCTACCAACGCTGTTAAGCGTATTTATCTTGAAAACTTTTTTGATAACATGTTATGTGTGCATTGTCTCATTGAGTCATGCGCAACCAGAGACTTCGGTGGTAGGATCTGTTCTGAACGAACGCGATTTAAGCCCTATGGGCGGAGTGCGTATATCGTTGGTTTCTACTCAAAATCTATCAATAACAAAGTCAGATGGTACATTCATTTTAGAATGGCTTCCATTTGGAAAACAGCAATTGCTTTTCCAAAAAAATGGATTCGTAACACAAGAATTTGAGGTTAATATTACTGATTTGGGCAAAATAGATATCGGTCAAATTTTAATGCAGCCCGACATTCAAACTGATCAGTCTGAAAATTTTATCACATTGGGTGAAGATGATTTTCTAGATGATATACGCGCTCAAAATGCTCCTGGTCTATTACAAGCAACAAAAGATGTTTTTTTGCGTACCGCTGCATTTGAATTTGGTAGTTCATTTTTCAGGGTACGGGGCCTTGATGCGATGAATACTTCTATTTTAATAAACGGTATTAAAATGAATAAGCTTCAAAATGGTAGACCATTATGGAGTAATTGGGGCGGATTGAATGACGTGATGCGAAATCAGGAATTTGTCAACGGAGTTAGCGCCTCTAATGTTGACTTTGGAGGTGCTCAAGCTACTACAAATATAAATATTCGTGTGTCACAAATGCGAAAAGGTGCTAGCATTTCGTATGCGTCATCCAACAGGTCGTATAAAAATCGAGTAATGGGCAGCTATAATTCTGGTTTATTAAGTTCAGGTTGGGCGTACTCAATTTCATTATCTCGAAGATGGGCAGATCAAGCTTATGTAGATGGCAGCCTCTACGATGCTAATTCGGTTTTTATTGGTGTTGAAAAACAACTGGGAAAACAGCAAGCACTTAACATAGTAGCCATGTATACCCCTAACAGACGAGGTCGTACTTCACCAATTACCCAAGAAATTTTTGATTTAAAAGGGAATCAGTATAATGAATATTGGGGGTTTCAGGATGGTGAAATCAGAAATTCTAGAGAGCGAAAGGTGGTAGAACCAATCATCATGCTAAACCATTTTTATGAGCTTTCAGATAAGGTAACTATCAATACCAATTTGTCATATCAGTTTGGGTATAATGCATCGAGCAGACTTGACTATAGAAATACTAATAATCCGAGTGCAGCTTATTACCGAAAACTACCTAGCTATTCGCTAAGTAGAAAGCCCATTAACTTTCAGGAAGCATTTGTAAACGAGCAAGAATTTATCAAAAACGGTCAGCTCAATTGGTTTTCACTGTATGAACAAAATATTGGCGACACATCTGATTATGTGTTATATGACGACCGTACCGAGGATAAGGTTTTCAGCGGAAATAGTATAGTTAGGGTTGAACTATCCGACAAGTTATTGCTAAACGGAAAGTTACATTTTAGACAATTATATTCAGATAATTTCGCGGTTCTTTCTGATTTGCTAGGCGGAGAAAATTATGTAAATACGGATACGTTTGACAATTACCAGTATAACCTTCTAAACCCCGATCAAGTTGTTTTAGAAGGTGATAAGTTTAGATATCATTATGGCATTAATGCGATAGAGGCTTCTAGTTTTGTTCAATTACAGGCGAAAACAGCATCATTAGATTATTTCTTAGCGCTATCAGCTACACAAACAAATTATCAGCGTGAAGGTTTTTTTGAAAGTGAGGCTTACCAAGACAACTCGTTTGGTAAAGGAGAGCGGTTATCTTTTCTTGGTGTTTCGACAAAAGCAGGAGCTACATTTAAAACATCGGGTAGGCATTTATTTCAACTAAACGGTTTTTTCTCACAACGCGCACCAACCATTAGCAATAGTTTTGTAAATCTACGAGAAAGTAATTCGGTAGTACCTGGTATTAAAGAAGAACGATTTTTTAGCACCGATGCTAGCTATATTTTTCGCTTTCCTTTTTTAAATGGTCGTTTAACTGGTTTTTATAGCCAACTGCAAAATGCAAACGAAGTTTCATTTTATTTTACTGATGGTATTGGTGGTGATACCGCAGCCTTTGTACAAGAGGTTCTTCAAGGAATTGAAAAAACCTACATTGGAGCCGAGCTCGGATTTGAGTCACCAATTACTTCGACCTTAAAGCTAAAAGGGGCAGTTTCATTCGGACAATATACCTACAGCAATAATCCAAATCTGATATTAAGCTCACAGGATTTGGAAAATGGTTTTTTAGATGTGGGAAGAACAAATTTGAAAAATTACAAACTGGCTAATGGTCCGCAACGAGCATATTCAGTTGGCTTTGAATATCGAGATCCGGAATATTGGTGGTTTAGTCCCACAGTAAACTTTTTTAGCAACGCATACGTTGATGTGAGTCCGCTTCCTAGAAGTAATAATTTCTTTTTAGATACTGACGGACTTCCCATTAATGCTATCGATAGCGATCTATCTAGAGTACTTCTACAACAAGAAGAATTTGAGCCCTATATGATTGTAAATGCTGTGGGGGGTAAGTCATGGAAAGTGAAAGACTATTATCTCGGTTTTTTCGCAAGCATCAATAACATTTTGAATGAAACATATAAAACAGGAGGATTTGAGCAAGGCAGAAATGCGAATTATAGTCAACTAAAAGAAGATTTTGAACGAGAACGTCCTGTATTCGGAAATAAATACTGGTTCGGACGTGGTACTAACTTTTTTGTTGGGTGTTATGTCCGATTTTAGCTGGTTAACCAACTACCTCTCCCTCGAGGGAGAGGGTTGGGGTGAGGGTGTCAAATTAATTAGTAAGAAGAATAATAAAGTCTCCCCCTTAAGGGAAGATTTAGAAGAGTGTATCCATTTAAAACACACACAAAACAACCATAAAATGAAACCAAAAACCACATATATTATCCTAACGCTACTCATTTTCATTTCCTGTGTTAGCGATGACGAGTTCGAAGTTCCATTAGTGCTTAATCAAGAACAGGAAGAACCTTTAATTGATGGAGTCAAAACTACATTTAAGGCGATCAAGGAACGTTTCGATCAGTCTTTTGGCCCCGTTACGTTTCAAGATAATGAGCGCATTTATATTGAAGGGTATGTTATGTCGAGTGATGAAAAAGGAAATTTCTTTAAAGAGCTTATTGTTCAAAATAAAATGGATGATACCTCAACAATAGAAGATCCGCGTCTTGGTTTTAGAATAGATGTTAATCAAAGTGGGCTTTTTTCAAAATTTGAGATTGGGAGAAAGGTTTATATTAAGCTAGCTGGATTGTCTATTTCGAAAGAGAATGGAGTGTTGGTTATTGGTAAATTAATTAACGGCGAACTTGATCGAATCCCCGAACAAGAAGTTGACGATGTCATTGTTAGAAGTCCTGAAATTATAAACATTGTACCAAGTTTAATAACACTTGACCAGTTAAATGAAAATCACTTAAATACACTCATTCAAATAAACAACATTCAGTTTACACCTTCTGAAGCGGGAAAGACATTTGCAGGAGAATCTACAGACCAATTTGATGGTGAGCGAATCCTTCAGACGTGCCAAAACGGAACCACCATAACGCTAAGCAGCAGTAAGTTTGCTGATTTTGTTTCCGAGCTTATACCAAATGGAAAAGGGAGTATTACCGCTATTTTTTCAAGAGACTTTAATGATAGTAAGAACGTGCTTCAAATAAGAGATACAGACGATTTAGTTTTTAATGAAACCAGATGTGATATTACAGATGGTCTAAATGTAAACACTGAATTATCGGATGTTATTTCAGCATATGATAATGCAGTAGTAGACTTTGGGTTAGAAAACCGAATAGTCGAAGGGGTAGTTATATCAAGTGATGAACAAAAAAACTTTCAAAATATATTGGTCGTTCAGGATATCGCTGAGAAACCAAGTATAGGAATTCCCATTTTAATGAAAGGCGAGGGCCTCTATCAACAATTTCCACTTGGACATAAAATAAAAATAAAACTAGATAAGTTAGCATTCGGAAAAACAAAAGAAGGAATGCTAGCTATAGGAATTTTAAAAAACGGATTCATAACAGAAATTCCGAATGAACAGATTGATCAATTTCTTTTTTCAACTAGAGAGTTAGAAGAGCTTGTCCCGACTGTTGTTAGTAACATAGACTTGGCGGCGGTAGGGACTTTGATTGCTTTGGAAAACCTTGAGGTTGTTAGTAATGAACAACAAGCTGCATATGCATTCTTCAGTGGAGAGGATGACGCCACTCGCACCTTGATCAATTGTGATACATTCGGAACGATTTCGTTGATAAATTCTGGTGTGTCGACCTTTGCAAATGCTGAATTTCCTTCAGGAAATGGACAGTTGACCGCTGTTGTTTTGGAAGATGAAAATGGGAAGTACCTAAAAATTAGAAATACCGATGATGTGAATTTTACCAATATGTATCAAAACTGTACTCCGGTAAGTACTTCCAACGCTATTATTTTTTCTGAGCTTGCTGATCCAAATAACAATGATGAAGCTCGTTTTATTGAATTGTATAATGCCTCATCAGAAGCGATTAATCTTAGTGGGTGGAAGGTGAGAAGATATACAAATGATAGCGCTATACCCACTAACGAAGAAGTTTTGGAGGTGATACTAATGCCAGAGTCGACCTATGTGATTTCGCCAAATGCGTTAGCTTTTGAAAATGTATATGGCTTTTCGCCTGATTTGGAGGCAAAAAATAAGCTTGTTGCAGACGGTAATGGCGATGATAATTATGACTTGATTGATGTAAATGGTACTATAATAGATGTATTTGGTGTAATAGGAGAAGATGGCACAGGTACTAATCACGAATTTGAGGATGGTCGGGCGTTTCGAAATCTTAATATAACCAAAGGCAACACAACCTATACCTTTTCAGAATGGCAAATTTGGAATGATACGGGAGAAGCAGCTACTATTTTAGAGCCACAAGATGCACCTGAGGATTTTAGTCCAGGGCGGGGAGATTAAATATCGAACAAAATTAATGTCAAGAAAAATCACATATAAATCGAATTAATTTAATTCAAAATTTGAATTGTTTATATGTATTGAGGACACTAATAATAAATATTTTTAGGAAATAACTTTTTTAAATAAGCAGGCCATATGATTATCTTACAAGTCAAAAGGATATTTAGTTATTTTTACATATCTCATAATTAGATATTTACATAATTAAAACTTTCTGTCGTCAAAAACTGGATTGTGTTGCGTAATAAATTAAAAAGCCTATGGAAAAAGTATAGGCTTGCTGTTAGTATTGGGATTACTCTTTTTAGCATATGTTATAACCATTTTTGGTTCGAACTTTCTGCTGATCCAGCCCCTATATTACCAGATTTGAACAAGATGCAGGAACAAACAATGGATATGATAAGTAGAATGAATGAATTACTGATGTCTCTTGCTACAGCAATTTTTGGTATTGTTGGATTTCTTATTGTTGAGAAGTTTGGGTCAATCACCAAACTCTCAAAGAATGCGCTTTATTTTTCGATTACAGCTTTATGTTGCGCAACTATCTCAATTGATTTTGGTTATATTTATATGCAAACATGGGTAGAGCAATTATCAGAAAATATTTTTCAACCTTTTGATGGAAGTTTAATCATACCTAGAAAATTACAGTTTTTATCCTTTATTGCCTCATTGATTTTCCTTGGTTTATTTATCACGACAAATTTAAATGAAAGCAAAAATTAGCCCTTTGTTTATTCTTCTCTTTTCATTAGCTCTTAATGCATCAAATAGAGCTGATTTTTTAAGCTTTGAATATGCTTTAAAAACCCTTGAGATCGATTCTATTAATAGGAAAGAAGTTAATAGGCAGGTGTCTAATGGAGTTAAGCTTTTTGAGAATAGCGAAAATAGAGGTATAGTTTTGAAGGAGTTATATTCTTATGCTAATCAGCATTTATATGATAATGCAATAGATTCAATTCTTGGCTATGAGTACGTTAATAGGCAAGAAATGAGAAAAAAAATTGATGACAAAATGTCAATGTTTTTAATGGAGAATAAACGGGGGTTGGATAAATTGTATCTAAACAAGTCTTTGAAGATTTCTGATCACTTTAGCATCGATTTTGAACCTAATATGCCCTTTTACAGTATGCTTTCAAAGAGAATCTCTTTGGGTTACACTCAAAGGAGAAGCCCCTACATAAAAAAAATATTCGAATTAAAAACACAAGATTCTAGTTATATTAAAATTTCAGATTTTGATGAATACCCTCTTATGGAAAGAGCGTTAGGGAAGATTCTAATGGAAATGCGTTCTCAGAAAATTCGCAATTTATTACTAAAAATTGTAGAAAGGCAGTTGTCCTTAGAAGAATTAGAAGTGAATCAAATATCTAACTATGTTAAGCAGTATTTAAATGGTCTTGTCTTGATAAGAGTAAGCTATATTGATGTTAGAGATGCTTTAAAAGAGGGAGATTTTTTTGATATAAGAAAATTCACAGCAAATGATTTCGTCGATACTAACAGAATAGAAGGGGTTAAATATGCGATTCTGTTTCCTGAACCTATATCCTTTATAAAGAAATTTGATAATAGTACAGCTGGAAATGATGAATCATTATATTCTTCAACTGAATATGATCACTACAGGGATTTGCTATCGAACAAACGAAGGATTGTTTTGCTTTTTGATTGCGAGCCAAACGAAGGAATATATGTTGTAATTGAGGATACTAAGGGAAATTATAGGAAGATGTGGCAATATGAACAAATTAAAAATGGAATATCGTTGCCTACTGGAATAAAATATAAGTTTTTTCTAATAAATGCGGATGGTGACGGTGTTCTTTACAAAACAATTCTATCGGTTAAATCTAGAATGTATGGTAATCAAAGGGCTAGGAGCTCAGCTTCTGATTCATCTGGAGAACAAAAGAAAATTAAATTAGAAAAATGTTCTAAGACAATTATCAGTTCTGAAATTAGAATCTCCTGCAAGTTTAATTAGAAATAATTTTTTCCAATTTAACGATTGGCTTATTTAAAGTGTATTAGGGATATCCTAAAAGAAAATATGGACTAAAAGTACGCTGTATATATGTTGAGAGCTAATAGAAAAAGATGGTCGGACACTTCGCAACCCAAACATTACTCAAGGTAATACTAGCTACATCTTTTCTGAATGGCAAATTTGGAATGATACAGGGGAGGCAGGTACCATTTTAGAGCCACAAGATGCACCTGAGGATTTTAGTCCTGGGAGAAGGGGTTAAGTTTTTATCTTCCATGTTAAAATATTACCAATTTGGTAATATTTTAAATCTTTATTCTTATATTTAGGTGATCTTAATATTCTTTTTCTTAAGAATACACACCACGGCTAATTCAAAATTTAAGAAAGATGAAGAACTTTTCAGGTACTCCGCCAAGCTCCACAATGACGATTAATCTAGCGCAAATCGTCAAAAATGTAAACCAACCGTTGCTAAAGCCTATAAAGAAACTTTTGCACCACCAAACTATAAATTATGGTATTAGCACCATTGAAATGCCAATTTCAAATAAAAGCACCATTTTATTTGACAAATGGATAAGAGAATTAATTGAAACTGATTTTAGAGCAGCCACGTTAATTCTAGAAATAAAGAATGTTTTAGATGAAGAATCAATTAACCATTTTGTTCTTTTAGAAAACAGGCAAGGAACTTCTGATTATGACGATCCTTTAATTTTCATTCTTCAAGAATTAGATAATCTGAAAAGTCATTTCGAACAGTTTAAAGAGAAAAAGAATAGTAATACGTCAAAAAATAAACTTTATAAATGGATTTTGAAATTTATCGGTACGGGTATCGTATGGAAAATATTTTCGAAGTCGATCAGAATTTATGAATTGATTGCCGGCGAAAGCGGCAATGGCCCTAAAGATTAGCATTACATAACAATTTATTAGAATCTAAAAATTATCGATTATGAACAAAACAAAAAATCATTCCAATGTGGACATTAACTTTAGCCCAGAGGATAAACCATTTAACCAAAGGTTTAGGGTGGGCGTTGTCCTGAAAGAAGTTCGAGAGATAAGGAAAGTTCGTCAAAATCAAATTTGTGACGGAAAGGATATTAAACAATCATATATCAGCCAGTGTGAAAAGGGAGAAAAATCCGTTAATCTAAACATTGTTAGGGCTTATGCAACTGCTTGTGAAATACCTTTACCTGAATTACTATCTTATTTAATTGAAAAATATAGGGAGTTTCTTATCCGGGAAAGAACAAGAACAGAAGTGTATCTAAATAGTAATACTAATGATTTAAATGACAAAGAAGTTCAACTGAAAATAACGGAGTTTCTTAATCAGAATCCAAAATACGATGTGAAATTCTGGCGAAATTTTAACGAAGAGGTATGTGAATCATATTAAGTAGTTTTTTATGAAAACAAATAATCTTAGCTCTTAGCTAAGATTATTTGTTTTCACCATATATGTCCGAAAAAAAGCTTTTAGATACTTGTGGTTTTTGCAATAGGTTTTCCTAAATTCAAAGAAGATAGTTTGTAAAAATGAAATTGTAATTGATTTTTTGGAGGCATCGGGAAGGTCCACATGATTATCTAACTTCATGATTTCTCTCGAGATATAGGGATGTGCGATCAGAACAAAACGCTATTTTCAAAATCCAACCCAAATTAATCTACGTACATAAATCAAGAACCTTGTTTTATGATCACTAGTCAACTTAAAATAATGGCAGGGCACCAGCAAGTAATGCCTTTTCTTTTGTTGTATAATGCTGAAGCTTTTATAGATTTTATTAGAAAGCTTTTCAACGCTCAGGAAATGTTTAGGACGCTGAATGCTCAAAAGCAGATTCAACATTCTGAGATCTTGATCGGCAATGCCATGTTATTCCTTTCAGAAGCTGAAAATGAAACAAGAAATACACCGTCATCCTTATATATATATGTAGTGGATACTGATACCACTTTTTATAAGGCGATAGATATGGGATGTGAACCACTAATGCATCCTATTGATGAAGATAATGGTAAGCGAACTGCTGGAATTAAAGATCCCTTTGGAAATAGTTGGTGGTTGGCAACAATAACCTAAAGTTATTTCCAAACAATAGTCTCCATTAATCGCATCATATCATTTTGAATATAAGCAGCTGCAGGTTGGATAGAATCAAAATTTGGCTTTGCATAAAAATAAAGAGAGCCCGTTAAAAAATGTTTGGTACTATCAGTTGCGTAAAACTGACTCTGCGATGCAGCGTTACCCAAAACCTGGTAGAACATTCCATATACTTTTCGATCAGGGTTTTCATACAAATCGCTCTGAATATTATCCGCTTTTACTACATGTTTTTGCGTAAGGTTTTGTGCATCTCTCAGTAATGAATCAATATTACTGGTGACTGGCATATAAGAAATATAAACAGTGGCGTTTAGTAGTGGATATTCTAAATTTAAGGCCAGCTGCCTATTGTTGGAAGCTTGCTGATAAATGGTTTTTGCAAGCTTATTTTTTTCAAAAGTAAGCGGGAGACTTTTAGCCTCAAGCTCGTATTTTGGCTGTGGATATTCTAAACGTAGTTGTGCTTTTGGTTTTGGTATTGCATCTTCTCCGCAAGAAAAAAACAAAATAAAACACATAACAACTAAGAGGTAAAGTAGCTTCTTCATAATTAAGGTATGGTAACCTTTACTTGTTTAATTCGCTTTCGATCTAAAGCTTCTATATCGAATACATAATCTTCAAAGGTAATCCGATCTCCCTTTTTAGGAAAACTTCCTGAAATTTCCAATACGAAGCCTGCAATACTTTCTGCCTCTCCCTTATTTTCTTCAAATAAAGTAGGGTCTTCTAAGTCAATTACTTTATATAAATCGCGTAAAGCCGTTTTTCCTTCAAATACAAACTGCTTGTCGCTAATTTTTGAGTAAATAAGGTCTTCGTCATCAAACTCATCAGTAATATCTCCAACGATTTCTTCAATAATATCCTCTAATGTGACCAAACCAGAGGTTCCGCCATATTCATCAACAACAATAGCAAGATGATTTTTTTGATCTTGAAATTCTTTTAACAAATCGTCTAACTTCTTATTTTCAGGAACAAAATAAGGTTCTCTTATAAGTTTCTCCCAGTTAAAAGATGTTTTATCGATATGTGGAAGCAAATCTTTTACATATAAAACACCGGCAACAGTATCGATATTGTCTTTATAAACAGGAATACGGGAATAACCATTTTTGATAATTTCAGTAACTACCTCTTTAAAAGGCTGTTCTATACCTAAACCAAAAATATCTATTCGAGGACGCATTACTTGTTTGGTATCAGTGTTGCCAAATGAGACAATGCCTTGTAATATTTTTTGTTCTTCGGCGGTGGTGTCTTCTTCTGAGGTAAGTTCAAGCGCTTGCGATAATTGGTCGATTGATAAATTAGTTTTTTTATTGCCAAATTTCGAATGTATAAAACCAATTACCGCCTGCATTGGCCTGCTTAAAGGTGCGAACAAAATATCAAGAATGTAAATAGGTTTGGCCATGGTTTTAGAAAATGACAAACTATTACGGCTTGCGTAAATTTTTGGAAGTATTTCACCAAACAACAAAATAAGAAAGGTTACAATACCGACCTCTACCAGGAAACGAACATTAATAAAACCAAGTAACTGATAGTCCATATTAGCAAAAATGACACTACCTATGGCGTCAAATAGTAATACTGCTCCAATATTAATAGTATTATTAGCTACCAAAATAGTTGCTAATAAGCGTTTTGGTTTTTGCAGTAAATTAAAAACTCTAGATAATGAAGAATCACCTGCGACCTTTGCTTCTTTAAGATCGGTGGGAGAAAGTGAGAAAAACGCAACCTCGGCCCCAGAGATCAAGGCAGAGCATACAAGTAATAACAGTAATATTAACCATTCTAGCACTAGGTAAGTGCTAGTAGACAGTAATAAAATAATTAGACTCGGAGGTTCGGTATCCAATTCGTGTTAATTAATTAAACTTAAAATGGGAGATCATCTTCTTCAACTGGTTGTTGTGGGGGTGCCGCTGGAGTTGCAGGCGTTGCTGGAGCTTGTTGTTGCATTGGGTGAGCTGCTGTCGGTTGTTGGATTGGCTGCTGCATACCAGATTCCTGCTTTGTGGTTAAAAAGGTAAAGTCAGTACACTGTATTTCTGTACTGTAGCGTTCCAATCCCTTGTCATCAGTCCATTTTCTCGTTTTAATTCTACCTTCTATATATACCTTATCTCCTTTACTAAGATACTTTTCACAAATTTCTGCAGCTTTATTTCGTACTACAATATTATGCCACTCTGTGTTAGAAACACGTTCGCCAGTAGTTTTATTGGTATAGGTTTCATTAGTTGCTAGTGGAAAGCGACCTATACAACCTCCTCCTTCAAAATAGTGCATCTTTACTTCATCTCCAGTATGCCCAATAAGCATTACTTTGTTTAAGGTTCCTGACATGGTTTTTGTTTGTTTATTGTAGTATTAAAGATAATTAAAAAACTTGAACATAGTAAGTAGTGTTATCAATTGAAAACATATCGAGATTTACTTAGTTCCACTACATTTTTTGCAGCAAATATAGATGTTCATTTAAAATTTCATTTTCTTTAATTGAAGAATGTGCTGGACTATATTCCTCTAAAAGATTAAATTCACTGGTGGCTCTTGCTAATCGGTAATTAGGAATCTGCTCGTAATAAGAATGAGGAATCGTTTGATGCATAAACGAATCATTGGTGTCATTGTTTTTATCAAAGTAGTTAATGAGCCTGCTGTAAACCTTTGTGTTTTTTATACTGGATATATAAGAAACACTGCCTACAAGGTCATCTTTTCCCTGTAGGACCTTGAAGGTGTCAAATAATTTGTCGGTTGTGTTTTTGTTTAAAAAAAATAAGACGCCTTCTAAAAGTATAAAGGTTGGCTTTTTTGTGATCAATGGTCGTAGAGAATAAACAATCTCTTCTTTTTGTGCTGTATTAAAATTGATACTCAGATATTGAATATTCCGATGAGGTAATTTGCCTTCAGCTGTCCACTTACCTATCCTATCTTTCTTAAAGTCGAGAATTTCTTTTTTGTCAATGTCTATGGTATTAACAGAATCATCTAAAATGAATTGATACATACTAAAGCCAGCACCAAAATTTATGAATGTACCGCCTTTATGTTTATTAAAAAAAGAACGTAAACTCTCGTAAAAAAACCGATTTCTAATTGCATGCAAAATGCCTTCATAGGGAGAAACTTCCTTAAAAATTGTTGGTAGTAGTGCATTCGTTGCAGGATTGTTCCAAAGTTTGGCATAGTTATCTTTACTTACATCTTCATGAAGCGAACGATAAGTTGATACTACAAATGCGGTTTCGTGAATTTGCATGTCTTGAAAAATAGCTATCATGAAAATACAAAATCAATTGAAGTAAAAACTCAAAAAATGGAAATCCGTTTTCAAGAGTCTAAAAGGTGTATTCTTCTAAGAAATTATGAATAAGAACTGGTACAGCATATTGTTTTAAAGAGTCGATAGGTACGGTTTCCTGCTCAATGCTTTCTAGTTCTACAATCCAGAATTTGGTATGTAAATGTTGATGTGATAGTTTATGAACAATATCTATATCGTTATACAGACTGATTTCAAAAGATCGGCCTTCTACTTCTTTTTTAAAAGAATCAAGATTGATTAAAGTATTTTCATTAACAGGAGAGTCGGTTTCTATTAGGGGAAATTCAAATAGATGTTGCCAAATACCTTTCAAGGTGCGTTCTTTAATAACGGACTCATTATTATTCGTTTTGATCACTAAATAATTAAAGTATCGATGTCTAACCTTAGTCTTCTTTAGTTTTACCGGTAATGATTTGATCAGATTTTTTTGCAATGCGATACAACTATCATTAAAAGGGCAGTGTAAACAATATGGATTCTGTGGTTTACATTGAGTAGCGCCAAACTCCATAATGGCCTGGTTAAAAGTAGCTGGTTGTTCATGATTAATTAATGAAGCAGCAAGTGTCCTAAATTCCTTAATTCCTTTGGGGCTATTTATAGGAGTCTCAATTCCGAAATACCGAGAAAGTACTCTAAAAACATTTCCATCAACTACCGGTGTTGGTAAGTTAAAACAAATAGAGGCAATCGCGCTTGCGGTGTAATGCCCAACCCCTTTTAGTTTTAATAAACCTTCAAAAGTATTTGGAAATACTCCTTCAAGTTCAAAAGCAATGTACTTAGCTGTGGTATGAAGGTTTCTTGCTCTGGAGTAATAACCCAATCCTTGCCAAAGTTTTAATACGGTTGCTTCATCTGCCGTTGCCAGGTCTTGAATGGAAGGAAATTTCTTCAAAAATTTAAAATAATAGGGCATACCCTGCTCAACCCTAGTTTGTTGCAAAATTATTTCAGAAAGCCATATAGGATAGGGGTTTGTGGTATTTCGCCATGGTAAATCCCGTTTATTAATTGAGTACCAATTGATTAGGTGTTGAGAAAACGTCATAAAATTAACAGAGAAAGTGTAAAAATATGAGTTTATATAATTATATTTAAGTCAATTACGTTTTATTAATTGGTTAAAAAATTTATATATTTGCAGCCCTTATAAACAAACCCTATAATTCAATTAAAAATGACAAAAGCGGATATCGTAGCGAGGATTTCTGAAAAACTAGGAATCGAAAAAGGAGATGTACAGGCAACTGTTGAATCTTTTATGGAAGAAGTAAAGAATTCACTAGAAGGTGGTGACAATGTTTATTTAAGAGGTTTTGGAAGTTTTATTATTAAAACTAGAGCAGAAAAAACTGGAAGAAACATTTCTAAAAACACCACAATCAAAATCCCAGCTCACAATATTCCTGCATTCAAGCCTGCGAAAGTTTTTGTAGAAGGAGTAAAAACGAATGTGGAGGTTAAGTAAAACAATTAAAATTAACACACAGTATGCCAAGTGGTAAAAAAAGAAAAAGGCACAAGGTAGCCACTCACAAGCGTAAGAAACGCCGTAGAGCAAACCGCCACAAAAAGAAGTAGTTAGTCTAACTACTTTTTTTTTGATTTGAACAAAAAACGTTCTTTGAAAAAAGATACTTAAGGTATCTACAGGAATTTAAACCTGTGAATTGTATCTGTACAATAGACAGATATAATAACATTGCAGTGCGATCAAAGCCATTGATCACTGCGGAAAGTATATATACTTTCAACTTTATGTTTAATCCATTCCGATTGTTATCGGGATAAAAATCAGATCAGCGTGAATAAAGAATTGATCGTACGATCTAGCAACACAGCTGACGATTTTGCCTTATTAAAGGATGGAAAATTAATTGAATTACATAAAGAGGTTGAAAACAATGATTTCTCGGTAGGAGATATTTTTCTTGCCAAAATCAGAAAGCCCGTTTCAGGACTTAACGCCGCATTTGTTAATGTGGGTTATGAAAAAGATGCATTTTTGCATTACCATGATTTAGGGCCAAAACTTACGTCTTTATTAAAATTCATTAAACGTGTAAGCACAGGTAAATTAAAAGATTATTCTTTAAAAGATTTCCCATTTGAACCGGAGATTAACAAGGACGGCGCCATCAATGATGTGCTAAAAGCCAACCAGTCAATCTTGGTACAAATCGTTAAAGAACCAATTTCGACCAAAGGCCCTAGAATAAGCTCAGAGCTATCTATCGCTGGTCGATACTTGGTACTAGTCCCTTTTTCTGATCGTATTTCTGTTTCTCAAAAAATAGAAAGTAAAGAAGAAAAAGATCGATTAAAACGATTGGTAAAAAGCATCAGACCGAAAGGGTTTGGAGTAATAATTCGTACCGTAGCCGAAGGCAAAAAAGTCGCTGAACTAGATCAAGACTTGCAAAACCTGCTAAATAAATGGGCAGCAATGTGCAAAAAATTGCATAGAGCAAAACATCCATCAAAAGTATTAAGTGAATTAAGTAGAGCATCATCAATCCTCAGGGATATATTTAATGATAGTTTTACGGGAATACAGGTTGATGATGAACAGCTTTATCAAGAAATTAAAGACTATGTGCATAAAATTGCACCTAACAAAGAATCAATCGTAAAACACTATCGGTCTAAAGTACCCATATTTGAAAAATATGGGATAGAAAGGCAAATTAAAACATCTTTCGGTCGCACAGTCTCTATGAGTCGTGGGGCGTATTTGGTGATAGAACACACCGAAGCATTACATGTTATTGATGTAAATAGCGGTAATCGTTCTAACAAAGCTAAAAATCAGGAAGATACAGCATTAGAAGTAAACTTAATTGCAGCAAGTGAAATTGCTAGGCAACTTCGTTTACGCGATATGGGAGGTATTATTGTTATCGACTTTATCGACATGAACAATGCAGCTAACCGACGTACCTTATTCGATCATTTAAGAAATGAAATGAAAGAAGATAGGGCCAAACACAAAATCTTGCCGCCAAGTAAGTTTGGATTGATACAAATTACGAGACAACGAGTTCGACCAGAAATGGCAATTAAGACAAGGGAGGAAAATCCTAACGGAAACGGAGGCGAAGTAGAAGCCCCTATCGTAATTGTCGATAAAATTAACCATGATCTGGAGAGAATATTGTCAAACAATAAAAACAAGAAAATAGCGCTCAATACGCATCCGTTTATTGCAGCCTATTTGACCAAAGGATTTCCATCCATCCGTTCAAAATGGCTTTTTGAACACAAAAAATGGGTAAAAATATTACCTAGAGATGCTTACACGTATTTAGAGTACCACTTTAAAGATGAAAGTGGTACAGTTTTAAAATAGAAGAAGCCCGTTTCGTTTTCGAAATGGGCTTTTTTGTTTTGTAGAAATGATATCTTCGTTTTGTGAAACGAAACATTGGGTCATATACTGTTACTGAAGCAAAAAGAAAACTTGAAGCCTACTGCGCTTACCAAGATCGTTGTCATAAAGAGGTGATTACTAAATTGAAAAATATGAACATGATTCCTCTTGCTATTGACACGATAGTTTCGCATTTAATTGAGCACAACTTCCTAAACGAGCAGCGCTTTGCACAGAGTTTTGCACGAGGAAAATTCAATATCAAAAAGTGGGGGAGAAATCGGATTGTAAGAGAACTAAAACTTCGTGATATTTCGAAATACAATATCGATAAGGCTTTAAAAGAAATCGACTCTCATGCTTACTTCGAAACTTTAGATGCACTTGCCAAAAAAAGATTAGCTCAACTCACGGATAAAAACCCGTATAAGAAGAAAAAAAAACTAGCGGATTATTTGTTATATAGAGGCTGGGAATCCCATCTGGTCTATGAGAAGATCAATCAACTCATTAAATAAAAATTCTAAGAAATACCTAGTGTAGCATGTGTTCTAACAATCGCTTGTTCATTTTTATGATCAATCCACGCTTGGCCTTTTCGTTTTCGCATCCAGTTGTCGTAATGGCGCATTACAAAAACATTATAAATCGCTTTGCTCAAGTTTTTCGGGTTTCTGGCAATAGCACGTAAACTCATTGAAAAACCTGGGGTTAAGTACCTCATATAATGCCAGTAGCCTTCTGGCATATATAGTATGTTACCATGTTCAAGATTGGCAACATGACCATTTGCACGTTTTAGCGCGGGCCACTTATTAAAATCGGGATTAGCAAAATCAATATCTTCTCTTGTGATTAAAGAGTGAGGTACTTTATATAAGTATTTGCTTTGTTCTTGATCAAAAAGAATACATTGTTTTTTCCCTTCGAAATGAAAATGAAAAATATTAGCGAGATCGATATCATAATGCATAAAGGTATAGGAATCTTCTCCACCAAAAAACAACATGGGTAGTCCCTTCATTAAACGAAGTCCGAAATCAGGAAATGTAAAGTCCTGTTGTAGTTCTGGTACTTCCTTTAAAATATTCCATAAAAAAATGCGGTATTTTGTAGGTTCCCTTTTAAGTAGAGCGATATAATCACTCATTTTCATTTTGGCATGAGGCTCATTAAACCCCTCATCGTGTTTAACCGGCCTATTGTCGTAGAGAGGAACTTCTAAGGTGCCAGCAACTTCGCTCATATATTCTAAATTCCATTTAGAATACGCAGGCCAATCTTCTATGAAACGTTCAATTACCACAGGTTTTTGAGGTCTGAAGTAATTACTAATAAAATCTTTCTTGGTAATGGTTTCTACCCGGGGTATATCTTGTAGTTGCAATCCCAAATGTAAATCGATTTAAGCTTGATGAATGCCCAAAGTTAACAAAAGGTTTCCAAACGATATCTTAAAGTTTGGATGCTAACTTACCTTTTTGCTTTGCTTCTTCATTCCGATCAATGGTATGTTCTGGTCTGGTCCATTTCGGTTTTTCACCTAATGATTCGTATTGAGAGTCGGCTGCTTCCACAGTCTGTGGTTGCATTTTCTTAATAAATGGTTTTTGCGGATTCAGTCCAAGCATTTTAAACATTTCCATATCCTCATTAACATCAGGGTTTGGTGTCGTCAGTAATTTGTCACCTGCAAAAATTGAGTTGGCTCCAGCAAAAAAGCACATTGCCTGCCCTTCGCGTGACATATTAGTGCGTCCTGCTGAAAGTCTAACCTGAGTTTCCGGCATTACAATTCTTGTAGTCGCTACCATACGTATCATCTCCCAAATTTCAACCGGCGTTTCATCTTCCATGGGGGTGCCATCAACCGCCACTAAAGCATTAATTGGTACTGATTCTGGCTGAGGATTCAATGTAGAAAGGGCTACCAGCATTCCTGCACGATCTTCTACAGCCTCGCCCATACCAATAATACCGCCACTGCACACGGTAACATTGGTTTTTCGAACATTATCAATTGTTTCCAAGCGGTCCTCATAACCACGTGTAGAAATAACTTCTTTATAATATTCCTCTGATGTGTCAAGATTATGGTTGTAAGCGTACAAACCGGCTTCTGCTAGACGTTTCGCCTGATTTTCGGTAACCATACCCAGCGTGCAACATACCTCCATATCTAGCTTATTAATTGTGCGCACCATTTCTAAAACTTGATCAAATTCAGGGCCATCTTTTACGTTTCTCCAAGCGGCACCCATGCAAACTCGGCTGCTTCCTGAAGACTTTGCTCGTAATGCTTGTGCTTTCACTTGCTGAACACTCATCAGGTCGTTGCCTTCAATATCAGTATGGTATCTCGCTGCTTGTGGGCAATATCCACAATCTTCTGGACAGCCACCAGTTTTTATTGATAATAAGGTAGAAACCTGCACTGTGTTCGGATCGTGAAACTCACGATGCACTGTGGCAGCTTCATATAATAACTCCATTAAAGGCTTATTGTAAATAGCCAATATCTCCTCTTTTGTCCAGTTATGTCGTATTGTACTCATCAGTCGTTTGGTTGTTGTGGAGCTTTCCCTACTTCGTTCTAATTACATTAGAACTACGTAGGGCCGGGCTTTCCGCTATATCTTTTTCAAGTCTCCTTCGACTGCGCTCAGGATGACATGAAAAAGGATGCCGCTGCAATCCCTAAGCCGTGATCATATATCAAAAATAACCTATTGCGCTTAATTGATGAGGGGTTTAACCGTTAAATATCACCAGGCTTATTCACAAGACTTCTACCAATGAGTTACTGTCTTAGGTATAAGTATTAATTGGTTAACAAGAAAAAATCTGTAAATTATTAAGAATCTTGCGGGTAGATAGCAAAGGTTAGTTATTTTCCTGTTCTTAAGAGGACTCCCTCTTGCTTATTTGGATAATAAGATCGATACCGCATTCCCTCCAAAACCAACTGCATTTACTAGGATATTGTTCAGTTTGTTGGGTTTGGTTTGCGGTGCAATGTAGGGAACTTCAATAGCTTGTTGATGCTGTAACATGAGAATGGCCAATTCAACACTCAGCATCCCAGAAGCACCGAATGTGTGACCTACCTTCCATTTATTTGTAGTTAAAAAGGGAATTCTGTTACAAAATATTTTCTGTATCGCATTGTGTTCAGCTAAATCACCTTTAATTGTGCCGGGGGCGTGCATCACGATAGCGTCGACATTTTCTTCGCCCATATCCTTTATTGCCATTTGCATCGAACGCTGAAAACAATTAGCATCGGTAGAAATCGATATATTATGTTGCAAAGGTTCAGTGGCGTAACCTATTCCTGATATTGTTCCTATTGCATTTTCTTTTTTGCCAAGTTCGAGACAGGCCATTGCAGCGCCTTCACCTAGAATCATGCTATTATTTTTTTTATCGAGATCAAGTGCTCGACAAGGAAAGGTGTCATTTATGTCTTTTGAGTAAATCTTAAGGGCTTGCATTTGCGCTATAGTGAAGTTGGTCAACGCTGCTTCACTACCGCCAACTAGAAACTTATCGGTCAATCCGCTTTGTAACCATGCGGCTCCATTCAACATGGAGTGTAATGCGGTAGAACATGTTATCGAATGGCTGATTTCTGGCCCTTTTGATTGCAGATCATGGCCTACCCAAGAAGAAATATTGCCTAAAGTTGTGGTGGGAGAAGTAAGTGTTTTTGCGGCCCCTTTTTTTAAAAAATACTCATGATAGTTTTCAAATAGAGATGTTGCTCCTCGAGATGATCCTATGTTTATTCCGAAATCAGAATCTGATTTCCAACCAGCTTCCAAAATGGTCTCACGAGCCGCATAAATCGCATACAAAACGGAATCGTCTAAATGTTCATATTTTGATTCTGAATTTCTTAGCTTATTAATGACATCTTTGTCGCGATCTTTTAACGAAGCAACAGGAGCAGGACCTTTTTTTGTTTCTTTTAAAGTAAACATGTGCCCATCTTTTAAATAAGATTCCCATATTTGAGAACGCTTACGACCAAGTGGCGAAATTGATGAAAGACCTGTAATCGAAATTGGTTGTTGCAATTTTTACTAAAATTTGAAACAAAAATAAGTTTTATCATACTCATAAGTCATGGAAGAAAACAAAAAAAGTTGGTTCGGTCGAAATTGGATTTGGGCCGTGCCGTTAGGTGGTTGTCTCACAATTATTTTACTATTTGTATTTGGTATTGGTGCCTTGATCTTTGGAGTGTCTGAAGCGCTAACAGGATCTGAGCCCTATGAGTTGGCTATGGAAGAAGTATCGAAAAACGAATTAGTGATCGATGCTCTTGGTGAACCCATCGATACAGATGGTATGATGAACGGTTCACTAAATTTCTCTAACGGTGTCGGAAAAGCAGATTTCAATATTCCTATAAAGGGACCTAAGGGAGCGGGTAGAGTTTATGTTTTGGGTACTAAAGAGGATGATGAGTGGTCCTATGAAAAGCTATATGTTATCACTGATCAATCAGAAGAGCATATTGATTTGCTACCTGATTTACTCGAGAATCTCGAATGATTGTTCTATCACATCATAGATCTTGGTCATTTGCTCTTTGGTAATAATATATGGTGCTAAGATATAAATTGTGCTACCCAGAGGTCTTAAGAAAACACCATTTTTCATAAAAAACTTATATAGCCGATCTCTTAAGTTTCCATAGCGTGCCATTTCAACAGCTAAATCCAACGCAAAGATTACTCCTGTTTGTCGTACGCTTTTTACTTTTGGGTGTGATGCTATTCGTTGTCCAAATTGTCGATGCCAGCAAATTATATTTTTGATATTCTCTTGAATTTCAACCGACTTTAGTAATTCGATTCCCGCAATGGCGGCCGTACACGATAATGGATTTGCCGTATAAGTGTGTGCATGAAATAATCCTTTACCAATATCATCATCATAAAAAGCGTCAAATATTTTTTGGGTACAACTGGTTATTGCCATTGGAAGTAAGCCGGCGGTTAGTGCTTTTGACATGCAAATAACATCAGGCTTGTAGGTTAAATGATCAGATGCGAAATAAGTACCGGTTTTTCCAAAACCGGTCATCACTTCATCGGCAACAGTAATTACATCATTTTCTTTACACAGTTTAATTAAGGCATCAAGTCCTCTTGTATCATGCATTTTCATTGCTGCAGCACCTTGCACTATGGGTTCAAATACGAATCCTGCGATGTTTCCTTTTGCTATTAACTTTTTAAGGGCAGATAGAACCTCTTTATTGTTCTCCCCAATTGGAACAGGGATACGTTCGACATCAATAAAATACTCTTCAAACGGACCATTATAAACGGAAAGACCGGATACCGACATGGCACCAAACGTATCACCATGAAACCCTTCTTCAAAGGCTATTAAGATATTGCGCTTATTGCCTTTATTAAAATGATATTGTAATGCCATTTTAATGCCGATTTCAGTGGCGGTAGATCCATTGTCCGAAAAGAACAATTTTTCTTGATTATCTGGTAGAATATCAATTAGAGCTTCAGATAATCGAACAGCAGGCTCATGAGTAAACCCGCTAAAAACCACTTGGTCAAGCTGTTTCATTTGCTCGGTCACTCGACTGATTATAAACTTATTGCAATGGCCATAGACAGCAGTGTACCATGATGATATTCCATCGATGTATGCGTTGCCAGATTCATCAGTTAAAATGACTCCTTTAGCACTTTTTATTGCAAGCATTTCATCATACAACTTGTGTTGTACTAGTGGGTGCCAAATGTATTTTTTATCGCGTTTTGATATAGTCATAGAAAACCCCTCGACTTCCCTCGAGGCGACACTTAATGTTATAAATTTTTCAGATTTGATTTAAATCGTTCAGCATATTCCTTGATAACATTTTTATCAAAATAAGGCTCTTCATCAATGCGGCCTATAACGGGAACTTTGCCCATTTTTTTGATAATTGCTTCAGTTGTTGGATGTTCATCACCGCTAAAAATAATTCCAGCTACTTCATGACCTTTGCTTTTTAAGTATTCAATAGATAGTAATGTGTGATTAATACTTCCTAGATAATGACGGCTCACTAGCACTATTTTGTATTTAGGTAGTATGATATCGGCAATGGTCTGCTTATCATTTAAAGGCACAAGAAGCCCACCTGCACCTTCAATTACAAGTGTGTTACTTGTATTTGGGGTCTTAATATCTTTTAATATTATTCGAACGTTATCAATCTCGGCAGCTGCATGTGGGCTCATAGGAGTCTGCAATGCATAACTATTTGGATGAAAAACCGATTGATCGTTTGATATTAACTTCTCTATTTTGTGAGTATCAGAATTATCTAAATCCCCCGATTGAATCGGTTTCCAATAATCAGCCTTTAGCGATTCCACAATAATCGCTGAAGCAATGGTTTTGCCGACTTCGGTTGAAATTCCGGTAACGAAAATTTTTTGGCTGTTCATATCACAAAAATAACGAAGCCAAGTTTAGTTTCCGAAGTATTTACAATGCTTCTTTTAACAATGCCAAAACCTGTTTAATTTGGTCTTTAGTATTATAAGAATGAAGACAAAATCGAAGGCGCTCCTGATCTTTCGGAACAGTAGGAGAAAGAATAGGCTTCACATTAAAACCATTTTTTTGAAGGCTAATTGCCAATGCCTTAACGCTTTCGTTTCCAGGCACGATGGCGCAATGAATAGCTGAATTGCTAGGAATAAGATTTTCTGTTAAACCTAATGATGAGATTTGAGTTTTGAAATATTCGATGTTATTTCGAAGTTGTTGAATGTTGGAAGGCACCTGAACCTTAGTGCCTTTCACTGGTGAGAGAAGTACGTTGTTTTTTAAATGTTCGTATGCCATTAAAATAGTAGCTAACGAATGAGGTGGAAGTCCTGTAGTGTACATTAGACTTCGAGCAAAGTTAATCAGGTATGATTTTAGATCAGAAGACCCAATAATGGCAGCTCCATGACCACCTAATGCCTTACCAAAGGTAGCAATTCGTGCAAAAACATCCTTTTGTAAATTTAGTTGTTGCACTAATCCAGAACCATGGACACCAATAGCGTGTGCTTCATCGATGACCAACCGGCAGTTGTATTTTCTTGATATGTGAGCTAACGCTTTTAAGTCCGGTGTGTCTCCATCCATCGAAAAAACAGATTCGGTGACAATATAGATTTCATTTTGAGTAGATGCACTAACATCTTTTTGTATATAAGACCCTCGCTCCAAATGGCTCTGTATGTCTTCAAAATTGTTATGCCTAAACTTAAAACTTTTAGCATTACTCATTTTTATTCCATCTCTTATGCTGGCATGTATCAATTCATCATATAAAATAAGATCTCCTCTTTGTGGTACTGATGAAAAAAAACCAATGTTTGCATCGTACCCGCTATTAAATACAAGCGCGGCTTCCGACTCATGAAAATTGCAGAGTAGTTGCTCTACCTTTTGATAAAGTGAATGATTTCCTGATAGTAGTCGAGATCCAGTGGCACCGTTTTCAATGATTTCTTTATCTATCAGGTATTGATGAGTACTTTCAAAAATGGTAGCGTCCTTTGCGAGTCCTAGGTAGTCATTTGACGAAAAATCGATCAGATCAGATTGCTTTGGTAAGGAACGGATGGCATTTTCTTCATTTCTTTTATCTAGTTTTTTCCGTAGTTTTTTTGGCAGCATTTGGTAAAGATAACACCTTGTGCAGGTATTAAAAAATATCATTTTAAAATAAAAAATTATTGTTTATCAATAATTTTTATATATTTGGACAACTTTTCAACTAAAAATAAAAGTGATTTAACTATACAAAATTAGCTTTATGAAAATGTTTGGAAATAAATCAATTTCAAAGTTGTTGTACTTTGTAGCGCTGGGAGTTGTGATCATCAACGGATTGTTCATTGCTTTTATTGGCTATGCATTAGTATTTCAACAATTTGAGTTAACAGACAACAACAGATTCAAGATTAAAATCCCATTTATAGAAAGTTATGTAATGGGAGCTTTGGATTTAAAGACTGTTCTAGTACTTTTCTTATTTCTGGCTTACTACTTACTGTTTTTTCTGTTGCTGTCTCGCATTTTGAAGACCTTTAAATCTAAGGTCTTATTTACACATGGTACTATTAAAAAACTTGATCAGTTTACGTACATCAACTTGTTGTTTCCTGTTGCAACTTTTGTGGGTGTCCTCACCATTGGAGGGGGTGCTCTAAACGATGAGGTTGTATATGGAATGTTCCACGTGCTGATTGCGGTTTTCTCAGGATTTATTTCGGCAATCTTTAGACAAGGTTTTCGATTACAACAAGAAAATGATTTAACTATTTAAGTATGCCCATTATCGTAAATTTGGACGTGATGCTTGCTAGGCGGAAAATGAAAAGTAAAGATTTAGCGGAGATTGTTGGTATTACTACGGCCAATCTCTCTATATTAAAGTCAGGGAAAGCAAAAGCGATCAGGTTTTCAACTTTAGAGGCAATATGCAAAGCATTAGATTGCCAGCCTGCAGATATTCTTGAGTTTTCAAAGGATAACATCAGCTAACATCGTAGTATTGCGATATTACGATGAAAAAATAACGATTACCAAATTATTGTTTGTAGAAGTTTAAAGCTAAGACTACTTTTAAGCGTAAAATAAAAATGTATGTTTCGTTTTATTGGTCTTCTGTTGCTTATATCTCATTTTTCATTTGCTCAAGCCCCTGTGGTATACGAGGTTTCATTCCCGCATGCAGTAAATCATGAGGCAGAGATAACAGCAATTTTTAGAGATCTTCCTGCTGAAGATATTTCAGTAAGAATGAGTCGTACTTCGCCAGGGCGCTATGCATTGCACGAGTTTGCGAAAAATGTGTTTAATGTTCGAGCGTTAGATAGTAAAGGTAGTCCGCTTCTTATCACCAGACCCGACCCGTATCAATGGATCATTTCTGGGCATGATGGCGTTATTGAATTGTCTTATACGCTTTTCGCCAATAGGGCAGATGGTACCTATAGCCAAATTGATGAAACCCATGCTCACTTAAATATTCCAGCGACATTTATGTACGCCCCAGCATTGAGCAGTCGGGCTATTTTGATGTATTTTGATGTGCATGATGATCTTGGTTGGCGCGTGGCTACTCAACTTAAAAAGATCAGTGGCAACAAGTTCATGGCGCCTAACTTTTATTATTTCATGGATAGTCCGATTATGTTGAGCAATTTCTCAAAAAGGAGTTTTTTAGTTGGAAAAGGAAAGGAAATTCAAAAAATAAATTTTGTATTGCTACATCAAGGTTCAGAAACTGAACTTGATGAGTATTTTGAAAGTGTAAAGAAAATTGTTGCAGAAGAAGAAGCGGTTTTTGGAGAGCTTCCTAAATTCGATTTTGGTGAATATACTTTTTTGGCTAGTTATATGCCCAATGTGTCAGGGGATGGCATGGAGCATAGAAATAGTACTATTTTAACTTCAACCAGAAGTTTAGCCAAGGGGGGGATGAAACGAAATTTAGGGACGGTATCCCACGAGTTTTTCCATGCGTGGAATGTAGAGCGTATTCGACCAAAAAGTTTAGAGCCTTTTGATTTTGAAAATGCCAATATGAGTGGCGAGCTCTGGTTTGCTGAAGGTTTTACTAGCTACTATACCAATTTAATCTTATGTCGAGCAGGTTTACGAACACAAAAAGAATATATAGAGGGCTTAAGCGGTACGTTTAACTATGTTTGGAATTCACCAGCGTTGACATATTTTAACCCCATTGAAATGAGCTATCAGGCACCGTTTGTCGATGCGGCAACATCCGTTGATCCTGTAAATAGGGAAAATACCTTCATATCATATTATTCTTATGGAAGCATGCTTGGGCTGGCTTTGGATCTTTCCTTACGAACTAAAGGAAGTCTAGATCTTGATGGTTATATGAAAATGTTATGGAACCGCTTTGGTAAAAATGAACAACCATATACTATTCCTAATCTTCAACAAGGACTAGAACAATATGCAGGTAAAGAATTTGCTGATGCTTTTTTTAACAATTACATATATACGAGTGCTATGCCAGATTATCAAGCGCTTTTTAATTCAGTAGGAGTGAAGCTTGAGCAGAATAAAGAAGCACCAGGATTTGGCGCTAGGATTCGTATGGTAGATGATAAAGTAATAATATCGAGTAATCCGTATCAAGATCAAGCGGCCTATCGTGCAGGTTTGATTAAAGGTGATGAGCTGTTAAAAGTCAATGGCGAGTTAATAAGAGGCACTAATGCGGCAGAAATTTTCGGTTCATTCAAACCCGGTGATCAAATTTTGGTTGAGTTTGTTCGTTTTGGAAGAAACCAACAAGCAAGAGTACAATTAGACAAGGGATCGCGTTATGCGATACGATTGTTAGAGAATGCTGGAGGGAAACTAAGTAAAAAAGCATTGAAGAAAAGAGAGGCTTGGCTATCTTCAAAAGTGAAAATAAAATGATTTCATATTGCAAGGCATATACGGATAACGAACTGCACCAAATTTTGAGGCTTCAGTCTGAAAATTTGAAAGATCAGATTGATCAAAACAAACAATTATCCGATGGTTTCGTAACCTTAAAGCATGAATTTTCGCTTTTAAAGCGTATGAATGATGCCTGTCCTCATATAATTGCTAAGGATGAAGATCGTGTTGTTGGCTTTACTTTAAGTATGCTGGTCGATTTTAAAGAAGATATTCCGCTGTTAGACGGAATGTTTAAAATGGCTGATAGGCTTTTTCCTGACCGTAGATATTTGGTGATGGGACAGGTTTGTGTCGATGAGCACTATCGAGGTAAAGGTGTTTTTAGAGATTTGTATACCCATATGAGAGAGTGTTATCGAAATCAATACGACCCATTAATTACTATTGTGGCAAAACAAAATATTAGATCGTTAAACGCACATAAAGCAGTAGGTTTTAATGTTATTGAATCAAATGATGAGGTTGATTGGATGTTTATCGTTTGGGAATGGAACGAATGAGGAGATTTCAGGTATAAAGGGTTAAAAAGAAAAAATCCCAAACTCCTTGATTGGAATTTGGGATTTCATATTTTGAAAGTAGTTTTAACTTAATCAGCTAAAACAATAACCTTGTTATCTTTCATTTCAATGGTGCCTGACTGAATATTTAATGTCAATACCTTTGCATCGTTTGCAGAAGGAACAATAACATCTGGTAATTCATCAAAACTCTTATGTTCCTGACTGTGTACACGAACCTTTACCATACCTTCACCTAATAAAGAAACGATCGGTGCGTGATTTTCAAGCATTTCAAACTCACCATTAATACCAGGTACAACAACAGAGTCAACATTTGCGCTGAATAAAGTTGCTTCCGGCGATACGATTTCTAAATACATAATCTCAATTAATTACGCTTCTGCAAGCATTTTCTCTCCAGATTCGATAGCTTCTTCTATAGTACCTTTAAGGTTGAAAGCAGCTTCAGGAAGGTGATCTAACTCACCATCCATAATCATGTTGAATCCTTTGATTGTTTCTTTAATATCTACTAACACACCAGGGATACCAGTAAATTGCTCAGCTACATGGAATGGTTGCGATAAGAAACGCTGTACACGACGAGCACGTCCTACAGCAAGTTTATCATCTTCAGAAAGTTCCTCCATACCAAGAATTGCAATAATATCTTGTAATTCTTTATAGCGTTGTAGTAGCTCTTTTACGCGCTGTGCACAGTCGTAGTGCTCATCACCCAAAATATCTGCAGTTAAAATTCGTGATGTAGAATCTAAAGGGTCAACCGCAGGATAGATCCCAAGTTCAGCAATTTTACGCGAAAGTACAGTCGTTGCATCTAAGTGAGCAAAGGTTGTAGCAGGGGCCGGATCCGTTAAATCATCAGCTGGTACGTAAACCGCTTGTACTGATGTAATAGATCCTTTTTTAGTTGATGTAATGCGCTCTTGCATAGCACCCATCTCAGTTGCTAAGGTTGGCTGATAACCTACTGCTGATGGCATACGACCAAGAAGTGCCGAAACCTCAGAACCTGCTTGTGTAAAACGGAAGATGTTATCTACGAAGAAAAGAACATCTTTACCTTGACCGTCACCAGCACCATCACGGAAGTATTCCGCAATTGTTAAACCAGATAGTGCAACTCGAGCACGAGCTCCAGGAGGTTCGTTCATCTGACCGAAAACGAATGTCGCTTTAGATTCTTTCATAGCAGTTTTATCTACTTTAGAAAGATCCCATCCGCCTTCTTCCATACTGTGCGTAAAGTCGTCGCCGTATTTGATAATGCCTGACTCTAGCATTTCACGAAGTAAGTCGTTACCCTCACGAGTACGCTCACCTACACCTGCAAATACTGAAAGTCCACCGTGACCTTTAGCGATATTATTAATTAATTCTTGAATCAATACTGTCTTACCAACACCAGCACCACCGAATAAACCAATTTTACCACCTTTTGCATAAGGCTCGATCAAGTCGATCACTTTGATTCCGGTAAATAAAACTTCAGTAGAAGTTGATAATTCTTCAAAGGCAGGTGCTTCACGGTGAATAGGAAGTCCGTCTTTTCCAGCTTTGGGTAACGTTTCCATCCCATCAATAGGATCACCGATTACATTAAATAGTCGTCCGTATACATCGTCACCAATTGGCATTTGAATTGGAGCACCAGTAGCTACAACTTCAGTTCCACGACTTAATCCATCAGATGAATCCATTGCAATGGTTCTAACAGTATCTTCACCAATGTGAGATTGTACTTCTAGTACTAACTGCGAACCGTTTGGCATCGCGATTTCTAAGGAATCATAAATTTTTGGAAGTTCGGTGCCAGCTTCAAATTCTACATCGATAACCGGACCTACGATCTGTGCAACTTTTCCTGTAACTTTAGACATTACTATTCTGTATTTAAAAGTGTTGTTTTTTGTTGTCTAAAATTCAGATTTTAAAGGCAAAAAGCCTATCTGAATTTTGGCTGCAAAGATATGTTTTTATCTTAAAAAACAATAGCTACAATTTCCTTTTTTTTATTATGTTTTTTGAGCAATTAAAACGGCTATTTTTTCCGGATCATTTTTACAGGTTTTAAATGATTTTAAAAGTTTTATATCTTTAATAACTTGCAGTAACAACTAATAGAAAACGAATTTTTTGTCTATGGAGACCTATGCAACGGCTCTGAGCTATGCGATTCCTGGTTTTGCAATGCTCATTCTTCTTGAGTATGGGATCAGTGTACTTATGAAAAAGCAAGTTAACTACGGCCTAGATACTATTTCTAGTATTAGCTCTGGTCTTACAAATACCTTGAAAACTTTGATGGGTCTGACTGTGGTAATTGTGAGTTATGAGTGGATGGAATCTCATTTGGCCATATTTAGTATTAAATCGACCGTTTTGGTCTATATAGCTTGTTTTATTGGCCATGATTTTGCTGGTTACTGGTCTCACCGATTTAATCATACTATCAATGTATTCTGGAATAGGCATATTATTCACCATAGTAGTGAAGAGTTTAATCTAGCCTGTGCTTTGAGACAAAGTGTTTCGGCGGTGGTTGGAGTATATTTTTTCTTATATGTGCCAATGGCATTGCTAGGAATTCCTACCGAAGTGGTTGCAGTAGTAGCACCTATTCATTTTTTTGCCCAGTTTTGGTATCATACCAGGCTTATTAATAAAATGGGCTTTTTGGAATACATTATAGTAACACCCTCACACCATCGTGTGCATCATGCTATAAATGATGAGTATTTGGATAAAAATTATTCAGAGATATTCATTTTTTGGGATAAGCTTTTCGGTACTTTTCAGAAAGAGTTGGCTGATGTACCTCCTGTATATGGAGTTAAAAAACCCGTAAGAACTTGGAATCCGCTTCTAATCAATTTTATGCATCTATGGGGAATCGTCAAAGATGCTTGGAGAACTAAAAGTTGGAAGGATAAACTGCGAATTTGGTTTATGCCAACGGGCTGGAGACCGAAAGATGTAAAGATCAAATATCCGATTTCTATTGTAGACGATCCTTTTTCGATGGAAAAATACCGGACCTCAGGTTCCTTATTTTTTGTTCTGTGGGGATGGTTTCAGTTAGTATTCACATTAGTGCTGATGTACTTTTTGTTGATTAGCGTTGCTGATTTAAGTATGACACAAATTGTGTTATACGCATTGTTTTTAATGGTATCAATATTTGCTTATACTTCACTTATGGATCAACATATTTTAGCTTTATATGCTGAGATTATCAAGTTTTGTTTTGGGGTTTATTTGTTAATACAAGTTGATGGTTGGTTTGGACTAGATGCTATTGTTCCATTTGCTTCATATATAATTGGGCTGTATTTATCAATATCGTTATTTGTTACTGGCTATTTTTTATTAAACGAATTTAAGACAAGAAATTTAGCAACGACATAATATTATGTTTTGGCCGCTTTGGAAACAAAAAACCGTCTAAAAATACTTTTAGACGGTTTCTATGTTTTAAATGTTATAAGTTTTATTGAAGTGTCGGCGGAAAGTTAGTAGGTAAACTTCCAGCATCAGGCACTGCACCAGCTGCTATAAAGTTAGAGCCATAAGTAGCATCAATTGCTCGAAGCATTTCTTGTGCCGTCAAGCCATACCCTCTAGCTCCTGGATGCACACCATCCAGAGAAAAAGCACCACCTGTAACTAAACTACCGGTAAGAGTAAAATTACCAAAACCAACGCCGCCTACAGTTAATTGTCTAAGGGTAGCATTTGCATCGAAAAATGCAAGTCCTGCTTGATCTGCAGCAGCACGAATAACATCGTTGAAAGCAGCTGTTGCCGTTGCAATTTCTTCTTGTTCACTTGGTATTAATACCCATCTATCCGATAGTGGTATGGCCACACCGTTTACAGAAAGTGGATTATTAGGATCAGCTAATGTTCCAATAAAGCTTGATGCAGGTAGTATTAGCAAATCCTCAGCTGTTGCTTGGCGAATTTGCGGTAAAGCAGCAAAAGCTGGGTTAATTGCTCCAAGGTCGGTTAAGGTTTCATCTTCAATAACAACCGCATTCCCTTCTCCGGCAGTAAAACTTATTGTTCTACGATCAACTTCTTCTTGTGTTAATAAGCCAGTACCTGCTAATGCAGCTAATGCTTGTTGTAAACCACCATTATAGGCAGCATACGCTTGATTCACAGCACCAGCGGTTGCCTCATCTAAAGGCACTGGATTATGAGGTACGGTCGTGAAAAACGGGATACTTGTAACGTCAGCAATATTAGCTACGATCCCTTGCGCGCCGCCAGCGGTTAATGCACCAACTAAGGTATTATATGTAGCGGTAAAGCCAACACCAGGCATACCGTCTAGGGGTGTAATAGGATCGCTACCATCACCACCCGAAGTAGCGTAGCCTAGTACGTCGTTATTTCCAATCCATAATAAAAAGAAGCTTGGATTTTGAGCTAGTGCCAAATCTAAGGGAGAATTACCTGCAGCACCGTTCGTTATTCTTGCGAAATAAGGATTTGCGGTTCCCATAGGCACCCCTGCAAGTTCACCGTAATTAGGACCCAATAAATGAAAACTCTTTGCTCCCGGTATCCCTAAGTTATTAAAAGTCCCTGATGGGTTGTTTGTTGCAAGATCGGTTGTTGGCATTGCGTCTAAGCGTACCGGACCAGAACCATCAAAAAATAAGCGAGGTTCTTGTATTTGGTTTCCGCCAAGCAATAAGCCACCAATATTATCATTCATTAATGGTTGTGTGAAATCACCACCACCTGCTTTAGCAAATTGTTGCGCTAATTGGTTTGGTACAGAATTCTGCTGACCAGCAGCAAACAATGCTCCATCCATAAAGCCTGCAGTCAGTGAGTTACCGATCGCAACAAAGTTCGAAAAATCAGCTGAACCTGCTGAAACTTCTATTGCCTCAGCTTCTTCGATTTCTGTTCCTGTAGGTAGTAAGTCATCATTACATGCTACGAAACCTAATGCACCAAATGCAAGTGCTATATATTTTGAATTTTTGATTATCATAATGTATCTGATTTGGCTTAAAGATTATTGATTGTCCAAGAAATATAGAACTGAGACCCTACATTACCAGATCCTGGAGCGGTAATGTACTCATCGCCTAAGATATTTGAGCCCCCTACTTTAAATAGAGACTTTATGCTTGGTACAGTGTAGTTTATTTGTGCGTCAAGCAATGTTCTTGAAGGAATTACTGCGTTTGCAATACTGGCTTGCCAGAAATACTCGTCACTCCACCTTGCGTTGATGCCAAAACCAAAGTTGTCAAATAAGTTGGTGCTTCCCAAAGAAACCTTCACCTTATGCTCAGGAGTGTTAAATCCTGCCTTGAAACCTGGATCTGTACTTTGGTCGAAATCAAATTTTGCAAGTGTATAATTTAAACCAACATCAAATTTATCTAATAGTTTAGTGTTGATTCCAAATATTAAACCGTACGAAGAAACATCTGCTAACGAGTTAGTATATGTTTGAAATACTTGGAAATTGCCAGTAGCAATATCAGCAACACCGGTTGCATCTGTAGTGCTTCCGGTAACAGGAGTTACTACGTTACGCTGATTTATAAAACCATCATATATGTTGTAGTATGCATTTACGTCAACAGAAGTAACATCACCTAACTTACCACGATATCCAATATCAAAAGCGGTAACTTTTTCTGGCTGAACTAATCCCGTTGTTTCAGGAGTTAAAATGCCAGCATTTTGCTGCACTGCAAGTCCTTGTGCCTGTTCTAATGTAATGCCTGGGTTCGCTGCTAAAATTCCTGGAACAGCAGCTGCTACCGCTGCACTAAAGTCTTGAACTGAATTTAAGGAGTATGAATCAAAATAAACATCACGTCCTACAAGGTCAGTATTTGGTAATGGTCTGTCTAAGTTGTCAGGAGACGAACCTACTAAAGTGGCACGTCCTACATCGAAACCAATAAATAACGACTGTGTATCAGGATTTCTAAATCCTGTTTGGAACGATGCACGAATATTATGTTGCTTGTTTTCACCGGCAGAATATCCGATAGATAATCTTGGTGAAAAATTACCATCAAAAAACTGGTTTTTATCGTAACGCAGTGATCCTGTTAATCGCAATCTTTCATCTTCTCCGAATTTTTTTACACCTTGTACGTATGCACCATATTCATCATATTCGATTGGGCCATCAAAGTCAGTAAAGATAGTACCTTGAGAATTTAGTGAGTATTGTCTGTACGAAGCACCAACTTGCACATCGGCAGCATCATTTAATAAGCTAGAGAAATTATAATTACCCTCTGCATGATATACTTTTGTATTGTCTAAGAATTTTGATCCGGTTGAGATATCAGGATCAGAGGTAACCTGATCAAAAAGTCTTTGAAACTCAGGAGTTCCGGGTTGTGGTGTAAATGCGGCATCAGCGGCAACTCGTGCAGCTGCATGCGAATCGGCATCAGTAGCTCCCGCTAGAGTAGACTGTAAGTAAGCACCTGCGTAGGTTCCGAACCATTCAGTTGCGTTCACACGATTCATATTAATACCCGTAAAACGTAAATCATACGAGTCCTTCGCATCTTCAGAGGTAGTATATCCTCTTACGAAAAAATTATCACCTTTAATTTCTAACTTGTGTTGCTGTAAAATGAAATTTTTAAGCTGGTATCTATTGGCTCCTTGGTAAATGGTGTTTCCTTTACCTATTCGGGAATTCCAAATAACTTCAATATCGTTTGCGAATGGACGATAATGTAGTGCTGCATCAAACTTGATGCTCCTTGCGTCGTAGTCTGTAAGCTCCTGTTCAAGATAACCTGTTCTAGCTACATTTACTGCTGGCACAAGAGCACTAGCTCCTGCAGGAATTAAACCTTGAGCTTCCAGTAATTGCGCCACCCCACGCAGGTCTGTTCCCACTGCAGCAGTGCTAATTTCATCACCATAAATATTTAACCCATCATGATCTAAACGATCTGCTGATTTTTCAAATATTTCATCTGGTTCACCTATTCTTGTTCTTACATCAGAGTATTGTCTAGTGTCGGTAGCAAACCAGTCTGTACCTTGCAAGTAAGAGAAATTGGCCTTGGCAGCGAATCTTTCACTAAACTTTTTAGCCGCTCGAATACCAAAATCATAAAAATTATTGTCCCCAGCATCTTCAGAAGAAGTGATTCCGGTTTTAGCATATGCTTTAATTCCTTCATGATTAAAAGGATTTTTACTAGTCATAAACAAAATACCGTTAAAAGCATTTGCACCGTAAAGGGCAGAAGATGCTCCGGGTAATAGCTCAATACTATTTACGTCAAGCTCATTCATACCAACTAAGTTTCCTATAACGAAATTAAGTGCTGGTGATGAGTTGTCAATACCATCTAGAAGTTGTACAAAGCGAGTGTTTGCAAAGGTTGCAAAACCGCGAGTGTTAACCGATTTAAAGGTTAAACTACCCGTGTTAAGGTCGACACCTTTTAAGTTTTCTAACCCGTCATAAAAGTTAGCTGTAGCCGAGTTTTTGATTTCTGTAACCCCAACTCTTTCTACGGTTACAGGAGATTCAAAAAGACGTTCCGGAGTTCTGGAAGCCGACACTACAATTTCATCCAAAAGAGCAACATCTTCTTTTAGCTTAACAGTGATGTTTTGATTGTTCTGCGTAATTTGAACGGTTTGTGTTGCGAAACCGATACTGGATACTTGAATTTCAAAAGGGGGATTTTGATCGACTTTTAAACTAAAATTCCCATCAAAATCTGTTACCGCCCCTACAGCCTGACCTGTCAATTTGATATTTGCACCGGGAATGGGTTGATCATTTTCATCAACCACTTTTCCTGTTACATTTGTTTGTGCAAAACTTATTGCACAAAAAAGTAACAGGCATAAAGAAAAGAGTGTTCTCATATAAGTGTTATTGGTTACTTTGAATTTGCCACCCAATATACACTTTTTTGCCAAATGCTTAATATAACGTTAAGAAATTAACGTTATAGGATAAAAGTTACTCTACGGTTACAGATTTCGCAAGATTTCTAGGCTGGTCAACATTGCAATTTCTCATTACTGCAATATGATATGATAATAGCTGTAATGGTATGGTAGTCAGCAATGGAGAAAGTGCCTCTTCAGTTTCTGGTATTTCAATTACATGATCTGCAAGCCCTTTTACTTCTTTATCACCTTCAAAAACAACACCAATGATTTTTCCTTTACGAGACTTGATCTCTTGGATATTACTTACTACTTTTTCGTAGTGGCCTTTTCTAGTTGCGATAACAACGACAGGCATGTGCTCGTCAATCAAAGCAATGGGACCATGCTTCATTTCAGCGGCAGGATATCCTTCCGCATGTATATATGAAATTTCTTTGAGCTTTAAGGCGCCCTCGAGTGCTACTGGGAAGTTATAGCCACGCCCCAAATACAAACAATTCGGCGCATCTTTATAAATAGCAGCAATTTCTTTAATCAAGTCATCAGATTCTAATGCTTTTTCTATTTTTTCAGGAATAAGTTCTAACTCTAATAAATGCGTGCGATATTCACTGTTAGTTACGGTGCCTTTGGCTCTCGCCAGTCTTAGGGCAATTAAGGTTAGTACTGTTATCTGAGTCGTAAATGCTTTTGTTGATGCTACCCCGATTTCCGGTCCTGCATGGGTATAGGCACCAGCGTGTGTTTCTCTTGAGATAGAGGATCCAACGACATTACAGACCCCAAATACGAATGCTCCTTTAGACTTTGCAAGCTTAATGGCGGCCAAAGTATCTGCTGTCTCTCCCGATTGGGATATAGCAATCAGTACGTCTTTTTCCGTAATTATAGGGTCGCGATATCTAAATTCGGAAGCGTATTCTACTTCAACCGGTATTCTTGCGAAACTCTCAAAAATATATTCAGCAACTAAGCCAGCATGCCATGATGTACCACAAGCGACGATAAGTATACGATCAGCATTTAAGAACTTTTTCATATTGTCCTCAATACCAGTCATTTTAATAAGACCTTGTTCTCTCAACAAACGACCCCTGTACGTATCACGAATTGCTTTTGGTTGCTCGTAAATCTCTTTCAGCATGAAGTGGTCATAACCACCTTTTTCTATTTGTTCAATATTAAGACGTAGTTCTTGAATATAAGGATCAACTAAACTATCATCTTTAATTTTGCGAACCTTAACTTTTTTACCTCTTCTAACAACAGCAAGCTCTTCATCTTCTAAGTAAATCGCGTTTTTGGTAAACTCAATAAACGGAGTAGCATCTGACGCAATGAAAAATTCATCTTCTCCAACTCCAATGGCTAATGGGCTACCAAGCCGGGCAACTACTATCTCATTTGGTTTTGTCTTATCAAAAACAGCAATAGCGTAAGCACCTACAACTTCATTTAATGCGATTTGAACGGCTTTACCAAGTTTTACGCCTTCATTTTTCTTGATCTCTTCAATAAGATTAATTAAAACCTCTGTATCAGTATCAGATTTGAAAGTATATCCTCTTTTTATAAGCTCTTGTTTAATCGCATCATAATTTTCTATAATCCCATTATGAATGATTACTAGATTTCCTGAATTTGAGTAGTGTGGGTGGGAGTTTACATCATTTGGCACACCATGAGTAGCCCATCGGGTATGCCCAATCCCTAAACTTCCTTTTGCTTTAATTTCGTTCTCAGCACGCTCCTCGAGGTCGGCAACTTTGCCCTTGGTTTTGGCTAGTTGAACATCGTTTCCGTCATATAATGCAATTCCGGCACTGTCGTACCCTCTATACTCTAATCGTTTTAAACCATTAATAATGATAGGATATGCATCTCGATGACCTATATAACCAACTATACCACACATATGTAAATAAATAAGATTCGGTTCTTATTGTGATTCGCAACAAGAATTTAATTAATATAAGGTGCGAAATTGATTCATTTACCTAGCTACTAGAAAAAAACTCGATAAGTAGGCACTCATTATCGTTATTACACCATTAGTGAAATTAGCTATTCAGTAAAGATTTAATTTACTTCGCTGTAAAACAGTTCAAGTTTAGCTCGTTTGTTGGCAGGAACTGAAGAACTATTTCCAAAAAGAACAACACCAAAAGGGTTTACTACTGCTGCTTCTGGTGTAGAAATATCCTGATCGGAAAGCGGTCTTGAAATATTAATATTAGTAATGTCTGATGTTAGCGAGAGTCCAAGTTTTATATTGGTTGAATCTCTCCTAATCACATTGCTCAAATGCGATGTGATTCCGAATCGATAAAAGGGTCCGTCATCATCAGATTCATCTAAAATACCATCGTAAATACTTCGAGATGTGGCTCTTTCATTAGCTGCTGATGAGGAAGTTGGATCAATAAGATAATCAAACAATGTAGTGTCATTTTCAAGATCATATAGGTACAACCTTGGGGGTAAGGTATCTAAACTAGAAACTTGATCAACATAAAAAATCAGGTTGGCTTGATTTATTAACCAATCATTTGCCTTTAGCTGATCGAGTACTGGGGTATCCTCTTCATTCTCATCAAACAATTTCACTTGAGTCATCATACCTTGGCCACCTCTAATATATAATCTTTCGGGCTCCGTAGTGTCTGTAATGGCAGCGTCAATAGAAGGGTTTAGCTCGTCTTCAAAAACGTTAATTACATTTCCGCTTAAAGGAATTAAAAAGGTGTCTTGATCTTGTACTATAGTATCATCGCTAGGATCGTCTAGTGTATTGTTGGTGTCAATTTCATCAAATTCATATTCGATACGAATGTTGGCATTGGCAAAATCCAACAACATAAGCAAGTCTTCAGTATGTTGGGTGGTAATATAAATTCCGCGTAAATAATCGGTAAATTCACTATCGGTAGATAGAACACTAGTGCCTTCTGCGTTTAAAATACGTGTTTGTATAAAAGTTGAATCAAGTGGTACTCTAAGTCTAGGAGTTAAGCGCTCGTCAATCACTGTGTTGCCCTCGGCGTCTGGTTCAGGATTTTCAACTTCAATTTCTTCATCGTTTATAGAAGTTTCTCCTTCAAAAAGCACAGTACCGGTAAAGTCCGCAAAGATTGGAGTAGGATTAGTTGGTCCACCCATGACTTCTTCGGTAGACGTATAATATTGTTGTATTTGTTGGAAGTCATTATCAGGGTCTAAGCTTCTTAAAAAGAAGGTTAATTCCTCCACTTTCATATTGAATGGAACATTTTGATTTCCATAAATCGAATCTAATTCGTAGGTGCTGCCTTCATCAGAAGTCTCAGTGACTGTACTAAAAAAAGGAATATCTAAATAAGCATTTAATACACGTTCATTCTCATCTAAAGTAAGTGGGTCTGTATCGGCCGCATTGATGTCTTCTTGTTCCTGACTAAAATTACCAAAGCTAGGGTTGTAATTTGTTCCTGTTCCGGAAACTAATCTTAGTTGAGACGCTACTGTCGCAGTTCTTCTACCAAAAGTAGCATCTTGCCTAGTACCTAGTTGGTACAATGGTAAAAAATTACTTCGTACCGGACCTAATTTTGTATTTGTTAAAAACAGATCATTAATGGTCACACTTTCCACATTAAAATCACCCCCACCTATGACGTCAGCCCCTATTGTATTGAACTCTTGTTCGCAAGAACTAGACATTAATATAATAAGTACAAAACTAAATACCGTATAACCGGCATTGATTAATCGCTTCATTTAAATTGTTGTTTTCAGAAATTAGCTTGAGAAATACATGCTTGCGGACAAATGTAACTTTTTTGATCAGACAGAAAAGCTAAGGTCGTCTTAAAACTAGCTTAAAACTTTAGTCTGGTAAAATTCTGTATAAGCATCTGCGAATTCTTCCTTAGAAACGAATGGTAAAACAGGCTTGTCTAGTTGATCTATGTGGCTTTCAAGTTCACTAGGGAGGTTGTCACTTGCAATTACAACTGCATCAGAATGGTCTACTGCAACTTTCATAATATTAACATATGTAGGTGTTTCTAATGCGTCAGCACCTTCTACATTGTCAAATTTAACCTTGCTAAGCATTTCTGCATCCAAAGTGGTTTCAAAATCCTGCTCATAGACCGAAGTGACAATTTTACTATCAGCGAAAAGAGGCTCATCACCATAATACTTTTTTAAGTACAATGGTAACAAAGAAGCCATCCAACCATTAACGTGAATAATATCTGGTGCCCAGTTTAGTTTCTTGACTGTTTCTACAACACCTTTTGCAAAGAAAATAGCTCTTTCATCATTATCAGGGAACAGATTCCCATCTTCATCGGTAAGGGTAGCTTTACGCTTGAAGTATTCTTCATTGTCAATAAAATAGACTTGCATACGCTCTTTAGGTATCGAAGCTACTTTTATTATTAGCGGCATGTCCATGTCATTAATAACGAGGTTCATACCTGAAAGTCGAATAACCTCATGTAATTGATGCCTTCTCTCGTTTATATTACCAAAACGAGGCATGAATATTCGTATTTGTCCCCCTCTATCATTTACCATTTTTGGTGCCTCAAAAGACATCGATGATATTTCTGTTTCTGGCAAATATGGCACCACCTCTGATGACACGTACAATACCCTTTTATTCGTCATAAAATGCTCTCCTATTAGGTTATTTTAAAAAACACGCAAAATTACAAAAATTATGCAGATTAACGCCAAAATACTATGTTTGCAGGCTGTTTATTTTTAATTAGTACCATGGTCTTTACCGAAAAGTCAAAACTTAGCGCCTTTGTGGGCAATCAATCAAAGAATGATCAATCGGTAGGGTTAGTTCCTACGATGGGGGCTCTTCATAAAGGGCATCTCGCTCTAATACAGCAATCTACTTTAAATAATGCATTGACAATTGTCAGTATTTTTGTCAATCCGACGCAGTTTGATAACCCCACTGATTTGGTAAAATATCCAAGAACTTTAGATGAAGATGTCAAGCTGATAAAAAGCCTTAAAAAAAATGTAATTGTATATGCACCAACTCCAAATGATGTATATAATGGTAATGTTTCTTCACAAAAATTTGATTTCGATGGCTTAGAGAATGAAATGGAGGGAGAATTTAGAAATGGACATTTTGATGGAGTTGGAACCGTGGTTAAGCGCTTGCTTGAAATTGTAGAACCTGACAGAGCATATTTTGGAGAGAAGGATTTTCAGCAGCTACAGATCATCCGAAAACTGGTAAAAAAATACAAAATACCGGTAGAAATAGTAGGATGTCCAATAAGTAGAGAAGATAGCGGATTGGCAATGAGCTCAAGAAATAAAAGGCTTACCGAAGAAGAAAGGGAAAAATCCGCATTTATTTACAAAACACTAAGAGCGGCTAGGGCAAAATTTGGCACAGAAAGTGCTAATAAAGTAGTAGAGTGGGTTACAGAACAATTTGAAACTCATTCGTTTTTAAGACTTGAATATTTCAAGATCGCTGAGGTTTTGACATTAAAAAGTGTTAAAAGGAAAACAAAAAATAAAAAATACAGAGCCTTTATTGCAGTGTATGCAAATGACGTCCGACTAATAGACAATCTAGCCCTAAATTAATTAACTTTGCCCCATGCAAGTAACTGTTGTTAAATCAAAAATTCACCGTGTAAAAGTTACCGGTGCTGACCTTAATTATATCGGTAGTATCACTATTGATGAAGATTTAATGGATGCTGCCAATATTATTGAAGGAGAAAAAGTACAAATCGTGAACAATAATAATGGTGAGCGATTAGAAACCTATGCGATTCCGGGACCACGTAATAGTGGAGAAATCACCTTAAATGGCGCTGCTGCCCGAAAAGTTGCGGTTGGTGATGTACTTATCCTTATTTGTTATGGAATGATGGATATTGAAGAAGCAAAAAGTTTCAAACCGTCACTGGTTTTTCCTAATGAATCGAACAACAAGTTAAATTAACAGCTTGAATCCAAAACTCTCTAAAGCCTTACAAATTATCTTGCCTTTAGGCTTAGGGATATTTCTTATTTGGTACCAATACAATAAGTTTACACCAGAGCAGCTTGAAAAGGTTAAGTTCTACTTTAAAAGTGCTGACTATATGTGGGTAGTTTTAAGTGTTGTTTTAGCTTTATTAAGTCATTTTTCAAGAGCTTACCGGTGGAATTATATGTTAGAACCTTTAGGTTTTAAATCCAAACTTCCTAATAATATTATGGCTGTTGGAATAGCCTATTTAATGAATATGTTTATTCCAAGATCCGGCGAGGTTTCTAGGGCCTTAGTACTACAGCGATATGAAAAAGTTCCTTTTGAAAAGGGTTTTGGAACCATTATTGCCGAACGGGTTGCCGACTTTGTAATTCTATTAATTCTGGTAATTCTTGCTTTAGTACTTCAATACGATTTGTTAAGTGATTATATAATTACAAAAATTCCTCAAGAAAAATTAGTCTTAGCACTTGCAGTACTAGCTGTTCTAGCAATAGGCTTGGTTTTATTTTTTAGGTATAGCAACAACGCTATTTCTAATAAGATAAAGGAGTTTTTAATAGGCTTAAAGGAGGGCATTTTTAGCATTCTTAAGATGAAAAGCCTAGGGGGATTTTTGTTTCATACGTTGTTTATTTGGGCAATGTATGTTGGCATGTTTTATGTTTCAATTTTTGCCTTGCCAGAAACTTCAGGTATTAGTTTTTCAGCTATTATTGCTGCCTTTGTAGTAGGCAGTTTTGCAATCGCTTTTACAAATGGCGGATTTGGGTCATACCCATATCTAGTTGCTGCAATTTTATTATTGTATAATATTCCAGAATCTGCTGGTGTTGCCTTAGGTTGGATTATCTGGACTGCACAATTTGTGATGATATTGATTTTCGGAGGGATTTCATTTCTGATCCTGCCGTTCTATAACAGAAAAACCAAGCCGAAAAACGAAAGCTAACACCTATTGCTTTAGATTCTTGTCCGGTTTGTTCATTTATAGCTATCTTCAACGAACATTCTAACCTATTTATCATGAAAAAAATATTGATCCTTTTATTGGTGTGCTCTACATCAATGAACGCCCAAGTACTTAATGAAGAATTTAACTCGTACAAATTAGGCGAAACACGAAAAATTGATATTTATATACCCGAAAGTTACTCAGCAGAAGATAAGAAGACATATCCATTGGTAATTGTACTTGACGGTGATTACTTGTTCGATCTGGCAGTTTCAAACACAAAACTATATAGTTATTGGGAAGAAATGCCTGAAGCAATTGTGGTAGGCGTACAACAGGAAAATGTACGTATTGGTGATACTAAATATAATGATGATAGTGGTTTACCTGAAGAGCGTGGTGCTGCTTTTTTTGAATTTATAGCAATGGAGCTTGTTCCTTATATTACAAAAGGATATAAGACTGCCAATTTTAAAATGATAGTTGGTCATGATCGTACTGCAGCTTTTTTAAACTATTATTTATTCAAAGAGGACCCTATGTTTGATGCGTATGTAAGCCTAGCGCCAAAATTTGCTCCTTTTATGGAAGAGCGTCTAGCAGATAAACTAAATGGTACTGAAAAAAGACGCTTTTACTATCTGGCAACGGGCGAGAATGATGACAAACGAGGAAGAAAGGCAATAAAAGCTTTAAATGATAAGGTAAAGACATCTACTAATGAGAATTTGAGTTTTTACTTTGATGAATTTGCCAACGCTGGAGAAAATGCTGTAGCAGGATATGGTATTGCAAGCGCAATGGATCAAATTTTTGGAATGTACAAACCAATATCGGTTAAGGAATATCGCGAGAATATAGCCACGATGGAGAGCGATGTATTTAGCTACCTAGAAAAAAAATATAATGATATCGAAACCTTCTTTGGGTTTAGAAAGCAAACAACCATGAATGACATCATGGCCATCTATGCAGCAGCTAAGAAAAAAGAAGATTTAGAATCGCTTCAAAAATTAGGAGTGTTGGGTTTAAAAGAATATCCTGATACCATGTTGGGTCATTTCTTCGAGGCCGAATTTCATGAATTATCAGGTGAGCCTAAAAAGGCATTGCGCACCTACGAAAAAGCATTTGGGTCATCTGAGATTGATTTCTTAACTAAAGATTTGGTATTAGAACGGATAGATGCCCTCAAAGCGGATTTTGGGTATTGATATAAAAAGCTAACATACGATAAAACCCTGCTTCTCAAGTATAAAATAAATGACCCTTAAACTAGCCATTGATTGGACGCCCAATATTAATCATATCGGATTTTTTGTGGCCGATGCGCTTTCTTTTTACAAAGAAAACGGATTAAACATTGAAATAATAAACCCTGCTGATGATAATTATCGGCTAACACCAGCTAAAAAAGTGGAGTTAGGTAAAGCAGACTTTGCTCTTTGTCCGTTAGAAAGTGTTTTAAGTTATCGGGTAAAAGATCAACCCTGTATGCTTATGGCTTTGGCAGCTATGTATCAAGAAGATGTTAGCGCTATTGTCGTTAAAGATCAAACTATAAATTCTCCAAAAGATCTGGATGGTAAAAGTTATGCATCATACAAAGCGCGGTACGAAGATAAGATCGTAGAGCAAATGATTAAGAATGATGGCGGCAAAGGTTCAGTCAATAAGTTATATCCTGACAAATTGGGGATTTGGGAAACCGTTTTAAAAAACAAAGCCGATGCTACGTGGATCTTTACAAACTGGGAAGGCATACAGGCCCAAGAAACCAATGAGCAATTATCTTATTTTAAGCTAAAAGATTATGATATTCCCTACTCATATTCACCGGTGTTAGTGGCTGAAATATCAAATATTAATCGAAAAAAGGAGGCCATTAAAAAGTTTATGAATGCCACTAAAAAGGGATTTTTGTTTTCAAAAGATAATCCGGAAAAGGCATGTGCCATACTCAGTAAGCATGTGCCGAAATATGATGAAAATATTAACTTAATAAAAGCATTATCAGCTAGCAGTCCTTTTTTTGGCGATCAAGATAATTGGGGCATGATGGATCCTACAAGTGTTGATACATTTCTACTTTGGTTACATAAAAACAATCTAGAAACGACCCGTTTTATGCCCAGTGATATTATCACTAACGAATTTTTAGAGTAATCGTAAATAAACCTTTATTTTCGTTATATGGCGAAAGTAAAAACTACCTTTTTTTGTCAAAGTTGCGGATCGCAATTCCCTAAATGGCAGGGACAGTGTTCCAGCTGTAAACAATGGAATACGATTGTAGAAGAAGTCGTTCAGAAAACGGAAAAATCAGATTGGAAAGCAACTCAGTCACCAACCAAACGGGTTTCAAAGCCATTAAAAATTAATGAGATTGATACTGCGAAGGAAGCCCGAATGAATACGGGGAACGCCGAATTTAATCGAGTGCTTGGTGGAGGTATTGTGCCTGGTAGCATGATTCTATTGGGTGGTGAGCCGGGCATCGGAAAAAGTACGCTACTCCTTCAAATTTCATTAAAATTACCTTATAAAACGCTTTATGTTTCGGGTGAGGAAAGCCAGAAACAGATTAAAATGCGAGCTGAACGTATTCAGCCAAATGCTGATAATTGCTACATTCTTACCGAAACCAAAACGCAAAATATCTTTAGGCAGATCGAAGAGTTAGAACCTGATATTGTCATTATCGATTCTATTCAAACCCTGCATACAGATTATATTGAATCATCGGCAGGGAGTATTTCTCAAATTCGGGAGACAACTGCCGAGTTGATGAAATTTGCTAAAGAAACTTCAACGCCAGTTGTGCTTATTGGTCACATTACAAAAGATGGGAATATCGCAGGGCCTAAAATATTAGAGCACATGGTTGATACGGTGCTTCAGTTTGAAGGAGATCGCAATCATGTATATCGCATTTTACGAGCCTTAAAAAACCGATTCGGTAGCACAGCAGAACTCGGAATTTATGAGATGCTTGGTGCAGGTTTGAGAGAAGTTTCCAATCCAAGTGAAATTTTAATCAGTAAAAAGGATGAGGAATTAAGTGGCAATGCCATTGCAGCGACCTTAGAAGGGATGCGTCCTTTGATGATCGAGATTCAGGCATTAGTAAGCACTGCGGTTTATGGCACACCACAACGCAGTACTACAGGATATAATGCCAAGCGATTGAATATGCTTCTTGCTGTTTTAGAAAAAAGAGCGGGATTTCGTCTAGGAGCTAAAGATGTGTTTCTAAACATCACTGGTGGTATTAGTGTAGATGACCCAGCAATCGATTTGGCGGTAGTTGCCGCAATTCTATCGAGTAATGAAGATATTCCGGTTGAAAAAGATGTATGCTTTGCTGCCGAGGTCGGACTTTCTGGCGAAATTAGACCAGTAAATCGGGTGGATCAACGTATACTGGAAGCCGAAAAATTGGGCTTTGCCAAAATATTTGTATCCAAATACTGCAAGCTTTCTGTGAAAAGCCATCAAATTGAGATAGTTAAAGTTGCAAAGATCGAGGATGTGGTGAGTTGGTTATTTGGGTAGAAAAAAACCAAATTAGCTGATAAGAGATCAATAACACCCACTTTATCTTCAAACTGGATGATTTCCAAATTTCTGTATTAGTATTTTAGATTTGATAAATAATCATCAAACAGGGCGTTAAGGTGAATTATTTGCATCGAAAAAGAGCAAATAACCGTTTTTGATGAAAATTATTCAATGTAAGACTAAAAGTTAGAAGATTTAAATAGTATTTGGTAACATTAAGTTAACATTAGAAGAATTTAAAAATTAACAAGATTTTTCTGATTTTATGAAGTTGATAATTTAAGCCTCAAAAAAATTGTTCCCTCTAAAAAGGCACATATAAAAAATAAAACCTGCACTTTTTTTCATGTTTTTCGCCTGAATATCTTGCTCTTTTCATTTGACATTTTGGTAACATCAAACCCTTGTTGCCCCAACATTATGCCCATAATTTTGAAGTGTAATTCAAAGTCTAATTAAAAATTAAAAGACATGAAAAGAGTAGCTTTGTTATTATCGGTTTTAGCATTTAGTATAAATGCGTTTGGAGCTTCAACACCTGCAGAGGTTCCTGTAAAGGTGTTACAAAATCAGATTGTTAGGTTATTAGATCAGCCTTCTATGACAATCAATAAAGAAGCGAAAGTTCGGCTAAAATTTATGATTACCAAAAATGGAAAATTAGAGGTTCTTTCTGCTAAATCTGACAATATGGAATTGGCGAAATACGTAAAAGATCGCTTAGACGATAAACGTATTGCAATTTATCTTGACAATGCAACGGAAGTGTATAGTGTTAACCTTCGATTTGTCATATGATTAAATAATATCAGAAATGATATTGTTGTTGTTTGAAAAAGAAAACCGCCTCGTTGTAAGATGGCGGTTTTTTTGTTCTTATAATAGGAAAAAGAAGTAAATATCAAGGTGCTGGATCTGGAATAATATTGTGTATTTCTTCAATACCTTTTAATATATCGCTGTTAAGATGAACATCGATGCTATCAATATTTTCCTTTAGTTGAGGTACAGAAGTTGCCCCAATAATATTGCTGGTCACAAATGGTCGTGTATTTACATAGGCTAATGCCATTTGAGTTAACGATAAACCATGTTTTTCTGCTAGTTCAGCATATAACTGAGTTGCATCAGTAGAAGGATTACTTGAATAACGTGCTACGAAATTAGGAAACAAAGCTCCACGTGAACCTTCTGGTTTTTTACCACCCAAATACTTTCCGCTTAGCACCCCACCAGCCAACGGTGAATATGGTAATAAACCAACATTTTCTCGCATGGATACTTCGGCGTTACCAACTTCATATGATCTGTTTAATAATGAGTAGGCATTTTGTACGGTGACTATTTTAGGCAAATTATGAACCTTACTTTCTTGTAAATACCTCATAATACCCCATGGAGTCTCATTGGAAAGTCCGATATATCGAACTTTTCCCGACTTGATGATCTCATCCAATGTGGTCAAAATTTGATGTACATTATCAACCCATTGTTCATTTTCATCATGCGCGTATCCACGTTTTCCGAAAAAATTAGTGTTACGATCAGGCCAATGAATTTGATACAGGTCGATATAGTCGGTTTGTAAACGCTTTAAGCTATTGTCTACTGCATCATGGATTGATTCCGGGGTAAATCCTGTAGTGCGTATATGAGCAGTATAGGGTCCTGGCCCCACAATTTTTGAAGCTAAAATAATATCCTTTCGTTTTCCTGTCTTTTTAAACCAGGTGCCTACAATTTTTTCAGTCGCTCCGTAAGTCTCAGCTCTGGCTGGAACGGAATACAATTCTGCCGTATCAAAAAAGTTAATACCTTGTTCAATTGCATAATCCATTTGGTCATGGCCTTCAGCTTCGGTATTTTGCTCGCCCCAGGTCATTGTTCCCAGGCATATTTTACTTACTTCTATATCGGTGTTGGGTAGTGTGGTATATTTCATTTTATAGCATTAAAAAATCCCAATTAAATGGGATTTTGTGAATTGTAAAGTTACAGAATAATCATTTGAAAAAATTGCACAAAACATTATAAAAATGTTGCGTCATAAACAGCTTATTCTACTTCATTAAGTAGTTTGGTGACTTCGTCTAACTTAGGAGTCAAAATCACTTCAATGCGTCTGTTTTTCGATTTCCCTTCGGCGCTACTATTAGGTGCAATAGGTGAATATTCTCCACGACCAGCAGCAGTTAAATTTTCTGGTTTTATTTGACCATTTTGCCTTAAAATAGCAACTATCGAAGTCGCTCGTTTGGTAGAAAGATCCCAATTGTCTTTAATATTACCATTACCTGAATACGGTGCATTATCCGTGTGTCCTTCAATAAGTACAGAAATATCAGGATTTTTAGCTAAAACAGTTCCTAAGGCGTTTACCGCACGTTGCCCTTCAGTACCAACAGCCCAGCTACCTGATTGGAATAGTAACTTGTTTTCCATAGAAACATATACCTTTCCATCACGCTGTTCAACTGTTAAACCTTTGCCTTCAAAATCCAGTAAAGCTCTTGAAATGGCATCTTTCAATTTTTTCATCGCAGCATCTTTACTAGCTATTACACTTTCAAGTTCGTTAATACGATTCGATCTTGTATTAAGCTCTTTTTGAAGTTTTTCAAGTCTAGCATTCTCTGCAGCCAATGCTGCTTCTTTAGCTTCTAATTGGGCAAGCAATTCACGATTTTTTTTCACATTCGCTGCAATCGATGCGCTACTATTTTTTTCTAACGCTACATACGAGTCATTCAATTTATCGTATTTAGATTGAAGTCCAATATAATCACGCTCTAACTTATTTTTCTTTTCTTCAGTCTCAGCATATAGTTTTTCAAGTGCGGAGAATTCGTTTTGCAACTTGTTTTTTTCAGCCTCTAATGCCGCGTAGTTATCAATTAGAGCTTCATGATCACTTTTTAAGTCGGCATATTTATCTTCTAATTCTTTAAACACTTTAGCCGATACACACGAGTTAAGTAATACAGGAATCAGTAAAGCAATAACAATTCTTTTTATCATATTCTTCACATTACAATTAATGATCTACCTCTACCAAAATAGGACAATGGTCGGAATGGACCGCTTCGCTTAATATAACGGCTCGTTTTAGTTTTTCTTGTAACGGTTTTGATGCCATGGCATAATCTAAACGCCAGCCTTTGTTATTAGCTCTAGCATTGGCGCGATAGCTCCACCAACTATAGTTATGAGGTTCTTTATTAAAAAAGCGAAATGTATCAATAAAGCCACTTTCTATAAAATTTCCGATCCACTCGCGTTCTACTGGTAAAAAACCGGATACATTTTTATTTCTTATAGGATCATGAATATCAATTGCTTCATGGCAAATATTATAATCACCACAAACAACTAGGTTGGGTCGCGTTTTTCGAAGTTGGGTGGCGTATTCGTGAAAATCGGCCATGTATTTTAGTTTAAAATCAATGCGTTCAACATTGCTTCCACTAGGTAAATACATACTCATAATCGAAAGATCACCAAAATCGACTCGAATATTTCGGCCCTCATTATCCATATAGTCAATACCTGTACCATACTCTACATGATCAGGTTCATTTTTACTAAAAATAGCAACACCACTATATCCCTTTTTTTGTGCGCTGTACCAATAATGGTGTTTGTAACCAGCATTTTCGATAATTGATGTGTCAACCTGATCAACAGTTGCTTTGGTTTCTTGTATGCAAATTACGTCAGGATTTGCTGCATGAAGCCAATCACCGAATCCTTTATTTAATGCTGCACGAATGCCGTTTACGTTGTACGAAATAATATTCATAATAGTTCAAAAAAATGATAGTAACGAATGTAAGAATATCTGTGTTAGTAGTATGAAAAAGTTATCTTAAAAACTCTTTTAATAACTATTGCAAATCGTCAGAGAATCGGGAGGTATGTTTAGTAATTTTCCGTTATCAAAATCGAAAAAATGAAATTGTCACCAATCAAAACAATACATAAATCACTCTTTTGTTTCGCTTTTTTGTTGTTTAATTGTTTGACTGCTTTTTCTCAAGGTAGTCCGAATACTAGCTATCCGAATGAATTTAAGTTGAACGTGGGTTGGTTTATTGTTGATGGAACGATTGAAGCTGCTTACGAATATTTTATTAATTCTGAATCGAGTATTGGTGCAACGGCCTACTACGATGGTGATAGTAGTGATGCTTTAGGGAAGTTTGGTATTGGTCCAAATTTTAGAGTCTACTTTGGAAAACGGTATGCAAACGGTGTTTATGCCGAGGCTTTTGGACTTTACTATACAGGAACGCTGTCTGAAGATGTAATTGCCGATATGCCAAGAATTAATCAAGATTTTAACACCTTTGCACTTGGTTTTGGTATTGGTTTTAAACTACTTACTAGAAGCAGTAACTTCTCTCTGGATGTAAATGCCGCTTTGGGTAGAAATTTAACCCAAGAAAGTTTGCAAGATGCTTTTGTTGGTAAAGGGGGTATTTCGGTCGGATTTAGATTTTAGACCTGACAATACATTAGCTTGAAAGCAACCTTTCTTTATTTTTTCATCTAAAAGCAGTAACCTAAACAAATTTTAATGAAGAAATTAATTATCCTTTTTGTGCTCTTTTTTTTGAGTACGCCAATGTTTTCTCAAGATGAATCAGATGTTAGTTTAAGAAATAGCGAGCTAAAATTGAATGCGTTGTTTTTAGTCATTGGAGCACTTGAACTAGAATATGAGTACATTTTAAATGAAGAATCTACCGTTGGAGTATCTGTCTTCTTGCCTATAGATGAAGACATCGATATCAATTATTATATTTCTCCGTATTACCGATGGTATTTTGGAAAAAAAAGGGCTGGAGGTTTTTTTGTAGAAGGTTTTGGGATGTTAAATTCAGTTGAAAATGAAAACTATATGTTTGACGACATCACTTTTGAAAGCTCTAGTACTTTTGAAACAAAGACAGATTTTGCAATCGGTGTTGGGCTTGGTGCAAAGTTTATAACTAAAAGAAATTTTGTTGCTGAGATATATGGTGGTATTGGAAGAAATCTTTTCAACACTGACGGGGATTCCGACTTCGAGATAATTGGAAAAGGAGGAATAAAGATAGGGCTTCGATTGTAATAAAAAAGGCGCTTAACTAGCGCCTTTTTTATTACATTTTCATCAACCACTTTTTCATACTTACTTCTTCAGCGATAATTGATTTTAGATCGGCAATCGGAACGCGCTTTTGTTCCATAGTATCCCGATGACGAATAGTCACGGTATTATCTGCTATGGAATCATGATCCACTGTAATACAGAAGGGGGTACCAGCAGCATCCTGTCGTCTATACCGTTTACCAACAGCATCTTTTTCATCATAAAGCACATCAAACTCCCATTTAAGGTCTTCGACAATTTGCCTTGCAATTTCTGGTAAGCCATCTTTTTTAACCAGCGGAAAAATGGCAGCTTTGGTTGGTGCTAATACGGCAGGAAGTTTTAGTACTACACGGCTTGTATTATTATCCAATTCTTCTTCTACTAACGAATTAGAGAATACTGCTAAGAACATGCGGTCCAGACCAATAGAAGTTTCAACTACATAAGGGATATAACTTTCATTGTCTTCATGGTCAAAATAGCGCAATTTTTTACCGGAGAATTCTTCATGACTTTTTAGGTCAAAATCAGTACGGCTGTGAATTCCTTCTAATTCTTTAAATCCAAATGGAAATCTAAATTCAATATCTGATGCAGCATCAGCATAATGGGCTAATTTTTCATGATCATGAAAACGATAATTATCGGGACCCATTCCTAATGATAAATGCCATTTAAGTCGAGTTTCTTTCCATTGTTCGTACCATTCTTTTTGAGTACCCGGCTTCACAAAAAACTGCATCTCCATTTGCTCAAACTCACGCATACGGAAAATGAACTGGCGGGCAACAATCTCATTTCTAAAGGCTTTTCCCGTTTGTGCGATGCCAAAAGGAATTTTCATGCGTCCTGTTTTTTGAACATTTAAAAAGTTGACGAAAATCCCTTGGGCAGTTTCAGGACGTAGATATAAGTCCATAGCATTTTCTGCAGATGCTCCTAATTTTGTGCCAAACATTAAATTGAACTGCTTTACATCAGTCCAATTTTTAGAACCTGAAAGAGGGCATGCTATTTCTAATTCTTCAATAAGGTCTTTTACATCAGCTAGATCTTCTTTTTCAAGTGACTGTCCCATTCTTTTAAGAATGGCATCTCCTTTTTCTTTATATCCTAAAACTCGAGGATTGGTAGCAAGAAATTGATCCTTATCGAACGCATCGCCAAAACGTTTTGCCGCTTTTTTTACCTCTTTTTCAATTTTAGTATCAAGCTTGCCAACATAATCTTCTATCAAGACATCAGCTCTATATCGCTTTTTTGAATCTTTATTGTCAATTAAAGGATCATTAAAAGCATCGACATGGCCTGAGGCTTTCCAAGTGGTAGGGTGCATAAAAATAGCGGCGTCAATTCCAACTATATTTTCATGCATTTGAACCATAGCTTTCCACCAGTATTCACGTATATTTTTTTTAAGTTGTGCTCCGTTTTGCGCATAGTCATAAACTGCACTTAAGCCATCATATATTTCACTTGATTGAAATACATATCCGTACTCCTTAGCGTGTGAAATTACCTTCTTAAATTGATCTTCATTATTTGCCATGGCGTAAAAATAATTCAATTTGCAAAATGAGAAAGTTTGAAAGTGGTTTTAATTGAATATAGGCTCAGATATGATCAAGACTTATCTTTTAAGCCTAGCGAGATGACGTTATTTTCTGCAATGGAAATGTGGGTTATTGCAATCTTGGATTTGGATAATTATCCGATTGATCTTCCAAAGTACTATCCATACAAATAAAATCTTTTTCAACCAACAACGAAAGAGCGCTCTCATCATTCCAATCCGCTGAGTTTTTAAATCCTACTTGACTATTTGATGCCCAATTTTCTATTGCTTGCTTTGGAACGAATATAGTAATTGAATTATCAGTGTAGGTGGCCTCTAATTCTGTAATTCCTTCTTTGGTTTTAATAATATAAGAAAGCGTTGAATTGTCAAATACCGTTTCCTCTTTGTAAAAACCTTCTTTACAAAAAGTTTCGACCTCAGTCTTTGTTAACCGATAACGAACTGAATTTCCTTTAATCCTTATTTTCATTTTTCTTCTTTTTTTTGAACGAGACCTTGTGTAAATTCATTCAAGGTTTTTACTTTTTCTTCAAAATTCCCTTTTATGGTTTTACGGTATTCGTTTAAATTCTTCACCAAACTATCAATGTCTTCGGGTATCACTTCTTCAAAAAATTGACGCAAACGCTTGGCCGTAGTTGGAGACTTACCGTTGGTAGAAATGGCCACTTTTACATTTCCTTTAGTAACGATACCACCCATATAAAAATCGCAAAATGGCGGGTTGTCAGCCACGTTTACCAAGGTAGCCATTTCTCTACAATGATGATATATTTTTTCATTTACTTTGGGCAAATCTGTGGTGGCTACAACAATATGTTTTCCTTTTAAAAACTTCTTTTTATACCTGCCTTTATGCATGGTAACATTATGTTTTTTAGCTAACTTTTTGGTGCCTTTTCGATACATAGGTGCGACCATTTCTACCACCGCATTGGGGCTGGATTTAAGCAAAAAAGTAAGTTTTTCTTCAGCTACGTTGCCTCCTCCAACAATCAATACTTTAAGATTATTGACCTTTAAGAAGATAGGATATAGTTCATTTCTCTCCTTCATTTTTTTCATTTTTTAAGTTGTAGTTTATCGTAACTCTTGTTCCTTCACCACGCAATGAATTAATAAATATTCTTCCGTTAATATAGTTAATACGTTCTTTCATGAAATAGACTCCCATTCCGCCCTCACTATTATTTTTTGGGGCAGTCTCAATTTTTTTAGGATCAAAACCTTTTCCGTCATCGTCTATCTTGATACTTAACATTTCTTCGTTTAACGCAATGGTCACTAAAATATAGCTTGAGTCAGCATATTTAATGGCATTGTTCACTGCTTCTTGTGTGACCCTGTAGATGTTAGTTTCGGCTAGCGAATTAAAACGAATGTTATCATGGACATTATTTTCAAAAAGAATGTTTTTTCCTGTTAATTTGCGTAACTCTTGTGTCATTTTTTGGAGCGCTGGTAATAAGCCATGATCCTGTAATTCAGGCGGATTCAAGTTAAAGGTTGCGGTGCGAACTCCTTTTATTAAATCAGCCGTTAATGTTTTTAAGTAATCAATCTTTTCTTTTGACTTTTCAAGATGATCTAAGTTGATAGATTCAATATTAAACTTTAAAGCAGTTAGCATTTGACCTATGCCATCGTGGATGTCTTTCGCAATTCGTTTACGTTCTTCTTCTTGACTTTCGACAATTTGACTTGCCTGTATTTGTTGACGTCTAATATCATCTTCATAGTTCTGTTTGGTAAGTTCTTCAATTTTCTCCTGATTTTTTTTCCGCAGGGTAATGTCATTGCAAAGAATCAAAACAGACTGCTCCAATCCTGATTGATGTATGGGAATAATGGACATATCTAACCAGATGCGTTGGCTATCTTTTATTTTTAATTCAATTTCCTCGGTTCGAATTTGTTTTCGTTTGTTGGTTAGAATTTCCCTAAGATATTGTTGCTGACCTTCTTCGTTGGTGAGTATCTCTGCAATTGGCTTGCTTAGATCTGTTTCTTTTAAATGCAACAGGCTCTGTAACTTTTTACTCATAAAAACAACACTGCCATCATTTCGGATACTAGCGAATAAAGCAGCATTGTCAATAGCAAAATTGAGTTCTTGTAATCTGCTTAGTGACCGTTCTTTCTCAACTAGTAATTGTTTATTCTCGGCAGCGCGCTCTTCGGATTCTTTTTTACTGGATATAAGAGAACTTATGGTACGCTTGATTTGTAATGATAGTGGACGGAATATGAACACTATTTCCAATCCTAAAATCAACAAGGAAAGGGCAAAAAGACTCAATTCTTTGTACCTGAGGTTTTGGAGTTTTGACTTGCTCTTGGCATCATACTCGTTTACAATGCTATCCATTTTGACAAGGAAGTATCGTTCATTTTGGAGTAGTTGATCTATTTGTGTTGCAAAACCACCTACTTGTTCGTTACTTTGAAGAATAGACTGTGCCGCTAAGACCATTGCTTGGTGGTGCGGATTGATTTCATTGTATAAAGCAAGTATTTCTGGATCAGATTCTTTAGGCAGCCCGATACTATCATTGCCAAATTGAAGTCCCTGATGTGATACAGTCCAAACCTTTAGTGTTTTGGACAGATTTGTCAGATGTTTTGTTAGATCACTTTCCGTTTTAGCCGTATTCAGCAATAAGGCATCTTTTACTAATTTTTGGCTAAAAGCCCGTTGCCTTCCGGCGACATTGATCACTCTTGAATCATTTAATTGCGAACTGAGATGCTGTTGAATAAGTATTTGAGCAATAATAACTGTTAATGCGATAGTAGCAAAAGCTAACAAATACCACTTGCGCACTTTAACAAAAGTTTCCTGATCTAGCGTTAGTGAGTTTGAAAGATTGGTCATGACACGATTCAGAAAGATGAAATTAATTCAAAACGGCTGTTTTTACCAATTGTAATCCTGGTTCAGAAAATGAGATCTTCAGGGCCGCTTCGTGGCCTTTTGCTGACATTTTTCGCCATGTTTTTTGCAAAATATCAATCACTTTTTGATCATCGTGTTTTTGGAAAAAAGCCTCATAGTAATATTCTAAAAAAACAAGGCAGATAACATCTTCAAGTGTTTGGGTTTCTTCGTTTTTTTTAAGCTGCTTTTTAAGCAATAGAAACTCAACTTTATCAATTACTGAACTGTTAAAACCAACTTCTGAAAGGATCTTTCGAGCAACTTCCGCATGATATTTTTTCAACGCTTGCCGCCATTGTAAATATCCTGATCGATTCATTTCGAAGGAATTTCTAGGAATTTCCCATCGCTGAATATGTTGACATCTTGCGGTAAGCTGCAAAGCAATGGATGCACTTGGCTCAAAACGGTTCAAGGTCTCCGTCATTCGCTGGGCATATAATAGCTCCTTGGGTATTACTTTTCCGTCCCATAACTCTTTGTTAGGATCAGCGCTATTGGCTTCATCAAACAAACGAAACGCATCAGCTAGCTTTTCACTTTCTTTCGACATTGAGAATTTAAATGTGTATTAATCTGAAAAGCCAATATACACAAAGTTGTCTTCAATTTTAACAGGATAAGTTGCTATACTACCAAGGTTGCCGTTTAAATTTTCTCCTGTTTTTAAAGAAAAAGTCGATTTATGAAGCGGGCATGCAACTTTAGGATGTTTTCCTTCTTGACCAATCATTCCTCTTGACAAAACCATTTCCATTTTATGGGGGCAAAGATTTTGACAAGCGTACCACTCTCCTAAACGCTCGAAATTAAAAATGGCTATCTGCTTGTCCTTGTATTTTATACAAGCGCCGCCGTTTTTAGGAAATTTTTCAACTGAGGCTGCCTTAAACCAAATGGTGACAGCCTTTTTTTCAACTGCTTGATAAGTATCTAATTGTTCGATCATCTTTTTAAAAATTTAAGGGTTAAGCCCAGGCTTTTGGCATTTTTTGTTCGCGCAATGAAACAAACTCTATGGTATCATCAGCATCCTCCGAATTCACAAAGTGGCTATAACGAGCTCGAATCTCTGGATTTTCAACCGCTTCTTTCCATTCGCATTTATACGTATCAACATATCCTTGCATAGCTTCATCAAGCTCGTTTGCAATGCCCAGTGAGTCGTTAATAACAACGTTTTGCAAATAGGTGATACCACCCTCTAACTTATCCAACCAGGCTGCGGTTCTTGTAAGTGGTGGAGCTGTTTTTATGTAATACATCAAGAAACGATCAACGTATCTGACAGCTGTTTCTTTATCAACTTTTTCTGCTAATAATTCAGCATGTTTAGGGTTGGCTCCTCCGTTTCCACATACATATACATTCCAACCACCCTCTACGGCGATTAGACCAAAATCTTTACAACGGGCCTCAGCACATTCACGAATGCATCCTGAAACACCGCCTTTCATTTTATGCGGAGAGCGAATCCCCTTATATCGATTTTCGATTTCTATAGCGAAACTAACACTTTCGTCCATCCCATATCGACACCAGGTCGAGCCAACGCAGCTTTTAACCGTTCTCAGTGACTTACCATAGGCTTGGCCGGTCTCGAAGCCTTCAACAATTAGCTCCTCCCAAATTAAGGGTAGCTCGTGTAATTGTGCACCAAACATATCAATACGTTGTCCACCAGTAATTTTAGTGTAGAGATCATATTTCTGGGCGATTCTGCCAAGCGCCATCAGTTGCTTAGGAGTGATTTCTCCACCAGCTACTCGAGGTACCACCGAATAGGTTCCGTTGCGTTGAATGTTTGCTAAATAGCGATCATTAGAATCTTGTATCGTTTCTTGCCGATTGGCAGTTTCGTTATACACACTTGCAAAAATTGATGCAACTGCCGGTTTACAAATTTCACATCCATGTCCGTTGCCAAATTCATTTAGAAGCTGGTCGTAACTATCAATTTGCTTTAGTTTGACAATATCGAAAAGCTCTTGACGTGAATACTTAAAATGCTCGCAGATACTTTCTTTTACTGTTTTTCCTAAGGTTTTAAGGCTTTCAGTAACGAGATCGGAAACCATTGGTTTACACCCCCCGCATCCTGTTCCCGCCTTGGTAGCTTTGGCAATTTGTTTAACATTTTCATTACCATCATCAATAACTGAACAACAAATAGCACCTTTAGTAACGGATTCGCAAGAACAAATAATAGCATCTTCTGGCAAGTCCATCACGTTCCCTACAACTGCCCCGCCACCTCTTGCACCCAAAATTAGATCTTCTGGTTGTTCTGGTAATCTGATTTTATTTTGATACAATTGAAGCAACATATTGTAATCATTCGCTTCGCCAACCAAAATACCACCTAATAGGGTTGTACCATCCTTACTAATATTGATCCGTTTATAAGTACCTTCCAACTTATTTTCAAACACGATGACATGTGCTTCTTCTTCAGTAGTGAATGGATTCCCAAAACTGGCGACATCCACACCGATTAGTTTTAGCTTGGTTGACATATCAATTGACTCACTCATTACGGTCCCGTAACCCAATATTTGATCCACTGCGACCTGAGCCATTTCATAACCGGGGGCAACTAAGCCATAAATCATTTTATTGTAAAGTGCCACTTCGCCAATTGCAAAAATTGCGCACTCCGATGTTCGCATGGTATTATCAACAACAACTCCTCCGCGATCACCAATTTTTAACCCGGCATCGCGAGCAAGTTCATCTCGTGGTCGTATTCCTGCAGAAACGATTAACATATCGACATCCAGCAGATCACCTTCAGAAAACTCCATTCCTGTAATACTGCCATTACCCGTTATTTGTCGGGTTGCTTTATTGAGATGAACATGAACTCCCAGATGATTCATTTTTTGCTGTAGTGCTTCACTGCCTTTCTCATCTAACTGTCGCGGCATTAGACGAGGAGCAAATTCTACCACATGAGGCTCCATTCCAAGGTCTTTAACAGCTTTTGCCGCTTCTAACCCCAAAAGTCCACCTCCTAAAACAGCTGCTTTTCCATTTTCAATGCTACGAGCATAGTCAATGGTTTGTTCTAAATCTTCAATGGTTCTATATACGAATACACCCTTTTTGTCCACTCCTTTTATTGGTGGAAGAAAGGGGGAAGAGCCAGTAGCAAGCACTAAATAGTCATATAATACTTCAGTTTGTTTCTCTGTGTCGATATGTTTTTCTAGAGGATCAATTTTAATTACTTTCTCATTTGTAAAGAGTGATATATTGTTGTCCTCATACCAATTTTTTGAGGCCAGTGTAAGTTTCTCTGCATCTTCATTTTCAAAGTATTCACTTAAATGAACACGATCATAGGCTACTCGAGGTTCTTCTCCAAACACTAGCAATCGATATTGATCGTTCTCTGCTTGGGCAACAAATTTTTCACAAAATTTGTATCCTACCATTCCATTTCCAATTACAATTACTGTTTTCATAGATTCTTATTTTAAATCCGTCTGAATTATCATATTGATAATTGATTAAGATCATTATCATATACTTGACAATATTACGTATTATTACGTATTTTAATACTGATTTTTTAAAAATAATTACGTATTCTTGTTGCCATATCTATAAAATTCTTCTATAAAAATTAGCAATGGAACAATCATATATCATACCTAAAGTAAGTTTGGTTGGTGCCGGTCCAGGAAGCATAGACCTTATAACAATAAGAGGTTTGCGGGCAATACAACAGGCCGATGCTATTCTATATGATGCTTTGGTTGACAAAAAGATTTTGGACGAAGCGAAAGCTAATATTCCTAAAATATACGTAGGGAAACGATGTGGTAAACATTATAAGGATCAAGACCAAATTAACCGGCTTCTTGTAGAAACTGCCTTTAGTTATGGCCATGTAGTTCGATTAAAAGGTGGGGATCCGTTTGTGTTTGGTAGAGCTACTGAAGAAATTCAACATATGGAATCGTTTGGTATACCGGTAACAGTGGTTCCTGGAGTGACTAGTGCAATTTCGGTTCCTGCAAGTCAGGGTATTCCACTTACTCAACGGGATGTAAGTAGTAGTTTTTGGGTGATGACTGCTACTAAAAAGGATGGTTCTTTTTCTGAAGATCTTACTCATGCGGCAAAGTCATCTGCCACTTTAGTGATACTGATGGGCGTACGCAAAATAAGTGAAATTGCTAATACAATAAGACGTTATCGAGGTGGTTTAACTCCGATCGCACTAATTCAAAATGGGACGTTACCAAGTGAGGTTTCTTTTGTTTCCACCCTCAATGGTATCCATGAGTTAACTGATACTATTGACTCTAGTAAGCCAGGTGTTATTGTTGTAGGTGATGTGGTTGCGCAGCACCCTTCTTTTTTCGACGATACGGTACAACGCGTATTAACTTCACAGTTTTAAACACCATTTTTAGCGTATTTTGGCTCTTCTAGACCCTTTTATTTGTCCTAAAAATTGGAAACCTAATAAAATAACATCCTATTTTTTTAGAATCTAAAAATTAAATAGGTCTCGTTTAATGATCATGATAAAAATACGTATTTAAACGCAAATATTATCGTATAATACGTATAAATACGTAAAACTATTATAAGTTTGTTGTGTAAAATTGAAAGAACATCAATACTTATATCATGAAATCTACACTATTAAAAGTATCTCAATTGTTATTTGTACTGCTATTACTTAGTTGTGGCGGTAATAATAAAAAGGAATCCCCGTCAATTGCAAAAGCGGAAACAACTAACAATGCTTTGGCTATTGAAAAACCACAATTAACCTTTGGTTTTATTAAGTTAACCGATATGGCCCCCTTAGCTATCGCTAAGGAAAAAGGTTTCTTTGAAGATGAGGGTCTATTTGTATCAGTAGAAGCGCAATCAAATTGGAAAAATGTTTTAGATCGCGTGATCGACGGTCAACTTGACGGGTCTCATATGTTAGCAGGTCAGCCAATTGCCGCTGGTGCTGGCTTTGGTCGACAAGCTGAGTTGGTCACACCCTTTTCAATGGACTTAAATGGAAATGGAATTACGGTATCTAATGATGTTTGGGCTAAAATGAAACCTAATGTGCCGAAAGGTGCAGATGGAAAGTTGGTTCATCCTATCAAAGCGGATGCTTTAAAGCCCGTAATCACCGACTACAAGAATAATGGGAAGCCTTTTAAAATGGGAATGGTATTTCCGGTTTCTACGCATAACTACGAGATTAGATATTGGTTAGCAGCAGCGGGTATTCACCCGGGAATGTATACAGCTAGTAATGTACAAGGGCAGATCGATGCAGAAGTGTTACTATCAGTTACCCCACCACCTCAAATGCCCGCTACTCTTGAAGCAGGAACGATTTATGGGTATTGTGTAGGTGAACCTTGGAATCAGCAAGCGGTTTTTAAAGGTATTGGTGTGCCGGTAACTACCAATTACGATATCTGGAAAAACAATCCTGAAAAAGTGTTTGTAATGACTAAAAAGTTTGTTGAAGAGAATCCGAATACTGCAGTGGCAGTTACTAAAGCACTTATCCGTGCTGGTAAATGGTTAGATGATCCCGCTAATCGTGTAGAAGCAGTGAAAATACTTTCAAAATCTCAATATGTTGGGGCTGATGAAGCTGTATTAGCAAATTCCATGACGGGAACCTTTGAGTTCGAAAAAGGAGACAAGCGTTCAATGCCTGATTTCAATGTATTCTATAAATACAATGCGACCTATCCCTTTTATTCTGATGGTATCTGGTTCTTAACACAAATGCGTCGTTGGGGACAAATTCCTGATAGCAAGCCTGCTACCTGGTATGATCAAACGATTAAGGATATCTACCGCCCTGATATTTGGAAAAAGGCAGCAAATGCATTGGTGACAGAAGGTCATATTCCAGCTACTGATATACCTGAAACAGATGGCTACAAACCTGCAACAGCCGATTTCATCGATGGCAAAACTTATGATGCTAAAGATCCTATTGGTTATATCAATAGTTTTAAAATAGGTAATAAAGAAGAGGCTGAACTTTAAAATAAGCATTATGAAACAAGGAGTAACTGTAGAAAAAGCCCAGGCATTATCGCGCCAAGAAAGTGTAAAGGCTTTCTTAGCGAAATTTAAGTTCAAACTACCAAAGTTTGACTTAAAAACAGTACTTAAAAAGGTGTTGGTGCCACTGTTGTCGATCGTTGTATTTTTATCATTGTGGCATTTTGGTGCTGAAGCCTTAAGACAACGAGAAATTGATCATCGTATTGAAAAAACCTTAGCGGACCAAGGACAAGCCGCAGCCGATTCGTTAAAAGCCTGTTTCGCTGAAAATGGCACAAACTGTCAAACAAACACTTTGCCTTCACCCAGTCAGGTATGGTCATCGGTACTTACGTTAATTGATGATCACTATATCATCAAACAAGATAAGTTAGACTTTATATCAAAAACAGCAGTGGTCAATCAACAGCGCTTGGCGGTTGGTCAAGAACCTATTGTTTATACGGGTCGGCCTTCTTTTATTGACATCGTTTTAACCAGTTTGAAAACGGTTTTTGCAGGGTTTTTATTAGCATTCTTTATAGCGGTGCCTATTGGAATTTTTATAGGGCTAAGTGATACACTTCGCAATGCGATGAACTGGTTTATTCAAGTTTTTAAACCAGTATCGCCAGTTGTTTGGTATTTGTTGGTATTCATGATCGTCAAAACGATGCTAATCGGCAGTAGCTCTGACAACTCATTTGTAATTTCCTTTATTAGTGTCGGTTTATGTGCTATGTGGGCAACCTTGGTCAATACTGCAATGGGGGTTTCGTCGGTAGACAAAGATTATATCAACGTGGCCAAAGTATTGAAGCTCGGCTCTTTTCAGAAAATATTTAAGGTGATTTTGCCGTCATCACTACCTTTAATATTTGTCGGTTTGCGTATTACACTTTCAGTCGCTTGGATGGTACTAATCGCTATTGAGCTACTTGCGCAGAGTCCGGGATTAGGTTTGTTTGTTTGGGAAGAGTTTCAAAACGGAGCGAATGATTCTAATTCAAAAATCATCGTTGCTATGTTCGTGATAGGCATTATTGGATTCTTATTAGATCGTTTAATGCTTTTGATTCAAAATACGGTTTCATTTAATAAAAATGCGGTTGCATAAAACTAAGTATTATGGCTTATTTAGAATTGAATAACGTTTGCAAAACATATGGTACAGGGGTAAACGCAACAGAAGTGCTATCTAATATTAACTTATCAATTAACGAAGGTGAATTTGTTGCCATCGTAGGATTTACAGGAAGCGGTAAAACCACTTTGGTTAATTTGATTAATGGATTGTTGGAACCAACAAGCGGTACGGTATTATTTAAAGACCGACCAGTAGTGGACACCAGTCATGAGCGAGGGGTTATTTTTCAGAATTATTCACTGTTACCCTGGTTAACAGTTGGTCAAAATGTCGCTATGGCTATAAAAGAGGCATTCCCTAAAAGCAGCAAAGCTGATCGAAACAACCAGGTGGCAAAGTATGTCGGTATGGTAGGTTTAACCCCAGCCATGAACAAGCGACCTAAAGAATTATCCGGAGGCATGCGTCAGCGTGTTGCTGTTGCACGGGCTTTGGCTATGAATCCTGAAATGATCATTATGGATGAGCCATTAGGAGCACTGGATGCGCTGACGAGGGGAAACTTACAAGATGAAATCTTAAATATCTGGAGTAAAGATAAACGTACTGCATTGCTTATTACCAATGATGTGGACGAAGGGATTTATATGGCCGACAGAATTATTCCACTACGACCGGGACCAAAGGCAACTTTAGGGCCGGAGTTTAAGATTAATATCGATCGACCAAGAGATAAAACAGCCCTAAACGATAATCCTGAATACAAAAAAGTGAGAAACTCGATTATTGAATATTTAATGGATATAGGCCAAGAACGAAAGGCGGTGGCTCGAAAAACGTATCGATTACCAGATTATAGTCCAAAAAGCTTTGTTGCTTAAACAAGAAAAATCATGGAAACCTTATTAAAAAGCAAATCAAAAACTGAAGTCGAATTTCAGAATGGTATTCCATTCAGTTCGGATATCATGTTGGACCTAGTTAATCTTAAAAAGGTGTATCCAACACCAAAAGGCGAGTATGTAGTATTGGAAAATCTGAATCTTCAAATCATGAAGGAGGAATTCGTAACGATCATAGGTCACTCAGGTTGTGGTAAAACCACCATGCTATCGATGATTGCCGGATTAAATCCTATTTCCGATGGAAATATTGCTGTTTTAGGAAATCCAGTCAAAGGACCTGGGCCTGATCGGGGAGTGATTTTTCAAGCACCAAGTTTAATGCCATGGATGACGGCATTACAAAATGTAATGCTGGGAGTAAACCGTGTATTTCCTCACGTAACAAAATCAGAACGAAAAGATATCGCTAAGTACTACCTTCAAAAAGTGGGGCTAGAAGATGCATTTAATAAAAAAGCAAATGAGTTGTCTCAAGGAATGCAACAACGGGTTGGTATAGCAAGAGCTTTTGCAATTAAGCCAAAAGTATTGCTTTTAGATGAACCTTTTGGAATGCTAGATTCATTAACGCGAGGAGAACTTCAAGATATTCTTATCGAGATTTGGAATAAAGAAAAAATCACCGCAGTAATGATCACCCACGATGTTGATGAAGCTATTTTTCTGGCCGATCGTGTTGTCATGATGACTAGTGGACCAAGAGCAAAAATTGGGGACATTTTAAATATTGATTTCGAACGACCACGAACACGCAAGTCGGTCCTTGAACATGATGATTACTATCAATATCGTAAGCATCTTATTGACTTTCTAGAACACTAAATAATACTAACATATTTAATTAATCTTATTCAAAGAAGTGATGAAAAAACATATTCTTCTAGCACTGCTATTTGTATCTTTTAAAGTAACGTTTGCTCAATTTACTCTCGACGGGCAATTTAGACCACGCACCGAATACCGTAATGGTTTTGGTAGCATTATTCCTGATGACGCTGATCCCGGTTTTGCAATTAATACCCGAGCACGACTGAATGCTGGCTTTACTACGGAAAAATTCAAAGTATTTTTAAGCCTTCAAGATGTACTTGTTTGGGGTGAAAATCGACAAATTCGCCCTGATGATGAAAACGATTCCTTCGCCATATTCGAAGCGTGGGCTTCGTTGGATCTCGGTTCAGGCTGGTCTACAAAACTAGGGCGTCAGGTATTATCATATGACGATCAACGTATTCTTGGAGGATTGGACTGGGCGCAACAGGGTCGGAATCACGATGCTGCGATGATCAAATATCAAAAAGGAAACTTCATACTAGATGCCGCCTTTGCTTTTAATCAGGATTTTGATAACCCCGGCGGATTTGTAAATGTTGGTAATACTTTTAATACAACAGGGTTTTTTACCTACAAAACCATGCAAATGCTATATATGAAACAAAAATGGACTGATTTTTCGGGCAGCTTGTTGCTGCTAAATAACGGATTTCAAAACTTTGATGGAGATGGAAATGGTGATGGTATTAGCAACCTACAAACAGTAGGAACCCATCTGGAATATAAAAAAGGAAAATTAGGTTTAGCGGCCAATGCTTTTTTACAAACTGGAGAACGCCAGGGAGCACTTGATGTTAAAAGTGCTTATTTATTAGGTTTAGATCTCAGTTATAAGGTTTCTTCAAAAGTAACATTAGCGATTGGCACTGAACTGATAAGCGGAAATGATGTAGATGAAGAAGGAACAAGTGCGTTTTTTCCATTGTACGGTACAAATCACAAATTCAACGGTTTAATGGACTATTTTTATGTAGGTAACCATGCTAATTCTGTTGGATTATTTGACCTTCATGCCCAAGCCAAATTCAAATTGGGTGAAAAGTCAAGTTTGATGGCTCAAGTATTAAATTTTCAAGGTGAACAGGATTTACCAAGTGGCGAAAGTGCTTTAGGAACTGAGTTTGATATGGTTTTTTTACAGAGTTTTAAAGGGTATGCCTTAAAAATAGGGTATTCACATTTATTTCCTGCTGATGGTATGTATGAGTTAAAAGGTGTTGCAGAAGATGCTGCCGCCAGCTCACAAAACTGGGGCTGGGCTATGCTAATCATAAAACCAAAATTCTTGAATACGGCAAAATAGTAAAAAAAATATCAAAAAGCCCCAAGGGTTATTATCAGACAATAGTCGGGTAATAACCCTTATTTTTTATTTTTGTTTAAGTACTATCAAAATGGCATCGGAAATTACTAAAATATTATTGGCAGATGACCACTCGTTGGTTCGAGATGGTATCAGATTATTGTTAGAAGAAGAAACTGATCTCGATGTTATTGGTGAAGCTTCAAATGGTAAAGAGGCTATTGAAATGGTTCAACAGACTATGCCTGATATTTTGATCATTGATATACGAATGCCAGAGATGAATGGTATCGAAGCGGTGCAATGGCTTAATGAAAATGGGATTGCGGTTAAGTGTATTATTCTCTCAATGCATGATTCGGAAGAATACATACTAAATGCTGTGAAAGCTGGTGCTAGCGGGTATCTGTTAAAAGATACTGATAAATCAGAATTTATTAAGGCGGTTAGAACAGTAAAGGAAGGGGGTAAATATTTTAGTGGCGATATCTCGAATGTGTTGGTAAACAATTTGTTTAACCAATCGAGCACCCAGCAGAAAGTAGAGGTTAAACCTTCTAAAGAAGTCCCATTTGATCTTACCAATAAAGAATTGAAGGTATTGGAACTGGTACTTTCAGGCTATACTAATAAAGAAATTTCAGAAAAGCTCGAAAACAGCAAACGCACCATCGAAACCCATCGTTTTAATTTAATGCGAAAAATGAAGGTCAAAAACCTTATTGAATTATCAACTAAAGCCCGTGAATTTGATTTGGTCTAAAATTACCTTTGGGTCGCAATGAATCCGAACAAAACTCCTTCTATACCATTGAATTTCTGATAAATCTTCCTAGCAAAAATTATGATTCTCCCAGAAATTCACTGAAGTATTATCATATTATCACTACGTAATTATACGTAAATATCTAATTTGCTGCTACGCTAATTTCGTTGAAATTTCTAGCGGCTATGCAAGGAAAAAATACTTATAATACAATTTGCTCTTACTGCGGTGTTGGTTGTGGAGTTACGGTCACAACAGACTCTAAAGGATCAATTTCTGTAAAAGGAAATCAAAACTATCCTGTTAACAAAGGGATGCTTTGTTCAAAGGGTAAGAATCTAAACTATGTCGCTCAGGATACTTCCGATCGCATACTACATCCAGCCATGCGATGGAGTCGAAGCCATGCGATGCAACGTGTAGATTGGGATACCGCTTTTAAGCGAGCTGCTGCCGTTTTTAAAAGTATTATCAAAAAGCACGGACCCGATAGTGTTGGGTTTTATGTATCTGGCCAGTGTTTGACTGAAGAGTATTATTTAGTCAACAAACTCACCAAGGGATTTATTGGGACCAATAACATTGACACGAATTCTCGTCTGTGTATGAGTTCAGCGGTAGTAGGCTATAAAAAAACCGTAGGAGAAGATGCCGTGCCTATTGCTTATGAAGATATTGAATTAGCTGATACTTTTTTAATCGCAGGAGCTAATCCAGCCTGGTGCCATCCCATTTTATTCAGGCGATTAGAAAAACACAAGGAAGAAAATCCCAATGTAAAAATCATTGTAGTCGACCCTCGAAAAACACAAACCTGTGCGCTGGCTGATTTACATCTTCAAATTTTACCAGGTACTGACGTAATTCTTTTTAATGCCATTGCCAGGCGCCTTATCGAACGAAAAAAAATCAACCTTTCATTTATTCAGCGACATACTTCAAACTATACTGCTGTAAAAGAAAAGGCATTTGAACTAACCTTTAGACAAGCTGCAAAAAAATGTGGCATCACCGTAGAAGAAATAAAAAAAGCAGCGAAATATATAGGTAATGCAAAGCGGTTTATAAGCATGTGGACCATGGGACTAAACCAAAGTGTTATAGGAGTTGATAAAAATGTATCACTTTTAAATCTTTCATTACTAACAGGACAAATTGGTAAACCCGGTTGCGGTCCTTTTTCTTTAACGGGTCAGCCCAATGCCATGGGTGGTCGGGAAGTTGGCGGTATGGCAAGTTTATTAGCCGCACATCGAGATTTAAATAATAAAAAACACCGGCAAGAAGTTCAGGATTTTTGGGGAGGTAAACCTATAAAACCGGAACCGGGTTACACCGCCACCGAGATGTTTGATGCACTGGAGCGTGGTCACTTAAAAGCCATTTGGATTATTTGTACCAATCCGGTGGTGAGCATGCCAAATGCCAAAAAGATCGAAAAAGCACTTCAAAAAGCCAATTTTGTAGTAGTCCAGGATATTTCACATAATTCAGAGACAACAAAATATGCCGATCTGTTGTTGCCTGCGGCTGGCTGGCTTGAGAAAGAAGGCACCATGACTAATTCTGAACGACGTATTAGCTACTTGCCCAAGGTAATTGACGCTCCAGCTGAGGCGTTAGCTGATGCCGAAATACTTTGGCGCTTTGCGCAAGAAATGGGATTTCGTGGTTTTGATTACAACAGCCTTAGTGAGGTATACGATGAATACTGCCTCATGACCAAAGGTACTAATATTGATATATCCGGTTTATCGTACGATCGGCTGCAGAACCAGGGGAGTTTTCAATGGCCGGTTCCAACTACTGATCATAAAGGAACATCACGCCTTTTTGAGGATTTTAGTTTTTATACTGCTGATCAAAAAGCTCATTTTAACGCACCACGACGATTATATAATGAATCAGAGGAGACAAACGAAGATTTCCCTTTTGTTTTAAATACAGGTCGTGTTCGAGATCAATGGCATACCCGCACCAAAACTGGAAAAGTCAAACGGCTACTAACACATATTCCATCACCTTATCTTGAGATGAACAAGGTTGATGCTTATTTAAGTGGACTAAACGAGGGAGATATTGCAGTAGTAACCAGTAGAAGAGGAAGTGTACAGGTCAAGGTGAAGATCAATTTCGACATTCGTGAAAAAGTAGTTTTTATGCCGATGCACTGGGGTAAAATTTTAAATAATGACTTTTGCCGCGTAAATAATTTGACCAGTGATTTAGTGGATCCTGTTTCTAAAGAACCGGACTTTAAATATTGTGCAGTCCGCGTAGAAAAGTACAATAAACTTAAACAAAAGGTTATTGTAGTTGGAGCAGGTGCTGCGGCCTATCGATTTATTCAGAGCTATCGGGAAAAGAATGAAGATGATGAACTGTATGTTTTTTCTAAAGAAGAATATCCTTTTTACAACAGAGTCTTGCTGCCCGAATACGTGAATGAAGATTTACCTTGGGAGTCACTGCTAAAGTTAAAGAAGGGAGAGCTCGATAAACTGGATGTTACGCTGTATCCAAGTAACGGAATCAAAAAAGTAGATTCAGCTAACAAAGTAGTAATCGATGATTTGGGCCAAAGACATTCATATGACCTTCTTGTTATGGCCACCGGTAGTCGAGCTTTTGTTCCTAATGATGTACGTCTCGATTTGCCTGGTCGGTTTACCATGCGCGAACGAACCGATGCTGATCGGTTAAAACGATATTTAAATGAGACAAGACTACCGACTCATCAGCAACATCTGGTGATTGTTGGCGGGGGACTATTAGGTCTCGAATTGGCTGCATCGATGAAAAAGATCAATGTTAATATCAGTATCATACAAAGAGCACCAAGGCTGATGGAGCGTCAATTAGATGAAGTCGCTAGTCAGTTACTGGCCGAAGATGTGACAGAACGTGGGATCGATATCTATTTTGATAATGAAGTAAGCACTGTTTTCGATTCGAAAGAAAGTAGTCAACCACTTCAAGTCACCCTAAAAACTGGGCGAGTTATACAATGTAGTGCTATCGTATATGCTATCGGAACAAGACCTAATATTGAGTTGGCAAAAAAAGCGGGCCTTGAAACTAGGCGTGGAGTTATTGTTAATGAGTATTTGCAGACAAGTGATCAGAATATTTTTGCAATGGGAGAGATAGCAGAATTTAAGAATTCATTATTTGGTATCACCTCTGCCGCTGAACAACAGGCCGATATTGCAGCAAATTATATTCTAGGAGACCTTAGTAGTGTATATAGTGGGTCTGTTTTAATGAACATTCTAAAATTTGATAATCTTGATTTGTGCAGTATCGGGATGGTGAATGTACCAAAGGACGATGACACCTATGAAGAGATCATTCTTAAAGATGTAAGTCAGCGTTTTTATAAAAAATGTATCGTAAAAGACGATACACTCAAAGGCGCTATACTGTTAGGAGATAAAAATGAATTTGCAGAGTTTAAACGTTTGATTGAAGAAGAAATTGAGCTATCTGAAAAACGTAACGAGCTTTTGCGTGGATCAAGTAATAGTGTAGCTGTTAAAGGTAAATTACTTTGTTCATGCAGTCAGGTGGGTGATGGTAATATTAAAGATGCCATAGCCGGAGGAAACACCGATATTACTTCTATATGCGCTGCAACGGGTGCGGGATTAGGATGCGGTAGTTGTAAACCCGAAATAAAAGCTATTCTAGAACAAAAAGAATCCCTACAACCCGCTTAGCGAATGGTGAATGATGATTTACATAGAATTCTATTTAAAGGGGGAGTCACCTCACCTGGAGAATTAAAAGACAGTATTAATTTGCTGGAAGCTGCTGGCCACAAAGAGGTATTTTTTGGATCAAGACAGGATTTATTGTTTCCTAAAAAACTGAAAAATGTTGAAGATAGCGAGAAAGGATCCGTTATTAATACTTCTGTAGTTTCTGAAAGAAGTTATCAAAATATCGTTTGTTCGTATGTATCAGCTGATATTTTTGATATGACCTACTGGTTAAAAGGGTCGACTTATTTATATATTTTAGAGCAGTTTGACTATCTGCCTAAATTAAAGATCAATATTACCGATCCCAAACAGCGATTGGTCCCAGTATTCAGCGGAAATTTAAATTTTATAGCATCTTCACAAGAAGATTATTGGTACTTGCATTTAGATCTTCCAAAATGGAATACTTCAACATATTATCCTGTTTTAATATATAGTTGGGATATCGTGATGGTAGCCAAGGCGATTGAAGATTTTTATGAAGAAATTGATGATGTAGATTCTTTATTCTACGTCATCAGTCAAAAAATAGATACGAATAGCAGAACAATCGATAAAACGCTTGAAATTCCCTATTTAACCTTTCCTTATTATGAGGGGATGAATCGCATGGGGCTCGACCAATATTGGTTAGGCTTGTATTGGAGAAATAATCGGTATGACCTTAGTTTTTTAAAAGACTTTTGCGGTTTTTGTTTAGACAATAGCATTGGTAAAATTTGTATTACTCCATGGAAGTCTTTTATAGTAAAAGGAATAAAAAGTGCTAGTAGACCAGATTTAGAACGATTTTTAGGTCAATGGGGAATAAATGTACGCCATTCTCAGTTAGAGATGAATTGGCACTTACCGGTAGATGATGCGCATGCCTTGGCTTTAAAAAAGTACTTAGTTCAAAATTTTGATCAAAATGATATTAGTACTTACGGTTTGACATTTGGGATTAGTGGAGATGTAGGCAAGCGCACACATTTTGCATCGGTGATTATAGAAAAAAATAAGCAGCCTGAATTAATAAAAGACTTTGAAATTAGACCTACCTACAATGTGTTACATTTTCAAAACTTCGACCCTAACACAAACATCTATATCAACTATGCGCAGGATGTTGACAAAATTGAATTACCCGGACTCTTAATGGAACTGAGTAAGAAATATTTCAAGCAGTTAGGGACTATTAAGAATAAGGAAGTTAAATCGGTAGCCGTTCAAGAAGAATTAACGGAGGTTTACCAGTGTAAAAATTGTTTGACCATATATGATGAAAAAGTAGGAGATATCAATGCAAAAATTCAAGTGGGAACCGGATTTCATCAATTACCGGAAAACTACTGCTGCTCGGTTTGCGAAGCATCCGTAACCGATTTTCGAAAAATCAAACTAAACCTGTTTTAGATATTACTGAAGCGCTAGCATTGTAGCGCCCACCAATTCGTCATTGAAAAAAACCTTTATTTGGTATGTGCCACTTTCCATAACCGCGTTACTCAGGTTGAAGCTATCGCATACCTTAAGTATTTTATTGGTAAAGTTGACTACTCGTTTCTTGCTGAACCAAAGTTTTTTATTGTTTACACTTGTTTGAAAAGTGGGATTAATTACCTCTCCGTCGGGTGCAACAATTTGAAAAAATAATTCTTTATCACCTTTTTGCATCAAGTTATTAGGCAAAATGGTAAAGCATGTTTCCATGACATCTGTTTTTTCTGACAAAGTAGTCTGCGATAATTGACCTGCACTACGTAACCAAAATGCTTTTGAAGCTACATCTTCAATTTGCATGCTAGATCCTTTTTCGATCAATCCACTTAACTCTTCATTGTCTCGCTTTAAAGCTGCATTTGTTTTTTGTTCACTAGCTAAACGTTGGTCACGCTGTCTTAGTTCGTTTACAAGTTGTTGGTTCACTCGTTGCAATGAATCACGAGAAACCATAAGATCACGATTTTCTGCTCGAAGACTTCTTATTTGTTGCCTAAACCTTCGAATTTCGCTGAAGTTGGGTCCCATGCTACTTAAAGAGTCAAGTAGTGAGACCATTTGACCTTTAGTGTCTTCTAGCTCTTTTGCAATGGCAATATTTTGATTTTGTAAGGTTTCGTTTTGTTTAATCATGTCGTTTAGCTCCTTCTTAAAGGTCTCTTTCTCATTTTCGAGAAAGGTTAGTTTCTGCTTACTTTCTACATGATTAAAATAGGATAATACAGTTAATCCAACAACAGCTAGCGCCATTAGAAGAATTAAAAACAATTGCCATTTATTATCTTTCTTTTGATTCATTGATAAAGTTCTATTTTTATAAGAACATTAGGCAAATAAACTAGGGGGTTGGTAAATATATTAAATAATATCATTAGTGTCTTTATTCCTGCAGTTTGCTCAGGTTGCAAACGAAAACTTCCCGAGACAGTGCAAGTTTTATGCGTTGCATGCCGGCATGAACTTCCTATTACTAATAATTATTTAGATAAGGATAATGCGGTTAAGCGTTTGTTTCACGGGCGTGCGTCAATACAAAACGCTAACTCTTTTGTATTATTTCATAAAAAGGGTATTGTGCAGCAAATAATCCATGAATTAAAGTACAAAGGACAACAACAAATAGGCACTTTTTTTGGCAACTGGTATGGTGAGATACTAAAAGAAAATGGGGTTTTTAACGATGTAGACATCGTTATTCCGGTACCATTGCATAAAAAGCGACTTAAAAAAAGAGGGTATAATCAAGTGACCACATTTTCACAATCTTTGGCTAATAAGTTGGGTGTAGAATTTGATGAAATTAGCTTAAAAAGGATAAAAAACACGAGTAGACAAGTGTTTAGAAGTAGGGGAGACCGATGGCAGCGTTTGCAAAACGCTTTTCAAGTAGTCGACGAACGGGCTTTAATAAATAAACATATTCTATTAGTTGATGACGTCATCACTACTGGAGCTACGCTAGAGGCTTGCGCTAATATTTTGCTAAAAACAGGAGGAACGTCCGTTAGTATTGTTACTTTGGCTATGACAGAATAATAGCAAATCAAACATAAAAATGTTGTTATTTTGCACGGTAGTACCCAATTTATGAAACGACAATTTTCTTTTTTTGTAGCTGTTGTAGTTACATTTCTTACCATTTTGAATTGTGCAAAAACTGGAAGTCCGGACGGTGGTCCAAAAGATGAAACCCCGCCGGTGGTTGAACGTGAAGATCCTCCAAATGGGACTGTTAATTTTGAAGGTGATAGAATTCGAATTTATTTCGATGAGTTTATTAAATTAAACGATGTTCAAAAGCAACTCATTGTTTCGCCACCTTTAAAAAATGCGGCTGAAATATCACCCCAGGGAAGCCCAAGAAAATACGTCGAGATCAAAATTAACGATACCCTACAAGCTAATACCACCTATGTATTTAATTTTGGTCAAAGTATCGTTGATAATAATGAGAACAATCCTTTTGAGTTTTATAAGTATGTTTTCTCTACCGGCGATTATATCGATTCATTAACGCTTGGAGGCATGGTGCAAGATGCACTGCAAAAAGACCCTGATCAATTTATATCTGTCATGCTTTATGCTGTTGATTCTACCTATAACGATTCAATTGTTTATAAAAAAGTGCCGAATTATATTACTAACACTTTAGATAGTACAATTACATTTCAACTTACCAATATTAGAGAAGGTAAATACAAGTTAGTAGCCATTAAAGATGATGCCTCCAATAATTTATACGAACCAAAAGATGATAAAATTGGTTTTGTTGAAGAGGAAATAAGCATCCCTACAGATTCATTGTATTTAGTGACCTTATTTAAAGAAATACTACCGTTTAGAGCAACCACACCCTCATTGGTATCTGGGAACCGAATCATTTTTGGTTACGAAGGACCGGTAGAGAAGATGAATATAAAACTGTTGACACAAGTGTCTGATAGTTTTGACTATAAGGTGGTTCCCGATCCGGTGCGAGACAGTCTTTTTTATTGGTTTAAAGGGGCGCCAAAAGATTCTATTCAATTTGAATTACCGTCAGCAGATACCACAATTGTCCAGACGTTGTTTTTTAAAGAACTCGCCAACGACACCTTGGTGCTACAGCCAAACCAATCTAGAACGTTATCTCTTAAAAAGCCTTTTTTTATTCAATCAACCACACCAATTACTTCTTTAGACACTACTAAAATTACTTTTTTTGACCGTGATTCGGTGGTGGTGCCTTATCAGGCTAGTATTGACAGTATTGGCACTAAAGTCGATTTTAATTTTGAAAGAGATTTCGAAAAAGGATATCAACTTACCTTATTTCCAGAAGCAATTACTGACTTTTTCGGGGAAACAAATGATACATTGGTTTTTAATTTGTCAACAAAAAAGTTAGCAGATTTTGGAACGCTAAAAGTTACTTTAAAAGAAGTTGAAAGTTATCCTATCATTATACAGGTTACCAATGAAAGCGAAGAAGTGGTGGATGAGCTCTTCGTTAACGAAGAGGCAGCGTCTTATTATTTTGATCAGTTAGATCCTGCAACATATTTTATCAGGATTATTTATGACAACAACGGAAATGGAACGTGGGATACGGGTAACTATTTGAAGAAGATTCAGCCTGAGCGAATAATTTACAATCCTACTCCGTTAGAAGTACGTGCTAATTGGGATTGGACACAAGAGCTTACAATGACACCGAAAAGTTTTCCCGATCCTGCAGAAACTGAAGTTGTTCGCGATAGTATTTAATATGTTCCTTGGTCAAGCTAACTGTTTCAGTGGCTTCTTTATTTAATGGAATGTTACTAATTTTATTTCCAAGTGCGTCATAACATGCGGAGTTACCTGAATATTCTAGAGCATTGGCATCAAGCCCAACGCGGTTAACACCAATACAATAACTCATGTTTTCAATGGCTCTCGCCTGCAAGAGAGCATCCCAAGCGTTTACCCGCGGCTTTGGCCAATTTGCAACATATAACAAAACATCGTAATCTTCAGTATTTCGAGCCCATACTGGAAAGCGAAGATCATAACATATAAGTGGGCAAATTTTCCAGCCTAAATAATCAATAATGACCTTTTTGGTGCCGGCCTTGTAAAATTGATGCTCTCCTGCTAAGGTAAATGTGTGTCGTTTGTCATAATGGGTAGTTGTGCCATTGGGAGTAACAAAAAGCAATCGGTTTCTAAAATGACCGTCTTCGGTAACAATAATGCTTCCCGTTATTGCAAATTGAAGTTCTGTGGATAGCCGTTGCATCCATTGCAAGGTGTCTCCGGTCATTTTTTCTGCCAATGGTTCAGGATTCATAGAAAACCCTGTAGTAAACATCTCTGGCAATACTACAAGATTGGTTTGATTTTTTATAGCTCGAATCTTCTTTTCAAGATCAATACGGTTTTGTATAGGGTTTTCCCAAACCAAATTAGTTTGTATAAGTGTTACGGCTAACAAGTCTTTCATTTTATAAATGTACCCAAACTGTATGAAATTATTATTTTTAATTGATGGAACTTCAATATAAAAAGTGTACTTCTGCAGAATTGAAAGACTTAATTACACTTTCAAAACAAACTTTTAAAGATGCTTTCGAAATACATAACAATCCTGACGATTTTAAAATGTACATCGAAAATGCTTTCAACGAAACAAATATGAAAGGTCAACTGGAGAACCTTGCAACCCATTTTTATTTTGTGTTATACAATAACAAGGTAATAGGCTACTTTAAACTAAATGAAAAGGGCGCGCAGTCAGACTTAAATTTGGAGAATACCATTGAATTAGAACGCATTTACGTAATAAAACAAGCACAGGGGCAAGGTTTTGGAACTAAAATTCTTGATTACATTATTGATTATTCAAAAAGCCAAAAAATAGAAAAAGTGTGGTTAGGTGTTTGGGAGAAAAATGAAGCTGCCATTAAGTTGTATGAACGATATGGCTTCAAAAAATTTGGTAGCCATCCTTATTGGTTGGGGAATGACAAGCAAACTGATTTTTTAATGAAATTCGAACTTTAATCTAAGAGTGCGCTAATTTCTGTCAGGCCTTGCATTTTTGCATGTTCAGCTGCCGTATGTCCTTTACCATCCTTGATGCTTTTATCCGCACCATTATTAACGAGTAACTTGATGACATTTGGTTGCGCAAATGTGGTTGCATAAATTAATGCTGTTGCACCATTAAAATTTACTTGATTAAGGTCGGCATTATTTTTAATCAGCAGCTCGGCAATTTCTCTATTACCTTTAAAACAAACACCCATTAAAGCAGTGTTGCCAGAGGCGTCCTGTTGGTTTACATCGGCTCCTGCATCAATAAGTATTTTTGTTATATCAAGCAAATTAAAATACGTTGCTAGAATCAAGGGGGTCGATCCGCGTTGGTCGGTTGTATTTAATAATTCAGGATTGGCCTGAACGGTAGCTTTCACCTTGTCCGCATTCTGCTCGCGAATTGCTTCAAATAATGCATTCATAATATTCAAATATAAAAAAGAACCTGCAAGACCAAAAACCTTGCAGGTTCTAACATTACTTTTTCTTTTTCAAGATCGGTAATTTATTTTGTGATCAATCTTAAAGATCAAAACGATCTAGATTCATCACCTTGTCCCAAGCCTTCACGAAATCGTTTACAAATTTTTCCTGTGAGTCAGCACTTGCGTAAACTTCGGCAATGGCACGTAGTTCTGAATTCGAACCAAATACGAGGTCAGCTCGTGAAGCTTCACCAATTTTGGTATTAGTAATACGGTTGTGACCTTCGTACGCATTATCATTACCTGATACTGGGCTCCATTTGGTACTCATATCTAACAGGTTTACAAAGAAATCGTTTGATAAGGTGTCTTCTTTATCGGTAAATAACCCGGTACTTGAATCGTCCCAGTTAGTGCCTAACACACGCATACCACCAATTAGAACAGTCATTTCAGGAGCGTTTAACCCTAATAAATTAGATTGGTCTAATAGCAGCTCTTCAGCAGCAGCATGAGCATTAACTTTGCGGTAATTTCTAAATCCATCGGCGCGAGGTTCAAGCGCTTCAAAAGAATATGCATCGGTCATTTCTTCGGTAGCATCCATACGACCGGGTGTAAATGGTACCGTTATATTATTTCCTGCATTTTTGGCAGCTTCTTCAATTGCAGCGGCACCGCCGAGTACAATAATATCAGCAACTGAAATTTTCTTGTCGCCCGTTTGCGCATCATTAAATTCAGTCTGAATTGCAGTCAGGGTACTCAATACCTTTTGCAATTGCTCAGGCTTATTTACTTCCCATGCATTTTGAGGGGCAAATCGAATACGAGCTCCATTTGCACCGCCACGTTTATCAGAATTTCTGAAGGTAGAAGCCGATGCCCAGGCTGTAGATACTAACTCAGAAATTGAAAGACCAGAAGCCAATACTCTTTTCTTTAAGTCGGCTATATCATTGGCATCAACTACAGTGTGATTACATGCAGGAATTGGGTCTTGCCAAATTAGATCTTCAGCAGGTACTTCATCACCTAAATACAAAACCTTAGGCCCCATATCACGGTGTGTAAGCTTAAACCATGCTTTTGCAAAAGCTTCTTCAAAAGCCTTTGGGTTTTCATAAAAATGTCTTGAGATTTTTTCGTAAGCAGGATCCATGCGTAAAGCAAGGTCAGTAGTTAACATAAATGGCGCATGTGTTACATCAGAATCATGAGCATCAGGGATCGTTCCTTCACCTGCTCCATGCTTTGGTTTCCATTGGTGAGCACCTGCGGGACTTTTTGTTAATTCCCATTCGTATTCGAACAAATGCTTAAAGTAGTCATGACCCCATTTCGCTGGCGTAGTCGTCCAAGCACCTTCTAAACCACTAGTAATGGTATGTTTTCCTTTTCCACTTTCAAAGGTGTTTATCCATCCCATAGTTTGGGCTTCAAGCTCGCCCCCGGCTGGTTCAACACCAACATATTTATCAGGATCAGCGGCCCCGTGTGTTTTGCCAAATGTATGACCTCCAGCAATTAAAGCAACTGTTTCTTCGTCATTCATGGCCATACGACCAAAAGTTACTCGTATATCTTTCGCAGATGCAATAGGATCAGGATTCCCATTAGGTCCTTCTGGGTTTACATAAATCAGTCCCATGTGAACCGCCCCTAGTGGATTTTCTAATTCACCTTCATCATTATAACGGTCATTATTGCCCAACCATTCCGCTTCAGATCCCCAATACACATCCTCTTCTGCCTGATATACATCTTCTCGACCACCGGCAAAACCGTAAGTCTCAAATCCCATTGACTCTAAAGCAACATTGCCTACTAAGACCATTAAATCGGCCCACGATAAACTACGACCATATTTTTGTTTAATAGGCCAAAGAAGTAATCTGCCTTTATCTAAGTTGGCATTATCTGGCCAGCTGTTTAGTGGCTCAAAGCGTTGTTGTCCCGATCCTGCACCACCACGACCATCTTGAATTCTATATGTCCCGGCAGCATGCCAAGCTAATCGAATCATGAATGGTCCATAGTGCCCATAATCAGCAGGCCACCATGGTTGTGAAGTAGTTAATACCTCTTCAATATCTTTTTTTACCTCCTTTAAGTTTAAAGATTTAAAAGCTTCAGCATAATTAAAGTCATCATCCATTGGATTTGGACTATTGCCATGCTGACGTAAAATATTAGTTTTTAGTTGGTTTGGCCACCAATCACGATTAGTTTGACCACTTCCGGCTGCTTTATTTAGTTCACCGTTCAAAAAAGGACACTGGCTAGCATCACCATTCATATCATGAGTTTTGCTGTTTGATGTTGACATGTGTTTTGATTTTATATGTTATGTACTAGATTATTGGTTCTTAACCTTTCAAGGGTGAAGTTACTAACATTTCATCTATGCTAAATATTTTTTTAATAGATAAAAACTATAACATAACTAATTATACTAATGTCTTTTTATTGATGTCTCATTTCGGACTAAAAGTGTTTTTTTGAAATGTTCTTATATTTTTTACGACTGTATTTCCTGTAAATCACTAACAAATAGTATTATGGAATTTTTAGAAAACAAAAGCGTAATCATTTTTGATGGGGAATGCAACTTATGTAATGGGGTTGTAGGATGGTTAATGCGGTTTGCACCAAAAGATATTTTCGAGTTTGTTGCCTATCAATCACCAAAAGGACAATTTTTACTAAGAGAAAATGGATTTAGAACAGATATGTTAGAAACGGTTATTTTATTTGATGATAAAGGGATTCACACGCATTCCGACGGTTTCTTGAAAATTGTATCAAGTATACCTAAATGGAGACTTGTAGCAGCATTGTTGGCATTTATACCTAAAATGATTCGTGATGGTATTTACAAACTTGCTTCCAGAAATCGAGTGAATTGGTTTGGAGAGTCCAAAAGCTGTACTATTAATTTTAGATAACCTTTTTTAAGTGTTTTATTTGATTGATTATAGCATTATAATTTAAAGACAATTCTAATTTCCCGTCTAATTTAAGAATAGGGCAGTCTAACAACTTCATCCAATCGGTATGTACTTTTAATGATCTACCAGTGAATTCCGGATTTTCATATTGATTGGCCCATTCTAAAAATGCTGCTGAGTTGACCTGTATTTGTTTATTCGTTTTTAAAAGATTACTGTATCGTTCTTGCTCTCGTTTTCGTAGCCGCTCCATTCTAGTGTCGTTTTCTAGACGGATAAAAACAGCAAGATCAAAAGCACTTTCCCATTTTTTTCCCCAACTCACCATAGAACCGCTTATAATCACATTTTCATATTCATAAAAATCGATAGTCAGATTTTTATTTCGTTCTACTAAAGGTATTTTTTCTTGGAAAGGCGGGTCGGTAGGTTTCCAGTAATAGTCATCCACATCTAAATGAACAAAAGCATTATTTTTTGCTACTTCATTTGCTAAAGTGGTAGTCCCTGACCCTGACGCGCCAAAAATCAAAATTTTCATAACTTGTTTATACTACAACTTCTTTTGTATCTGACATGGATTGCCAAAGGCCAATACATTATCCGGTATATTTTTGGTTACAACGCTTCCGGCACCAACGGTTACATTATTACCAATTGTTATCCCCGGTAAAATAATCGTGTTACCGCCAATCCAAACATTATCGCCTATTGCTACGGGTTTTGATGATGTTAAATAATAAGAACCGTTTTTATTACGAATAATACGGTCAGATGCCTTTAGTGGGTGTTCAGCTGTATAAATTTGAACAAAGGGACCGATCAATCCGTTTTTACCAATAGTAATTTTATTGTTATCTAAAAACAAACAGTTGGTATTGATAAAGGTGTTTTCTCCGACAGAAATTAGCGCACCGTAATCACAGAAAAAAGGAGGTTCTATCCAAACACCTTCTCCCTTATTTTCGAAAAGATCACTTAACAATCGATTCCGTTCTTCATTTAAATCAGCATCTAGGGTATTATAAGCTTTCAGAAGTTTGCGTGCATGATGATACATACTTAAAAGCTCAGGGTCTCTTGAATTGTAATGTTCGCCATTAAGCATTTTTTGTTTTTCTGTCATAGCATGATCTTTCAAATCTTACATAAAATTTCTGCTGCTTGTTCTAAGGTTTCGTCTTTTTTCGCAAAGCAAAAACGCAAGACCTTATTATCTTGATTATCCATATTAAAAACAGAAACAGGTATGGCGGCTACGCCAACTTCCTTTACTAAACGCTCAGCAAAAATGGTATCGGCTTCATTAGTAATATTAGTATAATCCATTAACTGAAAAAAGGTACCTTTTGATGGTGTGAACTTGAATCTTGAACCAGCCATTGCTTGTAAAAAAACATCGCGTTTATATTGATAAAAAAGATTTAACGATTGATAATTTTTTGGGGATTTAAGATAAGTGGTAAGTGCTTTTTGCTTAGGGTGATCAACACAAAAAACATTAAATTGATGAACTTTTCTAAACTCGTGCATTAAGGTTTTTGGTGCTACGCAATACCCAATTTTCCATCCCGTTACATGAAAGGTCTTTCCAAAAGATGCACATACAAAAGTACGTTCGGCCAAGTCAGGATATTTTGAAGCACTGCTGTGGAGCTGTTCATCAAAAACGATGTGCTCATATACTTCATCACTTAATAAAATAATATTGGTGCCTTTTAAAAGCGCTGCTAGTTTTTTCATGTCATCCTTACCCAAAACCGAGCCACTAGGGTTATGAGGAGTGTTGATGATAAGCATTTTGGTTTTAGCGTTGATTTTTTGCTTTAGCACTTCCCAGTTAATCTTAAAATCATCGCCTTCTAACTGAACAAAAACTGGAATTCCCTTATTGGCATTTATAGCCGGTTCATAGCAGTCATATGCCGGCTTCAAAATAATGACTTCATCATCTTTATGAATGAAGGTCGATATAATAGTATAAATTGCCTGTGTTGCTCCTGCTGTTACCGTAATTTCATACTCAGGGTCATAAACATGACCATATAATGAACTGATTTTCTCTGAAATTGCTTCGCGCAGTGTATAGGTGCCTTGCATTGGCGCGTATTGATTATAACCCGATTTCATAGCATCGGCAACCAGATCAATTAATACCGGATCCGGATCAAAATTGGGAAAGCCCTGTGACAAATTAATCGCATTATGTTTGTGTGCCAACCTACTCATAATGGTAAAAATAGTGGTCGGCAGGTCAGGTAGTTTCGATGTAAATTGCATGTAAGCAAGTTACATATTTAAACGATATCCATCTTCTTTAATAAGAATGATGCATTCATATTTTGACAAACGCCTTTTTTTAACTTATAGTCAAAAAATAGTTCGTCATTAATAATCTCCGCATCAAAATAATAGTTTTTGATTTCATCAAGTTCCTGTTCAATCTCGGTCAGGCTCAAATCATGAGTAGCGATAATTCCAGTTGCCTTTAATTGAACCAGCCTTTCTACAAATTTTCGGGATCCTTGAGCCTTGTCAGTGCTGTTTGTCCCTTTTAAAATTTCGTCTAGCACAATGAAATAACGATCATTTTGAATGTTATCTTTAATGAATTTTAAGCGAGATAATTCAGAGAAAAAATATGAGGCTTCATCAGTAAGCGAATCGGATGTACGCATACTAGTAATTAATTTAATGGGATTGTAGGTCGCATTTTTAGCACATACGGGAAGTCCGCAATTTGCCATCACTATGAAGTAAGAAACAGTACGTAAAAAGGTACTTTTACCCGCCATATTGGCCCCGGTAATAATGTAAAATGAAGAAGCGTCCATTTCAAAATCACTATCAACCCTCTTTTCAATGGAGAGCATAGGATGACCCAACTCATCAGCGTGAATCGTTTTAGAAGAATGATCGATAACGGGATAATTAAATTGCGGATGATTAAACATTACACCACTAAGGCTGTTGTATGCATCAAAAAAAGCGACGGTTTCAAACCAAGCTTCTACTTGCTCATGGTAGTTTCTAATCCACCGTTCAATTCGGTATGACTGCATAATGTCCCAAAGAAAAAAACCGTTGGCGAAAATAGCTGAGAATATATTGTTGCGGTTATCTAACGCATCAAGAGCCTTTGAAAAATCTTTAAAAATGGATGAGGCGAGTTTATTTTCAGTGCGTATTTTTTCTTGTTGTTCTTTTAACAAGGTAGTTTCAAAAGTTTCTTTTTCAATTAAGTCTAGTAGTAGGCTATATTGCTGGAAGGTTTCTTTTATTTCGCTAGTATGCAGGGACAAAAGGTTGACTTTCTTTAAATAAATTCCGGTTATTCCTAGCCCTATAAACATCCATAGTAACAGCTGCGAAAAAGACATAAAACCCGTAAACATCATTATGGTTGCAATAATCGATAATATGGAAAAGACGAAGGGTATCCATGCCATTGCATTTGATAAAAACGGTTGGTAATCTGCAAACCAATCCACAATAATCTTTGGTTTTACCTGAACTTTAATGGTGCTTGCAAGTGCTGTATAATGCTGTCTCCATGAGGCTTTGGTCGCTAACTCTTTATTGGCATGCTGTTTATTTTCAATGTTTAAAATGTCATTTGAGCTAAGAATACCAGCAAGCTTGTATTTTCCTTGTAGTGTTCCTGTTCTATTGATGTATTGAAAGAAAGAACCGAGGCCAAATAAATCAATATCGTTACTGAATACATGTTTGGAATCTTTAAATTCATTTCCGGCATCTCGCTCATGAAAATTACCAGCCGCAATGGCTAGCTCTTCTTCATTAAGTTGAATAATAGCTTCCTCTAGTGTTGCCCTTTTCTTAATATCGGCAAATCGGGAAACCAACCATAAAAAAATAGCAATTCCTATTATTCCTATGGCAGTAGCAATTCTGCTTTGATCAAAAAAGAAATAGATCCCACAGACAGTTGCCAGAAAAACAACTAGTCTAATGGTGCCTAAGGTAAAAAGCTGTTTTTTGGTAGCGCTAAGTTTGACTGCAAAATCTTGTTTTTGCTTCTTATAAAATTGAAGAGCTTCATTCATCAAAAAAAGTGTTGGACTAGGCAGCAAAAATAAAATAGCATTTAGTAACATCCCTTATGTTTTTCAAAAATGATATGTACTTTTAAAAACCAAGTTTGAATTTATGATAAATAAAAGAAGAATTCCATTTTACAGGTATCACTTAAGCCTGGCATTCTTATTAATTGTATTCAGCCAACGTTCAACTGCCCAAAACGAAAATTACTTCCCTGAAAAGGGGGTAGAATGGCGTGCGAAGGATGCTTCAGATTTCAATATTAATAATGACCAATTAAATACTGCTGTAAACTTTGCCCTTGCAAATGAATATTCTGGTTCGAAAGATTTAAGAGTAGCCATTTTAAGAGGCTTTTCTAGAGAGCCATTTCATAACATACTAGGTCCTACAAAAAAGCGCGGGGCTCCTAACGGAATGATTCTTAAAAACGGATATGTCATTGCTAAATGGGGCGATACCAAGCAAGTGGATATGACTTTTAGTGTAACTAAAAGTTACCTCTCTACCATAGCGGGATTAGCAATAGATAGGAAGATCATTAGGTCAGAAAATGAACTCGTAAAAGACTTTGTATGGGATGATACGTTTAAGGGAGATCACAATGCTAAAATTACTTGGGATCATCTATTAACGCAGTCATCAGATTGGTCAGGAACCTTATGGGGAGGTCATGATTGGGCTGATCGGCCGCCTAGAAAAGGAGGATTGGATGACTGGAAAAACAGAACATTCAATGAACCCGGAACCGTATTTGAGTATAACGATGTGCGGGTAAATGTCTTGGCATATTCATTATTACAAGTATGGCGAAAACCCTTACCAATGGTATTAAAAGAACAGATTATGGATCCGATTGGAGCCTCTTCTACCTGGCGTTGGTATGGATATGAAAATTCTTGGGTGAACATGGACGGTATGCACATGCAATCGGTTTCAGGAGGAGGGCATTCAGGAGGTGGACTCTTTATTAGTACGGAAGACCATGCCCGGTTTGGATTGTTGTTTTTGAACAATGGAAAATGGGATGGGAAACAGTTGATCAGCGAAGATTGGATTAAGAAAGCAACTAAAGCATCGGCAGCTAATTCAAATTATGGCTACATGTGGTGGCTTAATAACAAAGGAAATAGACATTGGGAGGAAGTCCCTACGAATGTGTATTATGCAGCGGGCTTTGGAGGTAACTTTATTATTATCGATAAAGAAAATGATCTTGTAGCAGTTACTCGTTGGTTAGAACCTTCAAAAGTAGGGGAGTTTGTCCGGTTGCTTAGAAAAGCGTTTTAGGCTTAAACATATATTTTAATGAAAATCCCATTCCGAAAGGTTTGGGATTTTCATTTCATATCAGCTTGATTTAACAGGGTTGAGATTTCAGTCTTCTCAGCAATGACAAGCATTTCAGGCTTACTGTCAAATACTCACGGTTCATTCGTACGGTATTCTTTCATGAAATTGCTGATTAAATCTGATTGCTACACTGTAACAAAATCTGCTCAAAATTATCTTTTATAGACAATCAATCAATACGTCAATTATGAGTAAATCAATTTCAGTTTTATTTCTATTCTCTTTAAGTTTCATTTTTTCTATAGAGGCACAAAACAATCACCAAAAACAAATCGACTCCGTATTAGATATTTGCTATAAAAGGGGCATATTCAACGGTAATGCTTTAGTGATTAAGGATGCAAAGGTCATTTACAGCACTCAAAAAGGTTTCACGGACGGAAGTAAAACGATACCGCTTGCCGATAATTCAATGTTTAATATTGGCTCGATCGCCAAAGAGTTTAATGCAGTGGGTATTATGATGCTTAAGGAAAAAGGACTTCTCAATTTAGAGGATAAGATATCGAAATACCAGTTGGGGCTTCCAGCCTGGTCAAATAAAATCACTATCAAACATCTTTTACAATATACGAGTGGTTTGCCATCAATAGATTGGGAGAATGTCCACAACGCAGACGAGGTATACAACAACTTAAAACAATTGAAAGCACTAGCGTTTGAGCCCGGTACAGGTTATTTATACAGCAATAACAATGTATTTCTTCAAAGAAGAATTATAGAAAAGGTCACCGGAAAAACGTTTAATCGGTTTTTACAGGAGGATATTCTACAACCTGTAGGCATGAACAATTCTGTAATTGACCATCAATACGAAAATCCAGATTTTGTTATCGGATTCAATAGCAAGGGTATCAATGATGAAAAAAAACCTATGGTATTCTCTGGATGGGTATGTCCGTCAATAAATGACTTTGCCAAATGGGTTAATCAGCTAATGTCATATCAGTTAGTTTCCAAGGAATCTGTTTATCAGCTTTTTGAAGCCTATTCAAAAGAAAGCCAGTCTGCTCTCGGTAATGGAATGTTTACGGATGGGGAGCTAACTTCATACTATCACCATGGCTCATCGCGTAGCTATGAAGCAATTGTTTACTATGACCTAGAAAATGATATATTAGCTATCTTGATGACCAATAGCAAGGGTTTGAAAATAGGTGAAATAGCAGAGGCAATTATCCACGTAGCAAAGGATGAAGATTTTACCATACCGCATAAATCGATTTATTTAACTATTCGCGAGAAAACCTATGAAAATGTAGATCAAGGCATTGCGCTTTATCACGATTTAAAGAAAAATGACTTTAATACCTATAATTTTTCAGACCAGTGGGAATTGGCACGTTTAGCTTACAAACTGTTCGAAAAAAAGCAAAGCGATCATGCAATGCAAATATTGAGGCTCTTGGTTGCTGAGATTCCCAAAAAATCCGAAGAAGCCATTAGCTATTTAGCAGCACGAATTCTAGCTGAAAATCAAGTTCAAGACGCTATTTTAATTAATCAATTACTATCAGATAAATTTCCGTCAGGAAAAACGCATGGCAATCTAGGTGATGTTTATTACAACAACAAACAGTTTACAAAAGCATTATCCCATTACCAAAAATCGATAGCATTACAACCTGATAATATACATTCGCAAGAAAGGATTATCGAGATTAAAAGCATGAAATAGCGCTACGATACAGAAATGGAGTGCAATCTCAATTCAATTCTACTTATTGAAGAAGTTCTTATAAGGGCTATTTCAAAAATATATCGAGGAGATCTAATAAAAAAATCCCAAACCTTCCGGAATGGGATTTTTAATTTTATTGGTGGTGCTTAGTTATCTACTTAACCTTTTAAACTTGCAGCTAAGTACTCACGATTCATTCGTGCTATGTTTTCTAGTGAAATCCCCTTAGGGCATTCAACCTCACATGCACCGGTATTGGTACAGTTACCAAAACCTTCTTCATCCATTTGTTTTACCATGTTTAATACGCGATCCGTAGCTTCTACCTGACCTTGTGGTAATAAAGCAAATTGCGAAACTTTAGCAGAAACAAATAGCATGGCACTTGAGTTTTTACAAGAAGCTACGCATGCACCGCAGCCAATGCAGGTTGCAGCGTCAAAAGCAGCATCAGCATTCGCTTTTTCAATAGGGATCGCATTTGCATCTTGTGTGTTACCAGAGGTGTTTACCGAGATAAACCCACCAGCGTGTTGAATACGATCAAATGCTGAGCGGTCAACAACTAAATCCTTGATCACCGGAAAAGCTTTTGCTCTCCAAGGCTCTATGTAAATGGAATCACCATCGTTAAATGAACGCATGTGTAGTTGACAAACAGTAATAGCTCGGTCTGGACCATGTGCTTGTCCGTTTATGTACATAGAACACATCCCACAAATACCTTCGCGACAATCATGATCAAATGCAACAGGCTCCTCGCCCTTTTCCATGAGATCCTGATTTAGAACGTCCATCATCTCTAGAAATGACATATCAGGCGACACATTGTCAAGGTCATAATCGACCATTTTGCCTTTATCTTGAGCGTTTTTCTGTCTCCAGATTTTTAACTTTAATTTCATAGCTTTTTTATTTGTAGCTTCTTTCTTTAACTTCAATATTTTCGTAAACCAGATCTTCTTTATGCTCTACAGAATCGGCTGGTTCACCTTTATATTCCCAAGCAGAAACATATTTAAATTCCGGTCTTCTTAACGCTTCGCCTTCTGGAGTTTGATATTCTTCTCTAAAGTGACCTCCTGCTGATTCTTCACGAACCAAAGCGTCCTTTGCGAACAATTCTCCAAGTTCTAAAAAGTCGGCAACACGACCAGCCTTAGCAAGTTCCTCGTTGAACTCATTTTGCGTTCCCGGAATGCGGACTTCTTTCCAGAATTCTTCTCGAAGCGCTGCGATTTCAGTCATGGCTTCCTTTAAGTCTTTTTCATTGCGAGACATGCCACATTTGTTCCACATAATTTTTCCTAATTTTTTGTGGAAATGATCGACCGATTTGGTGCCGTTGTTATTGATTAATTTATCTATGCGCTCTCTAACCTCGTTTTCAGCTTCTTCAAATTCTTTGGTTGCAGTTGAGATTGGTCCTGTTCTAATATCGTGTGCTAAATAATCACCGATGGTATAAGGAAGAACAAAATAGCCGTCAGCTAAACCTTGCATTAAAGCAGAAGCTCCCAACCGGTTAGCACCGTGATCTGAGAAATTTGATTCTCCAATTGAATATAAACCTTCGACTGTAGTCATCAGGTTATAATCAACCCAAAGTCCTCCCATTGTATAATGAACTGCAGGATAGATCATCATCGGTGTTTCGTATGGGTTTTGGTCAACGATCTTTTCATACATTTGGAAAAGGTTACCATATTTAGCTTTAATGATGTCTTTTCCTAGTTTGGTAACAAGGGCTTTATCATCTTCATTGAGTCCTTTTACATGCGCTTGCTCTTTACCATAGCGTTCAATTGCGGCTGCGAAGTCTAAGTAAACCGCTTCGCCTGTTTTATTAACTCCATAACCTGCATCACAACGTTCTTTAGCAGCACGAGACGCCACATCGCGAGGCACTAAATTACCAAAGGCCGGATATCTTCTTTCTAAGTAGTAATCGCGGTTTTCTTCAGCAATATCTGTTGGTTTTAAGCTACCGTTTCTAATAGCTTCAACATCTTCTTTATTTTTAGGAACCCAGATACGACCATCATTACGTAATGACTCCGACATTAGTGTTAGTTTTGACTGGTGATCGCCGGAAACTGGAATACAAGTCGGGTGAATTTGTGTGTAGCACGGGTTGGCAAAGAAAGCACCACGTTTATGAACTTTCCAAGCTGCAGATGCATTACTACCCATGGCATATGTTGAAAGGTAGAATAAGTTACCATAACCTCCTGTACCCAAGACAACAGCGTGTGCAGCGTGTCTTTCAATTTCACCAGTCACGAGATTTCTCGCAATGATGCCTCTTGCTTTACCATCAACAATAACAACGTCCATCATTTCGTGACGATTGTACATTTTGATTTTACCACGGCCTATTTGTCTATTCATAGCTGCATAAGCTCCTAGTAACAATTGTTGACCGGTTTGTCCTTTAGCATAAAATGTTCTAGAAACAAGCACACCTCCAAAAGATCGGTTGTCTAAAAGGCCACCATAATCTCTTGCAAAAGGAACTCCTTGGGCAACACATTGGTCGATAATATTGGTTGATACTTCAGCAAGGCGATACACATTTGCTTCACGCGATCGGTAGTCACCCCCTTTTATGGTATCATAAAAAAGACGATAGGTAGAATCACCATCACCTTGGTAGTTTTTTGCAGCATTAATACCACCTTGCGCAGCAATAGAGTGTGCGCGGCGTGGCGAATCTTGAAAACAAAATGCTTTTACATTATAACCAAGTTCTGCTAACGTAGCTGCAGCTGAACCTCCAGCTAGTCCCGTTCCTACCACAATAACGTCAATAAGACGTTTGTTAGCTGGGTTAACTAGGTTAATTTTATTTTTATGATTGGTCCACTTATCTGCTAATGGACCTTCTGGTATTTTTGAATCTAATATTGCCATGTCAGTAAGTGATTTTTAGTGAGTGAAATGATGAAATACTGCAATAAAAACGAATAATGCAGGGATGCCAATGGAATACACCTTGCTAAATCCTTTTAAGGCTTTGGTATATTTATTATTCGCACCAATGGATTGGAAAGCTGAGTTAAAACCATGCAACAAGTGAAGCGCTAACAAAACGAAAGATAAACTGTATAGACCTACTCTAATAGGACTCACAAACTTTTCTCTAAGTTCTTCATAATATCTGAATCCAGAGTCAGCACTGTCAGGATTCACCAAACCAGACATGTCACCATCGATATACTTAACAGTCATTTCATGTATCCAAAAGTCATAAAAATGAACTAGAAGAAAGGCTAAGATAACAAGACCAGATAACAGCATATTTCTAGACATCCAAGTAGAGTTTGCGCTGCCTTTATTCTTTGCATAACTAACTTGACGTGCTTGTTTGTTTTTAAATTCTAGCACGAAACCCATTACAAAGTGAAAAATAACACCAACCATTAAGATGGGCTGCATTAATCCCTGTACTACTGGATTCGTACCCATAAAATGCGATAATTCGTTAAAAAGATCAGGACTAAATACTGAGGTAAAATTGATAGAAACATGCATTATCAGAAATACCATTAGAAAGAGAGCTGAAAGTGCCATTGCAAACTTTCTTCCTATCGAAGAACTAAAGATTGTAGCCATTCTTGGGTTTTAGTTTTTTAAGTTCCAGCAAAGTTATGAGACAAAGCCGGTTTTAACAAACTTTGCTTAGGCTTTTACTGCGTATTTAGAATGGTTTTAAGGTGAATTTGACTGGTGTTGAACAGTTTTGGCGAAAACGTTTTCTATTCCATATAAATATTAAACAAAATTGGGAAAAAGTAATATCGCAGTTAAGCTTGTCCGCGACTAAGGAATTACAGTTTTTTCTAAACACCAATTCGCCATGATGCTTTCATGCTCAAGGATAAAATGATCAGAACCATAGTTAATGGGACAATGAGCAATTGTACTGTTCCCTTTTCCGTTGTTAAGTTGTAGTTCGGTTCTATTTAACATACCGACCACACCTAAAATAGTTCCAGCATTTACGGTGTCACCTTCTGCAACCTGTAAATTTAAAACGTGGTCGTGGATTACCAACCAATCAGGATTTTCTTCTAAACGAATACGTATTTCGTAATCGGATACGTTATTATTTAAAAGTATGGTTTCAACTCGTCCTGAGCTGGTTGCCATTACTAGGTCCGTTGGATCACTCATTATGTATTCAAAAGCCGGATTTTTTTGATCAGGACTTAATTCTTCTCCAAAAATCAACACAACATTTAAGTTTGTTAAATTTACTGGAGGTATCTCTAAAGTAGGTCGAATGGACTCATCATCATTATTATTATTATTATTACAGGATTCTAGACCTATAGATAAAAAACTTAAAACTAAGTATTGAAAAAATGTGTTATTGAGTTGTTTCATTTTTCGACTGTTCGAATTAAAGAAATATAGGCACAGGTAACGAGCGGGAATGTGCAATTTTTGGGCAGCTGAGTTCAGCTTATAATATGGATTTTAATATGTGTAAATACAATTTGCTTAAATGCTAGAAAACTATTTAGGTTCAGGATAAGGTAATCACCCAAATATTATCTTCCAGTATCTTTTAAGCGATACATTTTTGCCATTTCCTCCATTTCTGACCATAAACTGGATTCGGACACAAAGCTGCTAACCTTCCAATGGTTTTTCGGTTTGTAGAACATAATGATAAACCGAATAGGTTGCCTGTCATATTTAACCCGATAGGTGTGCAATAAAAAGCTCTTCCCAACGCTTTTTTAGTAAGTTTTTCGTAGTCATGATAATCTCCTAGGTGCTCAATAGTACTGGCTTTAATTATTGTATTAAGTAAGCCTTGTTCACTCATTCCAGTAGTTCAAAATCTACTTGGACATCTATTACCATTTCGCCAATAACCGTGTCTCTAAATATACCTCGTATCCAATCACCACCGTCATAATTGGTTTGTAGTTTGATCACTCCACCCACTTTTTTATCAAAAGTCGAGGCCATTTCTTGTGCTCTTATTCGAGCCTTTTCAACAGCTTTTTTGATGAGATTTCCTTCTGCGGTTGGACTTAATTTTGCTATGTAGTCATAGTTTAAACGTGAACTACCTAGCGTATTAATACTTATAAGCTTAAAAAGCTTTTTCTGGGATGTGGTTTTATAATGATATAACATGCCTTCTTTGCCTAGGGCTAAAGAAATGTATCCCGTTTCATCCTTTTCCAAATCCTCTGGATTAATGTCGTTTTTAATTAGTTTTTCCTCGAATTGTGAGATGAGTTCTGCCGTATTGACCGAATTGTTATTGTAGTTAGCATAATAAGATGAAACCACAACCGAAGCTTTAAAGCTTGGATTTGGATCAACATATCGCATTCGTTCTATAAGATGAATGCTGTTTCTTTCCTGGGCGGTCATTGACGCGCAGGCCATTAACGAAATAAATAAAAGTATTGTTCTCATATTTTAAGGAATCAATTTTAAAAGAAAGAAAATGTGCCAGAGGGATCTTTAATAGTACCGTCTTCATTTATGCCATTACCATATTTCCCTGAAAACCTTGGGTTACCGGCATAAATAAATCCGTCTAAGTAAATGATATTAGGTGCTGATAATGCGGTAATAAACTCTACATTAAAAGACCCGCCTTGGCGATGACGCCATTCGCCTACTGCTGAAAACGTGGGGTCATCAAATTTGGTCATGGTAATCGTCTTGTCCTCATTTAAAGAAATAGTGTAAGCCGGTGGAAAGTTGCCTTGATCAGTAGTATCAACCTCGAGGTTTTCTATGAACCCACCGGTGAAAACACCTTCTACAAATTCGTTTTTAAAAGTAAACATTACCGAAGCTGAGGTCATGCTGTTTCTTGCCGTAACCGTAAAATCCCATGCTCCAAGTGGGAGCTCATTTTGCCAGGAAAATACCCCTGTAATGCTATCGAAAGTCATTACATCTCTTCTTAGTATTTCTGATTCAGTGGTCACTTCAAAACTTCCTGCCTCTCCATTCCAGTCAATGATAATAGGAGTTAAAGTCCCTGCAGTACGGTATGTTGTTGACGGATTGTCTGAATATTGTAACCGTATCGGTAATACGTCGGTGCCATCATCTTTATTACACCCTATCAATCCTAAAAGAAGGGTTGATAGTAACATATTATTCATTAGTTTTTTCATCTATTTCAAATTTTCTAATTATTTGAAAACAAGTGGTTACAAAATTTGAAATAGATGTAACCACGTTGTTTTCGCATAAACTTATTTTAATCATGCTGGTAGGTTATGCTTAAAAAAGTTCATACTCATTTCATTTTTTATTCAATTTTATAGCTTACTACTTGGCCTGTGGCACTCCCATTATCCAACTCTGACCATGCCCAAGCTCCTGAGGCAACAACATCTCCTTTACTATTAATGGCTACTGAAAAACCTTGATAGCTGCCTTTTTGACCTGGTATAGGATCGCCAATTGGCTTCCAATTGCCATTTTTATAATGAAATACACTTGTTGCACCTGCATTATTGCCGTTAGTAGCACTTCGTTCAGCACCAACCACAACCACACTACCATTTTGATTGATACCAACTGCATTTCCAAACCGATCTCCGGCTTCAAGTCCATCTATGGCACTACCTTTAGCCACCCAAGTATCATTTTCATATTGATAAATCCTTACACGACCTTTATTACTATTCACCCTATCAGCACCTATTGCCAATGTATTTCCATTGCCACTTAAAGCAATTGCATTTCTATTTAATTCGGTAGTTCCGCTGCTGATTCCATTGCCTTTTTCGGTCCAAATTCCATTGATTATCTTATAAATACTGACCGATCCAACATCACTACCGCCTACCGCAATCGTTTCTCCATCATCACTAATGGCTACTGCTTTGCCGAATAGATCATTTTTTGACGTACCCTCAATGCTATTTCCCACCTGTTGCCAGGTGTTGCCCACTAAATCAAATACTCGCACATGACCTGCATCCTCCGCAACGTCATCGTTATATGGTGAACCCGCCACTATGCGATTTCCAGAAGCACTTAGTGCGACTGAGAATCCGCAGCCATTTGATTTGGCAACGCCATAAATATCGTTGCCATGTTGTTTCCAGGCACCACCGCTTAGCAGGAATATACGAACCATACCAGAGAGGGATTCTCCTGATAAATGACTGGCTGAATCACCTATGGCAAGTATGGTGCCAGCTTCATTAAGGCTAACTGCCGTTCCAAAGTTTTTATTGGCTTGCGGACTCTCTAAAGCCAATCCAAATTCGCCCCAACCGCCGTTATGATTGTATACCCGAACAAGACCACCGCTAGTACCAGCTGTAACATCTGCCCCAGGTGATCCTACTATCATAGTACCTCCGTCACCACTTAAAGCAATAGCGCTACCAGATGTGTCACCTTCTTCACCATTAACGGGAGGGGAGTATTCCATTAAGATAGGATTGTCTCCAAAAGGAGATACATTACTTTCCGAATTATCATCTGGCTCTTCGTTGTCCGGTTCCTCTTCAGTTGGCTCTTCTTCGTTTTCGCCACTTTCTTCCATTTGAGGAAGTTCTTTTTCATCCTTATTGCAGGATGTTGTCAATACAAAGCAGAATAATATTATTACTAAAAATTGTACTCTTTTCATCTCTTGATATTTTATTCAAATGACCAGATGTCTTGTAAAATATTGGTGGAATTTCCTTCAAAATTAAAGCCGTGAATAACCCAAATTTTGTTGTCAAAGTAGGCTGAAGAATGTGCACTACGCTCTTCGAATTTTTTGTTAATTATAAGCGTTACTTCATTCCAATTTATGCCGTCAGTGCTATACCACATATCGTTTAGATATTCTTGATTATTACTTGCGGAACCTCCTATAACATATATTCCATTTTTGGTGGCTACCGTTGTATGATTTCTTCGTACTGGGAAGTCGGCTTGAGGAGTTGCATTAAACCAGTTAAAACCATCAGAGGTGTACCAAACATCGTTTAGAAGTTGGTTACCGCCGTGATGTCCGCCAATAACCCATAATTTGCCATCAAAAACAATTGCGGTATGGTCCCGTCTATTGCTAAATGGTGCCGAAGCAGTAGCAAGTGACCAATTTGCACCATCACCACTAATCCAAACATCATTGAGTTCGGAAGTTTCATTTCTTCCGCCTATAATGAACATTCGGCCTTTAAAACTGGTCATAGTATGTCGGCTCCTAGCAGGAAATCCAGATTTTTGAATTACTTCAAACCATTCTTTTCCGTTTTTAGAGTACCAAACATCATTTTTTACAGTTCCGTCGTCGCCGGCTGAAATCCACATTTTGTTTTCGTGAACTGTGGCTGCATGTCTTGTTCTTTCTGAGAAAGCAGCTTTTTTGACTATTACCGACCAATCTTCTCCATTTTTGCTACTCCAAACGTCATTTAAATGGTTCAAGCCTCGACCAGCCATCATCCAAAGTTTATTGTTGAAGACTAAAGTTGTATGCTCGCCTCGCCCTTCAAAAGAGGTTTCTTTGACTACTTTTTCTCCTTTTTTAGAGAGTTTTTTAACTTGAAAACCTAGCTTGCTAGCGTCATCGATTTCTAAATTTGACAGATCATCTTTATGGCAAGAGGTCATTGTTAAAAGAAGACCAAGTATCGCCAGTTGTATTGTTTTCATTATTCTTTGTTTTGATTTTAGCAGACACAAGATTTGTCTTTTTAATCATCTAGTATATCTATGAAAAGCCCTCCATACAATTCCATCCAACCTAATCGTTCAGGAGGGCTATCATTCAAACCAATCTAGTCTTTGATGTTAAAGAGTTTTGCAACTTCTTCATAAGACATTTTGGTATAGTCGGGTGGGGTTTGTTTACCGGATTGTGAATTCTCTGCAGGAATAATGACATATCTATAATCATCAAAAAGATCAAAGTCATTAGTGCCGTCATTAGGGGTGATACCTAATACACGCAAAGAGCCATCGCCAAATGTAAAAGAGTAGGTGTCTTCAGTTGATGCCCTAAAGTAAGGCAAAGGGATAACCTCATCTCCTGCAAGTAATAAGATATTACCCCGTGCATAAACCATGATAGTACTTTGATCTAAATCTATATCCAGCGCATTAATTTCTGCTTCCGTTGCTAAGGTGAATACTTTTTGAAGCAATCCGCCTCCCGGTGTAAATCCATTTTCAATCCAATCGGATACAATAACATTGGCGTTACCGGTCTCCCCTTGAGCGCCATCTGGTCCGACAGGTCCTTGCTCACCTTGGGGCCCGGCCGGTCCCGTGGGACCTTGTGCTCCATCTTCAGGAGAACAACTCATAATTAATAAAGCGGTTAGGCTCAGTAGAGAAATAGATTTTATTATTCTTTGTAACGTTTTCATTTTTTAAAATTTTCGAAATTGTAGTTAAAGATCATTTGAGCCCCCTGACAATTCCATCCAACCTAATTGCAAAAGAGGGCTCAGCATTCAAACTAATCTAATCCTTGATACCAAAAAGTTTTGCTACTTCTTCATAAGACATTTTGGTATAATCGGGTGGTGTTTGTTTACCGGAGGAAGCTGGTTGACCACCTGGAATTAATACATATCGATATTCACCATTTAGAAACGGACTTCCAATTGCTCCACCATCAGTTGAGTTAATACGTACAGCAATTATATCATCATTAATAGTTAATAACCGCCAGTTATAATTTTCACCAATTGTTCCGAAAAAGGTTATAGGTATAGGGTAAATTAATGTTCCCACTCGAGCATAAACAAGTATTACTCCTGAATTCTGTAGTGTTTCATTCAGCTGTGGTACATCTAGTTCAAATTGGTCAAAATCATCTGTAATAGGATCGTCAAATCCGGATGGGATCCAATCGGAGTAAATTACGTTGGCTGTACCGGGTTCGCCTTGCTCGCCCTGTGCGCCATCTTCTCCATCTGCACCATCTTGCCCGGCAGGCCCTTGCTCACCTTGTGGTCCGGCAGGCCCAATGGGTCCTTGTTCTCCATCTTCAGGATTACACCCTATCACTAGCAATGTTGCCAGAAAATAAAGGGGTGTTAGTCTTTTAAAAATTCTTGTTGCTTTCATCATTTCTAAGTTTTGAAATTTATAATTATTCAAACCTAAAAATGACCTCAGTGGTCTTAGTCCTAAATATTTAAATTTGAAAGAAACTGGACCTTAAAGGGGTCTTTATCCCGGTAGTCGCTAGGAGACATCCCCGTATGTTTTTTGAACGCATTGTAAAAAGTAGACTTCGAGTTAAAGCCGGCCTCTAAACCAACCGATAAAATATTATAATGTTCGAATCGGGGGGAATGCAGATTATTTTTGACGTCATTAATTCGGTAGCCATTGACATAATCTATAAAACTACCCTCGATTACGGAGTTGATCAGGCTAGAAAGGTAACAGGCTGAAATACCTAATAAATCGGCTGTTGATGATAAATTTAGGTTGGGGTTTTGATATATTTTGTCAACCTTCATAAGTTGTTCTAACCTTTTAAAATACTCGTTAGCGCGGGTTAGAGGTTTTCTTGTACTGTTTTTTAAGCTGATAATCTTTTGAGCGCACAATGCTGCTATAATGTTGAGTAAATGCAGATGACGCTCATTAAAAAATGATTTTTCAGGATGTTCAGAGTCAATGATGCCAAATAGGTTGTCATTGATCATAATTGGCACACATATTTCGGATAAGCGGGCAGCATCGTCAACTACATATCGGCTATCTTTTGAAGTATCGTTAACAATCTCCGCTGTCTTCGAAATAGCCACGCTACCTACAATACCTTCTCCTAGTTTTAGTATAATCTTGTTATGGATAAAATCATCTGCTGGATTCTTATATCCGTAGGCTGCTCGTTGGTGTAATATGTTTGATTTGGAGTCGTACTCATAAATGACACAATCAACAAAGCCCAATTGATGAATGACATTTTTTGTAATATCCCAAAGTACTTCTTCAACAGATTCTTTGGTTTGTATGGAAGAAGAGAAAAAGCTAATGGCCTTAATCTCATTAAACGGTGAATTGCTTACTAATTTCATCTCTCAATTTTTAAAAATGAAATTAGAAACTTAGTATCTGTATCCACTTGTCAAATGTAACAATGAACTAAACGTATGTAACCAGATTTAGTTTTCTTACCTTTTCAAAGAATTTATGTACTCGGTAGGGGTCTTCTTGAAAGTGTCCTTAAAACACTTCATAAAATAAGATGGGGTGCTGAATCCAACTTCATATCCTATTTCACTTACAGTTTGGTTGGTTTTTTCTAGCAATTCTTTTGCCATTTTAAGTCTTTGTGATCGTATAAAGGCAGAGGTCGATAAGCCCGTAAATGCAACTAGCTTTCTATGTAATTGCATTCGACTCATATGTGCATATTCGCTAAATTTTTCAGCAGTAAACTCTGGGTTAGTTAAATGTTCGTCCAGCACTTGTTGAATATCGTTTAAAAAAAGTTCATCTGCCGACGTGATCTGAATGTCCTTTGGTTTTAAGATTAATTCTTGCTGATAACGCTCCTTTAGTTTTTTTCTGACATTGATTAAGTTTGCAATGCGTTGTTCTAAAACAGCCAGTTTAAATGGTTTAGTGACATAATCATCGGCGCCCGAAATAAGTCCCTTTAGTTCTACCTCTTCGTCAAAACCGGCTGTTAAAAGTATTATTGGGATATGACTGGTACGAGGGTCTGTTTTTATCGTGTTACATAATTCAATGCCATTCATAAATGGCATTTGAATATCAGAAAGAATAATATCAGGAACAAACTCGAGAGCCTTTTCTAAGGCAACTTTTCCGTTGGCAGCATCGATTACGGTATAGGTGTCCTTGAAGGTTTTAACAACAAATTTCCGGACCTCATGATGATCTTCAGCAACAAGTAGAATGGGTAAATCACTATTTTCAATATTGACAGGACCGAAAAAATTGGAGGTGCTGTTCACGGTAACAAGTGTATCATCAACTTCTTCTTGAATATGTGATTTGGGTGATTCAAGTGTCGCAGGAATTTCAACTTTAAAACATATTTTTTGATCATCATCAAAAAATACCTCAATAGTTCCTTTATATAGTTTTACTAATTCCTTGACAAGAGAAAGACCAATTCCAGCACCATCAGAATGGCTATCAACTTGGTAAAAACGGTTAAAGAGTTTTTCAAGTTCAAGTTGATCAGGGTTAGAAGTCTCATTTTTTACCAGTAATTGTAGCCTGTTGTGTGTATGATTCGCGTTAAAAATACAGCTACCCCTTTCTGGAGTATATTTCATGGCGTTAGAAAGTAAATTGGTAAGCACCTTCTCAATTATATCAGCGTCATAAGAAATTTGACCACGTACATTGATCACTTTTGAAAATGAAATATGTTTTTGTTGAGCTCTATATTCAAATGATTCCGAAATGGCATGTAAAAAGAGACCTAAGTCATCGGTTTCCAGTTTTACTTTTTGCTTACCATCATCAAGTTTTGCCAGTGCCAATAACTGATCTACAAGATCGGATAGTCGAGATACATTGCGTGTGACCATGGTCATATTTGAATGATCTTTTTGAGATAGTGAAGGCTCACGTAATTTGTCTTCAAGTGGGGCTGAAATTAAGGTTAATGGTGTTTTAAATTCGTGGGCAATATCTGTGTATAATTTTGACTTAAGTTGATTCAAATTTTTGAATTTTAACGCCTCCTCCTCCTTCATTTTTAGACTTAGTTGCATCATCCAACGCCATTTTAAATAGCGATAAATTGTAAAAACTAAAACAATAGCCAACAGTGCATATGCCAATTTCGCTACTATTGTTAAATACCATGGTGCCTTTATTGTAAATGAAAATGATTCGGCATCATCGTTCCAAACCCCATCATAATTACTAGATTTTACTTGAAAAGTATAATCGCCAGCAGGTAACTGCGAATACCGTACAAAGTTGTTGTGGCCTGCTTGAATCCAGTCATTATCATAGTTTACCAAACGATATTGGTAACTGTTTTTTTCCGGCAACGAGAATTGCATACTCGAAAAGGTGAACGCAACGGTATTTTTATTGGAGTCGAGTTTGAGATTTTCAGCAAGAGGATATTCCTGATCAAGCACCTGCATACCAGTGATTATCGTTTTTGGCAAGATAGCCGTATTTCTAATCTCATTAGGATCAAACCAGTAAAAACCGTCAAGCCCTCCAAAATATAAGGAGCCGTCTTTGTTTTTGAAATAGGCTCCTGTATTAAATTCGGTAGCAAGGCCATCATAATTTGCATAATTCGTTATGACGGGAGTGGTGTTTGTTGAGGTGAATTTTGTTATACCTTTATTGGAACTTAACCAAAGGTTGTTTTGTGTATCTGGAAGAATGGCATAAATAACATTATTTGGTAGTCCGTTTTCAATGGTGTATTTCTTAAAAGATGCGCTTTTTTCGTTGTATTGTATTAGTCCATTTCCGTTTGTACCAATCCATAACTTACCTGAAGGATCATAAAATAGTGATTTGATACTTTTGAGGTCTTCAGAATTAATATTTTCAGTATTTCCTGTTTTTGGATGGAATTTTAATAACCCATGCTGATCTGTACCTAACCAAAAGTTGTCTTCAAGATCTTTCTCGATTACTCTAATACTTGGTTGTTTTAATTCCCCATCGACCTTAATAGGTGTTTTGTAAACGGTTTGCTTTTTGTTTTGTTTATCAAATTTGATCAAACCACTACTTTGGGTAGAAATCCAAATAGTTGTGTCATTTTCCTGAAAAATATCCCAAATAGTATTGGCAGAAACATAGTTAGAATAGTCAATAAAATTTCCTGAGCTATCAAGTAAACAAAGCCCAGATCCCTGAGTACCAATAAGCAGTTCGTTTTCATGGTCAAGGAGTAAGCTCATAATCCTGTCCGATGTGATTTTGGAATTGTTGGTAGCATATGTTTTCCAGCTATCGACCTTTGCATTATAAGAAGTAAGTCCCTTTCCTGAGGTTCCGATCCAGATATTTTCAGGTGAAACGGCTATCGATCTCACTACGTCAATGCTAACATTTTCAGGAGTTTGGTAGTTTGTGAATGAGTTGAATTTTTCTAGATTTTCATCATAATAACTTAGTCCGGCGCCATCTGTGCCAAACCATATAGTACCAAGATAATCTTCATATATGCACAAAATATCTTTATAATGAATGGCTCTTGGATTCGTCTTTTGAGGTTGAAAATGATGTGTTCTCTCTTGATTGAAGTCTAGCATTAAGAGTCCGTTACCATAGGTGGCGATCCACAATCTGTTTTTCGAATCGTTATAGATATCCAGTATATTAAGATTGTTGGGAATGTCTATCCAGTTACCTTTAATAAAGGGTCTTGATAGCTGCTTGTTTGAAGTTAGGTAGTACAAACCATCGCCAAAAGTTCCTACCCAAATACCATTAGTGTTATCAGTGGCTAAAGCGCTAAAATTACGTTTGACGGTAGTGTTATCATCAATTTTTAATTGAAGCCGATTAACCTTTTTTGTATTAATATCAATTGTTGCTAGTTGGTTCTCATATGTTAATACAATGCTATCGGGTTGTTGGTTGTACGAATCAATGTGATAAATAGTTTGGTTTGATATGCTATCGATCACTATGGTTGAAACTTCTTCCGATTTTTGATCAATAAAATATAACAGTCCATCAGTGGTTCCCACCCAATAATTATCATTTGAATCTTGATAAAAAGTATAGGCATTTTCGACCTTACCAAAAAGTTTAAAAGCTGATCCGTTGGGAGCGCTTTTGTATACCTTTCTATCATCAGGTATAATCCAAACATGATCTTGCTTGTCGATGTAAATTTTGCCTAGACTACTATGACCGGGCTGAGTAATATCAGTAAACTGAAAAGGGAACTGTGTAAACCTTTTTCCGTCATATTTGTTTAGTCCATCTTGAGTGGCAATCCATAAATGCCCAGTATTGTCTTGAGAAATTGATACAACACTGTTTTGAGAAAGTCCATTTTTAACAGAGAGCTGTCGAAATGTAATTTGTTCTTGCCCTGATATTTTTAAACAAGTAAGTAGTACTACCCAACATAAAAAAAAGGATATTCCTTGACGACCAAAAAATATCCTTTTACTATACATATACCGAAAAAATTTACATCAAGATATGTGTTTTTACGCTATTTTACTTCAAAACCTTTGGTTTTTCCGTTAATTTCAAGTTTGTATTTTCCTTTAGGTAAATAGTACTTGCCGTTTACTGCTTCCTTCAATTCGAAGTCTTTATTTTTTTTACTGTACGCCTTTTTTCCTTTTTCAGAAAAACTAAGATCATAGACTCCGTAATTAAAACCTTTATCTGCTTTAAAGGGGATTTCATTAATGAGCACTCCCTTTTCTGATAACACCTTAACCGTCATATTTTGTGTAGTATTGGTGTAAAAAGAAAAATCCATGCTTGGTTCGTAGGCGTCTAGCCATTTGCTCCAAGAGCCACCCCATCTGAAGGAATGTTTTACATCGTTTAAATCAAAAATTGTGATAGGACTATTGAGTAATGTTGCATTTATTTTTTGAATCGGAGCAATATCCGTTTTGTAGATACTTCGTCCATGCGTGCCAACAATAAGGTGTTTTGCCTCTTTTTGAATAACTAAGTCATGAAAAGCAACATTAGGTAATCCTTTTGAGAATGCTTCCCAATTTGCTCCTTTATCAAACGAAACATATAACCCGTTATCGGTCCCGACATACAAAATGTTTTCGTTTTCAGGATCTTCTTTAATCACGTTTACTGGAGAATGCGGTATGTTAGCAGTGATGTTTTTCCAAGTTTTGCCATAATCATCACTCATATATACGTAAGTCTTAAAATCGTCCCAGCGATACCCATTTAGACTGGCATATACTCGTTCTTTTTTATGTGATGATGCCTCAACCCGACTTACCCAAAGGTCTTTTGGTAAGCTTGATGAGATATTCTCCCAACTACCACCGCCATTTTTAGTAATATGAATATGACCATCGTCGCTACCTGTGTAAATTAAACCAAATTTAAATGGAGATTCTGATATAGTTGCGATCGTTCCGTATGCTACATTTCCTTTTTTACCACCTCCTGTGAGATCATCAGAAATAGCTTCCCAATCATCACCTTGATTTAGTGATCGCATCAATTTATTTCCACCTAAATACAAAATATCTTGATTGTGTAATGAGAGTAGAATAGGAGTTTGCCAGTTAAAGCGGTAAGGATTTTCGCCTAAGGTATGTTTAGGTTGTATGTATGTGCGCTTGTTTGTTTCTAAATTGACTCTAAAATAGTTTCCAAATTGAAATCCGGTATATACAATATTGCTATTTCGATTGTCAATTTGAACTTGCATACCGTCACCTCCCATAATGCTTTTCCAAGGATATTGGCCCGATTGGTGCCAGCTGCGATTTTCTGAAGCTGTATGGGGGCCCATCCAAACGCCATTGTCCTGCAGGCCACCATATACATTATATGGTTTTTGATTATCTACATTTATCGCATAAAACTGTCCAACCGAGGGAGAGTTATTTTTTATCCAAGTCTCACCATCATCATAGGTAATGTTAACGCCGCCATCGTTACCATTAATTAAATGACCAGGCATTTTCGGATTTATCCAAAGCGCATGATGGTCGGCATGTACGTTTTCTTTTCCGATAGATTTAAAGGTCTTACCCCCATCTTTTGAAGTAAGTATGGGTACACCGTAAATGTAAATTCCATTTTCGTCACTAGGATCAACATAAATATGACCAAAGTAATATCCGTAACTAAAGTAAATATCATCTAGGTAATCGTCATGCGTTTTCTTCCAAGTTTTTCCCCCATCAATACTTTTATATACTTCGGCTCCTGTTACAGGAGTGTCAAACAACATACTATTAGCATCTTCTAAGTATTTAGCAAGATCAATAGGCTTTACGTTTCCGCTGCGCACCATTTGTTTTACATTTTGAGCGCGATATTTTTCTTGAAAATTATTTTGCTTTAAAAAGGTATTTAGTTTTTTGTCTTCTAGCGCTAAAAAAGCGTCTACGCTCATAGTTTTAAAGTCATCTTTAGTCAAGCCACGTTTTTTGTTTTCTTGTTTTTCTTTTTTTCTACGGAATTGACTATCGTGTATAGCGTAAACCACATTGTCGTTAAAAGCAGCAAGACCAATGCGTCCTGCACCTTTTCCTGTCGGAAAACCACTCGCTGCAGTTGATACCTTAATCCAACTATCGCCACCATTAGTACTTTTGTAAATGCTGGAGTTATTACCACTGCCATCAAAATTCCATGCCTTACGGTCCTTGGTCCATGATGATGCATACATGATATCAGGGTTCGAAGGTGAAACGGAAACATCAATAATGCCGCTCATGTCATCAACAAATAGTGTTTGTTTCCAGCTTTTACCGCCATCGGTAGTTTTATAAATGCCCCGTTCTTTATTTGCACTATACAAATGACCGGTCACACCAACTACCAACTCGTTTGGATTGTTTTTATTAAGAATAATTCGGCCTATGTGATGCGAATCATGTAAACCCATATTCTCCCAAGTTTTTCCATTATCGGTAGACTTTAGTATACCGATTCCGGCGTACGATGATCGGGACGAGTTATTTTCTCCGGTGCCGACCCAAATGGTTCGATTTTTCCAATCTACTGCAATATCGCCTACATTTTGAGTGTCTGAGGAGTCGAGAATGGGTGTAAATGATGTTCCGTTATTCTTGGTGTGCCAAAGCCCACCGGAAGCGTAGCCCACGTAAAACTCCATCGGGTTTTCCGGGTTGACCGCTAGGTCAACCACACGTCCACTCATAACAGTAGGTCCTATGTTACTAAAAGTTACATTTTTTACTAGCGAGCTAGACTGCATCTCATTTTTAGAAGTTAACGATTTTAAGACGTCTGAAGCAGATGTGGCAGGTTGTTGAGCATATCCTATAGAAAGACAAGAAATGCATGCTACCAATAGTAGTTTTTTCATTTTTTTGGTGTGAATTAGTCAGTGTGAAGTTACCAATTGTTGGTTGTTAAGCAAAATTGCACTTCTAACTTTAACAGCATGTATCAATGTTGTCGTATTTTTGAAATGTTCATAATGTAAAACACCCTATTCATTTTTAATTATTTACCACTAAGATGAAATACCATCCAATAGATAGAAAGCTCTTTATAAAGAATCGCACGAATTTCATGACCAAAATGAAATCAAATAGTGTTGCCGTTTTTAACAGTAATGATATTTATCCTATAAGCGCCGATAGTACTATGCCGTTTGAACAGCATCGCGATATTTTTTATTTAAGTGGAGTAGATCAAGAAGAAAGTGTTTTACTCTTGTTTCCCGATTCACCTAAGGAGAAGTTTCGAGAAGTACTTTTTTTAAGGGAAACCAATGAACATATTGCTGTTTGGGAGGGGGAGAAGTTAACTAAGGAAAAGGCTTTTGAGAACAGCGGTATTAGAACGGTGTATTGGTTGCAAGATTTTGAAAAGGTATTTTTTGAAATAATGAGTTATGCTGATGCAGTTTACTATAATACCAATGAACATTATAGGGCAGCTGTTGAAACAGAAACACGGGAAGATCGATTTATAAAATGGAGTAAGGAAAAATATCCTGCACACCCCGTGATGAAGAGTAATCCGATTTTACAACGATTACGATCGGTAAAAGATCAAATTGAAATCGATCTGATTCAGCAAGCCTGTGATATTACTGAAAAAGGATTTAGAAGGTTGCTAGGCTTTGTAAAACCAGGTGTATGGGAATATGAAATCGAAGCAGAGCTCATGCATGAATTTCTTAGAAATCGTTCCAAGAAATTTGCTTATACCCCCATTATTGCTTCAGGAAACAATGCCAACGTATTACACTACATTGAAAATAATCAGCAATGTAATGCAGGCGAATTGATTTTAATGGATGTCGCTGCGGAATATGCTAATTACAGTAGTGATATGTCACGAACAATTCCCGTATCTGGTCGATATACTGATAGACAAAAAGCGGTATACAATGCAGTTTTAAGAGTAAAAGATGAGGCCACAAAAATGCTTGTTCCTGGAACACTTTGGGAACAATATCACGTGGAAGTTGGCAAAATAATGACGAGCGAATTACTAGGTTTGGGGTTATTAGACAAAGCAGATGTACAGAATGAAAATGAAGATTGGCCGGCTTATAAAAAATATTTTATGCACGGTACTTCTCACCATATGGGTCTCGATACCCACGACTATGGATTGTTGCATGAACCCATGCAAGCCAATATGGTATTTACTGTAGAACCTGGGATTTATATTCCTGATGAGGGATTTGGGATTCGAATTGAAGATGATGTGGTAGTGCAAGAAACTGGAGCTCCTTTTAATCTAATGCGAAATATTCCTATTGAAGCTGATGAGATTGAGGAATTAATGAATTCTTAGATGTGCGCAACCTTTTAGCTTCCATATTATCTTATTGAAAATAACAGATATGAAAAGCTTCCTTGTTTTTTTATTTGGATCGGTCGTGATGTTTTCTTGTAATGAAAATGATGCATTGCGAAATGAAGAACTACCACAAAGCTGGAAATTGGTAAAGATGACAGGTTCGTTTCAAGGATCTGAAACTACCGGTGATGAAATGGCATGGCAAGAAACTATTGTTTTTAACTTAAATGGAACATTCATAAAAACTAGGGTAAGAGACGAATCAACAACTTCTGCATCAGGAGTTTTTACTCCGGCTGATCCGGAAAGTGGAAACATTATCGTCTTAACTTACAATGAAAGCAATATACTAAGAGCAAGCTGTAGCGGAGACCTTACTGAACATTTGGGTGTAACCGAAGACGGTACTGTGTTATACGGTACTTGGAATGCTTGTGACGGTCCTGGATTAGAGTACAGGCGAATTGACTAGGGGAAAATCTACTGGATTAATAGGATTAATCCCCTAACTATTTGGGCTAATACACTTCTTATATTCTTGTTTATATTATTCAATTTTGTTGTATAATCATAAACAACAAGACAATGAAATTTGAAATGTATCAGGACAAAGGCGGTCAGTTTCGCTTTCGTTTAAAGGCGGGTAATGGCGAAAACATTCTTAAAAGTGAAGGCTATGTGGTTCGTGCAAGCTGCAAAAATGGTATCGACTCCGTTAAAATGAATGCGGATAAGGACCGAAGGTACGTGCGACTTATCGCAAAAAACGGGGAGCCTTATTTTAACCTAAAAGCCAGTAATGGAAGAATCATCGGTACTAGTGAGACCTATTCTAGTAAACAGGCATGTGAAAACGGTATTCGCTCTGTCATGAACAATGCGCCAATTGCTGTTATTGAAGATTTAACATAGATAACACCTATATTTTTTTTCGTCCATTATGATAAAAAAAGCAGCTGTAATGTATTGTATGATGCTTTTGTTTTGTTTTTGCTTTATAGCTAATGCACAGCAATTTGATGTTGCATCAATTAAAAAAGAAGTACAAAAAGCGTCTGAGTTGGAAAGTAAGTTTTTTGTCAATGGTGATTGCGAAAAGGTGGTTGATTTGATGGCAGATGACATTACTTTCCATGCAAACGGGAAAAAAGTACCATCTAAAGAAATGATTTTAACCTTTTGTAAAAAGGTTCGTAGGCCATTTAAAAAACCAATATCTATTAATATTGATTATCATGTGCTATCTGAAAATACTGCTTATACGATAAGAACAATGGACTTAGGTAAAAACCAAATAATAAGTCAAAAAGAAACGGTTACCAAAATCTGGAAAAAATATGATGACGGTTGGAAAATAACGCACTTGCACTCAACGGTTAAAAAAGTGCCTCCTAAATAGATTCACTTTTTAAGTTGAATGTAAACAGGAAAATGATCGCTATAGCCGCCTAGGTATTTTTTACCTGCATAGGTGCGAAAGGGGTTGCCCTCATGGCGACCTTCATATACTTTTAAAAATTTTTTATCAAACACATCTGCATGTGCAAAGGTGTGTTTGTCTTTTTCGTTTTTAAAAAAGTTGTGGGTAAATATTATTTGATCGAAAATATTCCAATCTCCCTTAAAGTTTAAGCTTCCTTTGGTAAACGAAAGCAGTGTTTCCATGGGATTATAAAGCCGGGGCTCCATAAGGTGCTCTTTTATACTGGGGCTATGTGGATCATCATTAAAATCACCCATTATAATGATCTTGGCATCTCTGTATATTTGATGAATTTCTCCAATAATTCTGTTGACCAATTGTGCTGCTTTAATGCGTTTATGTTGTGTGCTATCCGCCCCTGCTCGTCTTGACGGCCAATGATTTACCAAAACATGAACCAATTCCCCATTTAATTTTCCTGAAACTAAAAGTACATCACGAGTATAATCTCGCATGCCATTTTCATCTTCTAGATACAGCGGATACATTTTAGTAGTTTCAACTTCGAAATATGATTTTTGAAACAACAAGCCTACATCCATACCCCGCTCATCAGGCGAGTCAAAATGCACTACATCAAAGTCGTGCTTTTTTAAATTTTTTGTGCTAACAAGATCTTTTAGCACGCGCTTATTTTCCACTTCAGCTACGCCCACTAAGACTGGAGCTTTCTTAGATCTATGATATCCCACATTAGAAATAGCTGTCCCCAGTTTCATTAATTTCTTTTCATATCGCTTTTCCGTCCATCGCTTTTTTCCCTTAGGTAAGAAATCATCATCCAGTGTGTTAAGATCATCCTTAGTATCAAATAGGTTTTCAAGATTATAAAAGGCTACCGTATAAATATCGTTGAGAGGAAGTTTTTTGAAAGATTGGATATCCATTTCGTTTTAGTTTTCAAAATCTAAAATACAAAACTATCAGCATGGGTACTTAATGGTAGGCCAACCTATTTGTGTACCTTTGCATCCTATTACAGCTATATGTTAGAAAAGAAGGAAATAGGATACGAAAAGACCGTACTCATTGGTGTTATTACAAGAGATCAAAATGAAGAAAAGTCTAAAGAGTATTTGGATGAATTAGAATTTTTAACCTATACCGCAGGTGGTGAGGTGGTAAAACGATTTACCCAAAAAATGGATATGCCTAATCCTAAAACCTTTATCGGAACCGGAAAAATGGAAGAGGTAGAGGCATTCGTGAGAGAAAACGATATTGGTACAGTCGTTTTTGATGACGAGCTTTCTCCTGCGCAGCAAAAAAATAACGAACGCATTTTGCGTTGTAAAATTATCGATAGAACCAATCTTATACTTGACATATTTGCACAACGGGCACAAACCAGCTATGCCAGGACACAGGTTGAACTAGCGCAATATCAATATTTGCTACCGAGATTAGCCGGTATGTGGACACACCTTGAAAGACAACGAGGTGGTATTGGTATGCGTGGTCCGGGTGAAACAGAAATTGAAACCGATAGACGTATTGTTCGCGATAAAATATCATTGCTCAAGAAAAAGCTCACTACTATTGATAAACAAATGGCAGTTCAGCGAGGAAATAGAGGGCAATTGGTCCGAGTGGCATTAGTAGGTTACACGAATGTTGGTAAAAGTACATTGATGAATGTCATCAGTAAAAGCGATGTATTTGCGGAGAACAAGCTGTTTGCAACCTTAGATACTACGGTGAGAAAGGTTGTGATAAAAAATCTTCCGTTTTTGTTAAGTGATACGGTAGGTTTTATACGAAAACTACCGACCCAATTAGTAGAATCTTTTAAAAGTACTTTAGATGAGGTTCGGGAAGCTGATTTACTACTTCACGTTGTTGATATTTCCCATCCTAATTTTGAAGATCATATTGCTTCGGTGAATCAAATTCTTGATGAAATAAAAGGAGGGGATAAACCCACCATGATGATTTTTAATAAGATTGATGCCTACACTCATGAAACAATAGATGCGGATGATCTGGTCACTGAAAAAACCAAAATTCACTACACTTTAGATGATTGGAAGAAAACCTGGATGGGGAAGGTAGGTGAAAATGCGCTGTTCATTTCTGCAATTAATAAAGAGAACTTAGAAGAGTTTAGAGAACAGGTGTATAAGGCTGTGAGAGAAATTCATATTACCCGATTTCCATATAACAAGTTTCTGTACCAAGAATACACAGAGTAATCAACGTTAAAACATTGCTTTAGTAGCGACTATTTGGTTTAATTTAAAATTAGTATGTTTGTACTAAAATATAGTTTATATATACTAATTAATTGAAAGATACCAAACAACATATTATACATACAGCAACCTCACTTTTCAATGAAAAGGGTTTTTTCAATGTTAGTATTAAAGAGATTGCTGATGAAATGGAGATAAGCCCAGGAAACCTCACATATCACTTTAAAAAGAAAGAACAGTTACTTGCTACAATTCAAGAAGAGATCTTGCTTGCTTCTAAAGACATCATTATTCCTGAGGGAAAGTATATTACCCTTGAGCATTTTGAGTTGATTTTTTTAAAGTTCTACAGCATACAAGATCAGTATCGTTTCTTTTTTACCAATATTCTTTACTTAAATGTTGCCCATCCAAAGGTGATGAGAAAGTATAAAGAAACCACCTCTAAGCGCCTTGAAAATGCCCGTAAATTAGTTGATTATTATATTAGTACAGATCGATTAAAGCCCGAGAATGATGAGATCAGTTATACCTATCTCATTCATAATCTATGGATCGTTAATATGTTTTGGAAAAACAGCTCTTCGTTAATTGATTTAGAAAAGACGAACTACTTGGCAAAAGAATCACCGATAGAATCGCTTTGGCACATGCTTAAACCTTATTTAACCGAAAAAGGTTTTACAGAGTATAAGGAGATTCGAGCGGCAAAGAAAATACTTAAAAGAAGTTGAAAATACACCTGTTATTTAAGGGTGTAAAAAAGAAAAACAATTAAGTTATGGCAGTACCAAACCCACCTCTAGAAATGCTACCAGGGAATATTCCGATGCCTCCGCAATTTGATACTATCGAAGAGGAAAGAGCGTATTTGAAAAGAAAGTTGACCGGTGCTTTTCGCATTTTTGGAAAATTTGGATTCTCAGAAGGAGTAGCAGGACATATCACCGTTCGAGATCCGGAATTGAAAGATCATTTTTGGGTAAACCCTTTTGGTGTTTCATTTAACGTATTGACTGCTGATCAGTTACTGCTAGTGAACCACCAAGGGGAAGTTATAGAAGGAGAGCTTCCCTTAAATCGAGCTGCTTTTGCTATTCATTCGCAAGTACATGCTGCCAGACCAGATGTAGTAGCCGCGGCACATTCACATTCGGTATATGGCAAAGCATTTTCTGCTTTAGGTCAAGAGTTGTTACCTATCACTCAAGATGCTTGTGCATTTTATAAAGATCATGCGCTATTTAATGACTATACTGGGATTGTAAATGAGTTGGATGAAGGGAAACGAATTGCTGTAGCATTATCTGATTATAAAGCAGCGATCTTACAAAATCATGGTTTGATCACGGTAGGACATTCTGTTGATGAGGCAGCATGGTGGTTTATTACTATGGAGCGTAGTTGTCAAGCGCAATTGTTAGCAATGCAAACAGGGCAGCCACTCATTGAGATTAAACATGATATTGCCATGAGAACACGTGCGGAGCTTGGCTTTCCATTGGCAGGATATTTTCAGTTTCAACCACTATGGCAAGACATCTGCGCAACTCAGGGCTTATAATTAATTTATGGACGAAATAAGCTCTTTAATAGTAGGTATATCTTTAATGATTATCATGTTTGGAATGGGTTTATCCCTAACCATTGCAGATTTTAAACGTGTAATTGATGAGCCCAAAGCAATTTTAATTGGGTTGATAAACCAGCTGGTACTTCTTCCAATAATTGGATTTACACTTGTTACATTCATTGAGGTTCCTCCAGAAATTGCGATCGGTATTATGATCTTAGCCGCTTGCCCCGGAGGTGCTACTTCTAATATTATTGCTTTCTTAGCTAAAGGAGATACTGCTCTTTCGGTTAGCTTAACAGCGGTGGCAAGTATAGTTACAATTTTCAGTATACCCCTAATTGTGGGGTTTTCTATAACTCATTTTCAATCTCTAGAATCGCAAATGGAGTTAGATGCTGTTAAAATGATCATTCAATTGTTGTCTATAGTAGTAATACCGGTTATAATTGGAATGCTACTAAGAGCGAAGGCTACTCGCTTTGCTACAAGAATGGAAAAATCAGTACATATAATTGCAACTGCGTTGTTTGTATTGATTACTGTTGGTTTGATTTTCAAAGAGCGTGCTAATATCATTCCATATTTCAAACAAGCGGGCGTTCCCACAACATTACTCAATGTTATTAGTCTATCATTAGGATATTTGACAGCTCGTATATTTCAGTTAAGAAAAGCACAGTCTATTAGTATTGCTGTTGAATCAGGGGTTCAAAACTCAGGGTTGGCAATTACGATTGCAATCATTACATTACAAAATACAACCTACGGAATTGCGGCGGCTATATATACCCTAATTATGTACGCCTCTGCCTTTGTGATCATTATGTTTGGGAGAGTACAAAGATGATATTCTGGTGGCTACAATCTACGTGGCATCGTAAACGATTTCCAATAACCATCAGCATAGATCATTTCACCAATTTTGAAACGATATTGATCTTCTCCATTTTTAAGTATTCCATAAGTTTCAATACCCAGTAATTTGGCTTTTCGCTCCCAATAACTATATCGTGGATTGTCGAGTCTAACATACTCCAATCCTTCAAGCTGTTTTTGGCGATCAAGTCGATCTCTAAACCGTTTTACGCTCTTAAAAAATCGTTCGTTGGCTTGATCAATCGTATATCCTTTTTCTCGCATTTTACGAGGAAATCCACGATATTGATAATAAATACGGTCAAAAAATTCTTCCGTATACTCATCAAACATTACATCTTTAGTAAATGCCATTAAGCGTTCATCATCTTTTGATTTTAATACATTTACAAAGTCCACGAACATCGAATCGATATTGCTGTAGCCTCTTGCTTTTGATTTTCGGGTTATCGGATTTGTTATTTCACCAGTTGTATTGATATAGCCGATGTTACCATTATTAAAAACCGCAGCCTTATTATTATAAAAGGATCCAATATTATCAAAAGACTGTTTTGAGATGACCTTTCCATCGCGATTCAAGATGACATACTTGCCGTTTAACTTTGCCTTATAATAATCGTTAAGCGCTTCAATTTCATCATAAAGAAACTCCGTTAAAACCTTTTCAGTAGTGATCAAGGCGAACTTACCATTTTTTGATGCCGCTAGCGGATCCGATATTTTGAGTGGTTTCAAAAAAGTTAACTGATCATAGTTAAAAGGGATAATGATCCTATTATTTTCATCGACAATTCCAAACTTAGATTTTTTACTAACGATAAAATGTTGTTCAAACTCATCAGTAAGACTATCGTACTTTAAGGGGAGTATGAATTCTTTATTCTTTGCATTGTATATACCAGCTTTTCCTTTTTTGTCTATAATTAGTATGTTTTTGGAAGTTTTTGAATTCCAACGATGTCTAAACCGGCCTATTGATTTTGCTTTTTTTACCAGAAGCTTTCCATCTTCATCAAAGAAATAATACACATTATTCAATAGTCCAAAATGACAATCCGTTGGATAAATTGACAGTACAGTATCATATATCAAAGGAATAGCTTTGCGTGCATCATCAAAAAAGTAAACACCTTCTTTTTTATCTTTTACAAGTCGGACCCGATTTTTGTTTACTTCGAGCTTGTCATATTCGGTAGGAAGAATTGGACTAAGATCTTGCTTGAGCAATCCCTTTTTACCGTTTTTTTGTACAGAAATTATATAGGTTGAATCTGAGTTTTTTATGTATCCGCCATTGGTTGTATATACCGAGATACGTTCGTATTCTAGCGGAAGAATAAATCGTTCATTTAAAGCATCATACAAGCCGTAATTTGATCGATCCCAAACTTCATAAACCTGTTTTGCACGTTCATATATAGATCTATAAGTCGCTGGTAACAAAACCGTTTTGGTATCGTAATTCTTAAGTCCGTAGGCATTGTTTTCTGAAAATTTAGCAATTCCGGTAGGAGGTTTATAATCTTCTTCCTCATAAATCTCAACCTCCTCAATTATCGTTTCTTCTATGACCTCTTCTTGCGAATAAATAGAAAATGAAATTAGTAGTAAGAGTAAGGTTAAGTAGTATTTAATCATGATATGGATTTAGAGGTACAATATACTTTAATTTAAAAGAAAAGGGCCCTTAATGTTTTTCAAGGGCCCTTACAAGAATTTTGACTAATTCAAGTAATTATGTTGAGGTTAATTTTTTTAAAACGAATAGTTTAAACCTAATAGCCAGTATGTTTGAAGATCATTATCAACCGTATCAAATGTAGTGGTAGGTTCGCTTGCTAAAGCAAAATTAAGGGCTTCCTGTTTGTTGCTTCTTAAGCCAAAATCAAAACCAACACCGATTTTTTTCCATAGTGTATAGCCAAATGAGTTGATCCATGTCCAGTTTGACAGGTCGCTGTTCTCATAACTTTGAAATGCCGAAAGGTTACTTTTTAGACTTACAGGTCCAAATTTTCGAGTATAATCAGCAACAATTTTTGCACCGGTTGATGACTCAAATACTGCGTCATTTTCAGCAAAAACAAAATTGTAATTTAATGGGTGAATTACCACTACGAGATTGTTGATTGGTGTCCAGGTCATACCAATACCAGCATCTAAATAGCCAGGGTCGTTAAAGTTATTTAGAATAGTAGTTCTATATTCCACAAGACCTGAAACGGCCCATTTTTCACTTAACTTACGCCCGTATAATGAGGTAATATTAAATACGTCGGTTGCTTCACGAAAGCCTTCTTCGGCTTCAACTACGTCTTTATCATCAAATTTTACCCATGCGAGGTTGACGTTTGCTGAATTTCTCCAGAAAAACTTCTCTTCTTTTAAGTTTGCAAATGCGTTTACAGTAAAACCAATGTTACCGGAAGAAACATTTGGAGATCCTTGTGCATACCAATTGCTAAATTCTGAAATGTTGAAACCAATGGTTCCGAAAGCACCGGTTTTCCAACCTGGTAGAGCATCGATTTTTGCTTGAATTGCATCCACTTCTGCCTGTAGTTTTGCTATAGAATCTTTTTTTGGTGCTTGTTGGGCTTTAAGTTCTTCGGCAGTCTGTGAAAACATGGTGGTTGTTGCTATAGCAAACAAGCCACACAATAAAAGTTTTTTCATAAGTACGTTTTAATTATTTAGTTGTAAAACTATTAAGATGTACGAATAACATTTAGACTGTAGACTACAGAAATTAATATTTTCGATAAAGGAATGAAAAAGTAGGTTAATTACTACCTTTTTTTGTAGAGCGGAACGGAAGAGCATGCTTCGCCGTACATAATGGACTTTGCAATACTCTCAAGTTTATTCGCGAGAAATAAATAAGCATTTGCAGGAACAGGTTTGTTGGTGCACCCTTTAATGATGATAGGTTTATTATGAAATTCGTCAACCGATAAATTGGCAATAATGTCTTGGTAAATTGCTGTTTCAAGCACTTCTAAGTCGCCAGTTACTATTTTCTTGGCAAACGGACTTAACTGTATGGTTAATAACATATAAGCCCATCCGGGAATAATGGCATCGGAAGAGCAGGTAAGTGCAACATAGGAATCCTGATATTGACTCCAGTCGTGTTCTTTTACTTTAGACCGAAATTCTTTTTCGCGCAAAACAAAACCTTCAAACAGCCATTCTTTAATATCAAATAACACTCGTTTACCGTCAGGATAAAAATCTTCAAGGTTAATAGTGACTAATTTACTATTTGCAACTCTATTTATAATTTCCTCAGCCATATAAAAAATGAATTGATATTTTCTTGAATGAAGAAAAATTTAAAGCATTCCCAATTCTAATTTTGCCTCTTCACTCATTAGATCCTGACTCCAAGGGGGATCAAATGTGATTTCTACTTCCGCGTCTTTAATATCTTTAATAGACTTTACCTTATCTTCAACCTCGGCTGGCAATGTTTCTGCTACAGGACAGTTAGGAGTCGTTAAGGTCATTAAAATCTTAACTTGGTCATCCTCATTAACCAACACATCGTAAATAAGACCTAACTCGTAGATATCGACAGGAATTTCTGGATCGTAAATAGTCTTTAAAACACGTACGATCTTTTCTCCTAATTCCTCAGTATTTTTTTCTTCGCTCATATTAATTCAATTGCGTTTGATAGGCAATTGCATACATTTTTAGTTGTTTAATCATCGATACCAGTCCGTTTGCACGTGTTGGTGAAAGATGCTCTTTCAGCCCAATTTCATCAATAAAATCAGTATTTGCTTCGATAATATCTTTAGGGTGCTGATTGGAAAACGCTCTAATCAAAATGGCGATAATACCTTTAGTAATAATCGCATCACTATCAGCGGTGAAAAATAATTTTTCGTCTTTCATTTCAGCATGAACCCAAACTTTACTTTGACAGCCTTTTATAATGTTTTCATCAACTTTATATTGGTCGTTAATAAGCGGTAAAGACTTACCAAGTTCTATCATATATTCATAGCGTTGCATCCAGTCATCAAACATTGAAAACTCATCAACAATCTCTTCTTGTATCTCTTTTATTGTCATGATGCAAAAATAGTGAGTTTTAAACCAGCATACCAACTGCTCGTTCGACACCAGCAACAAGCAAATCAATTTCTTTTTTGGTATTGTAAAATGAGAAAGAAGCACGTACGGTGCCAGGAATATTATAATAGTCCATAATTGGTTGAGCACAGTGGTGTCCAGTTCTCACTGCGATTCCTAATTTGTCAAGAATGGTACCTATATCATAAGGGTGAACACCTTCAACATTAAAAGAGATCACCGAAGTTTTATTTTTAGAGGTGCCATATATTTTTAATCCTTCAATTTTTAAAAGTTGCGTGGTCGCATATTCCAACAATTCGTTCTCATAGGCCGCAATATTGTCAAAACCGATGGCATTCATATAATCTATAGCTGCACCAAATGCTATCCCGCCACAAATGTTAGGAGTACCTGCTTCAAACTTGTGAGGCAGATCCGCGTAGGTTGTTTTTTCAAAAGTAACTTCTGCAATCATTTCACCACCACCCTGATAAGGGGGAAGCTTATGTAACCACGCTGACTTGCCATATAGCATTCCTTGACCTGTAGGACCACAAATTTTATGCGCAGAAGCTACATAAAAATCAACGTCTAACGCTTGAACATCTGGTTTTATATGCGGACATGCTTGCGCACCATCAACTAAAACGGCAGCTCCAACTGCGTGGGCTTTTTCAATAATGAATTCAATAGGATTAATGGTACCTAGTGCATTTGAAATATGATTCACAAATACCAACTTAGTTTTTGGTGAAAGTAATTGCTCGTATTCATCCATCACTAATTCACCATCTTGGTTCATTGGAATGACTTTTAAAATCGCACCGGTTTTTTCACAAAGCATTTGCCAAGGCACAATATTTGAGTGATGTTCCAATGCAGATACGATGACTTCCTCTCCTTTTTGTAGAATGGAGGCGAAACCATTAGCAACTAAATTAATACTATGTGTTGTACCCGAAGTAAAAATAATCTCATGCGACTTTGCCGCATTAAAATGCCTTTGAATTTTCTGTCTGGCCTGCTCATATGCATCTGTAGCCTCTTGGCTTAGGGCATGTACACCACGGTGAATGTTTGCATTATAGTTTGAGTAATAGTCTACAATAACATCAATTACCTGTTGTGGCGTTTGCGAGGTTGCGGCATTATCAAAATAAACGAGCGGTTTGCCATTTACTTCCCGTTTAAGAATAGGAAAATCATTCCTGATTTTTTGTACATCAATCATACAGCAAAGATAATGCTTATGCGGTTCTTTTTTATAATTGCTGTAATAGTATTAACTTATCTTTAATTAGTTGTTATTATGGCATACAATGAATTTTTAGCAGATAGGATCCGACGTTTTTTTCAGGATGAAAAGGCTAATTTTTATGAAAAAAAAATGATGGGCGGTTTGTGTTTTATGGTAAATGATAAGATGTGTTGCGGCATTCATTTTGATAAAAAAAAGCAAATGGATTTGATCATGGCCCGTATTGGTGAAGATGCTAGCCCTGAAGCAATGAAAAGAGATGGTTGTCACCCAATGGATTTTACAGGCAGACCAATGAAAGGCTATGTGTTTATTTCTCCTGATGGTTTTGATCTTGATGAGGATTTGGAGTACTGGCTGAATCTTTGTCTGGCATTTAATCCATTAGCAAAGGCAAGTAAAAAACGGAAGCCAAATAAAAAATAGCGTATTTGATTTTTTTAAGTAGATGGTAAAATTAGAAGAGGTAACCACAAAGCCTACATTTTCGAATCAGTTAGAAAACAAAATACTGTATTCTAATCATGATCAAGACATTTCAATATCATACGAATCGACCTATACTTTAAAATATGTATTAGAAGGATCTAAACAATATGACATAAATAAACAAACGGTAGAGGTGTTGCCGGGGCAATATGTGCTGCTTAATCAAGATACGATTACCACCAGAGCGAATAAAGGTACACGTGGCATATCGATCTTTTTAGCACCAAAACTCATATATGAAATTTATGACTATCATATTATTGATCGATCGGGTTTTAAGTTCTTTGAGATACCTCAGAAAAAGTCAATAAGTAAGATCGGTGCGGTTCTTGGGGTCATAACGCAATGTATAGAGCAAAATCCTATCGCAATAGATAGTCAAATGGATACCTTATTTCTTCAGCTATCTGAAATGATTGTCGAAGACCAATTGGCCATTCAAAACGGATTTTCGACTTTGCAGATAATTAAACACGCCACCAAAAAGGAACTGTTTCAGCGTATTACTGATGTAAAGGAATACTTGAACGACAATATTGCGAATCATATTTCATTAGAAACAATATGTCAACATGTGGGCATAAGCAAATATTATTTGCATAGGCTGTTTAAAGAAATTTGCGGGTTAACGCCACTTTCGTATTTAACAACTATTCGATTAGAAAAAGCTAAAAAACGGCTTCAACAATCAAACAGCACTATTTTCGAAATTGCCATTGATTGTGGGTTTGAAAACACGCCTTATTTTTCAAATACCTTTAAAAGACATGTTGGTGTTACACCAACTCAATATAGAAATGGGTTGTAAAATCTGCAAGATTCTATAATTTTCTTATTGGTCGTATCACTACTTTCGAAAGGTTAAAACAAAAATATGAGTATTAAAATTGCACATATCACAGATTTGCATTTAGACGAAGCATTTCCGCACCAACATGGTATTCAAACAAGAAAGCGATTCGACAGAATTCTAAATGAGATAACCAAAGAAGAGATAGATGAGATTGTTTGTACGGGAGATATTAGTGAGAATGGGGGGCTCCCATATTTTTTTGAGCAGCTTAAGTCGCAATCATTATACATTACCCTTGGTAACCATGATACGTTTGACCAGGTATCTGCATTTTATAATCACGGTGCAGATTACCGCACTCAAAAAATGTATAGTAGTAAAATAGGAGACCATTATAAGTACTTATTTCTTGATTCTTCATCTGGCTTACTTGATTATAAGCAGCTTTCGTGGTTAAAAAAGGAATTATTCACTTTAAAACCCATCATCATTTTTATGCATCATCCTATTATGAAGTTGAACTTGAAGATTGATGAGGTAGGTGGTACGACTAATGGAGAGGAGATACTTGCACTTTTAACCGATATTGAAAATAATGTAACCATCTTCTGTGGTCATTATCATATGGAAAGTATGATCGTACACAAAAATGTTACCCAGTATATCACTCCAGCAGTTTCTTACTTGGTTGAAAAAATACCCGATAAGATCAAGATTAACTCCACCAAGTTCGGTTATCGTATGATTGAGTTGTCAAAAAATGAAATAAGTTCGAGGGTTAAACTTTTTAAAGATGCAGACTAAGAAAGAGTCGCTTATAGAGAGTTTAACGAATGTTACTGTTGGATTTTTAATTACCATGATTTCACTTCATGTGATTTTTCCATTATTAGGAATGGAAAACAATACCGGTAAAAATGCGTTGATCACCATTTACTTAACCGTTTTAAGCGTTTTAAGGAACTATTTTTTAAGAAGGTATTTTAATCGTAAACAGTCTTAATGATCATTAAATGCTGTCATTTTGTGATATTGACTCATAATACTGTTCGTTTAGTTTCTTGAATGTATCATCCATTTCTACCCCTAGATCTTTTAATGCATTTTGAATTAAGTATATATGTGAGTTTTTGGTGATATTGATCATAAAAAGATTGTTGTAAAAACTACCCGCTCGTTGGAAATGGTAATCAAGTGTTTCCTCACTATCGCTATTGTATAGCACACTTTTGGACACCCCAGTAAATTCCTTCATTCTCAATTTGAGTGTTTCTTGTGCTTTGTAATACTTATCTAAACTTGCAATACTTTGATAATCTAGCTGATCAATATGTTTTGATTTTTTAAAAGTATCCCAAGCTTCATTTAAGGGTTCGTGTACTTCAAAACTGGTATAAGAAAAACCAGAATAAGGGCTGCTTAAAAATTGTTCTTTTGATACATTTCTAATGGGATGCCCATTGGAATCTGAAACATGTTTAAAATATGGACGCCAATATTGTAGTTCTTGATCTACTAAAGCCCAATGGTTAAACTTAAGTTCTTCGACAAGCTTTTTCTTGGCGTATTCAAAATCTTGCTGTTCTTGTTTATATGAATTATAGGAAATTAAGGAATTGGTTATATATAATGAGCAGCTTACAATGATTAGGATATATAAAATGGTGGTTGCTAACTTCTTAATTAAGGATGTACCTTTCATATCATATTAGGTTTCATAGTGTAAAAATACGATAGTATAGCAATCAAATGCCTCCCTGAAAAAAGGGAATTTTAAGTCTTATTGTCTGAAAAAGAAACTTAAAAGGCATGGTGACCTACTCCTTTTATACCTCAGCGAAACCCAATTTGAAAATATGTAGTCTAATACTCTAGAGGTGGCATGGAAATTTCACTCACCCGAAATATAGTTTGTTCAAAACTTAGAATATGAAAAGATTATTGGTTTTACTTCCTTTGATAGTGAGTTTGATGTTCCTAAGCTTTATTACGACCCATTATCGTGGCATGATCCGTCATGACACAGACATTGACAAATACAGGAAATTGGGAAAGCAGACTAAGTATAATTGTGTTGGAAGATATTCTATTTCACCAACAGAAGAGGATTATGCTGTGGGGATTCTGATATCAGCTCGATGGGTGTTAACAGCGGCTCATTTTGTAGAAGATTCATCTGTATGGAAATTTGGGAATAACTTTTATCAAACTAAAAGAATAATTAAACACCCAAATCTAAAGCCGAATGCAGAAGAACCGCAATGGAACGGATGGGATATGGCTCTCGTAGAACTAAATGAACCTGTTTTAGATATTGAACCTGCCGAGCGCTATCGTGGGGATGAAGAGCTTGGAAGAATTATTACTAAAGTGGGTTACGGCTATTTTGGAAACGGTAAGGCCGGATTATCATTGCCAAGAACTCAAGAAAAACTCGGAGGACAAAATATCATAGATGCAATAGGAGGCATGTTTGAAGGGCGGGAATTCAGTACCAGGGTTATGGTGTGTGATTTCGATAATCCTGAAAATCCGCAGTCTAATCATTTTGGTTCTTCGATTCCTCTCGAATTGGAAATAGGAGGCTCGAAAGGGGATAGCGGCGGCGGTGTTTTTATGGATGATAATGGTACGACGGTATTAGTTGGAATCGTTTCTGGAGCTTTGAACCGCCAAATTAAATATGGCTCTGTCATGGCTTTGGCTAGAGTTTCAAGGGCCAATGATTGGATAGATTCAGTAGTAAATCAATAAATGTTCCTGTCAGGTAAAGTCATTTCGTAATCAATTTGAAACCCAATTTCAAAATTAGTAGTCTTATATTATGAAAAACAAAACTTAAAAATATGTATGAATACTTTGTTATAATAGCAATAGCACTCTCAATCTTTGGAATTGCTTATACCTTTTTTACATATCGTAATAAAGAACGAATGGCTTTAATAGAATCAGGAATCGATGTTGAATACTTTAGACTTAAGACTCGTAGACAGAGTATAATGCTTTTGAGTTTTGGTTTGATTCTTATCGGATTTGCAATTGGCATTCTTACAGGCTTCTTTTTTGAAAAATACCTTTTGGAAAATCATAACCCAAAGGAATATCATAACTATCCTCAAGCATACATAAGTATGGTTACGCTATTCATGGGTCTTGGAATGCTCATTTCATACTTTGTAAATAGGAATTTGAAAAAGAAAATTCAGTAAGAGTATATACGATCGGAAATGAATAAATCCAACTATTCGGAAGAAACTGCTATTGAAATGGCAATAGTTGGAGACGAATCTGGATATAGATATCTACTAGAAAAGTATCAAACTTTTGCATACTCGATTGCTATTGCTATTGTCAGAAATGAAGAAAATGCGGAAGAGGTTGTCCAGGATGCCTTCATTAGGGTTTTTAACAATATTGCTAAATTCAAAAAAACAGGTAAGTTTTCAACTTGGTTGTACCGAGTAGTATATAATACCTCGCTGACCAGTTTAAGAGGAAAAAAAAGGATTGATGTTAGTTCGTTGAACGAGGCTGAAAATTATGAGCTAGACATTCCTGATAACTATTCCAATGGGTTCAATGACTTGGTTAAAAGCGACAGAATCATATTGGTGAATAAAGCTATAGCAAGCCTTTCGGAATATGAAAATTTAGTAGTCGAACTCTATTATAAAAATGAGTGTTCAATTATTGAAATTGCTAAGATTACAGGGTGGAATATTTCGACTATTAAAACAAGATTGCATAGGGCACGACAGAATTTATATAAGGAACTTTCTAGGTTGCTGGGAAATGAAACACATGATATAAGATGAAAAAATTAAATTTTGATAATGAACTTTCGAATGATGATGAACAGTTGATAGAGATACTTAAATCACGTTCTGGTCCGAAGCCTTCTGAAAAGTTTGTGGAAAATACAATGGAGAAATTCTTATTTCATAAAACAAACCGAAAAGAAGTATACAAACCTTTAAAAACTCCAGTATACCTGATGTTTGCTATAGTGGTGATCCTATTGGTACCTATGTTAATAGCAGTACGACCTCAGGTATCCAGAAATATGGGATTTGAATTACAAAGTTTTATCGAAAATCTGTTTTTTCAAATTGATTCATGGTATATGTTCACTATTATCGTAGTGTTACCGGCTCTATTATCAGTTTTTTGGACCACAATGGGTGTATTCAAATTTCGAAATACTTCAATTTAAAAAATAGAAAAGTATAAAATAACGATTAGTTTGAATCCTCTTTCGATACTTCAGCATTAGCAGACTCTGTGTATAGTTCACGAACTGCTTTCATATCTACATTTCCATTATGTAAACGCTATTTCTCTTTTCAGAAACATATGTCGTTGCTAGAGTCATAACTCACAATTCATCATTGTTTTTTTACAGTTTAGAAAAGTAAGTTCTTGATATCAGTTAATGGAATATATTTTTAATTTCTAAACTATATAGACCATGTTTCAAGGATTTAAAAATTTATTTAAAACAAGTGTTAGGCTAACATTAATAATTGTAATTCTCAAATGGATATTTCAAATTATACCTACAATTAACTTGTTAGATTGGCGTGAGTATTTGGTGGTATTTATTTATAGTCTTCTTCTTACAATTGTCAATGCTTTTATTATTAATTATTTAGACAAAAACTATTATTTAAATAGTATTCCTAAAAAACGTCTGTTTATTTCCATAATTTGCGTTGCCTTCGTTTCATTAGTACTGATTGCACTTATAAGGTTCATAAAAGTTGTCCTAATATATCAAAATAACTTATCAGATTTTTTATTTCAAGAACGCGTGGTAAACTTTCTTTTTCCGCTGCTTATAACCTTCATAATGGTTTTGTTTTATAGTAGCTATTTGTTATTTAAAAAAAATAGAAGTCAGTCAAAAAAACTATTAAGTCTTAAACCAGATAATGAACTTTTAATCAAAGGAAAAGGTAAGTTCGATTATTTAAAAATTCCATTTAAAGATCTTATTTATGTAAAATCCGATGGAAATTATTTTGAAGTGTTTTATTTAATGGAAGGAATCATGAAGAACAAATTGATGCGAGGTGTTCTTAAAGATGTAGAGAAATTACATAGCAATATTCGTAGAGCTGATAGATCACATCTTTTCAGTATGATACATTTTACAGAAATAATCAAGAGAGACAATTCAATGTATTTGCTGTTGAAAGATAACATTGTGATTCCAATATCAAGAAAAGAGTCAGAAAATCTAAGAATAGCTTTTAAATCATCACAAAAACAAGCGTCTTTATCACAAAACTAATTTTGTATATCTCTTAAGTCATTAATTTGAATCATTTTTGATTTAAAACCTTTACATGACTTTACGATTTTCTTACCCTTATGCAACTGCCTTTTGTCTCTTATTGTTTTTATGCGGAGAATTGCATGAATTGGTTCATACCTCTGTGGGAAGATTACTTTGCGAATGCTGGGGAAGCAGAGACTTCAATGTATGGAGCTTATGTGAATCTTGTAAAATAAGTGATCAGTTGTCAACAATAGCCACTTTCGCTGGCCCCATGTTTTCGTTTGGACTAATATGGTTAGGTTGGTTGTTATTAAAAAAAAATGACAAGAAGGGGATTAAATCTTTAGGATTTTCGCTCATTTTTGCAAACCTTCCTTTTGCCAGAATATATACTGCAGCCTATGGAGCAGGAGATGAAGTGTCGGCATTGTATACATTAAGTTCTAATTATAAATTTTCTTGGATTCTCGGACTACTTATAGTTGTTGGGCTCTCGATTATACCTTTGGTTGCGGCTTTTAAGGCTATCAAGAATAAAAACAGGATTGGGATTTTTGTATTATTTCTCATCGGACCAATGATTATTTCATTGATTGTAGTTTTGGGACTGATGAATACATTATTGAGTAATGGTCTGCTAAATAAGACTTGGGTTTTAGGGTCACCACTACTAGTTACCCTATGGACAATACTACTTATAATATCATTTTTAGGATACGCTAAACATCTGAAAAACTTGCCAAAATGAATTTAATAACTAGAAAAAGAATCAACTTATTTGCATCATTGTTATTCCTTATTATTTCATGCAAAGAGGTTAAAGAAGAACCTACTAAAGTCGAAAATATATCTTTTGAAAGTAAGCTTATACCTTCTTTTCAGTCAGCTACTAGCCCAATATACTATTCAATTGATGACAGACTTGATTACTATAATATTGTAGGAGCTAGTATTGTTGTGGTAAAAGAGGGAATAATAACGACCCAAAAACATTATGGCTATGGGCAGATTGGCCAAGATAGTGTAAAAATTAGTGATAAGACCTTATTTCAGGCAGGTTCTATTTCTAAATCTATTACGGCTATGGCTATCATGAAATTAGCTGAGAGCGGTATTCTAGATCTTGATGAAGATATTAATACTTACCTAAAAACTTGGCAACTAGAGAAGCCCAGTTTTATTGAAGATGCACCTGTTACAATAAGACAGTTTCTTAGTCATACATCTGGTATGATAAATAACAATTATCGGGGCTTTCCGCAAAATGAAACATTACCTTCACTAGAAGAAATGTTAAAAGGAAAACCACCTTATAAAGGCGCGATATTAGATACTGTTCCCACAGCAATACATCGATATTCAAACACAGGTTATGGCGTGCTTGAAAAAATGATAGAAGACGTAACAAATAGTTCTTTTGAAGATGCAATGAAACAACTGGTTCTAGAACCTTTCAATATGCGCAACAGTACTTTTGAGACTCTAACGAGCGAAGATAGCGCTAATGTAAGTCATGCTTTTAATGCTGATGGTGGAGTTCATAAAGGCCTTTGGTATAATCCAGCAGTAAAAGGAGGTGGAGGTTTATGGTCCACTGCCGAAGACCTAGCGCGTTTTTGTTTAAAAATACAAGACATAGTCCAAGGTAGAGACGACTATATTACATCTGCTTCAATGTTAAAAATGTTACAACCTGTTTTGTCGAATTACGGATTGGGTTTTTATCTTAAAAACAAAGAGGATGATTTGATTTTTTTTCATAGTGGAAAGATGAAAGGCTTTACAAATTTGATGGCAGGCTATGCGAATACTAAAAATGCGGTGGTTATATTAACAAATTCTGACCAAGGAGGGTATTTTTTTAGTGAAGTTTTGCGAGGTATTTCCAATGAGTATCATTGGGATTTTATGCAGCCAAAAACTATTGAGACAGTTGAACTTTCAGATGAGCTACAACTAGCTTACGAAGGGGTTTACTCGGGTGAATACGAAGAAGAAATATATACTATTGAGTTAAAGAAAAGCGGAACATATTTGTTATTAATTGATAAAGACGAAGAAGATAAAGCTTATGCTTTAAAAGCACTATCCGATACACTACTTATTGATGTGAATGATGGCGAAAGACTCGCTTTTATAAAGCAGCCAAGTAATAATTATGAAATTTTATGGAATAATTTGATCACATTTAAAAAAGTTGATGAATAATAGAAAGATAACGGTTCAAGTAATAATTTTTAGTGTTTTTGTACTTCTTTGGTCTTTATTATGGACAATTTATAAAACTGAACTTTCCGAACTATATACACAACAATGGTATTTTTATTATTTGTTTGGGCTCGTACCGGCTATTGGGCTATCGTTGGGTGCCCTAGTATTTAGAAAAAATAATATTACCGGAAATTTCACTTTATCTGGGAAGAATGGTGTTCGCTCAGTTACTGCAGCGGTAATCCCCGTCATTTTACTAACCATAGTTGGTGTTGCCAATTCTTATCAAGTCCAAGAAAACATATTTGGGTTTTATACTGGATGTATTGTTTTGGTGTATGTTTTAATGGAAGAATATGGTTGGAGGGGGTATTTACATCCAGCGCTTTTCTCAACAGGACTTAATAAGTGGTTGGTTTATGTCATAACTGGTAGTATTTGGTATTTATGGCATTGGTTCTTCTTAAGATCGGAAAGTGGGAGTTCAAAAATTGCCCTTTTACCGTTATTAATTTTTGCTAGTGCCGGATTGGATATTATACTTCAAAAAACAAAGTCAATTCTTTGGTGTGGTTCGTTTCACAGTATAGTCAATATATTATTTATGTACGGAGTTGTAAGTAACGCAATATCAAAACTGGAGAAAGCGATTATTTTATTAGTGTCTATTTTGATTTGGACCCTTCTTTTAAAAAGGTATAATGCATCAAAACACAAAATAACCAAAGACCCATACAAATAATTTAAATTATGAAGTCATTTATGATAATAGTGATTCTCCTTCTTGTCTTGTCGTGTGAATCAGACACATCAAACGATTCAAATAGCTCTAATTTCACGCATACTGATTATGAGGTGCTTTTTGAAAATGATCCTAATGGTATTACATTATTTTTTACTGGAGTTAACTATAAGGGTAGCGATTTCGATAAAGAGATAGGAAGGTATCGGTTTGATGCTATTCGTGTCATAAATAAGATTTTTGAAACGCCTCCTTTTTCAGAATATAAGGAGAATTATAATGCCATCATACTTTATCTTGATCCTGAGCCGGATCAAGATTCGTTTGAAACCAGTCCTGAACAAATGGTGCGTTCTTTGTTTCCTAATTTTAAAGAAACTGACATTATACTAATTTCAACAAAAAACGCTTCCCGTAATCAAGGTACCGCTGGTGCTGTAGATGCGGCTTTTCCCAATAATAATATGTGGATTATGATTCATGAAGTAGGTCATGTTGCGGGAAAACTCGGTGAAGAATATCGTGTTCCTTGTAACTTTTTGGAGGACACCTCTACAACGGCAAATTTAGATATCACAAATGATGAACAACTAGTAAAATGGAAGCATTTTATCAACCTTCCGGGTTATAATGAAATAGGTGTTTTTAAAAGAAGTTGTGGAACGCCTTACGCTGCTTGGAAACCATCTAGAAACTGCATAATGGATGAAGGAGCTAAATTTTGTGCAGTTTGTAGGGAAGCAATAGTCAAAAATATTATGATTGCTACAAATCGTCCTTATGACTTTGAAGATTTTCTTGAAATGGACCTAAAAAATACCAACCGATGATTAGATAAGTTTAAGTCTGAATAAGACTAGTCCAACTATAAAAAATATCAGATTAAAAACTACCAAATAAAGCATAATAAATAAAATTGATTTGATAATTCTATTCTTTAAGGATGTTTTGAACAGATTAAAAAGAACGTATAAAGAATAGACCAAAATAAAAAATGTTAGCAATAAACCAACACTTGAAAACACAGTTGGTGCAATAATTAGAATTAGAAAGTTAATGGGAAAAGTAAGAATACTATATTCACATTGAGTATAAGTGAATAAGATAAAATGCTCACTAAAATTATAGTGATTTCTCCTAAAGATTAAATACGATATTCCAGCCAATATTGGAATTTGAATAGCAAATAATAACGGTTGATAATCAAAGGATAATTCCATAATTCTCCTACTAATCTCACTTCCAGCTTCTCCATTAAAACTTGTAAATTTTATAGTATCAATAAAAAAGTTTCGAATAATTAATATTTGCAAACCGGATATTGATAATGCTAATGCGAAATAGTTAAAAGGATTTAGGTATCGTTTTCTATTACCATTTACATAACCATCTATAACCTTCGCTGGTTTAGCCAATAAATCTAGAAAAGTTTTAAAAAATTTGTTGTCGAAATTAAAGAATTGGTACAAACTTGCAATGAATAAGTCCCTTATGTTTAGTCTTTGACTAACAATTTTATTACCACAAACTCTACAATACTTGTCGGTTTTATCTATGGTACTTCCACAGTTTATGCAAGTCATAAATTTTATTTGTGAAGTAATTGTATTTGCGCTACCATATGTTAAATGTACAGAATCATTCAACTAATTTCAAGTATTTAAATTAATTGAAAAATTTGCTGACAAGCTACAAACGAAATTCATCCTAGTTTACTTTAACCATTAGTTTGAATCCTCTTTCGATACTTCAGCATTAGCAGACTCTGTGTATAGTTCACGAAGTGCTTTCATATCTTGATTTAGATCTTCACCTAAGTTTTCCAATGCGCTTTCAATTAAAAAAAGATGATTGTTCTTACTAATATTAATTAAAAAGATATTGTGATAAAAGCTACCTGCCGTTTTATGGTAATCGTTTAGCACCGCTGTGTTTTTGTTGTTTCTGGCAAGCTCATAGGGAACCTTAATAAAGTCCTCCATTCTCTTATTAAATACAGCTTGCTCCCTATAATATTCTTCAATGTATTTTACAGTATTAAAATCAAGCCTGTTTACGTATCCCGCCGTTTTAAAGGCTTGCCAAGTAGCGTTTTTCGGAGTATAGACGCTAAAGCTAGTGTAGTTGAACCCAAGACCAAACTCCTTTTTAAAATCCCATTTACTAATAGTATAAGGAGGGTAGCCCTGATCGCTTGAAATTCGATTGTAAAAGGGTCGCCAATACAGTACTTCGCTTTGTACCATGGCGTAGTAGTTGTATTCTAATTCTTCAATAAGATCTTCTTTTGCGGTTTCAAAAGCAGTATTACTTTGTATGCGATCTCTTAGACTAAGAACCGATGATACAATAATCAGTAAACAAGCTAGCCAGACTATGACCTCTAGTACTTTTCTACGATTGGATGTCCTCCCGATTTTTAGGCTCACTTTTTATTAGGTTAATAAGTTTCAAATATAATGACTAGGGTACAATAAAATGGCATAAAAAAACCTGTCAAATTACTAAAGATGACAGGTTTATCTTGTATCATTCGTTTTTCTTATAAATCAAACCCAATATTTACACCTAGTTTGTTAGCTATAAGTTTAGTTATACGAGATTTTAGCTGTGGTATTTTTACGCTCTCTAGTACATTGTTTGAGAATGCATACATCAACAATGCGCGCGCTTCTTTCTCTGGAATACCTCGGGTTTTCATGTAAAACAATGCACTTTCATCAAGCTGACCGATCGTACAACCATGAGAACATTTTACATCATCTGCAAAAATTTCTAGCTGAGGTTTTGTGTTAATCGATGCTTTATCATCAATAAGTATGTTGTTATTTGCCTGAAATGCATTTGTTTTTTGTGCTTCTTTTTCAACAATGACTTTACCATTAAAAACACCAGTAGAGCGATCACCAAAAATACCTTTGTAGTCTTGATGACTTTCGCAATTAGGTTCTATGTGATGTACTAGTGTGTTATGGTCAACGTGTTGCTTACCTTCAATGATAGTGACGCCTTTTAAAGTAGAATCAATATGTTCACCTTTTTGATAGAAGTTAAGATTATTACGTGTTAAATTACCACCAAAAGCAAATGTATGGACCGAACAGTTACTCTCACGTTGCTGCTCTATAAAAGTATTATCTATTAATGATGCATTATCGCGATCGTTCTGAATTTTGTAGTAGTCTACAATGGCACGTTTATCTGCAAAGATCTCAGTTACTGAATTTGTTAAGACAGGATTGTCAGTAAGGCTTTGGTGTCTCTCGATAATCTGTACCTGCGAATTTTCTTCGACTACGATCAGATTTCTTGGCTGCAGCATCAAAGAAGATTCGTTGCCTGTTGAAAAGAAAATGATTTCAATAGGTTTGTTCGCCAATTTATTCTTCGGAATATAGATGTAGGCTCCTTCTTTTGTAAAAGCGGTATTTAGTGATGATAAGCCATCTTTTTCCGCAATTTTATCAAAATAATTATCAATAACGGGTCTATACATGTCTTTAGTCAGCGCAGAAGACATTAAGCATACATCAATACCGTCATGTGTGGTCTCCGATAAATGAGATGAGTAAATACCATCAACAAACACCACTTTATAAGTATCTATATCGTGTAGAAAATAACGCTTTACATCAGCATATGCTACCGCAGAATCCTTTTTAGGAAATACGCTGTAATCATGTTTCAACAAGCTGTTTAACGAAGTATATTTCCAAGCCTCTTGCTTTTTACTTGGAAACCCTTCTTCTTCAAAACGCTTCATCGCCTCGGCACGAACATTATGCACAGGTGCATCGACATCAATTTGATTTTCGAATGCAATGAATGACGATACTAATTTATCTTTTAAACTCATTATTAGTTTTTTGTTTTAGGTTTATAGTTTCGCGTTACCCTTTAAACTTTAAACCTTTAAATTCTTCCTTGTTTAGATAGGATATAAACGCGGAAATTCTTTTGCTCAAGGTTTCCAAATCTTTAACAAACTCATTTAGTTGTTCTTCTTGAATGTAACCAGAGTCAAAAACTCTGTAACATTGAGAACGAGTTTCGCCAGCCGAACCTTTTGCCATTGATAAAAACTGCCTGAATTCTTTATTTCCGTCTCTATCAAATCCTTCCGCGATATTATCCATAACTGAACCAATTGAGCCTTTAATTTGATCCCGAAGTTTAAAATCTGTTTTAAGCTCCGTAGTTTGAGATATAGAAATGATAATTTTAGAAATTCTCCGAGCTTCTTGCCAGATTTCTAAATCTTCAAATTTCCTTATCGTTGCCATAACTTAAAACTACAAACATTGAACTGCAAACCGACCTAGGCGCTAACTTCTTCTTTGATCCAATCATACCCTTTTTCTTCTAGTTCAAGGGCTAATTCTTTCGTGCCAGATTTTACGATTTTTCCATTGTACAAAACATGTACAAAATCGGGGACTATATATTCTAACAGTCGCTGGTAGTGGGTAATTACTACTACAGCGTTATCCTTACTTTTTAACTTATTTACCCCATTGGCAACAATACGCAAGGCATCAATATCCAGTCCAGAATCTGTCTCATCAAGAATGGCCAACTTGGGCTCTAACATAGCCATTTGAAAGATTTCATTTCGTTTTTTCTCACCACCAGAAAACCCTTCATTAAGCGATCGTGATAAAAATTTGCGATCAATCTCTAATAACTCTGATTTTTCACGAATCATCTTCAACATATCTTTTGCAGGCATTTCTTCCTGACCTCGAGCTTTACGAGTTTCGTTTATTGCAGTTTTCAAAAAGTTAGTTACTGTAACTCCGGGAATTTCTACCGGATATTGAAATGACATGAAAATGCCTTTGTGAGCACGTTCATCAGCTTCTAATTCTCCAATATCTTCTCCTTCAAGAAATATGTCACCCTCAGTAACTTCATATTCTTCTTTTCCAGCAATAACAGAAGATAGTGTGCTTTTTCCTGAACCGTTAGGTCCCATAATGGCGTGTACTTCTCCTGGTTTTACCTCTAGGTCAATTCCTCTTAATATTTCCTTGTCTTCTACACTAGCGTGTAAGTTTTTTATAGATAACATCGTAGTTGATTGTACGTTTTCGTTAATATTTTTTAAACTGTTGTGCACATTGATTAGCCAACTGATCCTTCCAAACTTATTTCTAATAATTTTTGTGCCTCTACAGCAAACTCCATAGGAAGTTTGTTCAACACTTCTTTACTAAAACCGTTTACGATCAACGCAATTGCCTTTTCAGTGTCAATACCTCGTTGGTTGCAGTAGAAAATCTGATCTTCACCAATTTTACTGGTTGTAGCCTCATGCTCAATTTGAGCAGTTTTATTTTTCGCTTCTATATAAGGAAAAGTGTGAGCACCACATTTGTTGCCCATTAGCAAGCTATCACATTGCGAGAAATTACGCGCATTTTCGGCACGACTGTTTATTTGAACTAAACCGCGGTAACTGTTTTGAGATTGTCCTGCAGAAATACCTTTTGAGATGATTGTACTCTTTGTATTTTTTCCTAGGTGAATCATTTTGGTTCCCGTATCGGCTTGTTGAAAATTATTGGTTACAGCAATTGAATAGAATTCTCCTACTGAATTATCTCCCTTTAAAATACAAGAAGGATATTTCCAGGTAACGGCACTTCCTGTTTCTACTTGTGTCCAACTTATTTTTGAATTTTTTTCGCAAAGGCCTCGTTTGGTAACAAAGTTATAAACTCCACCTTTTCCTTCTGCGTTTCCTGGATACCAGTTTTGTACCGTACTATATTTTATCTCAGCGTCCTCAAGAGCTATTAGCTCTACGACAGCCGCATGTAGCTGATTTTCATCACGGGATGGAGCGGTACAACCTTCAAGATAACTTACGTAACTTCCTTCATCGGCAATTACCAATGTTCTTTCAAATTGACCTGTGCCAGCTTGGTTGATTCTAAAATAGGTAGAGAGTTCCATAGGGCAACGAACCCCTTTTGGAATGTAACAGAAAGAACCGTCACTAAAAACAGCAGAGTTTAAAGCAGCATAAAAATTGTCTTTTTGAGGGACTACCGTTCCTAAATGCTTCTTTACCAGTTCAGGATGTTCTTGTATCGCTTCAGAGATTGAACAAAAGATAATACCTTTCTCCGCTAATGTCTTTTTAAATGTGGTAGCAACAGAAACTGAGTCCATTACAATATCAACAGCGACTCCTGCTAATTTCTTTTGCTCATCTATTGAAATACCTAACTTTTTAAACGTATCCAATAACTCTGGATCAACTTCATCTAAGCTTTCATACTTTGGTTTGCTGTTAGGAGCAGAGTAGTAAGAGATATCCTGAAAATTGGGCTTTTCATAATTTACATTTGCCCAGTCCGGTTCTTCCATTTCTTTCCAAACCTTAAAGGCTTCAAGTCTCCATTCAGTCATCCATTCAGGCTCTTCTTTTTTCTTAGAAATAGCCCTTACAATATCTTCGTTTAACCCGACAGGAAACGTGTCAGATTCTATATCAGTATAAAATCCGTACTCGTATTCTTTAGTGGCTAAATCTTTCTCTAAATCTTCTTCAGTATACTTGCTCATAATAGCAACATTAAAAAGTTATCAAGTTAAAAGTATTTGGTTTATAAGGAGAAACTCTCACCACAACCGCAAGTTCTTTGAGCATTTGGATTGTTAAAAACAAATCCGGAACCATTTAATCCACCGGAATATTCAAGCGTGGTACCCACCAAATACAAAAAGCTTTTTTTGTCGACAATGATACGTACCTCATTATCTTCAAAAACCTTATCACCTTCTTGTTGTTCTTTATCAAATTTTAGGTCGTAAGACAGACCAGAGCAACCACCACTTTTTACACCAACTCTTACATAGTCAGTAGCGCTATCAAATCCGTCGTCAGTCATCAATTCGACAACTTTTTTACGAGCGTTTTCAGAAACTTTAATCATATTAATCTAGATTATTTCTAAATAAGTGCAAATATACACTATAAGTAGGATTGTTTAAAGATTCCTAACATTTATATAACACATAAAATAATAGGTTTTATTTATGGCTTAGTAATAAGGTTTGTAATGGAGTGTACTAATGAATTTAATTGGAAAGAGCACTTCAGCAACATTACTTTATTAAGTGCTTACCTTAACCTTGAATTACATGTAAGTATGGAATTCAAAATTTAAATACTGCGCTATCATTTAATTTTTGCAATGAGAACATCTTTTTTCCCTTTGTTAGTCATTATATCTTGGTCGGTGCTTTCGGTATCGCCAACAGCAATGATTTTTCCGTCAGAGGTTGCTGTAACTCCGTAGGCAAAGTCTAAGCCGCTGCCGCCAATATTTAGTTCATGAAGTAAGTTACCGTTTTGATCGATTTTGAGAATCCAAAAGTCATTTTCCCCTTTGTTTGAGCTTAGATCATTATCGGTACTTTTACTGTTTCCAGCAATTACAAAGCCTTTATCTAAACTCGCTGCTATGGACCATGCTGCTTCAAAATCAGTCCCGCCATAGGTTTTTTGCCATACCATATTGCCGGTATCATTGATTTTGATTACCCAAAAATCAGACTCACCATTACTATTGGTTACATCACCATCGGTGCTAATAGTTTGACCGGCGATTACATAGCCATTATCGTGAGTTTTTGCCGCTCCGTAAGCAATATCGAGCCCTGAACCGCCGTAGGTCTCTTGCCAAGCCATTTCGCCTTGAGCATTGATCTTAACCACCCAAAAATCATAGCTTCCGTTAGTGTTTGTAATATCAAAGTCATCACTTTCAGTAAATCCAACTAAAACAAAACCGCCGTCTTCGGCTTGTAATACCTTATGAATTCTATCATTGTTGGTACCACCAAAATACCTGCGCCATTGTAAGTTGCCATTGCTATCTAGCTTTTGCCCCCAAAATTCTCCAACACCATGACTAGTACTAATGCCTTTTTTTCCGGTATTTCCTTCGCCATTGCTTTCTGTTACATCTAAAAACCCTCCTAAAAAATAACCGCCATCATCAGTTTGAAGAATGGAGTATAGGTGATCATGCCCGGAAAAACCAAAGCTTTTTTCCCACTGAACTGTGCCGGTAGCATCTAATTTCAAAATCCAATTATCGTGTTGCCCTTCATTATTGCTTGCGTCACCATCACTACTTTTACTGTAACCGGCAATGGCATAACCTCCATCCATGGTTTGGATGATGTCGCGACCGCGGTCGTCATCACTACCACCGTAGGTGTTTTGCCACTCCATATTCCCTTCACCATCTAATTTTAGTAGCCAGAAATCATTTACAGGAGTACTTTTCCCCATAACATCTCCATCTAAACTTTTAGTGAAACCCAAAACGGCGAGGCCACCATCGCTAGTTTCAATTACTGCATGTGCTGTTTCTTCGTCGCTACCGCCATATGTTTTCAGCCAATCGACTTCGCCTAATAGGGGCTCGGTTACAATACCATTATTATCTGATTGCTCGCTGTCCTCACAGCTAGTTAGTAAGACAAAAAGTAGCACAAAAAGACTTATTTTTCTTAAAGACTGCATATTAATTACCTGTTTTACGTATAACAAAAAGACCGCCTTCAATATCACTAAGCACAATATTGCCGCTAGCGAAAAATGGATAGACACTCCAGTTTCCAGAAAAATTGGCACTGTTATTTGCAGGAAATGTGTCAAATAAACCTACTTCTGTGAGCTGTGTTTCAATGTTTGAAACATCTAGAATTCTAACTCCGGCCGTATAATTTGCCAGATAGAAAGTATCATCTTTTACATAACCATTATGGTCAATTGCCGATGTTGGGCCAAGATAATCATATGATCTAACCGGTTGATCTAGATTGTTAAAATCAAAAACAATGGTACGAGTTTGAAATCCAAAATTCTGTTCGTCAGTTTCATCGCCTAAAATAAAATAGCGTTCATCTTCAGTAAACCAACCTTGATGTGTATAACCGACATTTGGGTATGAAATTTTAGAAATGTTTACCGGATTTGCTTTGTCAGTAACATCGACTATTACAATTTCATTTTCATTGCTACCTATCAATATTTCCCTTCCAGTATAATCAGTGTCAGGTCCGTTATAGGTTACCACTTGCGCATCATGGCTATATGCGTCCATTTCATAACCACCTTCGCCAACCGGATTTTTAGGATCGCTAATATTTACAAATATAGGACCCCCATTAAATAACCTACTAGAGCCTGTTTGATTTGCAGCACCCACAGGGTATGCATAACCGGTCTCTTCGTTAATTACAATGTTATGTGCACTGCCAAATTCATTAAAAGTAGTGTCGGCATTAAATGATTGCGAAGTGGTTACACCGCGTAGTCTGGTAAGATCAAAAACCTGCATTCCGTGACCGTTTGCTTCGCTTACAATAAAGGCATGGTCCTGATATACTTTGATGTCTCTCCAAGCACTTGGCGATGTTGCGGTGGGAAGTTTTCCTAAATAAATGGGATTTTCTGCATCAGAAATGTCTATAAAAGCGGTTCCATTTGTTAGTCCCATAATAGCGTATTCTTTTCCTGTAGTGCTGTCGGTCCATCCCCATACATCGTTTCCCGCTTGAGCTTCCATGGTAGCGAGTGTGACTCTACTCATCAAGTCATAATCATTACAAGGAAAATCACCAGCCATGCCATTTTCGCATACAAGTCTGCCAATTAAATCCATGTCGCTGTTGGGAATTTCATCTGGTGGATTTACTGGAATACCGCTATCATCATCTGCGCAAGAAAATAATAGGAGTAAACTAAAAGTTAGTAGCAATATCTTTTTCATATGATCAGGAGGGTTGTAATATTATGAACGTAGTTTCAGCAAAAATATGATTTTTTTGGAGCGTTAAATTCAAGGGCGATCCTTCTTTAAATTATTGATAAAAGTAAACACTACTATTTTGTGGTTGTAATTGTTAATTATAAATGAGATAGGATTATTTTTGCAAAATGATTGAAGATAAAAACCAGAAGCGTACGTCCTTATCAGAATTAGGGGAGTTCGGGCTTATAAAACATCTAGTAAAAGAGTTTGACATTAAGCATGAAACCACTGTAAGAGGCAATGGAGATGATGCCGCCGTTATTGATTTTAAGGATAAGCAGGCAGTAGTTTCTACTGATCTTTTGGTAGAGGGCGTTCATTTTGATCTTGCTTACATGCCATTAAAGCATTTAGGATATAAAGCAGTAATGGTTAATTTATCAGATGTGTATGCCATGAATGCTGTGGCTACCCAAATTACAGTTAGTATCGCTGTATCAAATAGGTTTCCTTTAGAAGCTATTGAAGACTTATATGCGGGGATTAAACAAGCATGTAAAATTTATAATGTAGAACTAGTTGGTGGTGATACCACTTCATCTAACAAGGGCTTGCTTATTTCGGTAACGGCTATTGGTCAAGTAAATGCTGGTGATTCGGTGTATAGAGAGGGGGCAAAACCAAATGATCTTTTAGTGGTCACGGGAGATCTAGGTGGTGCCTATTTGGGATTACAAGTTTTAGAGCGTGAAAAAGCAGTCTTTAAAGTAAATCCCAATTCGCAACCTGATCTCGATATGTATAGTTATATTATCGAGCGCCAACTTAAGCCGGAAGCGAGAAAAGATATTATAAAATTACTGGCTGATCTTGATGTAAAACCAACTTCAATGATTGATATAAGTGATGGTCTTGCTTCTGAGGCATTACATATTGCAGATCAATCCGATGTCGGGGTTAACATATACGAAGATAAAATACCGCTCGATCCTCAAGTTATTGCGACTTGCGAAGAGTTTAAAATTGATAGTACAATGGTTGCACTAAGTGGTGGTGAAGATTATGAATTGTTATTCACCATTTCACAAGAAGATTTCCCAAAGATTAAGGCGAATCCAAATTTAACAGTAGTGGGTCACATTACTGATAAATCAGAGGGTAGCCATCTTATCACCAGGGCCGATACAAAAATCCCTTTAAAAGCACAGGGATGGAATGCCTTGCTAGACAGCTAGGCGTCGTTTACGAGAAAGTTTTTTCTGATACAACTCAGATAACGATTGATTGATTTCTTTTCGCTTGTTGGTAAGGGAAGCTAAGTTTCCGCTCACATCGGTAGTTGCCTGTGTTTTGCAATGTACACATTCATATTCCTTGATATGTCGTGTAACTTGTCGTGTAACTTTAAAATTGTGACCAAAAACGGAACACATAACACCGGTAAGTGAAAAATTGTGGGGATTGGTTCTTTTTTCCATGATGTGGGGGTATAAGTAAGTTTGTATTTAGGGTTGTTGCTAAAGTAAGAAAAAAATTTTGTTAACAAATTTGTGTCAAATTTTTATAGATGAAAATAATTTAAAATCCGATTTTAGGTTGATTTTCTACTATTTTTACTGATTCAGATTGATTTTTTAAAGCAAATGGGCAAAGTTATTAACAATATCAATTGGGGAATAATAGGTTTAGGGAATATCGCGAGAAGTTTTGCCGAAGATCTTCGACTTGTTGATCAAGCCAATTTATATGCAGTAGGGTCTAGATCACAGGAAAAAGCAGCTATGTTTGGAAGCGAATTCGATGCGGATAGGTATTATGGATCTTATGATGATTTACTTGCCGATCCTAAGGTACATATTGTATATATCGCAACCCCCCATGACTCGCATGCTGAAATTAGTATAAAAGCATTAGGAGCAGGTAAACATGTGTTGTGTGAAAAGCCTGTGGCAGTAACTAATTTGCAGTTTCAAGAAATAAGAAAAGCGGCTGAAGAAAGCGGATGTTTTTTTATGGAAGGTTTATGGAGTGAATTCAATCCTTGCTTAAAAGAAATAAAACAAAAAATTACCGATGGCGAAATTGGGGATGTAAAGTATGTCCACGCTCAATTTGCATTCAAGGCGGATAGGCCGTTAACCAGTAGGTTGCTAGATAAAAAACTTGCAGGTGGGGCTTTGCTTGATATCGGTATCTATCCTATTTATTTGGCTTATACGGTTTTAGGGATTCCTGAAAATATTACTGCCACGGCAAAGTTTCATCCTATAACTGGAGTCGATATGCAAACTGCTATGATCTTCGATTATCGTGATGCACAAGCAATGTTGTATGCAAATTTTAATTCAAGAAGTGAAACGGTTGCAAGAATTAGCGGTACTGAAGGGGAAGTTGTGATTCATCCGGAATGGTACAAACCGACGACATATTCAATTATAAAAAACGATGTGCCCAAAAAATTTGAGGTGGCTAATTTCGGAAAAGGATACACTCATGAAATTATAGAATGCCATAATTGCATAACGAAGGGCTTAAAGCAAAGTCCGAGTTGGTCGTATCAACACAGTACTGACCTAATGCAATTATTGGATAGTGTAAGAGAAAAAATTGGATTGGAATATTGATTATTTTAATTCACATCTAACAAAATCACTGCAAAAATTCTTTAAAAGCTTCAACCAGCTCTTTTTTATCCTCAATATGAGACATATGACCTTTTAGAAGAGTGCGAATGGGGATTTTATAGCTTTCACAAAAATTAATAATAGGCTCAGCTGGCATTACCGGATCTTTTAATCCAAGGATTACCATTTTATTGGTTGTTGTTTCCGCAAAAAAACTACCCATGTCTTTTCTGTTGATCATACCCTCTTGCCCCTTAATATAACCTTCAACTGGGGTTTGTAATGCTTGTTTTAAAACGTAGTCAATCATATGCTCAAAATCTTTTTTACTACTGGGAGCAAACAGATTCACAAATGACATCCGTACTAAGCTTTCAAACTGGGTTCTTGCCATTTCATTGGCTCGTTTTCTAAGTGCTTTTTTCTCTGAATCATCTGCGTAATAATTAGAATTCATTAGGCAAATTCCGTTTACTAAATCCGGATAGTTTTGAGTCAGTTCTAAGGCAACGTAGCCTCCCATACTATGCCCTATTACCTTAACTTGATAAATGCTTAAATGATCGCATACTGCTTTAACAGCATTTGCCATTTCAAGCATACTGTGATTGCTTTTTAAGTAACTGGTTTTGCCATGACCTAAAAGATCGACACTTACTACTTGATGAGTATTTGAAAATTCATCATGAGCAAATTGCCACATTTCTTTGTTTTCTAAAAAACCATGCAGCAATAATAGCGTAGGTCCGTCACCAGAAATTGAATAATGTATATCGATATCTTTAAAGCGAATGGTATCGGTCATAAATGATAATTGTTTCTATGGCAAAAATCGGCTAATTTGATTTGAATTTGATAGCATTAATTAAACTATCTTCTGGTAAGCCAGAATACTTCAAATAGAAAATTAATTTACCTCTCGAGCTAAGCTACGGAGAATTTAAATCTCGATTATCGAGTCAAAACTGTATCTTGTTGCCAACAACCACATCAATGAGTAAACAACGACTACAAATTTGGGTAACTGCCTTTGCGCTGTTCTCACTTTTTTTTGGAGCAGGAAATTTAATTTTACCACCTTTTTTAGGATTTAATGCAGGCAGTAGTTGGATATGGGTAACCACAGGTTTTGCACTTTCCGCTGTCATCATCCCGATTATGGCTATCATTGGTCATGCTAGATTGCAGGGTACAATGATGGATTTTGCTAAAAAAATATCTCCTGTTTTTGCCTTAATTTATTGTGTGTTGGTCTATCTTATTTCCATTTCGTTACCAGCACCTAGAACAGCATCTGTAGCTTACGAGATTGCGATAAAGCCTTATTTTGAGTTTGATAGTCTTTGGTTTAGCGCTATTTATTTTGTGCTTGTACTCGTTTTTGTTTTAAACAGATCGAAGATTTTAGATGTCGTCGGGAAGTATTTGACACCGGCTATAATTATTATTCTTCTGGCAATAGTGGGCATTGGTATATTGGGTAATTATCCACCGATGAAAGCCTCAATTTTTGAGAATACTTTCACGAGCGGTATTGTGGAGGGGTATCAAACTTTTGATGCCATTGGTGGTGTAGTAGTGGGTGGTGTTATTGTGATATCACTTGGGTTTAAAACAGATAGTTTTTCAACTAAAAAAGAAATAATTGCTAGGGCCGGAGTTATAGCTGGATTGGGGCTGTTACTAATATACGGCGGACTTATCTTACTGGGTGCTTTAAATAGCGATGCGGTTACCGCAGAAGATAGAAGTGCATTGGTAACATTGCTCAGCAAAAATACCTTAGGAAATATTGGCACCATGTTTTTGGGAGTATTGGTGTCATTAGCATGTTTCACCACTGCGGTGGGTATTATTACCGGAACAGCCGATTTTGTAAAGGGTATTTTTCAACAATCAAATATGGCCTATACAATTACAGCGGTGGTAGGGTCTTTATTAGGCGTTGCAATAGGTCAGTTCGACGTTCATTTTATTATTGATATTGCGGTTCCTGCGTTAATGTTTATTTATCCTATAACCATCATATTAATTCTGTTAAATGTGTTAAGTGAAAAGTGGGCTTCTCCTATTGTTTTCAAAGCAGTTGTTGTAACTACTATTGTATTTAGCTTGCCTGATTTTTTATCGACTATTGGCTTCGGTGAAGCGATGCAGCCAGTAAAAGATCGGATTCCACTAGGCAATGTAAGTATGGGTTGGTTAATGCCTTCATTAGTGGTGTTTCTAATCATCAATTTGATCAATACTAGTATAAGAAATAAGAATGTTTAAACATTTGTTAAACATGGTGAACAAAGTTGTTTTCAATACTATTTTAGGGTCAGAAAATTTAAACAATATTCGTTATGGATTTAATTGCAAGAGCAGAAGAATTCGAGACAAGAAAGACCTCCTTTAAAACTACTAGCGACCGTATCGTGGCATCTAGGGAGGTAAAGGAATTAATTTTAAGTCTGAATGAACTATATAAGAAAAACCGTGATGCTAATATCATGGATTTGATGAAACGTTTAACCGTCGTAAAACGGAAGATTGAAAAACGGTTGAAAGGAAGGCCGATGTAAATAAAAAGGAGCGATCAAAATCGCTCCTTTTTATTTTTCGTTAATTGAATGTGTACGCTAAGGATATCCTGAATGAGCGATTTCGCAACTTGGACTGGCCAAAATTTTGATTATCACTAATATTAGAAAGCCCCAAATCATATCTGGCATTTAACGAAACCCCATTTCCAAACCCATAACCTAAACCAAATACAGCAGCGGTATCAAAAGTTTTGAACTGATCTGTTACATTGGTATTTTGATTCATTTGATTGTTTTCATCATTTTTAAGCTTGGCATTCAATAAAAAAGAGGGTTGGAGTCCTCCAAAAGTGTGAAAACCACTGTTGTTAAATTGATAACGAGCTAATATTGGAATGTCTAAATAGGTAAGACTGGTTACTTCTTCCGAAGAGGTAGGCATTTCTCCAAATTCGCCTCCTTCACTTTCAAAATCTCTTTTCGTGCCTTTACTAGCAATACCTAATCCAGGTTGAACACCAAAATTCTCATTTATTGGCAACAAGGCATTTACTCCAACTTGGTATCCAATACGTGATGAATTATTGGAGCCACCGTAGCCGTCGTATTCGTCTTCTTCGCTAATGTTAGAAAAGTTGATTCCACCAGCTGTGCTAAATTCTGCATTGCAAAAAAAGCTCTGTTTTCCTGTACAACAGCTACTAATAGTAAACAATACTATTAGTGCATATAAACAGTTGGTTGTTTTTCTCATTTTTTAATGTTTTTAAGTTTAATTAGTTATTACACTCCAGCCTTTTCCTATGACATATGATGTGCCACCACTACTTCCAGAACCAATGCCCGTATAACTGTTTCGATAAAAGCTAGAGCCTCCTGATTTTCTTGATAGGTATATAAGATTAAAAGTAGGTGGCATTCCTTCGTAGCCACCATTACCCTTATGATCTAGCCAGAACCTTCCGGGAACGACATTGATAATGCGTTTTAGGGCGCTAACGTCTGCGAAGGGTAATTGCCGTCCATTAACAAATACACCTGATCTTCCGTTGCTGGCATTTGATTGTAATCTTCCACCAATGGGTAATCGGGCCGGGATAAAACCCATTGTCTTTCCTCCGCTGTAACCCCATGCACCACATATGTTGTCGTACCAATAACTACCGTTGGCAATGGCTATTCCATATGTCTTTTTCAACTGATGAATTGTGTTTTCAGATACCTGCTTATTATTTACATAGACCTTATTTTGTGCAGCCATTGATATCGATACTGTCATTGCGATAAAAACTACATATACTTTCATAATTATTCTTTTAAGCGTTGTTTGGTTTTATACCCCATTTCTTTAGCAAGCTCATGGCAGCTAATGTTCAAGCAACTTTGAAAAATGTCTTTTTTGCCAAAAGTCTTTTTCGTTTTCGATTGTCTTCTACTCTTAACTTTTAGGATAATTGTATAGGGGAACATCTCAAAAAAAGTACTTACTAAATTCATGACGTTTTATTTAAAATATTAGTTGCAAGCCAAAAAAATTATCTAATGATGCATGCGTTTTCTCCCGCAGGTAGCTGATCGATAATTAACTGCTGCCCACTACTTTCAATGCGTCCGCTTAAGACGTTAAAATCATCGAACGGGGGGTTTACAATACCAACATCAAATGGTAATTGGCCTTGTGCGAAGTCAGCAAAATCAGATGCGATTCTAAACGAGGCATAAAACTCATTACCTACCTGACGGTAAATACCATAACCTCTACGAATAATGGGATTTGCGGCACCATCAACCCAGATATCTTTTTGTCTGAATGTGGATCCGAGAACTGCAAACGATGTAGGTACCGTCCTATGAACCAATTCAATTACGTTCTCCTCTCGCGTGGCGGCTTGTATTATATCTTGACATGCATAATCTGCATTAATACGGGGCGGTTGTTGCGTGTTTAAACCATGACCAACGCATATTGCGATCATCTCACTAGTTGCGAAAGCTGCAACTACACCGAACTGTGGCATAATAACGGTACTGGTTTCGTTTAGCCCGTTTGGAAATGGCATGTTCGGACCTCCATTCATTTGAAGATTTAATTGATTATTAGTATAGGTATAAGTTCCTTGAAAAGAAAAGTCTTGATTCGTATCAGTGGTAAATAACACATCAAAAGTACCGTTGGTATGAAAATTGAAATACCAGGCTAGGTTTGAATTTCTTCTTGCACATAAATACAGCGCTTCAAAATTTTGATTAGGCGTAAAAGTGAAACGATTGTTGATATTTTGCAGCAATGTGTCTTCATTAGCTGGATTGTTGTTTTGTTGGTCATCTTCTTTATTGCAGGAAATGACTGATAGGATAAAAGCAACGATTAGGATATTAAATGGCGTTCTCATTTTTTCGTTTTTTTGAAATTATATGAATCATATATTGGGAGGAAATACTGGAAAGAAATTACCCTGAGATCGGTTAGGAAGCTCAAGTCCCACTGGAGAGCTTTGATAATTTGCATTGCCTTGATCCGCTCCGGTCTCACCTATAATAAATTTGTTTACAATGGTGCCGGTTTCAGCATCGATACCGTATAAACCTGAACTATTGTTTATATAAATTCGATTAAATACAGGCACATAAAGTGGTGAACTATTTGTTGGTGTATTGCCTGGCAGGGTTACTTCCCATTCTATGAAAAGCCCGCCAGGAATATCGAGTTTATACAACGTTCCTTGGTTGGTAACTGCGTATGCATGATTATCATGATACGCAATTGAACCATAAATAGATCCATCTAATTCAATAGACCAATTGATATCTCCATTATCAAGTAACACATCATATACTTTTCGATCCAATGAACTCACCAAAAAAGTAGGCGCATTTGGATTAATATTGGGTGCTTGTGCAAAATTTTCACTAGGTACGGTAAGAATCGGACCGGATACTTTTCTATTCCATTCTTCTTTACCATCATTAGGATTTAAGGCAAAGATGGTTCCGTCTTGACGTGCTACTATTAACTTTCCGCCGATGACTTTTGGTTTTGATTGTATCAAATCTCCTGTATCATAACTCCACACCAAACTACCATCTGTTTCATCAAGCGCATATACCCAACCGTTACTCACTGTAGTTACGACAAGGTTTGTTCCGGCGAAAGTTGCGCCTTCAAAACCGCCTACTGTAGGACTTTCAAATGCCCAAATTCTGGTTCCGCCATTATTGGTAATACAGCTAAAGGTGCCCGTGCTACTACCAATAAAACTGCGTAGTGATCCATTAATGCTTTTGGTGATCGGATGATACCGAAAAACATTGCCTCCAAGGGCATTGTTTCTGGTAATATCATCAGGTACATCAACATAAACAACACCTCCATTTCCTGTAGCTAAGGCAAGCTGATACGCTTCGTAGTTTTTAACGGCTGCAGTTGATTCAGTAATATCAAAAATAATAGGCGTTGCCGTAGTTGGGTCGTTAGAGGGTATCTCGTACTCCAAAAACTTTTCAAGATCAGGTGCATTCGCACCACCAACACTATCGTTATCTCTAACACCATACAATATATTGCCATTAACAAAATAAATATCAACTGCTTTATTGAAGTCATCAAAGCTTTCGCTGGTTTCAATTTCTTGTTCTTCTTCCTCTTTATTACAAGCAACTACAACGAGTAATAGGAAAATTATGAGCAATAGTGGTTTAAAATTTTTCATGACCTTGAATTTTAGCTGTATGCAAGATCATTTTTTAAAAGCGTGAAATTTTAGCTTGAAAATACCAAAATGAAATATGGCTGAATACTACTAGGCGGTATGGGGAATTTTACCCCCAACCTTTTTTCATGGCATATTTTACCAACTCAGCGCTGTTGTTTAAATCAAGTTTCAGTAGAATATTTTGGCGATGTGATTCGACCGTATGCTTACTTAGAAAAAGTTTTGCTGCTATTTCTTTTGTGGTTAACCCTTCTGAGATTAATGTAATGACCTCTTTCTCTCGTGGTGTTACCACTTTTTCATCCTCTTTTTCACGAAGACTTTCAAAAACCAAGCGAGCGGTTTCTGGCGGATAGTAACTTCCTGTGTTTGCCAATTGATTAATGGCTTCAATGAGTGTTCGCTTTGCTGTATCTTTTTTAAGGTAACCATGCGCCCCCGCTGCAACAATATTTTTAATAAAAGTATTGGAGTCATGCATGGTTAACACTAATACCTTGGTACTCAAATGACCTTTTTTCATTGCTTTTAAAACCGAGAAACCATCAACAATGGGCATTTCAATATCTAACAATAAGATATCCGGTTTTGTAACTTCTAGAAGTTGGAGTGCCTCGTTACCGTCTGCCACTTGTCCGACAATGGTAATCTCATCATGTTGATCTAGCATCGAAGCGAGGCCTTCTCTAAAAAGTTGATGATCGTCAGCAATTGCAATTTGTATCATATTATACAGGTACTTGAATGTTAATTGTGGTCCCAATGCCTAGTTTTGAATCAATATTAAATGTTCCTTTAAGCATTTTAATGCGTTGTTCAATATTGGAAATTCCCAAGCCTTTATTTGTTGTTTCTTTAAAACCAATGCCATCATCTTCGATCATGAGGCTCAAAAAGTTTTTGTGCTTATTTAGTTGTACAAACACATTTTTTGCTTTTGCATGCTTGAGCACATTTTGTAAGGTTTCTTGTACAATTCTGTACAGTTGTACTTCCTTAACCGGTTCAATACGTTGCTCCATTTTCGTGCTATAAAATTGCGCATTAAGCGCCTCGGTATTTAGCTGCTCTAACAACGTACTAATGGCTGCTGCCAAACCAAATCGAACCAATTCACCTGGCATTAAATTATGTGAAATTTGCCGAACTTGATTACTTGTTTTTATCAAGGTATGAATAGCTTCAGTAAGAGTGGGTTGTTCTGGATTTATGATATCGGCCGCTGCCTCCACCTTGTTTTTTGCTAATGCTAGTGCGCCACCTATGCTATCGTGCAAATCTTGCGCAATGCGTTTGCGTTCTTCAGTTTGTGTTTCTGATATGGCTAGAATTAATTCTTCTTGTTTTTTGTTTTGTAAACGTTGTTTGTAAATAAAAAAAGAAAGAATGCCTAAAATTAAGACCGCAATCAGGCCAAAAAATAGTTGTTTTACCCATCGGTTTTGTGTAGCGATTGTTCTTTCATTAATCAGCTGCTTTTCAGAAAGTTTAAGGATTTCATTTTCCTTTTTTTGGGTTTCGTATTCAATTTCTATTTTTTTGATGGCATTCAAATGATTTTCTCCCACAATGCTGTCATTAAGGTCAATGTATTGCATTAGATATTTATTCGCATTTTTATAATTACCTATGGTTTCATAAAACTCTGAAAGGTTAAAATAGGCATCCCTAAGCTTATCTCTGTTGCCTAAAGACTGTGTCATTTTCATTCCCAATTGAAAGTAATCCAACGCTTGTTGTGTATTACCCAACTTTCTGTGTGCATTCCCCACGTTTTGATAGCCCAAAGCTATTGAAGCTTCATCATTCATTGCCTTAGCAAGTGCTAATCCTTTCTCGCAAAATTCCAGTGCTTTTTTGTGTTTATTTTGATACTCATACAGGATCCCTAAGTTGTTGTAGTTCCTAGCAGCCGATATGCTATCACCACTTTCGAAATCCATTTCTAAATCTTTTAAAAACCATTTTTCGGATTCTTCAAATTCTCCTTGCTCCGCAAAAATGATCGCCATATTACCTATGGCTCTTGATCGTTCAAAGTCGTTTTTTGTTGTCTCACTGCTATCTAGCGCTAGCTGGGTGTACCGTTGCGATTTATCCCAATCAGCCAAACCCATATACACCACGCTCATATTGTTGTAAATACCGCTGGAACAACCTGAAATTTCAGAGGTGCTACAAATATCAAGCGCCTTTAAGTGGTAGGTTAGTGCTTTTTCATAATTAGCAGTGTAATAATAACATGTACCTAAAGTAGTATATAGATAAATATTTTCTTCGGGTGCTCCATGTTCTTTCAAATGAATTGCTTTTTCTGCCAATTCAATAGCCATCTCATACTTATGGTAGAACAATAAATTTCTTGATGAAATGATATGGTATATAAATGACAGTCTTGCATTATCTTGTAGATCTACCAACTGACTCAGTGTTTCAAGAAACGGAGTCATAGCTTCTTTCTGTAGATTGCTTTGTAACTGTTGCGCCTTTTCGGCAATTGTTAAAATCAAATCGTCGTTTGACTTTTCGACGGTTTTTAGCGTTTCATGAAGTGCTGTCAACGTTTCTGCTTTAAATTGCGTTTTTTGAGGCTGCGGAAATGCATTTTGTACAATAAGAAATAAAAAGAAAAACCTCCAATAATTAATTCGATTCATAACCGGCAAACAGCTGTTTAAAATGAAAATTGGGGGAAACGTTAAAATACTGATCGGTCACAAAAAGACGTTCCCAATTTCTGGCAATTCCTATAAAATAGGACAACAATTTTGCTTGTCGCTAAAAATACTTATATCATCAAACTTCTTTTTTCTTAAAAGCTGCGGGGGTTTTTCCTGTTAATTCCCTGAAAACACGGTAAAAGGCTGATTTTGAATTAAAACCTGATTCTAAACCAATGGCAGTAGTAGTGTATTTGCTGAAAGTGGGATTTTTTAACAACAGTTTGGCTTCTGCCACCCGGTATTGGTTAATGTAATTGGTGAAGTTGGTTTGTAGCTCATTATTTAGTACATGTGATAAATGACTTGGACTAAGATCTAACCGTTCAGCTACCGCATTTAAAGAAATGGTAGGATTTAAAAATATGCGGTCATGTTCCATCAAATTATGTAACATTTCAAGTTTGGGATTTTTTGCAACTCTATCTTTCATCTTACTACCTTTCTTCTGCCTGTAAGAATGGATTTGTTGTCGCTCTTTCAAAATTCCTAATTTATATACGCCAACATAACCCAACCAGTAAATCAAAAAAGACATGCCTAACCATAAACCGTAAAATAAAACAGGATTAAACCCAGCGAAAAATATGTTGTTTATTGCCGCGTATCCCCAAAGCATAGTGGTGATAAATAGGAGTACTAACGTTATTTTCAACCAGCCAAGATTTTGTTTTATCATTACTGATCCTTTTGTGTTATGACTCTTTAAAAACGCATTTACTTTGTAGAAACAGATGCACGACAAAACAATCATTAATACAATACCTAACAGCTCTTGTAAATTAAGTGCAACATTGAAAAACCTATAAAATGAGTCATTTTCATACCCGGAAATTCGTGCAAAACGGAAGATCAATGTGAGTATTAGGAACATAATAAAGGGAGCAAACCAAGTTTTTTCTCCAGTAGATAACGCTTTGTGAGGAAGTAAATAGGTACGCACATAGGTGTACAACAATGGTGGTGCTAGCGTTGCGACAGGTAAAAATAGGTAGACATACATATCGCCAAGTGAAATTGCACCAATTTCTGGTAAAAGATATTGAATGTTACTGTAGGTAAATGTTAAGATGAGTGCGCCGAGAAACTTCAGACAACGCTCTTTATACTTTTTTGAAAAGAAAACAATTCCAGAAAAAACAACTCCCTGAACAATACCCGCTAAAACAAGACCTTGAACAAATGATAAATTCAAAAAATGTGCTGTTTTAATTACCTAAGGTAAAGTACAAAAAACATTTCTTTAATCCTGAGAATGAATGCACTTACATGGGCAAGCACCGACAACAGAATGTCGCTAATTGGCTTTTATGACATTAACCACAGCTAAAGCCGCTTTTTCACCCGAAACCATCGCCGCATGCAAAGACCCATTTAATACATGATCACCGGCGATAAAGGTGTTTTCTGTTAATTGAGCTTCGAGCGGTTCCAGATCGTTTTGTAAATTGTCCAAATCAGGTAGTGCCTTTTTTATTTGATAGTGCTTTACAAATCTCACATGGTCTATCTTACAAAACTGTTTGAGGTCATCGACAACTTTAGCAACCAGATCGCCTTCAGTTAACTGATGATCTTTCACCACAGTAACCGATAGCAGATTTTTACTCCCCGTACTTTGAGTTTTTAAAGTGTTGTGAAAAAAGATGTTGTTTATTAGGGCATTTTCATCTGCGATCAATCCAATTAACGGATCACGCAGGAATTCATCTGTTTCAAAATACAGGTTGTCGCATGATTTCCATTGAATAGATGGCCCTTTAAAACTAGAAACTAACTTACTAGGATCGCAAGCTATAATAGTATAGTCAGATTCAAGTGTACTACCATCTTTTAAACTAATAGTATTTCCGTCGATTGAAGCCACTTCGGCTTTTAGTTTTATGTTTTCACTATTTATCTTAGTCGCTAGCTGTTGACTGATCGCTTCGATACCTGATTTTGGAAGTGCCGCAAAACCTTCACCAAACATTTTGTAAACAAACAAAAACATCCGGTTGGAAGTCGCTAAATCTGGCTCCAAAAAAATACCACTGAAAAATGGCTTAAAAAATCGATCAATGATTGTATTTGAAAAACCATAGTTCTTTAAAAAAGTTAGTGTAGAAGTTTCTTCAATTTCAAAGATCTCGGGTAGTGGTTTTTTCTTTAGCCAGATATTGAGTTTCAGAATTTTGAATTTATCACCTAAACTGCCCACTGAGCTAAAAACAGTTGGAAGTAATAATTTGAGATTCCTTGTCGGGTCTCCAATTCTGGTTTTCTTCCCGTCAAAAAATATTTCTGCGCCAGGCCAGAACTTTTGAAGATCAAGATTTTCTACATTTAGATATTTAGCTACTGCAGGATATGCTGTAAGTAGCACTTGAAAACCATGATCTAATTGATATCCATCTACAATATCCGTCTTTACCCGACCACCTAATCGGTCGGAGGCTTCGATTATTTGAGGGGAGTATCCTTGCTTTGTAAGCGCTATTGCTGCTATCATCCCGCTAATGCCGCCCCCAATTATATAAATGGTTTTTTCAGGTTTATCCATGAGATTAGTTATCTAAAAGTTGCTCAGCATTTTTAATGCTATTTATCACCTTATCGCGCATTATTTTCACTTTCTCTTCCTCTTCATTTAACCACTCCTTTTTTTGCTCAGTAAGTGGTTTTCCCTTCATACTTTCTTCATAATCGAAGCGTTCACCAAAATCTTGCATCCAAGTCATCATAGCATCATGGCCATTTTGCAGATCCTCAATAGCTTTCTCGTAGGCTTGAGTGTTTGTAGAGTCCTGTTTTTCTTTTAAATTATTTATAAGATTCCCAATCTCGCCCATCTTAGGCATTACCTCATCATGTACGGCCATGACACGTTGCATTTGAGTGGGTTCTTTCGTTGTGTCAGATTGCTCAGTTTTATTTTTGCAACTTGCTGTTAGAAAAAACAAGGTTACTGTTAAAATTAGGTATTTCATAAGTGTTGTTTTATGTTTTATAATCTCACCGGCATTGCCGGTGAGATGTAATTATTAAAGTGCGTATTGTAACCCGAAAGTTAGTGTTTCTTTATTTCGTAATTGTATGCCATTCATATTTTGAAACAAAGGTAATGCTGCTTCGAAACCAAAACGAAGGTTTTTCAATCCGCCTTGAAATGCATATAAGTTAAAACCAATAGCCGCATTCGCGTAGGTCATTCCTGAATTAACTGTATCGGCAGTAATAACCATCATGGGATTTAAAGCCGGATTTGCTCCTTCAATACGATCGATAGTGCCAAATTCCACTCGACCTGAAAAACTAAGCCAATCGGTGGCATTATGTGCAAACCAATTATTGATAGTATATCGATTTCCAAGACGGTAGTCGTTATCGTTAATGCCGGTACGAATGGTGGTTCTGACTTGCGAACCGAATGACCAACCAATCCACTGCTTTAAATAGGTTAGCGCCAATTCGGCATCAAATGTTCCGCTACCAATTTGCATGGGGTACGGTAAAATTACCTCATTTGGCGAAGAAGCTGGGGTGACATCCTCTATGTCGATATTCCCTGTAGGAATAGAAACACCAATTTGCCCATGCAGTTGTTGACTATTTTTATTAAAAAACGTGTATAACGCTCCAACTTTTAAATCTCCAAAACCAGATGCTTCTGTAGTAAATGTGCTTCCCATTCTAGTTAAATGTTCCATTTCGCTGTCTACATAATTTGCCATTGCTACTAAAGTGATTTTGTCACTTGGAGCATACATCATGCCTAGCATATGCATATTCATTGGCATACTGGTTGGAGTTACCATGTATTCTGATAATGCGTCTTGGAATGAAACATTGTTGCTACCTCGATTAAGGTCTTCCATGTTCATATACATATATCTGTATGAGAACATCAATTCTCCTTTACCATGGGTGTGGTCACCCATAACTGATATTGGCGCATGGCCATCGGGTCGATTGCCCATCCATTTTGTGCTTTCCAATTCTTGTGCGTATGTAGTAGTAGCCATAAATAAAATGGCATAAAAAAGTTTTTTCATTGAAATATCAATTCTTAGTTATTGTTTTATGTTGAATTAGGGTCATGAGTAGTTGCGTCATCAAATTGATGGCGGTTAGAATGGACCCAATAAATTGATGTGACTAAGAATTTAAATTTGGTGGATGATCATCCTGGAAACTATACCTGTAACGGTAATTGTTGATATAGTGAAAGCTATTATTGGTTGCGTTAACTGTTTGTGGTTTTTCTTTTAAAAGAATGAAGTTTACGAATCCGATTGGATATTCTTCCAGAGCAATCCGAGGAGCATTTTTACTGTTTTCTTTTTCCTGTTCCTCATACATTATCATCAACTGACATTTACCTTTACATGCTAACTCAGGTTTATCTTTGTTAATACATAAAAACTCGGCTATATAATCCTGATTAACCACATAAACAAAAAGTGGAGCAACTGGTCTTAGCATTGCTAAGATGTATAGAAAAGTGAAAAAAATAGCAGCAGACCGGTTCATTTAAAAATGATGCCAAAATTTGGTGCAAAAATACAATAGCTTCAAGAAATTATCTAGCTTTTAAGTATAGTTAGGTAATGTTTTATCTATCACTGACTACTCGGTCAAAATTCTTCCAGTTTTCTTTAAAAAAATGGCCAGCTAAAAGCGTTTTGATGATAGATTTACATTTAAAAATCACCCTATCTTTTTGAAGTTGATTGCGTGAACATTGTTCAACTAACCAATCTTCATCAAAACCATCCCAAATGCCAGCAATGGAAAGTAAATTGGAGTATAATGTTGGAAAAACTTCGGTTTTGTCTATGTTTTTAGCCTCATCAAATGAGAAGTTATATTCATTGCATATAGCGGCAACTTGACGATAGTGATAATCGTCTAGCTCATTGTCTAAATAAAAATTGGACAAAGCGATCCAAAGTTGTTCTCTTCCTGATCGTTTCATCCAATATTTCTTAAGTTTTATAGGGCCCGACTTTATTTTTAAGGCCAATAATTTCTATGCCTTTGGTTCATTTAGATAGCTCTTCCGCACTTTCTTTTTTACTAAAAGTGTCTACTTTTTTTGCATAGATTACTTTATACGTATCAGAAGTTTTGCGGATGGTATTTTCAAGGTCTTGTAAAACAACTTTAGAAGGGTTATACTCAACCATTGCTAATTGACGATCAAAATCAACTTCAGCAGATTGAACACCCTCTACTTTTGCTAGGCTTTTTTGAATGGTACCTGCGCATCCAACGGCACATGTCATACCGCTAATAACCAACTCAGCTTTTTCTGTAGTACCAAAACTAGCTTTGGCTATGGTTGTTTTATCTACTGAATTGTCATTTTGACTCAATTGTTTCTTGCATGCAACGACAAGTAGCATTACAAGAATAAGGGGAAACACTTTTTTCATAATTTCTTAGCCATCTTTTTACGAATATGACAAAATTATACGAAATAGGCACATTAAATCAAGTGAAAAATGCCACTTTTGCGTTAAATTTTGGCGAATACCTGTTAAAAACAGCGCTTTAAATACCTGCATGTTAAGAGTATGACTTACCTATTACTAAGTGATTCTATTATTGATCAAAGAATCATAAAGGCCATCTTGGCAATTCTTGTGCTACTTTTTGTTGTCATTAAATGGCGAAAGCAGTTGTACGCCAACAAGTGGGCACTAATTATCATTCTCTCATTAATTTGGGGTAGCAGTTTTATTCTGATTAAAAAGGGGCTTGTGGGACTTACAGCAATGCAACTAGGTGCATTGCGAATCATCATGTCAGGAATCGTCGTTATTGGTTTAGGATATAAACAGCTAAAAGATATACCCAAGACTTCATGGAAACATCTTATTCTCGCTGGATTTTTGGGAACATTTTTTCCGGCATTCTTCTTTGCTTATGCTGAAACTGAAATCGACAGCGCAGTAGCATCGATGTTAAATTCCCTAGTGCCTTTAATTACAATTATTACAGGAGTATTGTTATTTAGAATTAAAACCAGATGGATTCAAGTACTCGGGGTGTTAATCGGTTTAAGTGGTACCGCAATTTTAATTTTAAAAGGTGCCAGTATTAATCCAGATCAAAATTATTACTATTCGCTTTTTGTCATTAGTTCAACCGTAATGTACGCGCTTAATGTAAACATCGTGAAGCGCTATTTACAAGATCTCAATGCGCTAGGTTTAACTGCGGGTACTTTTTTATTTATTGTCCCTTTCGCATTAGGGGTTTTAATGTATACCGGCTTTTTCGCAACTGAGGTAATGACATCTAAGACCGTACAAATATCGATTGGTTATGTGCTATTGTTGTCTGTTTTTGGTACCGCGCTGGCAAAAGTATTGTTCAATAGATTGATACAGATATCAAATCCGGTTTTTTCAACTTCTGTTACCTATATGATGCCCGTAGTTGCTATATTCTGGGGGTTACTAGATGGCGAGCGAATTACCATCATCCAAATGTTAGCTGCTGGTTTAATCTTGGCAGGAGTTTACCTGGTTAATAAGAAAGCATAAAAAAAGGAGCTATACAGCTCCTTTTTTAATATTGAATGAAAAGAAAGTTTAGTTGAAATCAGCATCACTAACTCCTTCATTTACTTTAATTTCTTTTACTACTGTTTCAATAGTCTGTCCCATTTGAGACTGCTTGTATAGGAATGGGAATTTAATTCCACCTACTTCTTTGTAGTCTCCGAAACCAAGACCAGATTCCATAGTACGACCTCCCATACTCACTTTGGTTAAATCTTTAACCTTTAGCCCTGTTTCAACATCATATAAAGCTGCCTTAGTATCGCTTAATTTAATCTTGTAGGCATCTTTTCCATCCACTTTTTCAATCCCTTCAAATTTGATGTTGGCATCGTTCACAAATGTCATTTCGTAAAACGGATACGATTCAGTAACAAAACCATTGACCATATTAGTGTCCATATCCATTTTTTGACCCTGCATCATCATGTAGCCCTTATCTTTATTCAGTACTTGTTTCATCACCGAATTTGGTCCCATTTTTACATCTTGCGAAAATTGCTTTTTTGAAGTTCTTCGTTGTTCGAATGCTAAGGTCATACCCTGAGCTTTCGCTTCCCCAATTACCAAAACCGACGTCACCTTCGAAAGTTTATCCGCTCCGCCAATAGCATCAATATATTTTTGTAATACTGATTTTGCCGTTACCCCTTCTGGTGCAGCTTTATTGAAATCTGGTTTTGGTACCGATTTACCATTTTTATCGTAAAACTTAATCGGTAATGGTTTTCCATCATAGCGCATATTAGAAAGCTTCTCTGCAATTTCGCTACCCTTACCAGTAACCACTACGCGGGCATTTTTTGCGGCAAAATGTTTTTGTGCTGCCTGCTGTACGTCATCAACGGTAACTGCCTCGATTTTTTGAAGATAGGTTTCATAATAATCTTCAGGCAGATTTTGTGTCTCAATATTTAGCGCATAGTTTGCAATAGTCTGTGGGCGCTCCAATGCGCGTACAAAACGGCCAACATATTTAGCTTTCGTGTTTTTTAGTTCTTCAGCAGAAACCTTTTCATTTCTAATTTTATTGATCTCATCTAAAAACTCAACAACCGCACTATCAGTAACAGCATTACGAACGGTAGCACCTGCTCTAAATAATGAAGAACCATATTTATTACTGCCTACACTAGAATACGCTCCATATGTAAACGCCTTATCCTCTCTTAGGTTTAAGAATAACCGACCTTCGCCGCCGCCACCCAAAATTTGGTTAGCAATTAGTGTTGGGAAGTAATCCGCATCATTCATTTTCAAATCCGTAGTATTTACAACAGAAATTTCTGACTGCACGGCATTCGACATATCAACGAAGTTGACTTGGGTATACTGTACATTTTTAGGATTAGAATATGTAACTGCTGGGGCAGCTGCTTTTCTCCAATCTTGAAATTGCTTTTTAACTAGTTTTTTAACCTCTTTCGATTCTACGTCGCCTACAATCACTAAATACGCATTTTCGGCAGCAAAGAAATCTCGGTGGTATTTTTTTACATCATCAAGCGTTACGTTTTTATAAGTGTCAGCAGTTTCGAATTCGCCATAAGGGTGGTTGGTACCATATGCTAACGCCCTACGCACTTTTGATGCCGCAGCACCTACATTTTTCTCATCGGCCTTTAACCCTTCAATAGATTGATCGCGTTTTGCATCCAACTCGTCTTGAGTTAAAAGTGGATTGATAACACCATCTGCCATTAATTCTAAAACTCGTGGAAAATACTTAGATAATGATGAAGCAAATGCGCTACTAGAACCAAAACTAATACGAGCACCTAAATAATCTACTTCATCGTTGTATGCATCTTTCGCAATACTGGTAGTTCCGTTACCCATCATAGAGGCTACTAAGCCTGATAAGCCGGCTTTATCACCTTCAAGATGTGGCGGATTGTCAATACGTAAGCTTGCAGATACTCTTGGTAATTTATGATTTTCTACAACCAATACTTTTAAACCATTACTAAGTTTAAATGTGAAGGGTTTTCCTAGGTTAATTTTAGGAGCCGGGCCCGGTTTAGGCTGCTGACTTCTGTCTATTTGTGCTTGCCCTACTATGGTAAATAGGAATAGAAAAGCAAGGCTTAAAATTTTATTTTTCATGTGTATGGTTTTCAATACGTTCATTTTAGTTCTCGTTAGCGCTTTTTGGTAAATACTCAAGCTCTACACGTTGGTTAGGCTTCAAGTATTTTTTAGCCACACTCATAATCTCCTGCGGAGTAATTGAGCGGTAAATGTCAATTTCGGTATTGATGAGGTTTACATCATCGTATAGCATGTAGTAAGTTGCTAATGATGAAGCGATTCCTTCAACACTAGAATTAGCATTTACAAACTGATTTTCAAACTTGTTTTGCAATTTTTGGTAGTCGCGCTCAGATATTAACTCAGTTTGTAGTTTAACAATTTCCTCATCAATTTCCTTTTGAACATCGGCCATTGAGTTTTCTCCTTGAGGTAAGGCAAATAATATGTACATACTGTAGTCTTGTAAACTAAGGTTGATCGCTTGAACGGCCAGGGCCATTTTCTTTTCATCAACCAAGCGCTTATATAATTTAGAGCTTTTCCCATCACTTAAATAAGAAGAAATCATATCTAAAACTCTGGCATCTCTCGATTTGAAACCAGGTGTTCTGTAGCCTAAAACTAAAGCAGGAATTTGAATATTCGAATCATAGGCTTTTGCCTTAATGGTTTCAGTAATATCCTCTTCAACTGGATAGTTACGTTCAATATCGTTCCCTCGTGGAATTGGCTCAAAATAGTCTTTGATCATTTTTTTGGTTGATTCCGGCTCGAAATCGCCAGCAACTACTAGCACAGCGTTGTTTGGCACATAGTATTTGTCTTTGAACGCCATAAACTCTTCTAAAGTAGCAGCATCCAGATGCTCCATATAGCCTACGTTAGGGTCCTTATACGGATGCTTTACGAACAGATTTTTTTGGATAGCTTCTAAAATGCCTCCGTATGGACGGTTGTCATAACTCTGGCGACGCTCTTCTTTTACTACTTCATTTTGAGTATTGACTCCAACGGTATCAATAACCGGGTGAAGTAATCGCTCAGATTCCATCCATAAACCTAATTGAAGATTATTTGAAGGGAATACTTCATAGTAATAAGTTCGGTCTAAAGAAGTGGTAGCATTATTTGTCCCTCCATTAGAACTTACAAGCTTGAACCACGAACCTCGTTCAATATTTTTAGTTCCTTCAAATAAAAGGTGCTCAAAAAAGTGCGCGAAACCTGTGCGCTCTCGATCTCCGTCTTTACCGCCTACCTCGTACATAACCGACGTGGTTATCACAGGAGCGGTATTATCTTGATGAAGAATAACATGCATGCCATTGGCTAGATCGAACTCTTCAAATTTCACCTCTTGTGCACTTACGGCAAGTGACGCAAGCAAAGCAGAGGCAGCTAGCAATTGTTTTTTCATTAGTGTGTTTTTATTGAAATATTTTTAAACTAGTGGTAGGACGCGTTCCTACCAGTATTGTTACATACTTTTTACAAAAATAACCATTGATGCAGTATTTATATTGGTTTTAATAAATGTATTTGATCGCTTAGCTTTTTCTTTTTTCATATAAAATCAGTACCTTTTTATAACTATCAACCATAAAACCAATTAATTATGTTAAAAGAAGCAGGCTCGTCAGTTCGATATGCGCTTTTTATTTTCGCAGGGTTAGTAGCGTATTTTTTAATTCTACGCTTAGTTGGATTGCATGAAAACCCATGGCTTCGTTTGTTTAACGGAGTGATTGTTTCTTTTGGAATTTATAGCTCAATTAGGTTTTATAAAGCAGATCAAGATGAAGATTTCAGTTATGGTGGGGGATTTAAAACCGGGCTTTTAACAGGATTTATTGCAACAGTACTATTTGTTGTTTTTATGGCAATTTATATGTATCATATTGATCCTGCTTTTGTTGATGCATTATTAGATTATTGGAAGTCATCATACGCCCAGGGGCCTGGCATATTAATTGCGATACTAATCATTGAAGGATTCGCATCTTCTGTAGTGTTAACGCTAGCGTTTATGCAACTTTTTAAAAAGAGCAGAAACATTACTCAAACTACCTAAAAACACTTTGCCATTTAATTAAATAGAAGTATATTTGCAACCGCTTTCAAAACAAGGGTTTAATCACCTGTGTTTGAAGCATGTGTAAAAGCAAATAACAATTTTAATTAACACGTACGCTATGTATGCAATTGTAGAGATAGCAGGGCAGCAATTTAAAGTTGCGAAAGACCAAAAGGTTTTTGTACATCGTTTAGCATCTGAAGAAGGGGCTAAAGTATCTTTTAACAACGTAATGTTATTAGATGACGCTGGCAAAGTTACCATTGGCGCCCCGGCTATAGACGGAGCCGCTGTTGAGGCAAAAGTCTTAAAGCACCTTAAAGGTGACAAAGTAATCGTTTTCAAAAAGAAAAGACGTAAAGGTTACAAAGTAAAAAATGGTCACCGTCAGTCATTGACAGAGATCATTATTGAAGAAATTAAAGCTAGTGGCGCTAAAAAAGCTGCTCCTGCCAAAGCAAAGGCTGAAAAACCAGCTGCTAAAAAGGCTGCTGCTCCTAAAAAGGAAGAAGCAAAGCCAGCTGCTAAAAAAGCTGTAGCGCCTAAGAAAGAAGCTGCTCCGAAAAAAGCCACTCCGAAAAAGGCTGCTAAAGCTGATGATCTTAAGAAAATTGAAGGTATTGGTCCTAAAATTGCTGAGACTTTGGTTGCTGCAGGAATCGCAACGTTTGCTGATCTTGCAAAAGCGAAGCCGGCTAAAATTTCTGAGATCATTGAAGGAGTTCGCGGAAATCACGTAACTGACACATGGCCAAAGCAAGCTAAATTGGCTGCTGATGGTAAGTGGGATGAACTTAAGGAATTACAAGACAAATTAGACGGTGGTGTAGAAAAGTAATTTTCACTACCAAGTACTAACAAAATAAAACTTTAGACATGGCTCATAAAAAAGGAGTAGGTAGTTCTAAAAACGGTAGAGAATCAGAATCGAAACGCTTAGGTGTTAAGATATTTGGTGGTCAAGCTGCCGTTGCAGGAAACATCATCGTAAGACAACGCGGTACTGCGCACAATCCTGGTGAAAATGTGTATGCCGGTAAAGACCATACTTTACATGCCAAAGTAGATGGTATTGTAAAGTTCGAAAAGAAAAAGGGCGGAAAATCATTCGTATCTATCGTGCCATTTGAGGCATAATAACCTGTTTTCTTTAAAGGAATTAAAAACCCTGTCCGTTTTGGATGGGGTTTTTATTTTGCGGTCATATGTGATTTAATTAAATTATGATTGTAGTTTATTGTAACATTAATAATAACAGGATTACTAATTAACTATACATAAATCATAAATTATGTCACGCCATTCCCTTTTTGGTCCATCAAAAGATGAAATCTGGAAACAAATTGCCAACGATATCGACGGTGAGTTTATAGATCGTGGCTTTTGGAAAACCAACGAATTACGATACAATCATAAGGAGTGGGAACTGCTCTTAGATACTATTCATCGCGATAAAATAACGTATACCAGACTTAGAGTCCCCTTCTTGAATAAGGATAGCTTTTATTTTAAGATTTACCGTGAAGGTTTTTTTGCAGATATTGGTAAGTTCTTTGGCATGCAGGACATCGAAATAGGAGACCCTCGTTTTGACAATAATTACATTATCCAATCCAACAATAATAATAAAATAAGAAAGTTCCTTCGGGACCCTAAACTCAAAATACTATTTGAAATGATCCCAAAGGTTAGCGTTTCCATACGAAAAGATGAAGGTTGGTTTGGAAAGAAGTATCCCGATGGTGTGAATGTGTTGTATTTTGAACAAGCCGGGATTTTAAAAAACAAAGAAACGCTAAAATTACTTTTTCAATTGTTTGCTGAAATTCTTGATCGTTTGGTTGCCATTGATTCAGCTTATGAGAGTGATCCTAAAATGAGATTGTAGGTTACTGTCTTCCTTTAGAATGAATTACCCAAAACTACATCAGATTATTTTGCCAAATAACAACTAGGGTGATCGTATGAAAAAATGCAATAATTAGGTTACTCATCACAACAGGATTAGTTGCTGTACCCACAGTAAACGGCGTCGTAAATTTATACACGATTTGCACAACTAACAACGCAGCAACAAATTTGGGGTCTGGCTTAAAAAGAAGTAACATCGAGCCTAGTAAAATGGCTATATATACTGAAAGTAAAATTCCTCTGGCCGGAGTAAAACTCCCGTAACTGGCGTCGACCCAGCTAGCTTTTGTGATGAGGCCATAACAAATCGGCACTAAAACAACAATGTTAATGAGTAACGAAATTTTAATCAAATAAGACATGATGTTATCTTTTAAATTTTAGTTCTTTAGTATATCTCGAATGATCTTTAAATGATGTTGGGTATGTACCTTTAAAAATCGCCTGGTTTGATCTCTATTTAAATTACTAAAAACCGGATGTTCAAAAAAAGCATTTTCATCTAATGATTCAATTTTTTGAAGGTTCTGTCTTACTTCTTCTAATTGATTGTAAATGTCTTCTGTTTTAACAACCTCTGGTGGTCGCACACTTTGTGGGGATTCTGCCCGACCTCTTGGAATAAACCCAAATGTATTAGACATTAATCGAGGTACGCTAAAGCTGCTTTCATATGCATTGGGATCTGATGTTTCTAGATTTTCGGTAATCCTATTGACGGTTTTTAAAATGTGATCTAGATGCCATGAAACAGCTACTTGTGATACATTAGTGTTCTGTGCATCGCCATACTGGATATATTTTTCTATTCTGACGATTTCATCATTCAGAAAATTAGGATCTTGCTCTTTGTTGTTCACAATTGCAGCTGTTACAAATAACATAATAAGTACTATGATGATTGATGTGATAACTCTTTTGATCATGATGATTTTTGCTTAGTTAAAACTGAAATTTATATCCGAAATCTGGGAAAAACCCTATTTGGTCAACCTGATTGATCTCATTGGTTAATCGGTTATAGCGTGCGGCAAATATGTTTTCGTTTGCGGTAACGTTTTGTAAATCAACATAAAATTGATGTGATCGCTTTTTATTCTTACTATTTAGCTTAATACCAAATTTTACGTCCCATCTAAAATAACCATCATATTGCTCACTAAATGCAATATCGTCTTGGGTCACTTCAAAACCTGCTGCTTGTGATGCCGCCAGGTCAATAGGGGTGAAATAGCGGCCACCAGAAGCGGTGAGTCGGGTATCAAAAAAAAGAATGTTCTGTTTCGCTTTGCCTATTTTGAATTCTCTACCGGTTAATAGATTTACTACATAACCGTTATTAAATGGAGAGTTACGTTCGATGCCATCGCTTCCTTCGTATTTGCTTTCAAACAATGATGCAGTAAGCAATCCGTAATATCCTTGATCAAAAAATTTCTCTACAGTAAGTTCGATACCTTGGTTAAAACCTGAACCCTCATTGACTAGCGATACTTTATCGTTACTGAATACAAAATCAGCCCCCTCAGTTAAGGTCGAATAGAATGAAGGGAACGATTCTACTCCGGCTTTTGAGATATCTTGATAATAGACCTCAAGCTTTGCTCTCCAGCTATTGGATAATTTAGCATCATAACCAAGCACATAGTGACTGCTTTGCACAAAATCAAGGTCACGATTGGTTTGAACCAATGAACCGTTAATATTTTCATTTAAAAATAATAAGGGTAGGGGAATCGACTGATGGTGAATTCCGTAACCTAGGTTTATTTTATGGTTACGAGCTACTGCGTAATTAATTGCGGCTCGAGGTTCAAAAACGAATTGTTCATTTAATGAACTGTACTGACCATGCAAGCCGGTGTTGAGCGTTAATTTTTCAGTAAGTCTAAATTGTCCCTGAATATAGGGTTGTATGATACTTAGATTGTCATCAATGTTGTTGAAATTAAAAAGATCAGGGTCGCCATCACCATCATTGTCAGGCTGTTCGTCACGGGTGCTTTGATCGTAGTCAATACCAAAATTTTCTACTAAAACCCCTCCGCGAAGCGTACTTTTATTACTGAGTTTTGAATTAAATAGGGTAGAAAAGCTCAAACGATTTTCGTTATTATCCGATTCATTATATAATATAACGCGTTCCTGCGGAGTGTCTTTATTAATAAATCTGTCAGCGGTAAACTCATTTGTAGAAAAGGAACCCGAAAGCACAGTCCTTAGGTAAGAGTTATTACCAATGGGTATGCTATGTTTTAGTCCGACTACCCCAAATCCTGAATCGACAAATGCATTTTCATCTTCAGCCGAGAATAAATCATCTTCGTCAATGTCATCACCTAAAAACTCGATATCAGAATTTCCAATGATTCCAAATAAACTAAAACTACCTAGTTTACTCTTGCCGAAATCAAAATTAAATGAGATATCGTTATAATTAGGGGTAGCGGCTGTACCGCCTGCTCCCGCACCGATAAGACCAACCAACGAGTATCGCCCAGCAACTAAAAACGAGCCTTTGTTTTTTCCAAGAGGCCCTTCAGCCATCACCTCCACGCCGGTAAAAACCCCGACCTGTGCAGTATATTCATAATCATCGATGTTCCCTTTTCTAAATCCAAGATCAAATACGCCACCTAGGGCATTACCATACTCCGCAGGAAACGCTGAGGTAATAAAATCTGAATTTTTCAGCATGTTTGGATTTAAAGCCGATACGGGTCCGCCAGTTGTACCTGCGGTTGAATAGTGATTAGGGCTTGGAATAGGGATTCCTTCTAGTCGCCATAATAATCCGGTTGGGCTATTTCCTCTTACAACAATATCATTTCGGCTATCATCAGGAGCTGATACACCGGCGAAGTTGGCGGCAAGCCTGCCCACATCACTACGTCCACCTGAAAATCGGTTGACTTCTTCAACGCTAAACTGACGGGCTGATACCGTTGCTAATTTGTTCAGCGCTTGGTCCTTATTGGTATTGCTACTTGACAGCACCACCTCATCTAGTTGATTAAAAGATTCTACTAGTTTAATGTTGACTACAGCGTCTTTTCCAGATGTAACAACAATATTTGGAATGGTAGTGGTTTCAAAACCAATATAACTTACTCTTATTATTTGTCGACCTACTGGTACGTTATTCAATCTAAAATAGCCATCGGAATCTGTTACGATGCCAGTTGCAGTCTCAGTATTCAGTAATTCAACAGTAGCCCCTTCTAAAGGCATTTCAGATTGTTTATCGGTTACTAGTCCTTTGATAACACCTACTTGTGAATGTAGAAAGAACGTTAATAGCATACATGTTATGGTAAATAGCTTTTTCATGATTGATTTTGTTTTGATCAAATATGAAAAGCGTTAGCGGTATTTTGAAGTGCGGATTCTTTAAACGAAGATTTGTCTTGTAAAACAACGAATACGTATGTTTAACTGTGCTTCCTGGTGCAATCAGACTGAAAAACGATTAAACCTAGAAAATCAACAATTCAATGATAAATAGAACAGTTTGCATAAATTAAGCGTTAAATTGATTTATGGTTACTTATATTTATCGTTATCAAGTGTTTAAAAAAGATGTTGAAGCAGAAGCTAAAAAAATATTCGTTACGGTTTTTAGTTGTAATAGTGGTGTTTGGCCTCATTAAGCTAACTATCGATGACAGCTCTGTTACCGAGGAAAAAGAGCATATAGCTACCGTCTTGTTTTACTTTGGGACTGCTGTTTTTCTTTTTTTCTATACGTGGGAGACCAATGATTGGCTGGTAAAAAGATATTTAAAGAGACATCCCAATAGTACGCTTGATCTTGGCAGTAGTTCAAAAATACTGTTAACCAATTTGGCTTTGTTTCTGCCAGTTTCTGCAATAATTTACTATTCAGGAATTTTTGTTTTTGATGATATTTGTAGGCTAAATCCTAATGATCCTTGGCTGCGATTTCGCATTGACTTTTTACGCTCGGTGGTTCTTTGCTTAAGTCTGATGGCCTTTAATTTATTTTATTTTTCACTAAAGCAAAGTAAAGAGGTCGAGAATAAATTGCACGAAGTGGCAAAAGAAGCTACACTGTCAAAATACAAGTCCTTAAAGGACCAGATTAGTCCCCACTTTTTGTTTAATAGCCTAAATACACTTACTTCTTTAATGTATGAAGATCGGGATTTAGCTTCTGACTTTGTATCAAGATTGGCATCTTGTTATCGGTATATTTTAGATAATAGAGAGCAGGATTTAGTAAGTTTAGAAAAAGAGCTCAATTTTTTAGACTCTTTTATTTTTATGATGGATATACGACATAAGGATTCTGTCACGATATCTACCAATATTATGGTGAACCCAAAAGATTTTTTATTACCAACCTTATCGTTGCAGATGTTAGTAGAAAATGCGTTAAAGCACAATTACTTTTCAAAGGAAAAACCACTACAGATTAGAATCGAAGCCAAAGATTTTGAGATTGTGATTAAGAATAATTTACACAAACGACCTTTAGAAGAGCCAAGTACACAGTTGGGATTAAAAAATATCCAGAAACGATACTCTTTTTACACCGATAAAAAAGTAAGTACTGTAATGTCTGAAGAATTTTTTAGAGTGAGCATTCCCTTATTGTCAAAAAATGTTAAGCCATTATCATTATTAGCCGTTAGTTAGTTATGACCGCAGTAATAGTAGAAGATGAGAATATCGCATCAAGAAGGTTGGCAAACCTGATTGGTGAACTAGCACCTGATATTGAGATTGTAGCACAACTAACCTCGGTAGAAAGCGGATTAAAATGGTTTAAAAAGGAGCGACAACCGGATATTATTTTTCTGGATATTCAACTAAACGATGGTTATGGATTTGACATCTTAGATGCATTAGATAATCATGCTCCGGTAATTTTTACCACCGCATTTAATGAATACGCGATAAGAGGTTTTAAGTATAATGGCCTTGACTATTTATTAAAACCCATCGATAAAAAAGATTTGGAAAATGCACTGAATAAATTTCACAAAACGCAACCGGTGAAGGATTCACCGGACAAAATTGATCAACTAAGATCCATGTTTACCAAAGAATATAAGCACCGTTTTATGGTAAAAATTGGCAACCAGTTTAATATGTTTAAAGTGGATGATATCGCCTATTTTAAATCAGATGACGGCGCTATTTGCTTATATACGTATAAGGGGAAAAATTATCCGATTGAGTATTCCTTGGACCAATTAGAAGAAATATTAGACCCTATTCATTTTTTCAGAATTAACCGAAAATATGTTGTTTCTGTAAATGCTGTTGAAGAAATACACAGTTACTTTAATAGTCGGTTATTGCTTAAACTAAATCCTAGAAATGAAGATCAGATCATAGTTTCTAGAGAACGGACCAGTAACTTTAAAAAGTGGTTGGATTGTTAAAGCAAAAACCCCAACCAAAAAAGGTCGGGGTCAATACTTTATACTCAATACTAGGTACTCAATACTAATATCTATAATACTCCGGTTTAAACGGTCCTTCAACTTTTACACCAATATAATCCGCTTGATCTTTTCTAAGTTCTGTTAATTCAACTCCAATTTTAGCCAAATGAAGTTTTGCTACTTTTTCATCAAGATGCTTTGGCAGCATATATACTTCGTTTTTGTAGTTTTCTATATTGTTCCAAAGCTCAATTTGCGCCAGTGTTTGGTTTGTAAATGAATTACTCATTACAAAACTTGGGTGGCCTGTTGCACAACCTAAATTTACCAAACGACCTTCGGCTAGCAAGATAATGTCCTTACCATTAATGTTGTATTTATCAACTTGAGGCTTGATTTCTACTTTTTCACTGTTGCTATTTAACCAAGCAACATCAATTTCATTATCAAAATGGCCAATGTTACAAACAATGGTTTTGTCTTTCATTGCTTCGAAGTGTTCCCCTCTAACAATGTCCTTGTTTCCTGTTGTGGTGATTACCACATCAGCATTGGCAACAACAGTTTCCAATCTTTTTACTTCAAAACCGTCCATTGCTGCCTGCAGTGCGCAAATAGGATCAACTTCGGTAACCGTAACAATCGATCCCGCACCTTTAAATGAGGCTGCAGTACCTTTGCCTACATCACCATAACCACAAACGACCACGCGTTTTCCCGCAAGCATTACGTCCGTCGCACGACGAATTGCATCAACAGCACTTTCTTTACAACCGTATTTATTATCAAATTTTGATTTGGTAACACTGTCATTGACGTTAATCGCTGGCATTGGTAATGTTCCATTTGCCATACGCTCATACAATCTGTGGACACCAGTGGTAGTTTCTTCTGAAAGTCCATTAATTCCTTCAACCAACTCCGGATAACGATCTAAAACCATATTGGTCAAGTCACCACCGTCGTCAAGAATCATATTCAAAGGTTTTCTGTCTTCACCAAAGAATAATGTTTGCTCGATACACCAGTCAAACTCCTCTTCATTCATTCCTTTCCAAGCATAAACAGGGATACCGGCAGCTGCAATTGCAGCGGCAGCTTGATCTTGTGTCGAGAAAATGTTACAAGAACTCCATGTAACTTCAGCGCCAAGTGCCACTAAAGTTTCAATTAAAACCGCAGTTTGAATCGTCATATGCAAACAACCTGCAATACGAGCCCCCTTTAAAGGCTGCTCATCTTTATATTCTTCACGCAAAGACATCAATCCCGGCATTTCTGCCTCTGCCAATTCAATTTCTTTTCTTCCCCAGTCAGCAAGTGTAATATCTTTTACTTTATAAGCCGTGTATGGAACTGTGTTTGTACTCATTGTATTTATGTTTACTTTCGTCTGAAATTTTTGCTGTGCAAAGGTACATAATAACTTGGTAGTAGATGCCTCTTTACAAAACAATAACACTTGAGAATAATAGCCGGGTATATATCTGGAAAATAGACGAAAGCAGAGATGATTTTTTGAAGAGAATGGATTTAAAACCCACTTCTCAAGAACGGGTTAATGGTATGAAATCTGTTCAGCATCAACGCGGATTTCTAAGTGTACGTATGTTATTGGCGGAGGCGGGCTATTCTGATTTCGATTTGTTTTACGATGAAGAAGGGAAACCTCACTTGAAAGATGGGAAGCATATTTCTATTACTCATTCGTTCAGTTATTCAGGCATTATTGTTAGTGATGAGAATGTTGGGATCGATATAGAAATGCAGCGTGATAAAATAGAGGTGATTGCACATAAGTTTTTAAAATATGAGTTTGAATATACTACTGATAGTGATTATGTTCGAATATTAACTGTAATTTGGGGAGCCAAAGAGGCTATTTATAAGATGTTCCCTCCGAGAGGATTGAGTTTTAAGGATCATGTTAAAGTCATTCCCTTTCAAGTTGATGAACAATTGGGAAAAGCCTGGGCACATTTTGAAGAAGTAGCTCAAAAATATCAACTTCATTGGTTAGAATTTGATGGGTATACCTGCGTTTACGCTCTAGAGGATTAGATTTTTAAGAAGCAAGAAACTCAACTATTAATAGTATCTCAAATCTAACTACTAACTACTCAATACTAAAAAATGAACATATCAATCGAACTTACGTTAACACCGCTTCAAGATAATTTTGAACAACCGATTATTGCATTCATTAAAAAACTTAGAGCATCTAAATTCACTGTTCTTGAAAATCCGCTTAGTACTCAAATTTATGGTGCATATGATGAGGTGATGCCATTTATCCAACAGGAAGTTAAAACAGCTTTTGAAAATGTAGATCATATTCTAGTAAATATGAAAGTCGTAAAATCAGATAGAAGCAATTATGAGCCCCATTTTTGATTTTTTTCTGGAGTCCTATAAGGATACTTCCGTTTTTTTTATAATTCTAGAAGCCTTTGCATTTGTTTTTGGAATAGCAAGTGTCGTTTATGCTAAAAAAGATAATATTCTTGTTTATCCTATCGGTCTAGTAGCAACAATCATTACAGTTTACCTACTTTATAAAGCAGCGTATTTTGGAGACATGATGATGAATTTTTATTATTCAATTATGAGTATCTACGGTTGGTGGAATTGGTCAAGAAAAAGAGAGAACCTAAAAGTGATCAAAATATCACGTACAAATGGAAAAGAGAAATTAATTGGTTTTGGTATGTTTCTAATCACAATGCTGGTCACGTTTTTAGTGTATAAAACTGCTAATTATGAAATAGAAGCTGCTAATTACATTGATATTTTTACCTCTGGAGTATTTTTTACTGCAATGTGGTATATGGCAAATAAAAAAATAGAAAACTGGACTTTATGGATTTTTGCAGATTTAATAACCGTTCCATTGTATGCTTATAGAGGTTTGGGAATGTTATCGTTGCAATATCTTATTTTTACAATACTTGCTATTCAAGGGTATCGCGCATGGAAGAAAAACTTAGACAGCACTCCAGTAACATTATAAAAATTGTTTGTTTTGGCCCGGAATCTACAGGAAAAACAACCCTGTCTAAGGAATTGGCTGCTCATTATAAGGAGCCTTGGGTTGCTGAATATGCGCGAGAATATCTTCAAGAGAAATGGGACAAAACCAAAGAAGTTTGTCAGCCGGAAGATTTGCTACCAATAGCAGCGGGACAAATTACAGCTGAGAATAGGCTTACCTTAAACGCCGATAAACTGTTATTTTGTGATACTGATTTATTGGAGACTAAAGTATATTCTGAAGCGTATTATGTTGGTAGTTGTGATCCCCTACTTGAAAAGTACGCATTACAAAATACCTACCATCTATATTTGTTAACGTATATCGATACTCCGTGGGTGGCTGATGATTTAAGAGACAAGCCAGATGAACGAGAAAGGATGTTCACTTATTTTAAAAACACTCTTGATCAATATGATAGGCCATATATTTTAGTGAAAGGAACCAAAAAAGAGCGTTTTAATACCGCAGTAAGAGAAATCGATCGTTTACTGAACACAACATAAATATGCTAGAACTTACAGACCAACATAAAACCCAATTAGCTGATAGAGGGATAAGCGAGAATGAATTAAACAGACAATTACAGCTATTTAAATCTGGAATTTTACCATTGAATATTATTGCTCCTGCCACTGTAGATAATGGCATAACTGTTTTAGACAAAGAAGCCTTCCATCTTGCTGAGGTGTATGAAAATGCTAAGAATAACCTTGATATTATAAAGTTTGTGCCTGCTTCAGGCGCAGCGACCCGTATGTTTAAGTTTCTGTTCGAGTTTCTTAATGATTACAATGTCGAAAAAGAATCAATTAACGCATATATTAATAGAAAAAGAGAAACAAGCTTACGTACTTTTTTTGTGGGAATTGAAAAGTTGCCTTTTTACAATGAAGTACTAGCGCAATTAAAGGAAGTTGAACCAAACTACAATGGGCTTTCTTCCGATGCTTTTCGACTTCTTTTTGTTAAAACGTTGGTTACTGAGGTTGGTTTAGATTATGGCGCTTTCCCAAAAGGTCTTATTCCTTTTCATCAATATAAGAGCCATTTGGCAACACCCTTTCAAGAACATTTGTTTGAAGCAGCTGGATACGCAGCCAATAACGAGTATGCTAAATTACATTTCACTGTATCTGAAGATCACCTTGAAAAATTCAAGAATAAGGAAGAAGAGATACAGGCCAAAGTCTCAGAAAAAACTGGAATCGCATTTGATATTGAGTATTCTTTTCAGAAGGCCTATACTGATACGGTTTCTGTTGACTTGAAAAATAACTTACTTGAAGACAATGAGGGTCAATTAGTATTTAGACCAGGAGGACATGGCGCCTTAATCGAAAATTTAAATACCATAGACGCTGATATTATTTTTATTAAAAATATTGACAATGTGGTAGTACAGCGGTATGAAGAGGCAGTTACTTCAAATAAGAAAGTTTTAGCTGGTAAATTACTTGAATTACAGCGACAAATATTTCGATATTCAAGAGCTTTAGAAGCTAATCCCGATTCGCTTGATCTAGAAGAAATACTTCAATTTGTGTATAGTAGTTTAAACGTACAGGTAAGTTCTGAGTTTGAAAAATATGCTCGAAAATATCAGGTTGAATATTTGCTTGAAAAATTAAACAGGCCAATTAGAATATGTGGGATGGTCAAAAACGAAGGGGAACCTGGTGGAGGACCCTTTTGGGTAAAACATGAAAGTGGTATCACAAGTTTGCAGATTGTAGAGTCAGCACAGATAAATAAAAAGGACAAAGAACAAACCAAATTGTTCAAAAAGTCGACGCATTTTAATCCAGTTGATCTAGTATGTGGTGTGCGTGATCATCATGGTATTAAATATGACCTCACAAAGTTTGTGGATAAGAAAGCCTATTTCATCGCTGCAAAATCAAAAGATGGCAAGAAATTGAAAGCTTTAGAGCTGCCAGGGCTATGGAATGGGGCTATGGCAAATTGGAACACCATCTTCGTACAAGTTCCTTTAACAACATTTAATCCGGTAAAAACGGTAAATGACTTATTCAAACCTGCACATCAGGTAAAAGACGAGTAAGTCTAGCTCATTAGAAAGCAAAAATATGTCTTCCAAGTAAGTCGATTTAGATTTTATATAACCACAAAACTAAGAGCAAAAGATTAAAGTATTCTTGCTATGAACAAATCAATTTGTGGAAAAATTCCACACCCAAACTGTAGAATCTACAAAAAATTTGAAGAGCTGATTTAGGTTTCATTTTTCTTTTATCAAAATTAACATATTGATAATCAATATGTTACAATTTATGTATTATTTCATTTAATTTTTTGGCACAACTATTCCTTTAGAAATAAGCAAGTAAAACACTTTGTAAATTTTAAAGAATTATATCATGAAAAAATTATTGTTAGTACCTGCGTTAGCCTTAGGATTTGTATTTAGCGTTACGGCTCAACAAGCTGACGAAGCTGAAACCGCTGTTGTAACATCTGCAACTCAAGATTTCGTAGAGATTGCAGTTGATAATTTGCCACAAGCAGTAAAAGATGCAGCAGCAAAGGACTATGCAGAGCACACCATATCAAAAGCCTATGCAACAGCAGACGCGCTTACTTTTAAATTAGAATTAGCGGATAAAGCTGGTGAAACATCTACTGTTTATTGTGATGCTGAAGGAAATTGGATTAAGCAAGAAGAAGAAAAATAAAAGATCTCTGAGCAAGCTTAAGTGCTATGTATTGAGAGATCATTTAGATTTCGAGGCGAGCCTTGAAATATATTAATCTCGATTATCGAGTAAAAGTTTACGAGTTCTTTAAGTAGAATTAGTTGATTATTTTCATTTAGGGTTAGTTTAGCTTTTAACGGAGCTGCTTAAGAGAGGTCATTTTTAATGGCCTCTCTTATTTTTTTTGACAAATTTTAAAAGTCCGTTAACACGGGTCGTTGCGTATATAAAATAACCTTAATGTAAATGCCTAAACTACTTATCATAGACGATGATGTCGCATTTTCTACAATGTTGGCGACCTTTCTTGGCAAAAAATCATACCAAGTAGAGACTTCATATGATGCTAAAACCGGGTTAGCTAAATTAAAGGAAGGGAGTCTGGACCTTGTAATTACCGACCTTCGTTTACCCGATCAGGATGGCCTTTGGTTATTAAATCAAATAAAAGCAGATAAAAAAGAAACACCAGTTATGGTTATGACCAGCTATGCTGATATTTCTACTGCGGTAAATGCCATGAAAAATGGAGCCTTTGATTATATAGAAAAACCTTTTCAGCCAAATATATTACTAGAAAAAGTAGAGGCTGCGTTAAAAGTAGTGACTGAACCGGAGACGCGGCAAAAACAAAATGTTATTCCTAATGGTAGCCCCAAGTTTTTAAAAGGATCTAGTCCAGCTTCAAGAAAGTTAAACGAATTTATTGACTTAGTCGGCCCAACGGATATGTCAGTTCTTATTATTGGCGAAAGTGGGACCGGAAAAGAAAATGTCGCAAGAACCATTCATGCAAAGAGCAATAGAAAAGATCAACCCTTTGTTGCAGTTGACTGCGGTGTTATCCCGAAAGAATTAGCAGCTAGTGAGTTTTTTGGACATTTAAAAGGTTCATTTACAGGGGCAATTAATGACAAAATAGGTCATTTTGAAGCCGCGAATGGAGGAACTCTTTTTTTAGATGAAATCGGAAATTTGAGTTACGAAACTCAAGTACAATTGTTGCGGGCATTGCAAGAACTCCGAATTAAACCAGTAGGCAGTAATAATGAGATCACGGTAAATGTAAGAGTAATTGCAGCGACCAACGAAGATTTGACCAAAGCAACAGTAGGTGGTAAGTTTCGTGAAGATTTATATCATAGGCTTAATGAATTTTCAATTAAGGTGCCATCATTAAAAGATCGTGGCAACGATTTAATGCTTTTCGCTTTGCATTTCTTGGAACAGGCTAATTTCGATCTTAATAAGAATATCGTTGGATTTACAGAAGAGGCCCAAGAATTGATCAATGCATATAACTGGCCAGGTAATTTGAGAGAACTAAAAAATGTGGTTAAAAGGGGGGTTTTGCTATCGTCTGGAAGTTTGATTGAAGTTGTTGTTCTTCCATCAGAAATGACAGAAACCGCTACTAAGGAAAAGTTTAGTTTATATAATGCAGATAATGAGATAGTACTAATAAAAAAAGCATTACAAGAAACAGAAGGAAATAAAACTAAAGCAGCTAAACTAATGCAGATTGATCGTAAAACACTTTACAACAAACTCAAGTTGTATGGGATTGGCTAATTTCATCCTCTAAATGACTGAATAAGAATTGAACAGAATTCCCAAGATCTTCGATGAGTTTCGAAAGTTCATAATCAGATAAAGCTTCATTGTTAAATTCTAAAACTTCCAATATAGTGACGATTTGTTTTGAACCAATTTGTTTGAACATGGGGGTCAATCTGTGAGCGATGTAACCAATTTTTGTACGGTTGGTTGTATGCTTTTGTAATGTAACGAGTTGTTCTTTAGTGTTTTCAATAAATACTTCTAAAATTTTTTTTACAGCATCGGAATCACCTTGAACAAATTCCCCTATTTCTGATAGATCATAGATAATGTTATTTTTAGTCTCAGCTAACTGATTATTTTTTGTTTCAATAAAGCGTTCTCCACTTAGAACAGTAGCCAGTGCTTCTAACAGAAATTGAGATTTGTAAGGCTTGTCAACTTTTATGATAAACCCTGCATTAATATACGCATCGATAGACAAGTCTGTGCGACCTGACAAGGCAATAATAGGGGTGGAAACCCCATTTTTCTGAAGTCTGTCTACAAACCAAAAACCATCATAATTGGGCATTTGTATATCAGTAATTACTAGATCGAACCATCTTTCCTTTAGTATAGATAAAGCGCGTTTTGCATTGTTCCTTGCGGTCACATTTAAGCCATTTCTTGATAATACCTCTTTGAGTAAGGTTAACTGATTGGGGTCATCGTCTACAATTAAAATTGATTTATTTTTTAGGTTAGATATATCCTTTTGTTTGATAAAGTTCTTGTTTTCTTTTAAAGTCTGATTAGCATCAAGATCAACAGGGATTTCCATTCTAAAGGTACAGCCTTCTCCCAATGCACTTATAACGCTAATCGATCCGCCTAGTAAGTAAGTGAGTTTTTTAGCAATGGTTAAACCCAACCCACTACCACCATATACATCTTCTGTGTCATTATCTGCCTGCGTAAATTCCTCAAAAATAAGTTCTTGTTTGTCTTTTGCTATGCCGATTCCCGTATCTGTTACATCTACTATCAAATAAGGTTTATCACTTCTATTATCAATATCAGCCCGGAGACTGATGCTCCCATTTTCAGTGAATTTAATGGCATTGGACAATAAATTAACTACAATTTGTTTGATTCGAAGTGGATCGGTTACTATCTGTTTGCCTTTAATTTTTTCAATGTCAAGAATATATTTGATACGGGGGTTAGGAGCACTATTAGTCAGCTCGTTAAAGGTTTGATCTAATAAAGAAGCGACCTCAAATGTTTTTGGCTCGATAGTAACTTTGTTGCTTTGTAATTTCGAAAGAACAAGTAAATCATTTACCAGTTGTAGAGTAAAGTTAGTGGCACTTTTTAACTGGTTGATATAATGTCGTTGTTTTTTGTTTTGATCGGTTTGTTCAAGTAATTCAGTAAAACCGGAAATGGTAGTTAGCGGCGCCCTAAGATCATGGGTAATGGCTGCCATTAATTGTTCTTTACTCTTCAAGATTGACTCTGCATACTTTTTTGAGGTCTCTAATTGCTGTTCATATTCATATCTTTTTTTATTATCTCGAGCGATTATTAATATAAAAACTAATATGATAAATAAAGCCCCAAATCCCGTGTATTTTAGGGTTTTTGCCGTTCTAGACATTCTACTTTCTAACTGTTTGTTTTGTTGAATAGACCTTAAGATTGCCCCCTTTTCAACATCCACAAGAATGCCTCTAATTTTATTGGTTATTGTCTGATCACTTTCTAATAAAGAACGCTCCTTTTTAGAGAGTACTTTTTTAAAACGCATATTCTGTTCGTTAAGTTTAGCTAGTGTTTTTTTAACTGCAAGCGCTAAAGAATCAGTATGCTGTTTTTTCTTGTTGTCACTTCTTAAAAATTCAAGGTAGTCTACAATAACTCTTTTGACATACGGATCATAATCGGCCAACCTAGGGTCATTTTCATAGTCTTCAAAAATGATATCAGTTTTGGATAGCTCGTCAATGGCTTTTTTGTAATAGTTTTTAGAAAGCTCTTTTCTCTTTAAAGACGAAAGCTCTTTAACTGTAGCTGTCTTTTTATCTAACAAAACCTTAATGCTGTCAAGTTTATCTACCTGTTCCGGATTTGGGTAAGCAACTAACAACGAATCGATCGTTTTTTTAATCGTTGTGATCTGGTTTTGGTAGGTTTCAAATTTCTTTTTTGATCCAGATTGCATGGCCGCTCTAGCCGAAATTTCGGCTGCATATAAATTGGTTAAGGTGTTGCTGATAATCAGTAGTTGTTCGTTCTTGCTTTCCGGTGTGGTTGCGGCTTTTGAAAAATAAGGGAGTTGATTATAAAGAAATACTACCGCAAATGCAGCCACTGCGGTTACCAGTATGTAACCAAAAATAACCTTAGTGGTAATTGATTTCTTTGCTTTTGACATCAATATATATACGGTAGAACTACATCTAATAGCTCTAAAAAAAGTGAAATTTTGATTCTTTATATCCCGTTTTGGTTGTAGTTTTGCGTTCACATCTCGAAGGGGTGCTTTGATCAGTTATGAGTTCAGGGTTTATAGTTAAGAGTAACACTTGTAACCCATACTTCTAAACTGAAAAGGCTGAGATTATACCCATTGAACCTAGAACAGGTAATGCTGTTTAGGAACGCGGTTGGCACATTGTCAAATGTTGCCAAGAATCATTTATTAACAAACTGAATAATGACCCCTTTTATTCGTATAAATTTCATACGAATGAAACGTTTATTATCAATTGCAGCGGTATTTTTAGTTCAATTTGCCATTGCACAAGAACAATTCAAACTATCGGGCTTAGTCACCGATGAAAACAATCAACCTTTTCCTGGAGTTTCTATAATCATTAAAGGAACAACTATAGGAACTACCACAGATTTTGAGGGGAAGTATGCGCTTACATTATCAAAAGGTACATACACGCTTCAATTTAATTATTTGGCACCCGAGCCATTTGAAAAGGAGGTGGTAATTTTAAAAAACACTACCCTCGATGTGCAATTGGGAAAAAGAGAATTTGCCTTAGACGAGGTACTGGTATCAGCTACACGGGTGACTGCCAAAACACCTATAGCTTTTACCAACATCACTAAGGAGGAGTTACAATCAATCAACCTTGGACAAGATTTACCTATTATTATAGACCAGCTACCTTCAGTAGTCACTACGTCAGATGCAGGTGCGGGTATTGGTTATACTGGTATTCGGGTACGAGGTACCGATGCAACTCGTGTGAATGTAACTATTAACGGAATACCGTATAACGATGCAGAGTCTCAAGGGACTTTTTGGGTAAATATGCCTGATTTTGTGTCATCAGTAGATGATATTCAAGTGCAAAGAGGGGTGGGGACATCGACAAATGGTGCTGCTGCTTTTGGTGCAACGGTTAATTTAAAGACGAATAAACCATCATCAGAAAGTTATGCCACTATCATAAACTCATTCGGTTCTTTTGGTACCAATCGTCATAATGTTCAATTAGGAACTGGGCTTAGAAACGGATTTTATGCTGAGGTTCGATTATCAAAAATTCAGTCTGATGGGTATATAGATCGAGCAACTTCTGATCTTAAATCTTTTTATGTTGAAGGTGGGTTTTTAAACCAAAACACAGCGATAAAAGCTCTTGTTTTCGGAGGGCAAGAACGTACGTATCAATCGTGGTTTGGGACACCAGAATCAAGGGTTAAGGGTACTGATGCTGATATACAAGCATATATTGATCGTAATTTTTTAAGTGATGCAGAAGCAGAAAATCTATTAAATTCTGGGCGTACGTATAACTTTTATACTTACGAAAATCAGGTTGATAACTACAATCAAGACCACTATCAATTGCATGCAACCCATCAATTTAATGATAAGTTTTCAGGTAATTTATCACTTAATTATACGTATGGTCGTGGGTTTTTCGAGCAATTTAGAGAAGGTGATGATCTAGGCGATTATTTTCCCAACAGTCCAAATACTGATGAAGGTGGTGATGTAGTGAGAAGACGTTGGTTAGATAACGATTTTTATGCTTTGGTATATTCTTTGAACTATAAAGTCGAAGGGCTTAATGCCAATTTTGGTGGAAGTTTTACAAGATATGATGGTGATCATTTTGGGGAAATCATTTCAGACACGTTTCCTTCAGCAATTGCAACAGGTACAGAGTATTATTTTAGCAATGGAGACAAACGAGACATCAATGTTTATGCGAAAGCTGAATATAATATTAATCAGCAGTTTTTAGTATTTGGTGACCTGCAATACCGCGCTGTTGATTACCAGACATTTGGTACAAGTTCTGATTTACTCCCAATAGCAGTCGATCAAAATTTTGGTTTTTTTAATCCTAAAATGGGATTGTCTTATGCTTTTGATAAAAACCAAACGGTATATGGTTCGTTTTCCGTTGGAAATAGAGAGCCAAACCGAGACGATTTAATTAACAACCCCAATGCAAAAAGAGAACAGCTATTTGATTGGGAATTTGGGTATCGCCTACAGAATAATGAATTAGCATTTAATGCCAATTTCTATTTTATGGACTACAAAGATCAATTAGTACTAACGGGTGCAATTGATGATACCGGTGGGCCAATTAGACAGAACGTAGATAGAAGTTATCGTGCGGGTATTGAGCTGCAAGCAACATATAAGCCTGTACAAAAATGGACGTTTTCTGCCAATGCCACTTTAAGTCAAAACAGAATAAAATCATTTGACTTTCTTGTTTTCGATACTCAGTTTGACCCTGCTACTTTCGATACTGTTTCTTTTGGACCGGTTACCACCACTTTAGAAGATACAGATATTGCATTTTCTCCAAATATTATAGCGGGTAGTGTTATAAGCTATCAACCAGTAGAACAACTTAAACTAAGCGTGCTTAGTAAATATGTTGGGAATCAATTTTTAGACAATACATCAAGCGATAGCAAGAAAATAGACAGTTACTTCGTTAACAATTTTAATGCGTCTTGGGTGCTAAAACCAAATTGGATTAAAGAGGTACGATTTGATTTGTTGGTAAACAACTTTTTAAATGAGTTGTATGAATCCAATGGTTATACTTTTAGCTATTTTTTCAGACCAGAAGGCTCTAACGACCCAGCAATCACTGAAAACTTTCTTTATCCGCAAGCTGGCACTAACTTTTTATTAGGAATGACATTAAATTTTTAGGTATATAACGCGCTCCCTTTAATTCCCTCTCCTAAAAAGGAGGGGGGTTGGGAACGGTGATTTTATTAATTGGAAACCGTTACAATTCCGTTACTTTCTATTGCTCGATAATTAAGCATTGGGTATACCTGTTGATCCCCTCCTGGTGGATTTAAAAGTTGCCCGTTGCCAAGGCTATAACGATAATCTTCACAACTGCATTGGGCTTCCACTCCGTTTACCTGCATCGTACTGCAATTATTAGGCACATGATTTGGGCAGCTGGCTTCCCAGGCAACAAAACCAATACCTGAGTTAAAAACAATAATACCCCCAATACCAGCATTTGCAAAATACTGGCTATTGCCAGTGAATGATAAGTTGCTATTTAAGGAAAGGTTGATATCGAAAGAAAAAGCAGTATCCAATAAAAATGGATTTCTATTTAGGCGATTGTCATCGTTTTTACAAGATAAAAACACCAATAAAAACAGTAGTATAATAAATCGATTCATGCAGTTCTTTTTTGCAAGGTAGTTAAACAAAACACAGTAATGTGTATGTTTATTTTGGATTAACATTTATTTGCAATGAGGGTTATATACATCAATAATCGCTTAAATTATTCGTATATTTGATTAAAATCCCGCTATGATGGGATTTTTTGTGTTTATATATGAGCTATAATAAAATGAAATTGAAATTATGAGCAAGGTGTCTTATTATACCCAAGAAGGATTAAAAAAACTAAGGGACGAGCTAAGTCATTTAAAAGATGTGGAGCGACCTCGTGCTTCGCAAGCAATTGCAGAAGCAAGAGATAAGGGTGATTTGTCGGAAAATGCGGAGTATGATGCTGCTAAAGAAGCGCAAGGACTTCTAGAAATGAAAATATCAAAATTAGAAGAAACGCTTTCTGGAGCACGATTAATTGATGAGTCGCAACTCGATACGTCAAAAGCATTGGTATTATCTACAGTTAAAATAAAAAACCAAACCAATGGTATGGAAATGAATTATACATTGGTTGCTGATGGCGAAGCTGATCTTAAATCAGGAAAAATATCGGTTAATTCACCAATAGGAAAAGGACTTTTAGGAAAGTCAGTAGGAGAAGTTGCAGAGATTAACGTGCCTAATGGCACTCTTAAATTTGACATTTTAGAGATTACTCGAGAATAACAATTCTATTTTTAATCAACCGTAAAAACCAGTTAAACAATTATATAGTTGTTAGCTGGTTTTTTGATAACCGTTTTTCTACTTTTAACAATAACAAATAAAAAAGATGGCTTCAATTTTTACCAAGATTATTAAAGGGGAAATCCCTTGTCATAAGGTAGCTGAAAACGATGAGTTTCTAGCATTTTTGGATATTAATCCAAACGCTTGGGGCCATACTCTGTGCATTCCTAAAAAAGAGGTTGACAAAATATTTGATCTTGATGAAGGTACTTATAATGGGCTAATGCAATTTTCAAGAAAAGTAGCCTTAGCTATCGAAAAGGTAGTGCCTTGTAACCGGGTAGGTATAGCTGTTGTGGGTTTAGAAGTACCTCATGCACATGTGCACCTTATTCCTATAAATTCAATGAGTGATATGGATTTTAAGAATAACACTGCTAGATTGCAAGAGGAGTTTGCTGCTTTAGCCAGCGAACTTTCTAAAAAAGTCTAGGCAATAACATTCAATACGATCTCCATAGTCGTGCCCTTTCCAATTTCTGAATGGCTAACACGTAATTTTCCCTGATGATAGTCTTCTATAATGCGTTTTGCCAAAGATAAGCCAAGGCCCCATCCTCTTTTTTTTGAGGTAAATCCCGGTTCAAATATTTGATTAAACTGGCTTCTAGGGATTCCTTTTCCCGTGTCTATAATCTTAATCTTTACCTCTTTGTCACTTAATCTTGCAACTACCCGTAAAAGACCTTTTCCTTTCATAGCATCGATAGCGTTTTTAACTAAATTTTCGATGGTCCAGCTATATAATTGCGAGTTTAAGTTTACATAAATAAAATCTTCTGGGACCTGCAATTCAAATGTAATGAGTTTCGAACTGCGCATTTTTAAGTAATTGAAGGTATTGGTCGTTTCAGCTATAATATTAGTTCTTTCTAATTTTGGTATGGATCCTATTTGAGAAAAACGCTCGGTAATGGTTTGAAGGCGTTCGACATCTTTATTGATCTCTACTAAAGTACTTTCCTCTACATTCTGAGAACGCAGTATCTCAATCCAACCCAGTAATGATGATAATGGGGTGCCTATTTGATGCGCTGTTTCTTTAGCCATACCGGCCCAAAGCTTATTTTGTTCTGATATTTTAGAGGTGCGATAAAAGAAATAGGTGACAGTGGCGAAAAGTACAATAATTAATACAAGAGCAATCGGGAAGTAGGTAAGCTTTTTTAATAAGGATGAATTTCCATAATAAAGCCGTTGATTTAAAAAATTGTCATACTCAATTTTAATGGGCTCATTGTCTTTTTTAATTCGTTCCAACATTTTGTAGATGTAGTTGGGGTCTTTTGCAATTTTTAAGGTGTCAATGTTATCGTAACCAACAATACTATCATTTTTATCAACGATAATCATAGGAGAGCTCAATTTACCCCGAACCGTATACCAATATGCTAATTCGCTTATATCTTCATCCGGGTCCTGTCGTTGTATTTCGTGCTGTGCAACGGCCCAGCCTTCCATTTTAACGCGTTCCTCAGTTTTCATAATACGGAACAATGAATTGGTATTCCAAACGATAAGTACAACAACAATAAAAGAGCAAACAATGATAATGCGTCTTGTTATCGTTTTTTGGTCTTCAAATAACATTTAGGTGCGTTGGTGTTACAGCGATTAAATATAAGTTAATTTGATGATACCTTTATCTATATTCCTTTTTTTGAGCGCACGACTTTAGTTACTTTTGCTACAAATTAAATAGTAAGGATGTTATCAATAGACCCGAAAGAAATTGCGATACCAAAACTACATGGTTATTTGTTGGGTGCAATTGGTCCAAGACCTATAGCTTTTGCGAGTACCATTGATGTCAAGGGTAGGCCAAATTTATCACCTTTTAGCTTTTTTAATGTGTTTAGTGCAAATCCCCCTATTTTAATTTTTTCTCCGGCAAGACGGGTACGTAATAATACTACTAAACATACGCTAGAAAATGCAGAGGCCACCGGGGAGGTGGTTATCAATGTTGTAAATTACGATATTGTACAACAAATGTCATTATCTAGCACGGAGTATGCAGAAGGAGTCGACGAGTTTAAAAAATCAGGTTTAACAGCGGTTCGTTCAGAAAAAGTAAAGCCATTTCGTGTTAAAGAGTCTCCAGTGCAGTTTGAGTGTTTCGTTAAAGAAGTCACTAAATTAGGAACCGAAGGCGGTGCAGGTAACTTGGTTATCTGCGAAGTGGTAAAAATGCATATTGAAGAAGCAGTACTAGATGAAAATGGAATTATTGATCAGCATAAAATAGACCTAGTGGCGCGTATGGGGGGTAACTGGTATAGTCGTGCAAATATGGGTATGTTTGAAGTGCCAAAACCTTTGTCGAGCTTGGGTATAGGAGTTGATAAAATACCTTATGAAATTAAAAACAGTAAGGTGTTAACTGGTAATGATTTGGGTAAATTAGGTAATGTAGATGCACTGCCTAGTAGCGATGAGGTTGCAAATTTTGTGAACAAGTCTATTGGGATAAAAGCTATTTTAAGTGCTGATGATGAAGAAAAAGTTCATTTAAAAGCACAAGAATATTTAAATAAAAATGAAGTACTTTCAGCTTGGAAAGTATTGTTGGCAATAAATTAAAAATAACGATGGAAATTACAGGAAGTATTAAGATGATTGATGAAACTAAAACCTATGGAAGTAATGGTTTTAGAAAACGCGAATTGGTGGTAACAACGGATGAGCAATACCCGCAACATATTTTAATAGAGTTTATTCAAGATAAGTGTGATTTATTGAATAGCTATCAAGTGGGGCAGCAAGTAAAAGTTAGTATTAATATTAGAGGACGTGAGTGGGTAAACCCGCAAGGCGAAACCAAATATTTTAACTCGATACAAGGTTGGAGAATTGAGAATTTAGCTCCAGCAGCCAATACGAACCAAGGCGTGCCGCCTGTACCGCCAATGGAAGCTTTCGAACCAGCTACGGATCTAAACGAAGAAGAGCACGACGATTTACCTTTTTAAAAAGTAAATACCAACAAAAAATCCCTGCTTTTTAGTAGGGATTTTTTGTTGGTATAAGTCCATGTTCTTGTGCACTAAATAGTGCTTTTATTTCTGGCTTATTAAGCTCTACCAAGGTCAATACGCCAAGAACAATGCCTAATGCGCCTGTAAGACAATTAAGAATGGCAACCACAAAAATAAAAGTATAGTTGGTGCGTTGGCCCAAATACTTAGCTGCATATAAGGTTAATATGCCTAAAGTTATAGTAATGAGAAAGCCGATACCTCCTATAATTACAAAAATCATCCCTGGATTAAATGGTAAGTCATTATTGCTAGAATCTAGCATGATAGCTGCACTAAAAAATCCACCCATAGCCATATAGAGCACAAAGAAGAGTGAAAATACTAGGGTAAGTATTCCTTTTATAATGAACAAAGTACGATACGTATCTACATTATGCATGATTATAATAAAATTGATGTATCTAATAGGTATATAAATCAACGATTATGTTACACTGATGCTGAATTGACAAGGACTTTACATTAAAAATGAACAAATATATTTGAATCAAACTTTGGTTGATATGGTATTGCCTTTTCTTTTATAAATTGACATCAAATTAAAATTAATGAATATCACCCAAGCTATTACATCGGCCTTTAAACGCTTTATGCCATCTCCCTTCACTATCGCGGTGTTACTAACATTGTTGACAATGATGTTGGCTTTTTTCTTTACACCGGATGTAGAGGGTAACAAGATGCTATTCATTTTATCAGAATGGGAGAAAGGGATATGGAATACTGATTTACTCGTATTTGGGTACCAAATGATGTTAATACTGGTACTTGGCCATATTCTTGTATTGAGCAAGCCAATGAACAAGGTGATTCTGGCAATCACAACCTTAGTAACAAACGGTAAAAGTGCCGTAGTGATGGTTTGTATTACTACTATGCTGGTGGCTTTTTTTAATTGGGGATTAGGGTTGATTTTTGGGGCGATATTAGCTAGAAAAGTAGCAGAGTATGCGCAGCAAAATAACATCCCAATTAACTATCCACTATTGGGGGCTGCGGGTTATTCTGGTTTAATGGTGTGGCACGGGGGTATATCAGGTTCTGCACCGCTTAAGGTTGCTGAAAAAGGCCATCTTAAGGGATTTATTAATACCATTGAAGACAAAGACATCGCAGGAATGATTCCTGAACTTATAAGTACGGATCAAACAATTTTTAGTTGGTGGAATTTGTTGATCTTCGGCGCTGTTTTAATTATCGTGCCACTGGTTCTTAGGGTTGTTTCAGAAAAAACAACAGCGACACCACTTCAATTAAACCCATACAATTTTGATACTACTAATGCAAAAGCAGATGGGGCAGAGAAATTAGACAGTTCAAAGTACTTGGCTTGGTTTTTCGGAATATTGATATTATTAGCATTTTCATATCAATACAGCAAAAGCCTGACGGAATTTACCATTACTCCCAATATGCTTAACTTTTTTATGTTTGGTTTAGCTATTGTGTTGCACGGTAGTTTTACAAATTTCTTGAAAGCACTAAATGAGGCAATTCAAGGTACTTCAGGTATTCTTATTCAGTTTCCATTATATTTCGGGATTATGGGAATTATGAAAAGCACCGGAATGGTTTCAGGCATATCTGACTTTTTCGTTAGTATTGCTACAGAAGACACCTTGCCAATAGTAAGCTTTTTTAGCGCTGGACTGGTAAATATTTTTGTGCCAAGCGGAGGTGGACAGTGGGCCATTCAGGGACCCATTGTTGTAGAGTCGGCACTGAGTTTGAATGTTCCATTACCAAAAGCAATAATGGCATTGGCCTATGGCGATCAGATTACGAATATGTTGCAACCTTTTTGGGCACTTCCGTTATTGGGAATTACCAAATTGAAAGCAAAAGAAATTCTTCCTTATACGCTAATACTAATGCTTGTAGGTGGTACTATCTATCTGCTGGGCTTATTGCTCTTATAATCAAAAAGCTCCCCGAAAAATCGGAGAGCGATATATTGATTTAATGATCTTCAAAACTAACTCAAAAGCAATGATGAAAAGAAAGAGAATACGAAGATCATTTTCAAATGTGGGGAAAATTCTCTAAAAATCAAAGATTTATCGGGTTTGATTATGTTAAAACAACGGTTAGCTTATTAATATGGTAATCATCTATATTAAAAAGAGATAATTTCTTATCTTTCTTTTAATTGCTATTTTTAAGAATATATGTTTTATCTGACGAATAAGTTGGAGTTTCCTCCAGTGACAACTTCTTCAGCAGAAGGGGTCGTTGCTATCGGAGGGGACCTTAGTGTAGAAAGGCTGTTACTCGCCTATAAAAATGGGATTTTTCCTTGGTCAGAAAATGACGATTTTTTGTTGTGGTGGAGCCCAGACCCACGTATGGTACTGTATCCTGATTCTTTAAAAATCTCGAAGAGTTTGCAAAAAAAAATGAGAACGCATTCTTTTGAGATTACCCATAATGAAGCATTTGGGGAAGTTATTAGAAAATGTGCCGATGCCAAACGTAAGGGTCAAGACGGTTCTTGGATAACCGAAGGAATGATTGAAGCTTATGAAACGTTACACCAAATGGGCATTGCTGAATCAGTTGAGGTTTGGCTAGAAGGAGAAATGGTCGGAGGGCTATATGGTGTTAGTATGAAAAAAGTTTTTAGTGGTGAGAGTATGTTTCATTCGGTAAGTGATGCTTCCAAAATTGCGTTTGTACACCTCGTTGAAAAATGTAAAAAAGAACAGAAAGAGTTAATAGACTGTCAAGTTTATACTGATCATTTAAAAAGTTTAGGCGCAGAAGAAATTCCGCGTGCTAAGTTTTTAACCTATTTAAAATAACCAAACTATGCTTACACTAACTGATTTTCAAGAGTGTACTACCCGTGAAATGCTGGCACAGCGATTAGAAGAGAAAGGAGAGATTAAAATACTCAAAAACTTGAAGTCTAATCTTGCCTATGAAGAAGAACTAAAACGCCTACAAGCGGAGCTAGTTTCATTGCAACAATGGGTAGCAGCAAATAAAAAAAGGGTATGTATAATTTTTGAGGGAAGAGATGCGGCAGGAAAAGGGGGAGCAATAAGAAGGTTTAAAGAACATTTAAATCCAAGATCGATGCGCGTGGTAGCTTTGAACAAGCCTACAGATACAGAAAAGGGGCAATGGTATTTTCGCAGGTATATGAAAGAACTGCCAAACCCGGGAGAGATAGTTTTCTTTGATAGAAGTTGGTATAATCGTGCGGTAGTTGAGCCTGTAATGGGTTTTTGCACTACAGATCAATATCACACGTTTTTGTCTCAGGTACCCGAGTTCGAGCATATGTTGCATGAAGATGGTTTGATCTTAATAAAATTTTGGTTTTCCATTTCTAAGGATGAACAAGAGAAACGATTTCAAAGCCGACTTGAAAATCCTTTAAAACGATGGAAATTTAGCCCTGTAGATCAAGAAGGGCAAAAAAAATGGGATGATTACACCTATTATAAAGAACAAATGTTTAGCAACACGCATACCACATTTAGTCCATGGATTGTTGTTAAAACAAATAATAAAAAGAAAGCCCGGTTGGAGAGTATGCGCTATGTGCTGTCACAGTTTGAATATGATGGAAAAGGAAACTCAGGAGCTACATTGTTTTGTGACCCCAACATTGTTAGCCGTTATTATAGAAGATTAAACCATATAGATTAAGCCGTTTATGAGTGCGTTATCAGATATAGAAAAATTAAACACCAAACGGGGTTTACGACAGTTATTTTCTAACGATGAGCTTAGTATCGGAAAAACCTTGCGTAATGTAAATTACGAGCTCCGGTTAGAAAAACTACAGGAAGAATTAATCAAACTACAGCAATGGGTAACAACCAATAACAAAAAGGTTGTAGTCTTGTTTGAAGGTCGAGATGCCGCGGGTAAAGGTGGTGCCATAAGAAGGATTACTGAGCATATCAATCCACGAGAATTTAGGGTAGTTGCCTTACCAAAACCTACTGAAGAAGAAAAGGGGCAGTGGTATTTTCAACGCTACGTAAATCAACTGCCAAAAGAAGGAGAAATCGTATTTTTCGATAGAAGTTGGTACAATCGAGCTGTAGTCGAACCTGTTAACGGTTTTTGTACGGAAGAAGAGTATCAAATTTTTATGGGGCAGATCAATCCTTTTGAGAAGATGATTATTGAGTCTGGCACTATATTGATAAAGTTTTATTTCTCTATTTCAAAAGATGAACAGGCAAAGCGTTTTGAAGATATTCAACAAGATCCATTAAAAAAATGGAAGTATAGTGATGTCGATGCTAAGGCGCAAGAACTATGGGATGTATATACTGAGTATAAAAAACGAATGTTTAAAAAGACTGATACTAAAATCGCTCCATGGATTATCATCAAAGCAAATAAGAAAGGGAAAGCAAGACTAGAAGTAATAGAAAAGCTGTTAAATATTATTCCGTACACTCCAAAAAATGAGGCTTTGTTAAATCCTCAGGAAATTGTAATTACGACCACGGAAGAAGCCCGAAATGAACCTAATATCATTTAAGGAAAAAACTTCTCACAATTTTTGCACCTCTTTATATCTAAAGCAACCCACTTCATGGTCGTTAACCATACCTATTGCCTGCATAAATGCATATATGACTGTGCTACCTACAAACTTAAAGCCTCTTTTTTTTAGGCCTTTACTAATGGTGTCTGATAATTCGGTTTTAGCGGGTGCATCTTTGTAGTGTTTTAAGTTATTTTGAATGGGTTTATGATCTACAAAACCCCATATATATTTAGAAAAACTACCATACTCTTCCTGCACTTTCAAAAAAGCTTGTGCATTAGAAATAGTCGCCCGTATTTTTAGCTTGTTACGAATAATTCCAGCATTGCTCATCAATTCTTCATACTTGCCCTCATCATATCGTGCGATCTTCTTATAATCAAAAAAATCGAGGGCTTTTCTAAAGTTTTCGCGTTTTCTTAAAATGGTAATCCAACTTAAACCTGCCTGAAAAGTTTCTAAAATTAGGAATTCAAACAACTGGTCATCATCATAAACAGGTACTCCCCATTCAAGATCGTGATACGCTTCATAAAGGTCGTCTCCAACACACCAACCGCAGCGATGTTTTTCCATTGTAAGGTTTTTATAAAAATCACACTAAGGTAATAAATGTCACTTTTTATGAAAGATGCATTTAATAGATTTGAAAAATATGGAAACAATTATACAATCACCCTTAACAAAAGCATTAGAAAAAGCTATTAGCTACAATGCATATAGAGAATTAGTTACCAATCTGGTTGCTGAAGGTAAATCGACCGGACCAGAACAGACGGAGGCCTTATTAAATTACAGTACGTTAAATGATAGGCGTATGAAAAGGTTGGCAAAGACTATTAAACTAAGTGAAGAAACAAAGCAAAAGGTTACCAACTTTAAGGGGAATCTTACTTGGTTAGTACTTACTGAAAGCTGGTGTGGCGATGCTGCGCAAACAATGCCCGCGATGGATAAGTTGGCAGCGTTAACAGAAAAAATCGATTTAAAAGTAGTACTTCGTGATGAGAACCTTGATCTTATGGATCAGTACCTTACCAATGGAGGGCGCTCTATTCCTAAACTTATAGCCATTGATAATAATACCGAAAAAGTAGTTGGTACTTGGGGGCCACGGCCGACCAATGCCACCAAAATGGTAAACGATTTTAAGGATGTTAATGGTGCTTTAACTCCAGAATTTAAACAAGATTTGCAAGTTTGGTACAATAAGGATAAAGGTCAGGATACGATTAAGGACCTACTTGAATTATTGAAATAATTTTCTAGCTTTTTGGTTGAAAAACGTAGGTGATTGTACCAATCTGCTGGGCTTTGTTGCTATTGTTGAATTTGGCCTTTTGAGCATACCTAAGGGCGTTATCAACTAAACAACCATTGTTAGTAGAAGATGCTCTTTGGTTATGAGAAGCGTCAATGACATCACCAAATTTGTTCACAGTAATATTAATAACCACTTTACCACCTGATATGCAAGTGTAGGTTGGGTTTGGAATACGATACACAGGTTCTCTATCGATTAATGAAAAAGATACGGTACTGTTGCGGCTTGTGGTAAAGTTTTGTGCAAGATCTTTTTTACTATCATCTCCGTTTGATGATTTCTTTTCTTCTTCTTTTTCGGCTAAGCTTTTTTCGTTACCTGCAATAGCAGAATTCAAATCGCCTTCCGAGGCTTCTGCTTCTTCAGCTTCACGCTGTGCTGCTGCTTCTGCACGTAGCTCTTCTAAACTTTTTGTTTCTTGAAACTCCTTAATAAACTTTTGGTTTTCATTAATAGCGTCATGACTTTCAATTTTCTTGAAATCTTGTTGCTTTAATTCTTCAATCTGTTTTTCAAGCTCTTCTAGGGTTTCTTCATCTGCAACCGGAAGTTCAATAAAAGTTTCAGCCATGGTAGTCGGTTCACCTGTAAGACTGAGGTTAAATACCAACATTAAAAGATTCATGGCGATTAATACGGTAATGATGGAGGCCTTATGCTTTCTATTGAGTTGCATTATTTAAAAATAACATATTTTTTCTTGGTTTAGTATATACGGTATTTACCTATAAAACGATTTCGAAGAAATATACCCTACTTAATTAAATAAAAAGATGCGGTATTACCGCATCTCTAAGGTTCATCAATAAGTCAGGTATTGGTAACGAATCAAAAACTGACATATTATGTCAAAACCTTATGTATTTAGGTCTAAGACCATTTGAATATTGCTACGTTCATAGGGAGAGGGGATGCCTGTGATTTTTTTAAAACCCAATTTTCTATATAAAGTGATAGCAGGGGTAAGAATGGTATTACTCTCTAAATATATGTTCTTTGCTCCTTTACTTTTTGCGATTTTAACAACCTCCTTACCTAAAATCCAACCAATACCTAGACCTTGCGCTTTTGGTGATACCGCCATTTTAGCTAATTCATATTGATATTCTTCATTGTCTGTTTTGATTAAGGCACAAGTACCAACTACTTCGTCATTATGCAGGGCCATTATAATATCACCACCCCGGTTAATAATGTATTCTTGTGCATTATCTAAAGAGTTATGATCAGCATCTTCCATGATGAAGTATTTATCAATCCATTCTTGATTAAGCCTTTTAAAATGAACGTGATATTTATCTTCAAATGGTACTATTGTTACGTTAGCAGCCTCTCTTTTTTTGCGCTCGTCAAAGACTCGTTGCAACAGTGATTTTTGCTCTAGTAAATATTCAAATTCTTCTAGAGCCTGCCATAATTGATGAGTGGAGTGAGCTGTGATCTTCTCGATTGCACTTCCGACATCCTCATATGTATATTCAAGTTTTTGTTGTAGCGCAAGCCCTTTTTTACTTAATGTGATTAGGTTTTTACGGCCATCTGTTTTGTCCTTATGTTCTTCTACTAAACCGGCTTTTAGCAGTTCTTTTACGATGCCACTAACAGACGGGTGTGATTGCCCTATTTGATGCGCGATGATAGTAATAGGTAAGGCTGTTTCTTGCGATATAGTAAAGAATACCGGAAACCATTTAGGTTTCATATCGGTATCGTATGATTTAAATACTTTAGCAGATTGGTCGGTTAAATATTCACTTAATAAACGCAGGCGAGTGCCGATAGCCATTTTGCCCGTCTTGGTATAAAATTCTTTCATTATGACGCAATTTACGTAAGTGCTTACGTAAATTTAAAACAAATTAGTAGTTTAAACAAATTGTTTTGCAGATTACTCGTATTGTTTTGCAAAATCATTGGGAGAAATGCCATTTTCTACAACATAACTTCCGATTTTAGTGCGTCTAAGTGAAGACAAGTAGGCCCCTGATCCTAACACCTTACCGAAATCATGAGCTAAAGAGCGTATATAGGTACCTTTACTACAAACTACTCTAAATGTCACTTCCATCTCATTAATGGAAGTAATTTCGAATTCGTGAATGGTAACTTTTCTTGTAGGTATTTCTACTGATTCGCCTTTTCTAGCATGTTCGTAAAGACGTTTGCCATCTTTTTTAATGGCTGAAAAGATAGGAGGTTGTTGATCTACTTCACCAATGAACTGAGCTGTTTTTTGTTTAATAAGATCATCACTAATATGATCGGTAGTAAAGGTTGCATCAATTTCAGTTTCCAAATCGTAACTTGGTCTAGTTGCGCCCAACTGAAACGTTCCGGTGTATTCTTTTACTTGTCCTTGAAGATCAGGAATTCGTTTTGTGAATTTCCCCGTACAAACAATCAGTAATCCGGTTGCAAGAGGGTCTAAGGTACCAGCATGACCTACCTTTATTTTTTTTAAACCAAGCTTTTTCTTTAAGGTCCACTTAATCTTGTTAACGGCTTGAAATGAAGACCATTCAAGAGGCTTATCAATTAATAATATTTGTCCGTTTTGGTAGTCATCCGCAGTTAGTCGCATAAAACAATATTAAGAAAAGTACGAATAGATAATGGCAGCCGCGCCAACCAAAAGGCAGTATATAGCAAAATAACTTAGCTTGCTTTTCTTTACTAAACTAATCATCCATGTACATGCTATTAAACCGGCAACAAATGCTGCAATAAAACCTGCTGAAAGCGGAATTAACTGATCACTTTCTAAAGTTATTTTACCTTCAAATAGCGTTTTAGCAATGCTCCCAAAAATTAATGGAACTACCATTAAAAATGAAAACTTCGCAGCTCGTGTTTTATCAATCCCCAATAAAACGGAAGTCGAAATGGTGGCTCCTGATCTCGATATCCCCGGTAGCATTGCAATTGCTTGAGAAAGTCCTATAATAAAGGCATTTGGGTAGCTTACACTTTTCTGGGTGTCCTTAGCACGATCTGCCAAAAATAGTAATAAGGCGGTCACTAATAACATAAAACCAACAAGTTGAAGGTTTTCACCAAAAAGAGCTTCTAATTGTTCTTCAAAAAACAAGCCTAAAAATACTGCGGGTACCATCGAAAGAATGATTTTTAACGAAAATTGCGTTTCCTCATTCCATTTAAACTGCAACAACCCCCGAAGTATTTCAAACACTTCCTTTCTAAAAATGACCAAAGTGCTAAGGGCTGTTGCAAAATGCATGACTACTGTAAACAGCAAGCTCTCCTCCGGTACAGATTCATCTCCTAAAATGGCTTTCCCTAATTCTAAATGCCCACTTGATGAAACAGGCAAAAACTCAGTAAGCCCTTGAATAATACCTAAAATAATAGCATCGATAATTTCCATTCAGAAAAAAGATGTTTGAATTTTTGTTGGGTTAAAAGTACGCGATATATCTGGTTTGAAAGCGTTTAATTATTTCTTCTTTGGCGAAGTTAAAATCGCGTAAATCTCTATCGCAAAACCAATAAGTACCAAAGTAGGTGCTACACGAATACGTCTTGTACTATAAATCTCTGGGTTGAAGACATTGGGATCATCACTAGCGCCACCAGCCATTAGAATAAAACCCAAGGCAATACAAGCTAACCCAATAAACATGAAAATGTAATTTCTTTTTCCAAAGACAAATTCTTTGGTGGGTTCTTGTTCAGACTTTTTAGTCGTTTTTTTACTCATTGATCTTCAATTTCATTAAAGATGACGGCACCATCAACCGTTAATTTCGAGATATGCGGGTGCATCTTGTTTGTGGTTAAAGGGGTCCATCTTTTAATGCTGTGCAAAATAACCCTTTTATTTAAAACAGTATTGTTAAGACTGTCTAAATAAAGACCAAGTTCCATTCCTCTATTAATATAAAAAGGGCGCTCTATTTTTTCTAGCTTAAAATAAATATCGTTTCCACTTCCTGGATATATGTTGGTTACAAGGCCTTCGACTTTCATAACATCATCTGAGGTTACATTTTTTATGGGTCGAAAGGTAATCCAAAAAAGTACCAGAAAAATAACGAATAACGTTATCGAAAAAGTCCAGAAAAAGTACTTCATTAGCTATATAACTGGTCGGTTCGAAGATTGAGAAAACGCTGGGTTGCAAAAAAGGTGCTGACCCAAGTAATGATAATTCCCATAAGTAAAATGCCCACAAATAAACCAACAATTAATAAAGTGTCGTTTAACAAGTTAAGCTCTAAGAAACTTTTATTTAGGTAGTATAATACCATAGCAACACCAGCTATCGCTAGAAAAGCTCCTATGATGCCAAGCTTGATGCTATTCCAAATAAAGGGCTTCCTTATAAAACCTTTGGTAGCTCCTACCATTTGCATGGTCTTAATGATAAATCGTTTTGAATATACCGATAGTCTGATCGAACTATTTATTAGTAATACGGCAATAAATGTAAATACCCCACTAATTACTAAAACCCAAAAGCTAATACGTTTTACATTATCATTTAGTAATGCAATAAGGGGTTTGTCATACACTACTTCATCTACAAAACTTTTTGAGCTAATGTCTGTTGTAATTTCTTCTAAAGCCTCCGGTGATACGAAATCGGCTTTTAAAAATACGTCCATACTGTTTTGTAACGGATTGTATCCTAGGTAGCTTAAAAAATCCTCGCCAATTTTTTTGCTTTGTTCCTCAGCTGCCTGCTCTTTTGAGATATAGGTTACAGACTTAGTATAATCTGCAATTGATAATCGTTTTTGCAGTCGGTTTACTTCGATCTCTTTCGCATTGTCTTTTAAATAAACTGATAGGGCAATCTTTTCTTTAAAATGATCGGCCACTTTTTTGGTATTGAGTACCAACAATCCTAATAACCCCAATAAAAAAAGTACCAGTGATATACTGATGATTACTGAGAAATAAGAGGATATTAAGCGTCGTTTTTGATATTTATCGTACGATGAACTCATGAAATCTTGTTGTCAACACAAATCTAACTAACAAAAGCAAATGAATAGTATCTTGCTTTGTATAAATAACCACATATTATGAACATTGTTGTATACGGAGTTGGTGGAGTGGGCGGATTTTTTGGCGGTAAGTTAGCGAAGGCTGGTTACGATGTTACCTTTATTGCAAGAGGAAAACATCTAGAGGCGATAAAAAAGAATGGTCTTTATGTTAAAAGCATAGAAGGAGACTTTTCAATATCGAATGTGAATGCAACTGAAGACCTTCAAGAAATAAAACAAGCCGATGTTATTTTTCTGGCAGTAAAGTCATGGCAAGTAGAAGATATTGGTATTCAGCTAAAACCATTATTAAAAAAGGGAGCCGTGGTAATACCACTTCAAAACGGAGCAGATAATGCCGATAAATTATTAAGGTCGCTAACACCTAATCAGGTCTTGGCTGGCCTATGCAGAATAATAAGTAAGATTGAATCACCAGGGGTGATTAATCATTTTGCATTTCACCCTCAAGTTATTTTTGGAGAGCTGGACAATGAAAAAACCGACCGTGTTTTAAAAATTAAATCCCTATTCGATCAAGCAGAAATTGACTGTATTGTTCCTGATAATATTCAAATGGCTATCTGGACTAAGTTTTTATTCATCACAACTATTAGCGGCATTGGGGCATTAACTCGGTCGGAAATTGGACCGATGCGTGAAGATGATTATTTGAGAGATATGATGCTTCAAACGGCGAATGAAATTTTGCAAATTGCTAATGCAAAAGGCATTAACATCAATCAAGAAACTATTACGAGAACTTTTGTGGCGATCGACAAGCAGGCATATCACTCCACCGCTTCTATGCAACGAGATATAATGGAAGGCAAACCATCAGAATTAGAAAATTTCAATGGCTACATTGTAAAAGAGGGAAAGAACATGGGAATCCCAACACCAGTTAATTCATTTATTTATTACTGTCTGTTACCAATGGAGATAAAGGCGAGAAGTGTCTCTTAGTACACTTTATAGCGGCAGTTTTTGTTTTTGGCATAGTGCTTGTTTAACCACTGCCAAATAAATAAACAAAAACTTAAGATGAAAAAACAAGTACTAATTTTAGTAATGTTCTTGCTTGCTTTTGGGATAAAAGCACAAGACAAAAAGTTCGATTTTGGAATAAAAGCAGGGGTTAATTTTGCAGACATACAGGGAGCGGATCAGTATGATGCACAAGCTGGTTTACTAATTGGAGTAACAGCAGAACTTGGTATTTCTGATAAGTTTTCTGTTCAGCCTGAATTGTTGTACTCTGAGCAAGGCGGAAAAGTGGGTGATGAGGTCGATTTACAATTAAATTACATCGCTGTTCCGGTGTTAGCGAAGTATTATGTAGCTAAAGGATTTGCTGTTGAAATAGGGCCTCAAGTTTCTTTTTTGGTAAAAGATGAATTTGAGTTTGGCGATGGTACGACCATGGATCCTGTGGCTGAAAATATGGATGTATCAGCAGCTTTGGGCTTTGGTTATAAAACAAACTCTGGTATTTTTACTCAGGTTAGGTACGTAGCTGGGCTCACTACGATAGATGAAAATCCGGATGTGAAAAATGCGGTCTTTCAACTGTCTGTCGGCTATCAATTTTAAAAAAACGAACAACTAAAAAAAGCGAAGCATTGTCTTCGCTTTTTTATGCGTTAATGTCATTGAAACCGCTTATTTTTGCAGGCTGATACACAATAGAATTACCGTGCAATATCACTTTAATACGATCGAGGCCAAGTGGCAACAATATTGGGCAGAAAATGGGACTTTTCATGCCGACAATAATTCAGATAAACCTAAGTATTATGTCTTAGATATGTTTCCATATCCTTCGGGAGCTGGACTGCATGTGGGGCACCCACTGGGGTATATCGCCAGTGATATTTATGCCCGTTACAAAAGGCATAAAGGTTTTAATGTATTGCACCCACAGGGTTATGATAGTTTTGGTTTACCGGCTGAGCAGTATGCCATCCAAACCGGACAGCACCCTGCTATCACCACCGAAACAAATATCAAACGCTATCGCGAACAGCTAGATAAAATTGGATTTTCGTTTGATTGGAGTCGTGAAGTTCGAACTTCAAATCCGGAATATTATAAATGGACACAGTGGATATTTATTCAGCTTTTTAACTCCTGGTATGATAATGATCAGGATAAGGCAAGAGCTATTGAAGAGCTTACTTCAATATTTGAAAAAGAAGGAAATGTAAGTGTAAATGCTGCATGTGATGAAGATATTGTGGTGTTCTCAGCTGATGTATGGAATGCCTATTCTGACGATGAAAAGCAACGGATTCTTCTAAAATATAGATTGACATATTTAGCGGAGACCGAGGTGAATTGGTGCCCTGCATTGGGTACCGTGCTGGCAAATGATGAGATTGTCAATGGCGTTTCAGAGCGAGGAGGCCATCCAGTTGTGCGTAAAAAAATGACTCAGTGGAGCATGCGTATTTCAGCGTATGCGCAACGTTTGTTGGACGGGTTAAGCAAAATAGACTGGCCGCAACCCCTTAAAGATTCTCAAACCAATTGGATTGGACGATCGGAAGGTGCAAGTGTTTCATTCAACATAAAAAATCATGAAAGTCAAATAGCAGTTTTTACTACCAGACCCGATACCATTTTTGGTGTGTCGTTTATGACCTTAGCTCCGGAACATGAGCTAGTGTCAAAAATAACAACACCAGAACAAAAAGAAGCCGTTGACGCCTATGTAGAAGCTACAGCAAAGCGAAGTGAGCGTGAACGTATGGCCGATGTGAAAACCATAAGTGGGGTATTTACAGGAGCCTATGCTGAACATCCTTTTTCTAAAAAACTAATTCCAATTTGGATTGGGGATTATGTGTTGGCGGGTTATGGTACAGGAGCCGTAATGGCAGTACCATGTGGTGACCAACGTGATTATGATTTTGCTAAGTATTTTGGGATCGATATTCCCAACATTTTTAAAGACGTTGATATTTCTGAAGAAGCATTTGCAGATAAAGACAATACTGTTATCGCTAATTCTGATTTTCTAGATGGCTTGTCATATAAAGACGCTGTTAGAAAAGCAATTGATGAATTAGAAAAAATCGGCCAAGGCAAAGGGAAGATTAACTATCGATTGCGGGATGCTGTTTTTTCACGCCAGCGCTATTGGGGAGAGCCGTTTCCGGTGTATTATAAAGATGGCTTGCCACAAATGATTGAGGCAAAACATTTACCCATTGAATTGCCGCAAGTGGAAAAATACTTACCAACCGAAACAGGAGAACCACCTTTAGGAAATGCTACCGAGTGGGCTTGGGATACCAAAGAAAATAAGGTTGTAAGTAATGACCTAATCGACAATAAAACGGTCTTTGCCTTAGAACTCAACACCATGCCAGGTTGGGCAGGAAGCTCATATTACTTCAATCGCTATATGGATCCGCATAATGATGAGGCTTTTGTTAGCAAAGAGGCGGTTGATTATTGGAAGGAAGTCGATCTATATATTGGTGGTAGCGAACACGCTACAGGGCACTTATTATATTCCCGTTTCTGGCAAAAATTCCTATTTGACCGCGGGTATTTACCTGTTGATGAATATGCGAAGAAGTTGATCAACCAAGGAATGATAACTGGCAGTAGTGCGTTCATATATAGACTAGCTGTGAATTATGAAAAATCTTTTTTACAGGAATTTGATCAAAACGATGTTGAGATTAAAAGGAAACCTTATTCAAATACATTAAGGCTGCCGTATCTCTTTTCACTTAATTTTAAAAATTCTATTGAAACAGGAGGTATATCTCCAGCTTTAAAACTGAAAATTTGTAACGAGATTGAAGCTAGTCTTATTCATTCAGATGAAGTTGTTTATTCACAGTTAAACAATAACATGAAACCTCAAATAAAAAAAATCTATTTTGACGCTATTCATGTAGACATATCATTAGTAGATTCATCTAATAAGTTAGATATTTCCTCATTTTTATCAAATAATCCTGGCTATAGTAATTTTCTTTTTTTTCCAGATGGCGGGGAAACCTTCAAAGGTAATTCTTTTATTTCATCACTACCAGGGGATATAATTGTGGGACGTGAAGTCGAAAAAATGTCCAAGTCCAAATACAATGTCGTCAACCCAGATGATATTTGCGAGCGCTACGGTGCCGATACCTTGCGTATGTACGAAATGTTTTTAGGTCCGTTAGAGCAAGCGAAACCTTGGAATACGGCCGGTATAACCGGAGTACATTCGTTCCTTAAAAAAATGTGGAAGTTATATACAGATGATAATGGCGTAAAAGTGAATGATTCCGAACCTTCGAAAGAGAGTTTAAAAACACTGCATAAAACCATTAAAAAGGTGGAAGAAGATATTGAGAACTTTTCGTTCAATACCTCAGTTTCCACTTTTATGATTGCGGTGAATAAATTAACGTCTCAAAAGTGTCAGTCTAAGGCAGTGTTAGAGCCTTTATGTATATTAATATCGCCCTATGCGCCTCATATCGCAGAAGAGCTCTGGTCGCTTCTAGGGAATGGTGAGAGCGTTTCGACGGCTTCTTTTCCTGAGTTTGATGAAAAGCACTTGGTAGAAGATAGTAAAACCTATCCTATTTCATTTAATGGTAAAATGCGCTTTACGATGGATCTTTCTTTGGATTTGAGTAAGGAAGATATTGAAGCTGCAGTAATGGCCCATGAAAAAACACAAGAGCAACTGCAAGGACGTACACCCAAGAAGGTAATTGTAGTACCGGGAAAGATCGTTAACATAGTTGGGTAAGATCTTTTTATAACTGAAAGAAAAAAACCTCTTCTTTTCTGAAGAGGTTTTCTTACGCTTAATTTGAATTAGCCATAAAATTGTCAAACTCTATATTTGATAGGGTAAAATTAGCAAAATAAACACAAAATTGATAATATACCCTTAATAAAATAGGGTCTATGCTATTATATTTATTATTTTGTCGATTTGACCCCCTATTTTGTCGAGTATGTTTAAAAATAAACATATAAAAATTCATATTCGTTACTTCATTGAATGATGTCAAAAAAAATAGGTATGAAAATAGGAATCCCAAAAGAAATTAAGAACAATGAGAGCCGTGTAGGTATGACACCAGCTGGTGTTTTTGAGCTCACCAAAAGAGGCCACGAGGTTTTTGTGCAGACTACTGCCGGACTAGGTAGTGGCTTTTCCGACGCTATTTATGAATCTGTAGGGGCTAAAATACTTCCTACCATAAATGCAGTCTATCAGGTTGCTGATATGATAGTGAAAGTTAAGGAACCTATAGAAGAGGAGTACCCTTTGATTAAAGAAGGGCAAATACTATTTACCTATTTCCACTTTGCCAGTAGTGAGCAACTAACCTTAGCGATGCTTCATGCGAAAGCAATTTGTATAGCTTATGAGACTGTAGAAGATGAAGATGGAAGTCTTCCTTTATTAATTCCAATGTCCGAAGTGGCTGGTAGAATGGCCATACAACAAGGAGCAAAATATTTAGAGAAACCAATAAAGGGACGCGGAGTTTTACTTGGTGGTGTGCCCGGTGTTCCTCCTGGAAAAGTATTGGTACTAGGGGCAGGTACAGTAGGTATTCAAGCTGCAAAAATGGCTGCTGGTCTAGGTGCGCATGTTACTATAATGGATATAAATATGAAGCGCTTGCGTTATGTAAATGATGTAATGCCAAGTCATGTAGTAACTGAGTTTTCAAATGAATTTAATATTCGAAAGCATATTAAAACTCATGACTTAATTATTGGAGGTGTGCTGATTCCCGGTGCTAAAGCGCCAAGTTTGATAACAAAAGAGATGTTAAAAGAGATGAGACCAGGCACTGTTATTGTTGACGTTGCTGTTGATCAAGGAGGTTGCATTGAAACCACAAGGCCTACAACTCATGAAGAACCCATATATATCATTGATGATGTAGTACATTACTGTGTAGCTAATATGCCAGGTGCTGTACCTCATACTTCTACCTTGGCACTTACCAACGTAACGTTGCCATATGTTCTTCAACTGTCGGATAATGGTTGGAGGAAGGCTTGTGAAGCTAATCGAGGACTAGCCAAAGGGTTAAATATTGTTGAAGGCGAAGTTCTTTATAAAGAGATAGCCGATGCCTTTACTTTTGATACCGCTATATATAATTAGGAAATTAGATTTATTAAGAGGTAGGGTATTTCGTTTTTAGGTTGTTATATATACACAATCCCAAATTGTAAAACTGAACAACATGAAAAAGTTATTAATCTACTGCTCGCTAGTCACTACACTTATTCTTATTGCAATAGGCTAAAAATTGACTAAAAAAATTAAAATAAAACCTCGCTATCTAGCGGGGTTTTTGTGTGTAATAAATTACATGTAATAAATTGGATGTCAATTGGTTAATTGTGAAAATATTCATACTTTAGGTAGGGTTTTTTAGAACATTGTTGTTATATAAGTAACCCCAAACTTTTTAATCATGAGACGTACAAAACAAATTAAAAGAGGATTAATATATTTCGCAATTGCATTAGTATTAAGTCTTGCAAATATTGCCCTAGAGTCATCTGACACTGAAATAGAAAATACAGAAATCCAATTAGCCATAGTTTCAATAAACAAATAATGCAGTCAACTTTTATTATGTTTATTTATTAGCTTAGGATTATTAAAATGACAGTTATGATGCCAAATTTTAGAGGGTATTTAGTAATTTAATAAAGTGTAAAAATATTTTTGAAAGACCTTGCTCAAAAGCAAGGTCTTTTTATTTTTAAAAACATCGTAAATTATTGATAATCAAATCAATATAATGTAAAAATTATTCTTGAAAAGGTAGGGTTTTCGGTTATTAAACTGTTTTATATACGAACATATTAATGACCAAAATGAAAACTAAATTTCCCCTTGCCCTTCCAATCTTAATCCTTGCTTTTTTCTTATTACAATCGTGTTCTAAAGATGAATCGGTTGATTTAGCAGAAGAGAATTTAATGACTATTGATAATTTTATTCCTGTAGGAAAGATCAGCGGAGATGATTTTACGCCTGAGAATGGTTTTGCCCTGATTAATGGAAATGACCAACTGATTATCGTATTATCAGAAGTTGAGTTTTCGTGTAGTGACCTTAATCTGACCAACGAATCACATATTACGATCAAATCGAAAAATGAAACCGGAGATGTAGATGGTGCTGAAGTGATATTATGGGAAAACCTTGCTAACGGAACGGTAATACAAAATACCACAGTTACTATCGATAGTATTGATGATGAACATGTACAGGGTACGTTAAGTCATGAGATTGATACTGATAACTTTATAGAAGGAAAGTTTAGAGTGCAAAACTGTCAAAACTGACAAATTTGCACGAAAATGACACCAAATTAAAACCTCGCTACATTGGCGGGGTTTTTGCTTTTTAATAAGTATCTTTAAATAAAAACTAAAGGCATTATGATGTATTATATATTAGTAGGTGCGATTGCTTTAATCAGCATGTTAGTGAGTAATCGCCTAAAATCGAAATTTAAACACTACTCAAAGGTTCATTTACGAAATGGCATGAGTGGTGCTGAAATAGCAGAGAAAATGTTGGCTGACCACGGAATTACAGATGTGAAGGTGATTTCTACACCTGGCCAATTAACTGATCATTATAACCCTAGAAATAAGACCGTAAATTTAAGTGATGTTGTTTACAGTCAGCGGAATGCTGCGGCGGCAGCTGTAGCTGCTCATGAGGTAGGTCATGCCGTACAACATGCTCAAGCTTATGGTTGGTTGACGATGCGATCACAATTAGTACCTGTGGTTGGTGTGGCGTCGAAGTTTTCAATGTTCGCTATTATGGGCGGAATCATATTAATGAGTGCCGCTAGTGTTGGAATTGGTAAAATGGTATTGCTGATAGGATTAGGAATGTTTGCAATGGGGACCCTTTTTAGTTTTATTACGCTGCCTGTGGAATATGATGCTAGTAATCGAGCACTAGCTTGGCTAGAACGAAAAAACATGGTGAGTCGTGAAGAGTTGGCAGGAGCAAAAGACTCCCTTAAATGGGCCGCTCGCACTTATGTGGTAGCTGCGCTAGGGTCTTTGGCTACGCTAGTATATTTAGCTCTTAGCTTTTTAGGAAGCGATTAAGACCCACTATAGGATAATTTTAAAACCACCAACATATCAATATGTTGGTGGTTTTTTATTACAATTATGTTATTCATTAGAATAGTAAAGGACTAATATTAATCGATTCTATTTGTAGCACCTAAAAGTATTTTATGCTGTTTACTGTAGACTGTTTGTTGAATATTACACCTTAATCTGCCGTTCAATTTGTTGGTTTAAGCTAATAAAGGTCTCTGTCCGCTGTACTCCTTTTATCGTCTGAATTTCTTTGTTCAATAAATTCATTAAGTGTTCATTGTCCCTACACAGTATTTTAATAAAAATGGACCAGTTTCCGGTAGTGTAATGACATTCTAGCACCTCGGGAATCTGTTTTAACTGCCGGACTGCATCGGGGTTGCTCATCGCTTTATCTAAAAAAATACCAATAAAAGCCATGGTGTTGTATCCTAATGCCTTTGGATTGATGATGAATTTTGAGCCGGAAATTAATCCTGAGGATTCTAGCTTTCTTAAGCGTTGATGTATTGCTGCACCCGAAATCCCTATCTGTCTAGCGATTTCTAAAATGGGTTTACGGGCATCATCCATTAAAAAACGAAGGATCTTTTTATCGATACCGTCTATTTGAATAATTTCATTTTTTAGCTTCATTTACAACAGAATTGAAAGTAAATGTAGCTAAAAGCTCTTAAAGTGAAATACTAGTGCTTACTTATTTTGAGGATTGTAACCTATATAGGGGACTTGTTTTTCATGAAAAATGATACCATAGTCTTGTAGCGCTTTTAGAATAGGATTGTAAACTTCCTTGTGAATAGGAATTTGTACACCAGGAGTTTTAATGGTCCCATTCAGAATATGAACTGCCGCCATTGCTACCGGCAAGCCTACAGTTTTGGCCATCGCCGTATAAGGCTTCTTTTCGCCAATAACGACAAGATTGGAATCAATTTGTTTTTTCTTGCCGTTAAGCTCATATCCAAACTTATGATACATTACGATCATGTCCTTGTCCTCTGGTTCAAGAGTCCAACTATCCATCAGTATTTTTTGCAGCATTTGAGCAGGAGTGGCATTGCTTAGACCGATTTTTTTATCAGGATTAAAAAGGTCTAGCTCTTCAAGTTTCAACCAAAAAATATCATCCTGATCTATTTTTAACAAATGTCTTAGCTTTAACTCAACGCTATCTGTAAGGCTGTACGGTAAAAAGGAGTTGACGAAATCACGATAACTCATATCTTCGCTACCTTCCATAATATAAGTGTCATCGGTCATACCTAACTGAACAAAAATATTCCAAGCTTTACTAAAGCCTACTCTTCTCATGGTGCCTCGATATAAGGTAAGTATATCATCAAGGCCGTACACACTTCTATATTTTAAAGAATCTCGGTTGGCGTAGGCTTCGAAGCGTCCGTATCCTTCAATCTCTAAAAATTCCGTACGTCTGAAAACTTTGTGATATGGGATATACTTATAGCTTCCTTCCTGAATAAACTTTGCAGCACCTCCATGTCCGGCTAAAACCACATTTCTGGGATTCCAAGTAAATTTGTAGTTCCATAAGTTGTTGTCGCTTTCGGGCGCAACAAGTCCGCCTGCAAATGACTCAAACAGCAGTAATTTTGCTCCTCCGTCTCGAATACGATCAATAATTTGCATTGCGCTCATGTGATCAATACCCGGATCGAGACCAATCTCATTCATAAATACCAGATTGTGTTGTTTTGCATCATCATCTAGCGCTAGCATTTCGTTACTTACATAGGAGGCAGTAACCATATGTTTTTTATAAGTAATACAGTCTTTAGCAACTTCTATGTGAAAACGTGCAGGCAGCATACTAATTACTATGTCACAATCTTTTATTGCCTTTTGTCTTCTCTCATCATTAAAAACATCAAGCTCGATAGCAGTTGAATTTGAGTGCCGTTTAGTAAGCTTCTGAGCGTTTCTCAAATTCACATCTGCGATGGTAATATGAAGCTGTTCTGTTTCAGATTTGTTTAAAAGGTATTGAATTAAAGAGGAAGCTGATCTCCCAGCGCCAATTACCAGAATTTTTCTCATAGCTTTGTGGTGACAATAGTATGTTATATATGTAACACAAATATACCTAAATGTTATATTTTATATATGTTTAAAATGGATAAGGTTGAAAAAAAGCTGGCAACTACAGCCGCAGTTTTTGGTTTAATTGCCGTATTAATTGGCGCGTTTGGAGCCCACGGATTAAAACAGCTAATTGATGTGGATCAGTTGCAAACATTTGAAACTGGCGTAAAGTATCAAATGTATCACGCGTTATTTCTTCTAGTTATTGCAAATCTTAGATCAATAAGTTTTCGAACCAAAAGTACTATTTGGGTGTTGGTAACTATTGGGCTTATTCTGTTTTCGGGATCAATTTATGGCCTTGCAACTAACGACCTTACCTCATTTGATTTTAAGTCTATAGCATTAATAACTCCGTTAGGAGGCACTTTATTAATAAGTGGTTGGGTAGTTTTATTCGTTAATGTGCTCAAAATAAAGACGAAATAATAACACTTAAAGGACTGTACTGCCTAAATAATTTATAGTTTTGCCTTTTCGTTTAAAGAAACAAAACATAACAACACAACACACAAATTCATGGCTTCAAACACCGAATTAACGAAATCGATTTCGTTAAAAAAGTATGGAATCAAAACAGAGCGGGTTAATTACCAACTAAGTCCAGCCGAGTTGCATGATAGCGCAATAGAAAAAGCACAAGGCGTCGAGGTAGATTCAGGGGCGTTAGCTGTTAATACAGGCAAGTTCACTGGAAGATCACCATTAGATCGTTTTATAGTTAAAGATGATATTACTAAAGACAGAATCTGGTGGGGTGATATTAATATTCCTTTCGAAAGTGACGATTTCGACCTCTTATATAACAAGGTTGTAGATTATCTGGCAGATAAAGAAGTATTTGTACGAGACTGCTATGCTTGTGCAGATGATAATTACAAGCTTAATATTAGAGTGGTAAATGAATATCCTTGGTCAAACATGTTTGCTTATAATATGTTTTTGCGCCCAACGGAAGAAGAGTTGAAAACTTTTGAGGAAGAGTGGCTGGTTGTAAATGCTCCAGGTTTCTTAGCCAATCCTGCCATCGATAAAACGAGACAAGCGAATTTTGCTATTCTTGATTTTGCAAGAAAAATAGCATTGATCGGTGGCACGGGATATACAGGAGAGATTAAAAAGGGAATTTTTTCCGCACTTAATTTTATACTACCTGTATTTAAAAATACCTTGCCAATGCATTGTTCGGCAAACGTTGGAGAAGGTGGAGATACAGCTATTTTCTTCGGCTTGTCAGGAACTGGAAAAACAACCTTATCTGCAGACCCCAATCGCAAACTGATAGGAGATGACGAGCATGGCTGGACGAACGAGAATACCGTATTTAATTTTGAAGGCGGATGTTATGCTAAGGTGATAGATTTATCAGCAGAAAAAGAACCAGAAATTTATCAAGCGATAAAGCATGGTGCAATTTTAGAAAATGTAATTATTGATGATAAAGGCGCGGTAGATTTTGCTGACACAAGCATTACGCAAAATACAAGAGTAAGCTATCCTATTTATCACATTGAAAATATTCAAAAACCGTCTATTGGTAACAATCCTAAAAATATTTTCTTCTTAACAGCTGATGCTTTTGGTGTGTTGCCTCCAATTTCTAAGCTAACGCCTAGTCAGGCTGCATATCATTTTATATCAGGCTACACAGCAAAAGTTGCAGGTACAGAAGCGGGTGTTAAAGAACCGATCCCATCATTCTCGGCTTGTTTTGGAGCACCATTCATGCCACTTCACCCAACCGAATACGCTGAGATGTTAAGCAGAAAAATGAAAGAAGCGGGGGTCAATGTATGGTTAGTAAATACTGGTTGGACAGGCGGCCCCTACGGAGTTGGAACGCGAATTAAACTGAAGTATACACGAGCAATGATTAATGCCGTGCTAAATGGTGATTTAGGATTATATAATTATGATGACTACCATATTCATTCGGTTTTTGGTGTAGCACAACCACGATCTTGCCCTGGGGTACCTACCGAAGTACTGAGCCCAAGAGCGACATGGAATGATGATGATGCGTATTATAAAAAGGCCTTTACCTTATCGAATGCTTTTCGGGAAAATTTCAAGCAGTTTGAGTCCTATGCGAATGAAGAGATTCGAAGAGGAGGCCCCCAACGATATGCTTTTTAAATCTAACATAAGTTCAACAAAAAATCCCTGAGTTTAATTTTCAGGGATTTTTTATATGTAAGCAATTTAATTGCTCTATATGTTACTTTTTATTGGCCTGAGAAATATATTTTTCTAGTGCCATTGTCATTGATGGCGTCTCTGGTGTCGGAGCTTGAATATCGATACGTAAGCCTTTGTTGTTAGCTTCCTTTACTGTGGTATTTCCAAATACAGCTATACGCGTATCATTTTGTTCAAAATCAGGGAAATTTTCAAAAAGTGATTGAATACCAGAAGGACTAAAAAACACTAAAATGTCATAGTATACATTTCTTAAATCTGATAAATCACTAATTACTGTTTTGTATAAAGTAGCTCTTGTCCAAGCTACGCTTAACTCATCAAGAATTTCAGGAACAATAGGCTTTAATTTATCAGAACTTGGCAGTAAAAAAGTTTCGTCTTTATACTTTTTAATGATAACTGACAGATCCTGAAAAGTGCGTTTGCCGACATAAATTTTACGCTTACGGTAAACTACATATTTTTGAAGGTAGTAGGCAACAGCTTCCGACTGACAGAAGTATTTCATTGTGTCTGGCACTTTAAATCGCATTTCTTCTGCGATTCTAAAAAAGTGATCAACTGCATTACGACTAGTAAGTATAATTGCAGTGAAGTTGTTCAGGTCGATTTTTTGTTGTCTTACTTCCTTTGCATCAACTCCTTCTACATGAATAAAGGGTCTAAAATCAATCTTTACTTTCTGCTTCTCAATAAGCTGTAAATAAGGAGAGTTTTCTACTTTAGGCTCTGGTTGAGAAACTAGAATGGTTTTCACTTTCATAAGCGATCTTCTGTATTAATTTGCGTTTAGGTGAATCACTTTTAACACAACTAAATAGGGTGCTATTTCAAGTGCGCAAAGATACAAAATAAAATAAAACAGATTGTCTATGATTAACTTTTGATATTTTCTGAAAATAATTAGTTGAACAGCCACATTTACCAAGATAAACAAGCTAATGACTACATATAATAACGTATTGTTGCTAAAACTAAAATAAATCAACAATACATTTATAGGAATTAAGTATAAGCAAATCAGATTTCTATAGCTTATTTTTTGAAAATTATATGCTTCAAAAAGAGTGTCCACTTCAAAGATCGCGGCAATTGTTTTTTCTAAAAAATATTTAAATGCTATGATTACCACCAAATAAGAGATTATTTTTATGAATAAATAGTCCGTGACAACTGCCGAATTAGATAGTGCGTTAAAAGAAAGGTAAACGAAAATAGCAAGGCTAATTACTTGAGCCGAAAATAGTAACAAATTGAACCAATTTAGAACCAAGCTTTTTTCCTTACCATATATAGAAATGTACTTGTTGTTGGCAAACAAAGAGGTGAAATAGGCAAAACGAGATTCAAACAATGCTTTTGCCACTACTACCAATATTAGAGCAATCACCAATAAAATAGTGAGCCAGTCGTTAGTTTCTATGTGCCTTAGTACAGCTGTATCCATTGGCTGTAAAAATACTATTATTGTGTTAATTCAATGCAATCATATAAAGATCATGCATATCAAAATGTGTACTTTTGTTGCCCAAAATAAACACTGACTAAATGAGTGATGCGCTGGTAATCATACCTACGTATAATGAGCTAGAAAATATAAGCCGTATTGTAAATGCCGTATTTGCAAAGCGTCCCTCTTTTCATGTATTGGTGGTTGACGATAATTCTCCTGATGGTACGGCTGCGTTGGTGACAAAGCTTCAGCAGCGTTATGAACATCAGCTTTTTATGCTGAACAGGAAAGAAAAAAAAGGTTTAGGAGTGGCCTATATAGCCGGCTTTAAATGGGCTTTGGAGCGTTCGTATGATTTTATTTTTGAGATGGATGCGGATTATTCTCATGACCCTAATGATTTAATCAAATTATACAATACCTGTAAAGAAGATGGTTATGATGTTGCGGTAGGATCTCGTTATGTAAAAGGGGTCAACGTGGTAAACTGGCCTTTAGGTCGTGTATTACTTTCATATTTTGCAAGTATGTACGTTCGTTTTATTACAGGACTTCCGGTAAAAGATGCGACCGCTGGTTTTATTTGCTATAAACGAGAAGTTTTAGAAGCAATTAACTTTGAAAAAATTCAATTTGTAGGATATGCTTTTCAAGTCGAATTAAAGTTTAAAGCTTGGTTAAAGGGCTTTAAAATAAAGGAGGTTTCAGTTATTTTTACGAATAGAGCATACGGTAAATCAAAAATGAACACTTCGATTTTTTCTGAAGCGATATTCGGAATAATGACAATGAAGCTGCGCAGTATTTTTAATAGAAAACAATATGAGCAAAAATAGAACACTAATTAAAAATGCATTAGTTGTTAATGAAGGAAGCACTGGTAACAATGATGTACTGATAGAAGGAGATTTTATTGTTCAAGTTGCACCTTCTATTGAGGCTAGTGACCAAGATACTGTTATTGATGCTAGCGGTAAACTTTTGTTGCCGGGAATGATAGATGATCAGGTGCATTTTAGAGAGCCTGGATTAACCCATAAGGGTACTATAGCAACAGAATCGAAAGCAGCTATAGCTGGAGGGATAACTTCCTTCATAGAGATGCCAAATACCAATCCGCAAACTACGACGATAGAGGAATTTGATAAAAAACTAGCAATTGCTGCTAAAACAAGTTATGCCAACTATAACTTTATGTTTGGTGGTACGAATGATAATTTAGACGAAATATTGAAGATTGATCCTAAAAAAGTAGCTGCATTAAAGCTGTTTTTAGGAAGTAGTACTGGCAATATGTTGGTAGATGATGAGGAAGTACTTCGCAACATTTTCAGTAATACCAAACTCCGCATTGCGTTACATTGCGAAGACGAAACAACCATTCGGAAAAATCTGGCAGATTATAAAGCTACGTATGGTGATGACATTCCTATCGAAAAGCATCCAGAAATACGAAGCGAAGAGGCTTGTTATATTTCATCTTCAAATGCAATTGAATTGGCCAAAGAAACTGGAGCTAGAGTACATGTCTTTCATCTATCTACAGGAAAAGAAACTGGATTATTTGAGAATAAAACCCCGTTAAAAAATAAGCAAATAACATCAGAGGTTTGTTTACATCACCTATGGTTTTCAGATGAGGACTACGCTACTAAAGGCACTCATATAAAGTGGAATCCAGCAGTAAAAACTGCCTCCGATCGTGAGCAACTATGGGAGGCACTGCTCGATGATCGTATTGATGTTATCGCTACTGACCATGCACCGCATACTATTGATGAAAAAGCCAATGTTTATACCAAAGCACCATCAGGTGGTCCGTTAGTACAACATGCCATGGTGGGCATTTTGGAGGCGGTTACCCTAGGAAAAATAAGCTATGAAAAAGCTGTGCAAAAAATGTGTCATAATCCTGCAATTTTGTTTGATATAGAAAAAAGAGGATTTATTAAAGAAGGATACTATGCTGATTTAGTTTTGGTATCTCCTGAAGCTTCTTGGACTGTTGAAAAAGGCAATATTCTTTATAAGTGCGGCTGGTCACCTTTTGAAGGAACTACTTTTAACCATCGGGTGACACATACGTTTGTAAATGGTAGATTGGCGTATGAAAATGGGAATTTTGATAATGAGTTACATGGAAAACAACTGACATTCGACCGATGAGAAAGTTACTTGCTGTGATATTGATATTGGTTTGTTCTTGTAAGAAACCAAATGCCATCAAAAAACCGGATAACTTAATTGGAAAAGATAAGATGGTTCAAGTACTATATGACCTTCATATGCTAAGCGCTACAAAAAGTAGCGCAAAAGAAGTATTGTCTGATAATAGCATCGATGCAGATCAATATGTATTTACAAAATACAGTATTGATAGTATCCAGCTGGCTAAGAGCATGACTTACTATGCGTCTAAACCTTCTGAGATGGCCGAAATGTACAATGTAATTAATAGTCGTTTAGAAGAACAAAAGAAAATTTTTGAAAAAGAGCGAGATTCGATTAGTAAGAAGAACAAATTAAAGGCCAAGAGTATAAAACTAAAAGACTCCTTATTAGAGGAAAGAAAAAAAGAAAAAATGCTTACTGCTGAGAAGCCTCAGCAAGATAGTATCGAGTAACTTTTTTTATGGTTTTATCTAATGGAGTAAACTCAAACCCTAAGGCTTTTTTTATTTTTTGGTTACTATAATCTAGCTCCTGAGTAGCTGAAATAGCACTAGCTTTAAAAAAGCCACGTTTTTTTCTAAAAAGAAAGTGGGTTAATTTGTCAAATCGCCAAGCAAGACCTAACATCCAGTTTGTTGCTAAAACAGAGGGCGGTTTTACACCAAGTGAAGTTGCCATCATTGAAAAAACTTCTTTGAAAGACTTGTTTTCAGAAACCAGAATAAACCGCTCATTAATAATGCCACCTTCTACAAGTTTGATCATTGCTTGTACAACATCTTCAACATCAACGTAGCCAACGCTGCCCATCGTATAATATTTAAACCCGCTTGCTATATGCTTTACTAGCTGTCCGCTTCCTTCATCCCAAAATCCACTTCCCAAAATTACACCGGGATTGACAATTACCGTGTTTAATCCTTCTTGTGAAGCCCTCCAAACTTCTAATTCAGCCCCGTATTTGGTAATCGCATATATGTTGTTTTGTGCTTCAGGATTCCAATGAGTTTCCTCAGTAATTGGCTCGTTGTTATCGCTTAGCCCTAAAGTTGCTATTGAACTTGTATAACATAGTTTTTTAATCCTATTGCTTAAACACAGGTTGACAATGTTGGCAGTGCCTTCGATGTTTACTTTTCTCAAATGCTTTCCGAAAGATTCATCAAAAGAAATAACAGCAGCACAATGATAAACGATGTTAATCTGCTCAAAAGCTTTAGAAAGTTGAGTAATATCATTGATATCTGCTTGAATCCAATCAATTTTGTCAAACAAAACCTCGGAGGCGTCTGAATAATAAGCAATTATTTTTTTTACAGCTAGCCGCTTTTTTTCGGTTCGGTATATGGCGCGAACCTGGGTATTGCTAAGTAAGAGTTTAGCTAACAAATGACTTCCGACTAAACCTGTTGCTCCTGTGACAAGTATCATGTGGTAAAAGTAGTTATTAACGTGTTAATTACAGTTGAAGGTTTAAGCAATCAGAAATGTTAATTTTTTGTTAATACAAAATGTTAAAAAATTAACATATATGGCAATCAACGATTTTTTAAATGGGCTAAACGAGTATTTTATTTAATCAATTTGCAGGGTTTAAAGCCCAGTTCTACATTTGAACCAACCAATCTGTAGAACCTATTGTTTTAATAAAGTTACGTTTAAAAACAATAGATTATGACAACACTACTACTCTTTAAAAGATTATATGCTGAGGCATTCAACGGACTAAATACGGCATATGAAATGCTGTTAAAAAGTATAGCTTGGTTCGTGTTGGGGACTACTGTTATTGGGCTATTTGCATTTGTATTTAGAATCTGTACCGGATTCTTCACCATTTAGTAGCATTATCGACCAAGTAAATAAGACCGCCTTTTGGGCGGTTTTTTTGTTTTTAAAAAGAACTTTGATCTGAAATACGATTCTGTAGTGTATTGCTAGCGGAAATCAGTTTTAACCCTAGTTAATGGTTAAACAAAACAAGAATAAGTAAGGTTTAATCCGTTTTATGAAATAGAACTTCACATTGTGGTTAAAGCACATAGTAAAACGGCTAAATTTTCAGGTGTTTTTTGCGTTTTTTAGCGTGATGCAATTAGTATATTTGCCCGTAATTTAAAAGAATGAGATGAGTATAAATTTTGTTGAAGAACTTCGGTGGCGAGGTATGGTGCATGATGTAATGCCGGAAACTGAGGAAACCTTGCTTAAAAAATCCATTGCTGGCTATATCGGGTTTGATCCAACAGCCGATTCATTGCATATTGGGAGCCTTGTGCAAATAATGATATTGATGCACTTTCAGCGTGCAGGTCATACACCTATTGCACTTGTTGGTGGGGCTACCGGTATGATTGGTGATCCTTCAGGTAAGTCAGACGAGCGAAATTTATTAGACGAAGCTACCTTAGAAAGGAATATTAAAGGGATTAAAGCGCAACTTGAGCGCTTTCTTGACTTCAATTCAAAAGATGGAAATAGTGCGCAATTGGTGAACAATTACGATTGGATGAAAGACTTTTCGTTAATCGATTTTGTACGCGATATAGGGAAGCATCTTACCGTTAATTACATGATGGCTAAAGACTCCGTTAAGAAGAGATTGAGCGCGGAATCTAAGGTTGGAATGTCATTTACTGAGTTTACTTACCAACTGTTTCAAGGATATGATTTCTTGCATTTATATAACGAATATGACTGCTTGCTGCAAATGGGGGGATCAGATCAGTGGGGAAATATCACCACAGGGACTGAGTTGATTAGAAGGAAGTCAGGAGGAAAAGCCTATGCACTTACCTGTCCGCTGATTACAAAAGCAGACGGGACCAAATTTGGCAAAACCGAAGGAGGTAATGTTTGGTTAGATAAAACAAGGACATCACCATATAAATTTTATCAGTACTGGTTAAATGCTACTGATGTTGATGCTGAGAAATATGTGAAGATTTTCACCTTTCTTACAAAAGATGAAATCGATAGTTTAATTAAAGAACATCAAGAAAATCCGCATTTACGATTATTACAAAAACGAGTTGCTGAAGAAGTTACTAAACTGGTTCATGGTCAAGACGATCTTGATAATGCAATAAAGGCATCGGCTATCTTGTTCGGTAAATCTACCTCCGATGATCTGAATCAACTAGATGAACAAACGTTTTTAGATGTATTTGAAGGAGTGCCGCAAGCAACCTTACCGATAAGTGAACTTGAAAACGGTTTAGACATGATCGGTGCGTTAGCAGCAAAAACTGGATTTTTGGGCTCAAACGGTGAAGCAAGACGAGAACTAAAACAAAATTCGATAGCTGTTAATAAGGAAAAGGTAAAAGAAGATTATACTATTTCTGCTTCCGATTTAATAAATGAGAAGTACGTGTTATTACAAAAAGGGAAAAGAAATAATTACTTGGTGATTTTTGAGTGATATAAACAGTAAAATGAGCTAAAAATGAAAAGCCCCGCATTTTTTGTAGATATGCGAGGCTTTTCGAAACTAAATAACTAAACAACTAACCTTAACTTTTTCTCTTTTTAATTTTTTCCCATTTTTTGTCGGCATCTGTCTTTAACTTTTCAGCGCCTTCTTTTGTCCACAGTTCTAGTGTATTGGTGCCCCATGCATTATAAAAAAGATACAATTTATCATCTCTAATCTCGTAGGTCTCAGGGTCAATTTTTACTTTTTTACCCTTCACTGCTACTGCATAAGCACAGTATCCACCATACTCGGGAATATACTTTTCAGGGTCTGCTTTAAAACGTTCTAAGTTAGCTTTTGATGAAAAACTAAACTTTACTCCGTCGTGCTCGCTTGTTATGCTTTTACTCCCTTTTTTAGGTGTGCCATCAAAATAAGAAACGACATCATAACCTTCGACAGCAAATCCTTTCTTGGTATAGTAGTCTATACTTTGAGCATTACTTACAAAAGCAATTAAAAAAAATAAGACTCCTAATATTTTTTTCATTTTTACATCTTTGAATAATGTTTAGGTCGCAAAAAAGAAAAGACATTACAGCATTAAGAAAAGTTTAGCATTTTTAGGTGACTACGAAAATTATAACACCATTAAATTACAACCTCTAACGTCAGCATTATCAAACCTACCAAGCACTTCAAATGTATTTTTTGTATGAATTTTACATAGGTCTTGAGTCGCAATAAATGAACAGGAATGATAGTTGGCAAGATCGACCACATTTAAGCCACCTGTAGTATTGTCTTGCTTAATGCTCAATGGGTCATCTGTTTCTCTGGCAACTACACGCATCCATGGAGGGCATTTGAAAATGCCATTTCCTTTTGAATATGCTTGTGAGAGTAATTCGGTCATACCATATTCACTATGTATGCTCTTTACACCAAATCCTTGTTTAAGTTGTTCATGTAATTCAGCTCTGGTAAGTTCTTTTCGTCTACCTTTCATTCCTCCTGTTTCCATAATTGTTGTATGACTTAAGTTGAATGATTTCTCTTCAATAAGATCTAATAGTGCAAACGAAACTCCTACAAGCAAAGTTTGTTGTCCTTGTTTTTCTAATTCGTTTAAAGTATTTGCTAATGAATCGAGATCGTGAAGGTAAAAACCACTCTTTGGATGATTACTTTTTGCAATAAGGTCGTCCACCATATATATTAATGAAGAGCCTTCTCTTTCTAAATATGATGGAAGCAACGCTAAAACCGCATAGTCACTAACCGAATCGTAAAAATGACGAAATGCACTTAAGTAACTTTTTTCGTAAAGGTTTATATCAGTTACAAAATGAGTACTTGATGTTCCTGTTGTGCCGCTGCTAGTGAAGTTTGTGAAGCTGCTAGCTTGAGTACTTATTACTCTATGCGATTTAAAAAACTGAATGGGTAAAAAAGGGATATCCTCTACCACTTGTATATCACCAGGATGCTTATATAATAGATCGCAATATGATCTATACACGACATTATTTTCAAATTGATAAGCAAAGGTGGCAAGTGCCGCTTCTTTGAAATCTTGTTCATCTTGTATTGAAAAAATGTCGTGTGTAATCATACCCTACAAAAGTAGGGTAAACCATGACACTAAATAAAATTAGTATTTACCTGATTACCAATTTTCTAGCAATATATCTTCCATCTTGAACAACTTTCATGATGTAAATACCTGCGTTAAGGCTGGTTACATCTAAGCGATTATTTTTTAATTGTTGTTTTAAGATTTCTTTGCCCATTACATTGTAGACCAGCACATCTTTTTGTAGTTCTTTGTCAGATGTGATAGTAACAAATTTACTGTGAACAACAGGGTTAGGATACATTAAAATGCCTCCGTCTTGTTTTACGGCTTCTTCTTTAGAAGAGATTTTTTGAATGTCTTTTTCCGGATTTTCGTTCGGCGTTGCCGCCATTTGGGCAAGTGCCAAGCAAGGTAAGATGCTTAGCATAAATGCTGTGCATAATTTGTTCATAGGTGTAAGTTTTAGGTGCCAGATTGGGGTCTAACAGATAAGCAATATACGAAGCTAATTGAGAAAAACAATCTTTTTTTAGCATTTTACATTAAAAATCGATGAATGGTAAAGGGCATTTAATCAATTTGTTAACTATGTGTTACCTATATTAAATCAATGTAAATTCAGACAATCAATTAATTTAATCGTTACTTTTGGGTAACAATCATGCGTAAAGCAACATGAAAAAAAAGGATACTAAAATTCTTTTAGTGGATGATGAACCGGATATCTTAGAAATTGTCGGTTATAATTTATCATCTGAAGGTTATAACGTAATAACCGCCAAAAATGGAGTTCAAGCCATTGAAAAGACTAAAAAGCACAAACCTCATTTAATTATTTTGGATGTAATGATGCCAGAAATGGATGGTATTGAGGCTTGCGAGGAGATTAGAAGACTTCCGGATATGAACAATGTGCTAATCACTTTTTTGACCGCTCGTGGTGAAGACTACTCTCAGGTGGCCGGTTTTGAAGCTGGAGCAGATGACTATATTACTAAACCTATTAAACCCAAGGTTTTGGTAAGTAAAGTAAAAGCGCTGCTAAGACGTTTAAAAGATGCTGATAGTAATCCCCAAGTAGTATCTGTAGGTGAAATAACTATAGATCGCGAAGCGTATAAGATCATTAAAAGCGGAGAGGAAATGGTTTTGCCTAGAAAAGAATTTGAATTGTTGGCATTACTTACTTCAAAGCCGGGTAAAGTATTTAAGCGCGAAGAAATTCTCGATAAGGTATGGGGAAGTGAGGTCATTGTTGGCGGACGCACTATTGATGTACATATTCGTAAATTGCGAAAAAAGATAGGGGATCAATACTTTCAAACAATCAAAGGTGTTGGTTACAAGTATATACAATAAATGTCTAGAGAACTTAAAACTTCTTATAGGTTTGCACTGCGAGCTTCGATCTTTATCGCTGTTGTTTTAACAATCGTATTTGTAGTTCTTCAATTATTATATTTTGAATTTAATCTGTGGATTTCCATTCTATTCCCTACGCTGGTATTCGTCAGTTGTTTTTTAGTCATTCAATATGGGGTGCAACGTTTTATATATCGAAGAATCAAACAGATATATGATGATGTTACGCTTTTAGAATCTACCACTTTTGAAAAACAACCCATTACGACAGATATGAAAACCCTGACCAGGGATATCGAGCAGTTCGCCAGAAACAAAAAACTTGAGGTGGAAACGCTTCGCATTAAAGAAAATTACCGAAAGGAATTTATGGGGAACGTATCTCATGAGTTGAAAACACCATTATTCACAGTTCAAGGGTATATATTGACCTTGCTTGATGGGGCCATGAACAATCCTTCACTTCAAAAAAAATACTTACAACGGGCAAGTAAGGGGGTCGAGCGATTAGTCTATATAGTTAGTGATCTTGATATGATTACCAAATTAGAAATGGGTAATCTTAATTTAGAATACGAACGTTTTGATATCGTTGATCTGGTACAGAATGTATTTGATCTTCTTGAAATGAAGGCTTCCAAAAAGGACATTACCCTAATGTTTGATATGGAGTATGAAGAACCCATATGGGTAAACGCAGATAAAGAGCGCATACAACAGGTAGTTACTAATTTGGTGGTTAACTCAATAAAATACGGTGCAGAAGGCGGTACTACCGAGGTTAGTATAGAAAACCTGATTATGAATAAGGTAATAGTTCGTATTACCGATAATGGTGAAGGTATTGCTAAAGAACACCTACCGCGAATTTTTGAACGTTTTTACCGAGTTGATAAAAGTGGCTCTAGAAAAGAAGGAGGTTCAGGCCTAGGACTTTCTATTGTGAAACATATTATTGAAGCTCATTCTGAGCGTATTTATGTAGAAAGCGATTTTGGGGTAGGATCAGAATTTTCATTCACCCTCGAAAAGACCAAATAAATCTGTTAGTGCTATAGGTTTATTAAAAGCAGAAAAACCTTGGTATTCCTTCACCCTGTTAAGTTTACTAATGCTAAAGTCTTCTTGATTGCAAAAAGGGACTATTCCTTGTTTATCTAGTTTCTTAGCAAGGTATTCTTGTTCAAATTGGCCCGGTGTTGGTATAAAAAAAGCCTTTTTCTCCAATTTGGCAAGGTCCATAATAGTGGTATAGCCAGATCTACACAAAACCATTTCACTTTGATTAAATGCCAATTCAAGTGATTCGCTATTCATAAAATTAAATACACTGGTGTTTAAAAAATCGAACTTTTCTTGTTTCGCTTCAATTTTTCCTCGTATAAAAAGTACCTTACCATTGAACATTTTTACTTCTTCAAAAAGTTTTTCTTCCAGCAGTGTTCGTTGTGGTTCAGGTCCGCTAATAATAACCATCAAGTCATAAAAAGTGATTGCTTCTAATTTGTTCAATCTACTTAACGGACCTATATATTTTATAGGTAATGTTGTTTTTTTTAGATGACCTAGTTTTCCGCTTAAATTTGGCTTTCCCTCTACATCCGGCACCCAGCATTCTTGGAACTTTTTGATAATTTCCTGATGTAATTTACTACTTAACCAAGAAGTACTTCCCGACAATACGTTCAATTGATGAGTTATGAAAACGCAGGGCACCGATTTATGTCGAACTCCCATTCTATTATCAGAAATAATACCTTGAATACGGCCTTCTTTTACAAGCTTTTTAATCACCTTTTTTTCATTAGCTATAGCCTTTAAAACTTTAGGTGAATCTTTGATCATTTTCAACTTAAAGTTTTTCCCTTTCTTGGCGTATTTTATGTTATAAGAAGGAAGTTCAATAAAGCTTATTTCAGGAAATTCTTTCTGTAACAAACTCAGGGCAACACCATCACTGCCAACAAGTACGTTAAATCCTTTTTCTTGTAGGGCTTTGATAATAGGAATACAGCGCGTAGCATGCCCCAATCCCCAATTCAAAGGCGCTACTAGAATGGTTTTTTGCTTGGTCATGCAAACAAAGATAAACTAATCACATCAATACAAACCAAGACTTTAAGTTATGTTTAATACCGGTAATTATGATATCACAATATGAATTTATCTGAGAGCAATTCCTGATATGTTTGTTAATTTTGCAACAAAGTTTAGCGCGACGTGGGTAGCAAGAATAAATTAAAGAGATTTAGAGAAAACGAGCAATTTAAAAATGTAGTTCAGCCAAATCGAGATGAAATTACAAACAGAAAATTTGCCTTAAAAGGAAAATGGAGTTCTGATTTTTTTAAAAACGATAATCCCATTGTGTTAGAATTAGGTTGCGGAAAAGGGGAATATACTGTAGCATTAGGACAAAAATATCCGAATAAGAATTTTATCGGGGTTGATATAAAAGGCGCGCGTTTTTGGAGAGGTGCAAAAACTGGAATAGAAGAAAATATAAAGAATATCGGGTTTTTACGCACACAGATTGAACTGATTGATCAGTTATTTGATGAAAATGAGGTGTCTGAAATCTGGATTACGTTTCCCGATCCGCAGATAAAGTATAAGCGTACGAAACATCGCTTAACTAACATTGATTTTCTAGAAAAGTACCGAGCTATTTTAAAACCAAGTGGCGTAATGCACTTAAAAACAGATAGTGAGTTTATGCATGGCTATACCCTAGGGTTGTTGCACGCTTTGGGTTATGAGGTTGAATATGCGCATCATGATGTCTATAGTAATACGTATAGCCCCGAGGAGGTGATTTCAATTCAAACCTTCTATGAAAAACAATACCTAGAAAAAAACAAAGCGATTACGTATATTCGGTTTAAATTTACCTAACCTTTGACCATTGCATCTCATTTTTTATTTGGCTTTTTAGCTGGTTTTATAGGGGTAATTCCGCCCGGTTTACTCAATATGACCGCCGCCAAATTGTGCGTTAATCAAGGTAAAGCGAAGTCATTATTATTTTCACTGGGAGCTTCGTTAATTGTGATTGCGCAGGTTTCTATTGCAGTTTTAACTTCAAAATATCTAAACAAGCATCCTGAGGTTATTGAATTTTTAGAAAAGGTAGCAGTTGGTATTTTCTTTATTCTTTCAATTTATTTCTTTTTTAAGGCAAGAGCAGAGCATAAATCGGCTAATGAGATTAAAATAAAGAACAAAAAAAGCGTCTTTGGGTTGGGTTTGTTCTTATCGTCAATTAACATTTTTCCCATACCATTTTATGTGGCTTACAGTACGTTTTTAAGTGCACGTTCATTATTTACTTTCGAGATGATGACGGTTTCAACATTTGTTGCGAGTGCTGCAATAGGTACATTTTTAGCATTGTGGTTATATACTTTTTTGATAAGAAAGTTGAAAGAACGAGGCGAAGCTTTTGCCAACAACATCAACTATTTTTTGGCAGTAATTACGATGTTCGTAGCAGTATTTACCATAATTCGTATCTATAATAGATAAAATGGCAAAGAAAGAAAATGAGAATTTTTTTGAAAAGGTATACGATGTAGCCAGATTAATACCGTATGGTCGGGTAACCTCATATGGAGCTATTGCTAAATACCTTGGTGCTGCTAGAAGTGCCCGTATGGTTGGATGGGCAATGAATGGGTCTTTTAACAAAGAAGATATACCTGCACATCGAGTAGTCAATAAAATAGGACTGCTAACAGGGAAGCACCATTTTCAAGGCACTAATCTTATGCAACAGTTATTAGAAAGCGAAGGGATTGAGGTTGTCGAAAATCAAATTCAAAACTTCGATGCAATTTTCTGGGACCCAGCTAAAGAACTCTAAATTTTATATACTGAACTTAAATATTTTAAGCTTGTTTCGGTATTTAAGTCTTAAATTAATCTAATCTGCTCATCACAAATTGAGTTTCCAACTTACCAAACCATGCTGGCTTTGCTCCGTTGGGATATGTCTCGTCTACCATCTTTAGCTGTAGTGTATCATCATTTATTTGGTAAGAAAATGTTTGTTGACCACCTTCAAATCCCGGTACTTTAGCAACAATTGCGTTTATTGTTAAAACAGAATCGGTCATTTGGTAAGTTCCTGCGTTGAGCACTATTGATTGGAAACCGTAGATGATTTCTTCCGTAGTTGGCGTTGCCAATTTTTTAAATGACTTTCTTTTTTCTTTTATCGGTGTCCAAATGAAACTATAAACAGAATCACTTATTATAAAAATTCCTGGTTGAGCCTTGTTTATAGAATAGGTGGTATCCTTAGTGATCCAATGAATTTCTTCAACCAGCCAAGCGCCTTTTAAGATATTACCGTTCTCGTTTCGACATGAAGTAAAAATAAGAACAGCAACTATAAATAAAATGTATCTCATTAATTAAGGTTTGGAAAAACTGCCTTGTTTTGCTTTTGTTCGTTCTAATTGTTTACGGATTTTTTTAATAGCAGACTCTATATTTTTTTCAGGTTCGATGATATTATAATCCCCCCAAAAATCAGGATCTGAAAAACCGGAAGTTTCATCGCTTAAAATAATTGACGACTTAATAAAATCCTTTCTTTTAGGTGTATCAATAGTGCTCTTTTGCCAATCAGTAATTGCCATTTCAGAATTCATGGTATAGGTGCTATTAAATAGTTTTTTGTCCCAGTCAATCTTGAACTTTAGCATAGCGTTACCATACGAATAATGCCATTTACCCTGACTTTCTTTATAATCTACCCTGTACACAACTTCTTTAGGATATACCGAGGCGTTTCTTGGTTTTTTGCGTACAAAAAGTTTACTAGCTTCTTTTGAATCTGTTATATTCAAACTGTATACGGCACTAACCAACACCTTATGTTTAGGCTCAATAAATAGTTCACCTTTGTATAACGGATCATCAATGCCCTTTTTTTGAGCAAAATTTATGACATAAATTGGCTGTCCATTGATCTCTGTAGAACGATCAAAATTAAAATTATATTGGTCAATAAATTCATTAAAAATATATTCGGGATACTTTATTACATCAAGAAACAAACTGTTAAAAGGGCCACCTTGTAACTTAAATGCCACTGTGTCTAAACGTCTATAATCAGTACTTTTTCTGGCTTTGTAAATCTTAATATTATCTCTGCCTTTATTGGTGTAGGGTTGTTTGTAAATATTTACTACAGCTTCAGAAAGCATTACATTTCTATTTCTTCTTTTAATGCTCTCACGATAAAAGGCCGTCATTGTTGTTGGATCTTTCAAATAGTTGTCTGCTTTGTTTTTGAATACTTCTCGTACTAAATTTGCTGCGTCTCTTACAGATATCACACTGATTTCTTTTAGTTCAGTAACTGATTCAGTTAATGATATGGTATTAAAGTCCTTTGAAAGTTGGGATAGTGTGATCTCTTTTGATTTATAACCTAAAAACGACACCAGCACTTTGCCTTTATTTAACGAACTAGGTACTTTCAAAACGAACTTGCCTTCAGTATTTGTGATGGAACTTATATTGGATCCTAATAAATTTAAGGTTGCAAAAACTAGTGGTTTTTTGGTATCTGCATCTATAACTTCTCCTTTAATTTCTCTGATGTCTGTTGTTTTTTTGGTGATGAAAGATGTGGTTGGAAAGGCTGATATATTCTGGTTGCATAGCACCAGCGTCATACTAAATGTTACCAAAAGCTTTAATAGTGGATGTCGTAATTTCATAATTTTCATTTTTAACCAATTTCTATTTGCCAAAGAAAATTATGCCATTTCCCTCGTATAAAGGTCAAGGCTTACATTAAGAGACAAACTTGCCTACAATTGGAGACACTTACGAAGCTGATATGTGTTTTAAATATGATGTAGGTGAGACATCTGTAAATTTCTTAAATGCTTTGTAAAAAGATGCTCTACTATTAAAACCAGAACTATAAGCAATTTGTGTAATGTTCAAATGAACATTTTCGTTGTTCAACAACAATCTGATCGCTTCATCAATTCTGTACTTGTTTACAAAATCAAAAAAGGACAAATTATAATTCTCATTAATGATTTGAGATGCGTGATTTCTACTTACATTCAACAAAGTCGCTACATCGTTGAGACGTAAATCATGATTCAGGTATGGTTTTTCGTCCTCCATGATACCGTCTAATTTGTTCTTAAGTTCTGTCGATAGTAAAGGTGTTAATCCGGTTTTGCGGTATTTGGTAAAAGGAATTAATTCTTTTAAAGGTTTTGCCCCCTTAAAAACTTCAGGTTGTACAAAACCAAAATATGCAAGTGCTATGATAAAAATAGTAATGATGGCGTCTATGAAATAATCGTATTTGGCCTCCATAAAATCGAAACGCACTAAAAACACATACAAAAAGAAGAAAAATACAAAGCCTATATAGGTTGACATAAACCATTTTAGCCACACAGTTTCCCTATATCCAGCTTTTTTTTTGGTAAAAATGATAAATGTATAAACGGCATAAAAAGTCATGACCATTATAACTAACCATATCGCGTAGGGAGGGAAAATCGCATGTTCGTAAGTCTCGCCTCTGGTAATTATGTCAATCTTACTTCTAGTAGATTTAAAGTAAAACGGAGAATGCAGTAAGAACACAATTGCTGTTGGTAACCATAAAATAAAGTCTTTAAGTTGCATCCCTTCAGCAGTAAAAACTCGCCTAATATATGCATAGACAATTGGACCGTAACTCGTCCATAGTAGCGCATTGATTAAAGTGAAGTGTGTAAAGTAAGGTGAGACTAATAGGCCTGACCATTTTAGGCAGCCATGGAGCATTTCTAACGCAAATAAAAAGGTATAGAGACCTAATAAACGATTTGCAAAATGGTCACCATGCTTTTTAAGGAAAAAGAATATGGAGAGTAAAAATCCAAGAAAGGTAAAAAATAGAAAAACCAGTATTGGTAGACTCATTGCTCAAAATTGAAACAAAGTTAGGATTTAACTTTCAACAACTGTCTCTTAGTGTAGGCGATTGTTTTTTCCTTAGAATTTAACCCTTGTTGTTAGTTAGCATATCTTAAAAATCGATAGTGGTTATTTAAAAAGTCGCACCAACTCCAAATGCTACATTGGAAATAAAAACACTTCCTAGGCGATATCGCTCGAAACCACCGGAAAGATGATATCGTTTTAGGTGATATTTCAAACGACTTTCAAGTATACCAACACTATCACTGCCTAAAAAGGCATGCTTGTAATTTGCGTAAAGACCTATGGGTTTCCCTAAAAACCACTCGGCACCCCCATTGAGAGTGAAACCAAACTGATTAACCTCATTTCCAACATAAGTAATCCCGGGGCCATACCAAAGCATAAAATTAGGAGTACGAATACGATAGTAGTTTGCTGTAAAATTAAACAAGCTAAACGATTCGGTTCCAAAAGGGCCTTGCTCAAAAAGTTGCAAATAACCCGCATCTATCGAAAAGCGTTTTTCAAACCGTAATTGACCGTTTAAGTGATTTCCCCAAAGCTTGCTATCAGCTCTCACAAAATTATTGTTTATTGTAACTCGAGCTGGCGTAATGCCATCTATAGCTTTAGGCTCTTCGTATATGTAGTCACCATAATTATCAAAGGCGTAAGGGTAGGGAGTAAATCTGGCAAAATGCATGTTGCTTTCCAATTCCCATTCAGATTCCACCAAAATACCATATGAGATAAAACCGACAACACGAACCAATGGCTCAGCCAATTCAATTAAAAATGAATAATCAATGTCATCATCATCATCGCTATTTGAAGACGATATGCTAGAAGAACTACTGCTCTTTTTCAGGTCATCTTTCGCACGTGCTAATCGCGTTTGTGCAACCGTATTTAAAGAGATAAATAGAATCAGAAATAGTGTAATGATACTTCTTATCATCGTATTAGGTTATTTTAGTTTGATAACCAGTATCACAAATCATACCACAACATAAATTACTTCAATTTGTCTATCAATGCATTCGATAAATAGTCAATGAAATCTGAAGTTTAAGGCCTATATTTGTAATTTAGAATCAGTATAAAATAGCGAAGAACAAAAGCGAATGAGTTTCACTAAAAATGATGTAAAAGAAGCGCTACAAACCATTACACTTGCGGGAGATGGGAAGAACATGGTAGAAAGTGGTGCGGTGCGAAATATTATGACATTTGCTAACGAAGTAGTGGTAGATTTAACATTGGCTACACCAGCAATGCATATAAAAAAGAGAGCAGAAGCTGATGTAGTGAAGGTTATTCATGAAAAAGTTTCGGCCGATGCTAAGGTTACTGTCAATATAAAAGTAGATGCCCCTAAAAACCCTAATGAGATTAAAGGCAAACCAGTGCCGGGCATTCGTAATATTATCGCAGTAGCTTCAGGCAAGGGCGGTGTAGGGAAGTCTACAGTAACAGCTAATATTGGGGTAACGCTTGCCAAAATGGGATTTAAGGTAGGAATACTTGATGCTGATATTTATGGCCCATCAGTCCCTATTATGTTTGATGTAGAGTTTGAAAGACCTCTTGCGGTTAATGTCGATGGTAAATCAAAAATGAAGCCCGTGGAAAACTACGGGGTACAAGTTTTATCAATAGGCTTTTTTACCAAACCAAATCAGGCTGTGATTTGGCGAGGACCTATGGCTGCAAAAGCACTTAATCAAATGATTTTTGATGCCGCTTGGGGCGAGCTAGATTTCCTACTAATAGATCTGCCTCCAGGTACTGGCGATATCCACCTATCAATTATGCAATCGTTGCCAATTACAGGTGCTGTAATAGTAAGTACACCCCAGCATGTGGCGCTGGCTGATGCTAAGAAAGGAGTGGCAATGTTTCAGCAAGAAAACATCAACGTTCCAGTATTAGGCATTGTTGAGAATATGGCATATTTTACTCCGGAAGAATTACCAGAAAATAAATATTATATTTTTGGTAAAGAAGGGGCAAAACATTTAGCCCAGGATCTGGAAGTACCATTTTTAGGAGAAATACCATTGGTGCAAAGTATTCGCGAAGCAGGTGATGTGGGTAGGCCAGCAGCTTTACAAACTGCTACCCCACTCGAAGAAGCTTTTGACGAGTTAACAAAAAACATAGTGCAAGAAGTAGTAAATCGTAACGACCAATTACCACCTACTGAGGCAATAAAGATAACAACAATGGCGGGATGTTCTGCTGTAAAAAAGTAAGTATGACGACTGAAGAGATCAGGGAAAATGTTGAAAAAGCGCTTGATGAGATCAGGCCGTTCCTTAATTCTGACGGAGGTGATATCTCCTTATTGTCTATTGAGAATGATCGACTTGTCAGGGTGCAGCTTGAAGGGGCTTGCATCGGGTGTAGCGTCAATCAAATGACATTAAAATCAGGAGTTGAAATGACTATCAAAAAGTACGCTCCACAAATAGAAGAGGTAGTTAATGTAGAACCAGCTTAGGGCGTGACTGCAGTCGAGCTTTCGCTAGTCGCTTCCACCAAAATGCTTAATGTTTTGGTGGCGAGCTGCGACAATAACTCAATCCCTCACGCAAGATTCCCATAATCTTTTTAAAAAATGATCAAAACAGATATTCTAATAATTGGGGCAGGACCCACAGGTCTTTTTACCGTTTTTGAAGCTGGATTATTAAAATTAAAGTGTCATTTAATTGATGCCTTGGCCCAACCGGGTGGCCAGTGTACGGAAATTTATCCTAAAAAACCCATCTACGATATTCCGGCCTTCCCCGAAGTGTTGGCTGGTGATTTGGTGACCAATTTGATGGAGCAGATTAAACCTTTTGAGCCAGGTTTTACGTTAGGAGAACGCGCTGAAACAATCGAAAAACAAGAAGATGGAAGCTTTATTGTTACTACCAATAAAGGCACCAAACATCATGCTCCTGTAGTGGCCATAGCAGGCGGTTTAGGAAGTTTCGAACCAAGAAAACCACCTTTAGATAATATCACTAAGTTTGAAGATAAGGGGGTTGAATACATCATTAAAAATCCAGAAATATATCGAGAAAAACGAGTAGTAATTGCCGGTGGCGGTGACTCTGCGCTTGATTGGGCCATATATTTATCAAATGTCGCGGGTGAGGTGGTATTGGTGCACCGCAGAAATGAATTTAGAGGGGCCCTTGATTCTGTTGAAAAGGTGGCCGAACTAAAACGACTTGGGCGTATAGAACTTATTACCCCAGCTGAAATAACAGCGCTACATGGCACTGATCGATTGGAATCAGTAACTATTCACAAACAAGGTGAAGAACCGTTTGATCACCGATGTGACCACTTCATTCCACTATTTGGTTTAGCACCAAAGCTGGGTCCTATTGCTAATTGGGGGTTAGAAATAGAAAAAAACGCCATTGTGGTGAATAATGCGCTCGATTATCAAACTAATATTCCAGGCATATATGCTATTGGTGATGTCAATACGTATCCTGGAAAGTTGAAACTAATTTTATGTGGTTTTCATGAGGCGACATTAATGTGTCAAAGTGCATACCAACGCATTAACCCTGGAAAAAAACATGTAATGAAATATACTACGGTGAGCGGTGTAAGCGGTTTTGATGGTAGTAAAAAAGAAGCACCAAAAGCAGTGGTGAAAACAATTAGTTAAATTTTTAAACCCTAACCTACAAGATTCAAAGAAACCGGTAGGGCTATTTCACAAAAGGAAAATGTCAGACATCAACATAAAAGTAACTGATAGAGAAGGTCAAGTACACGAATTACTCGCACCCACCGATATGGCTATGAACCTGATGGAAGTTTGCAAGTCATACGAACTCCCAGTAGAAGGCACTTGTGGAGGTATGGCCATGTGTGCATCTTGTCAGTGTTATATAATATCTGATCACCAATTGCCGGAAATGGGTATTGATGAAGATATGATGCTTGCCGAAGCTTTCTATGTAAAAGACAACAGCCGACTAGGTTGTCAAATTCCTATTACTAAGGAGTTAGATGGTTTAGAAGTTGAGTTAGCCCCCGAAAGCTAGAATTTTATTGATAACTACTAAGTTTTTCAGGCCCTTCTAATATGGAGCGCTTAATTTGTAGTACACCGTCTTCAGATGTTGCAATATGCCATTTAATCAAACTAATGGTGCCATTTTCAATTTCAATTCCAGTGATACTTCTAGGATGCACACAACTACCATCATTAAAAAATGGGAATTTATCTTCAGGATGAGCAAACCGAGGTCTATGAGTATGCCCAACAATAGTCATGATGTTATTGTTAGCTGCGATCCATTTCTTGATTCTGCGCTCAATTTTCATGAGCTCCTTATAATTCTTTGCAGGGCTGGTAGGATCTGCAATACCGACAACTTGTAGCGGTTTCCATAATATTCTTACTAAAAATCGACTCCATCTCCAAAAAAGGTAGTTCCACCAGTCTGCCTGATGACCATGTGACAAAAATATTTCCTTTTGGGTTTCCCGATGGACTAACACAATTGCTTCGTGTAATTCGATATCAGGAAACAACGGTTCATTGCAACCGTCCCGTTCATCAAAATATTCAAATAAATGTTTTTTAACATAGGCTGGATCGCGATAAACCATATCGTGGTTTCCCCAAATACGGTGAAGACGATGCTTGTTATGAAACATCTGCATCAACTGAAATACATTTTTATGTGCTACCAATATTTGTTCAAAAGTGAGATTTTCCCATAATTCATCCCCATCACCTAGCTCTATATAAGTATAGTCTTCTTGATAATATTGCTTTAATGCATGAAAATAAATGTTTCTATTATTGCTAAAATCATCAGCAAAGCTATTATCACCTCTGTGACAATCACTGAATAAAACAATCTTAGAACTGTCATCAAAATCAATACGTTTCGCATTTTTATAGGCCCTAGTCAGTCGGGTTTGTGATGACATAATTTAAAAGGTTGGTTTTATTATTAACCAGTCTAGAATGCCTATTTATTGGAATTCCAGACAGCGTTATATCCTATTTTGTTCAATAAAAGTAGTGATTAATAGCAGATTATACCCTGTAAGGTTTAACAGATATTTACGTCTAATACATGCTAAATTAACTTAATTTTGTAGTTAACAGACCAAAATGAGCAAGTTAACCAAAGATTATATATCACCATTAAGACTAAAAATTAGCTTTAATAAATTATTAGAGCAATATGAGCAGTTGATTGACAATGATGACGAAATTGTTGCCGAAAATGCGCGAAAAATGCTTGCCATTGCAAAGGAATACCCTGAGCTGCGAGATGGGTTTGAGGAACTCGAAAAGTTAGAATTGTACAAGCCTCAAATAGCGCAATTACTGCGTGATACATTTTCTCCTGTACTTACTAATAACGAGATAAAAGCTGCAACAATACCATTTCATAAAACAATTTTCAATTCTTCTAGCAGATTTAAGAAAATAGTAGAAGAAGCTGGTAAAGATTTTGATTTGGAAATTACCAATATGAGTGACGACCAATTTTATATAATGGGTTGTGTAGTTGCCTTGCAAATGTGCCATGGTTATAAACTTGATTTTAGAAGACCATTTTATTTTGAAATCCCTGATCAAAACGGAATCACCAAATATTATCGCATTTTATACAATGCAGATTTTATGGAAGTAACGGCTAATAAAAATGCACTCCCCATTACTCAAGATGATGTTGATGAGTTGATGGATAATTTTGAGAATATAGCATTGTGGAAAGAAAAGTTTCCGGTAGATAGTTATGACTCGAGAGGTTTCATAATAGCCAATATGTTTGATGCTACCGCTGATGTTTCTATTTCCAATATTAAATCGACTTTAATTAAGGCTGATAAACGGCAAAGTGAGAATTTCATGACAGACTTTCATGGGGTATTTCAGTCGTTTTTCAATATTCCGGACCTTCAAGTAGGGTTTTCTGTTTTTAATAAAGAAGAACAAACCTTCGAACGTGTTTACGGAAAAGGTATAAAGAGCTATTTGCTATTTGACAAGGACCAAACTTCTTGTAACGATATTTTATGTAAAGGATCGTACGGAGCACTTATCACTGAAAAAACCTATTTTGCCATTTCAGATGTAGATAAGTATTATAAAATGTCTAATGGTCAAAATCCATACAAGGCATTATATGAAAATGGTATTAAAAGTGTAGTTTTTGCTCCTATTGTTTTTGAAGATGAGCTATTAGGTATTATAGAGTTGGTTTCGAAAAAGGCAAGAATGCTAAACAGCGTTGTGGCGCATAAGCTTGAGGATATTATGCCTTTTATTGTTTCATCGGTACAACGCTCAAAGAACGAAGAAGAAAACGAAATAGAGGCAATTATTCAACGAGAGTGTACCTCGATTCACCCAAGTGTATATTGGCGTTTTGAGAAAGAAGCTAAGAACTTTATAAAGAGTGAGTACAAAGGCGAAAAACCGGTGTTTAGTAATATTTCGTTTGATAATGTATATCCTTTATATGGCCAGATCGATATAAAAGGATCATCAGATGCTAGAAATCAAGCTACAAAATTTGACTTAACAGAGCAGTTAAATGCAGCAAAAGGTGTTATTGAAGCAGCAGTTGAGTTTGAGCCTTTGCCCATTTACGATCAATTGTCGTATCAAATAGATAGAATACTTGGCGGGATTCAAAATTTCTTTCAGGTAGATAGCGAGCAACAAATATCAGAGTTCTTGCATAGCGAGGTACATCCGTTATTCGAACATTTAGAGAAGAAAAGATCTGACTTATATGAAAAAGTTGAAAACTATTATAAGTTATTAGATGATAGCTTAGGATTGGTTTATAAACATCGGAAAGATTACGATAATACCGTTTCAATGGTTAATCAGCGTATGGCTGAATTACTAGACGAGAAACAAAAAGGTGCCCAGGAAATGTATCCACATTATTTTGAGCGCTTTAAAACAGATGGTGTTGAGCATAATATGTATATCGGAGAATCGATAACTAAGGAGGATAGTTTCAACCCTCTTTATCTTAGAAATCTGCGATTGTGGCAATTACAAGTCATGTGCGAAATGGAAAATGAATACTACCATATGCGCTCTGATTTCCCGATGCAACTAGATGTAGCATCAATGATATTGGTGTTTAGTAGTCCGCTAAGTATTAGTTTCAGAATGGACGAAAAGCAATTTGACGTCGATGGAACCTATAATGCTCGTTATGAAGTAGTTAAAAAACGAGTTGATAAAGCGATCATTAAAGGTACTACCAAGCGTATCACTGAAAAAGGAAAGATCACAATAGTATATGCTCAAAAAAGCGACGAGATTGAATACCTAGATTATATACGATTCCTTCAGTCTAAAAATTATCTAGACAAGCGAATTGAAATAGTCGAGCTGGAAGACTTACAAGGTGTTACCGGGCTAAAAGCCATTCGAGCAGATGTACTTTATAGTAGTGATAAGGATGAAAAGCTATATACGTACAACGATCTAATGAAGGAGTTAGAGGCCTAGTTTCGTTGATATTACTATTTCCCCTATTGCATACTAAAAAACTTAAAAGCAATCCCAAAAGAAATTACCGATACGATAATGCCTATCATAAATATAGCATAGGTGAGTCGTAGTATTTTATATTTTCTATGCAGCACCTTTCCTAAAAAATAAAGGTCTTTGGTCATTGAAGAATACAAGTAATCTTTATCTTTTAAAACCTCCTGAATGGCCCATTCAAAATCATCAAGCCTCATTTTGTGAAAGTTTCCGAAAAAAAGCAGGTTCACTTTTTTATTCGTTACATCTTCTTTAGAAAACTGCCCGCTTGTCACATTTGGACGTGTGGCTAATACCGACAAAAACATGGAAGCTACACTAAAAATGATAAAAATAACGGTTGGTACAATTAGGTATTGGTTTGAAGGGTTGTCCAGTTTAGGAATCAAGTTAGAGAGTGCTAAAGAGATAATAATAGCATTTACTGACAGCAAAATATTGGCTTTGGTATCGGCAATATCACTTAATGTAATGTGATTTCTTAAAGTTACCCGAAACATTGTTTCGACACCACGCTCGGGCATCGTAGCTTTTTTCTTTTTAAAAGCGAATTCTTCTTCTTTATGTTTCTTTTTATCAGCTTGTTGCTCTAGTTTTTTAATTCTTTTATAAAGTAAAGCCAGATTGCGCTCTTTTCCCTTTTGCCATTTTTCTTGTGCATACTTGGTATAATATTGATGCTCCGAACTCATAAAACGAGCATTTTCTTTAGCCCATTCCATGTCTGAAAATGACTTAATACCTAGCTGGTCAAGTTCTTCCCTAAGCAACTCGTTAGTTTCCGTGTAACTCTTAGCCGCAAAGTGGGAACAGTCTGCATCTTTTACAATTTTTTCTAGCAATGAACTTGGTTCTGAATTCATTTTAGTAGCTAAAATACAGCGAGTCACTCCGTCGATAATTTCTTGATTTACGTTTTTAGATTCTAAAAACTTTGTGGCGATTGCCACTCCATTTTCTTCATGATTTTCATGCGCTTTTGTAAATCCTGTATCATGAAACCAACCAGCTATTTGTAAGATAGTTTTCTCATCATCAGTTAATGATTCTTTCGAGATAAGAGTGTTTATATTTTTAACTACTCGAATGGTATGGTAAACATTATGGTATATATACTTATGTGATAGTTTTTCTTTCAAGAGTGAAATAACATAGTTTTCAGTATCTATGAGAAGCTGTTCCATACAAAAGAATTAATTTAGTACGAATTTAAACATTAATTATCAGTAATCGATTTATGGGTAAAAGGGGGCTTTATTATCTTGTAATCACATTATTTCTAGGTGCTTGTGCCACTTTTAAACCTCAATATTTAGACGAAGAGAAAAAGGTATCCTTTCCTAAAGGAAAGACGATTACTCACTCATTTTACTTGCTTGGAGATGCCGGTTTATCAGAAATGAATAAAACTGCTCCAGCTATTACTGCCTTTAAAGTAGCCCTTGGTCAGGCTTCTAAAAACAGTACAGCCATTTTTTTAGGAGACAACATTTATCCAGACGGATTACCGGATAAAGCACATCCGGATAGAAAAATTGCCGAACATCAATTGGACGTACAAACAGATGCGGTTGCAAATTTTAAAGGAAAAACAATGTTTATTCCCGGTAATCATGATTGGTATAGTGACGGTCTTGATGGGCTTAGTAGACAGCAAAAGTATATTGAAAAGAAGCTCAATAGTAAAAAGGTGTTTTTTCCAGAAGATGGGTGCCCTTTGAAGCAAGTAAAGGTAAATGATGATATTGTTGTGATTGCTATAGATACTCAATGGTATTTAGCTAATTGGGATAATCATCCGACAATTAACGATAATTGCGAGATAAAAACACGTACGAAGTTTTTCGATGAGCTAGAAGGTCTTATCAAAAAAAACAGAGGTCGGACAACCATTTTAGCGGCACATCACCCTATGTTTACAAATGGGCCTCACGGTGGTCAATATTCAATAAAACAACAGTTTTATCCTACAGGGAAAGGCATACCACTACCAATCTTAGGATCTATTGCTAACTTAATCAGAAAAACAGGAGGTATATCACCACAAGATCTTCAACACAAAAGGTATCGCGAACTTAGAAAGCGCATTATAACATTGGCACAAGAATCTGAAAAAGTGATTATCGTATCCGGACATGAACATTCGTTACAATATATAGTCAATGATAATACGGTTCAAATAGTTAGCGGTTCGGGCTCTAAGGAATCGGCAACAAGAACAGTTGACGGAGGTCAATTCTCGTATGGTAAAAATGGGTTTGCACGTCTTGATATTTTTAAGGATGGTTCTTCATTCGTCCGATTTTATGGTGTGGATGAAAATGATACAAAAGAAGTATTTAGTACCGAGGTTTTAAAGCCGAAAAACACGCAAATTTATACTGATTTTAAAGAGGAAATACCAACAAGCGTTTCAGCTTCGATTTATACCGAAGAGGAAGTGACTAAAGGAAGGTTTTTTAAAGGCATGTGGGGAGAGCGTTATCGCAAGTACTATGGTACAAAGGTCAACGCACCTACAGTTTTATTAGATACGTTGTTTGGCGGACTTACACCAATTAGAAAAGGCGGTGGGCATCAATCTAAATCGTTGCGATTAGAAGATAAGGATGGTCGAGAGTATGTAATGCGAGCCCTAAGAAAAAGCGCCTTACAATATTTACAGGCGGTAGCCTTTAAAGATCAGTATATCCAGGGACAGTTTGAAAACACCTATACCGAGAAGCTACTGCTTGATGTATTTACGGGATCTCATCCCTATGCACCATTTGTTATCGGTAAATTGGCCGATGAAGTTGAAGTATTTCACACAAACCCTACCTTATACTTTGTGCCCAAACAAGCGGCATTAAACGAGTATAACAATGAATTCGGAGACGAATTATACATGATTGAAGAGCGCGCAGCCTCCGGGCATGGTGATAAATCAAGTTTCGGAAATAGTGACGAATTAATTAGCACCGATGAGCTGTTTGAGAATCTTAGAAAAGATGAGAAATATAAGATTGATGAAGAATCATATATAAGAGCGCGACTGTTTGATATGGTAATTGGCGATTGGGATCGCCATGAAGATCAATGGCGATGGGCTGAATTTAAAGAAGATAACCACATAGTGTATAGGCCTGTGCCAAGAGATCGAGATCAGGCATTTTCTATAATGTCTGATGGGTTTTTACTTGGTTTAGGGGTTAAAATCATACCTACTATCCGTTTACTTACTTCGTATGATGAAAAGTTAAAAAGCACCAAATGGTTTAATGTAGAGCCGTATCCACTCGACATGGCACTTATTGATAGTTCTGATAAATCGGTTTGGGATGCTCAGGTACAGGCAATCAAAAATGGATTGACCGATGAGGTTATTCACGATGCATTTAGGCAAATGCCGGAGGAGGTTCAAGACCAGACCATTACCGAAATTAAGCTAAAGCTAAAAGGTCGTTTGCGCAATTTGCAAAAAATATCGGATGAATATTATAAACATATGAATCGCTTTACTGTGGTAAAAGGTACCGACAAAGACGATTGGTTTGATATTGAAGCACTACAGAATGGCAACATAAAGGTGACGGCCTTTCGAATTAAAAAAGGAAAGAAAGCAACAAAATTTCACGAGCGGATTTATAAAAAAGCAGATACGAAAGAAATATGGATATATGGCTTAGATGATGATGACCATTTTGAAGTACTTAAAGGTTGGAAAAGCAAAATAAAAGTTCGATTAATTGGAGGGCAAAATAAAGACACCTATGTGTTAAATGGAGATGGACGCACCCATGTGTATGATTTCATATCGAAGAAGAGCGAAATAATCGGTAATAAAGCAAACATTCATCTAACCAACGATTATGAAACCAATGTATATGACTACAAAAAACTTAAAAATAACATTAATCAACTAATACCGGTAATTGGGTTTAACCCCGATGATGGATTTAAAATAGGGGTTAATAATAAATTTATATACAACGGTTTTGCCAGAAACCCATTCACTCAGCAACATACTTTAAGAGCCAATTACTTTTTTGCCACAAGTGGTTTCTCGTTAGCATACGAAGGAGAATTTGCCAAAGTATTTGGTAAGTGGAATTTTATGATTGAAGGGCTTTTTACAAGTTCGAATTATGCGATTAACTTTTTTGGTTTTGGTAATGAAACGGAAAATAATGATGATGAGCTAGGGCTTAATTTTAATAGGGTCCGACTATCAACCTCTCGTTTTGCACCCTCGTTGGTTTGGCGTGGCGAATTAGGGGCTAAGTTTCAGGTTGGGGTTTCTTATGAAAATGTTGAGGTAGAACAAACAGAGGATCGTTTTATTAATCAGTTTTTAAATACCACAGGAGAAATTTCTAAAAACTTCTTTGGTACCGATGCAAAATATACTTTTAACAATGCAGATAACATTGCTTTTCCAACCTTGGGTATGGGGGCAGAGTTGCACGGTGGTTTTAAGGTAAACGCCGATGATACCAGAAGAGCTTTTGCTTATTTGATTCCTAGTTTATCATTCGATCACAAACTGGTACCCAGTGGTGCGGTAGTATTGGCAACCAAGATAAAAAGTCACTTAACATTTGGTGACGATTTTGAATTTTATCAAGCCGCTAGTATTGGAGCTAATGATGGACCTCGTGGATATAGAAATCAACGCTTTACGGGGAAGAGTTCTTTTTATCAGAATACTGATTTGCGTATTAATATAAAGAAGATAAAATCAGGGTTAGTACCTTTAAACTTAGGATTATACGCTGGCTTCGACTACGGAAAAGTATGGATTCCTGGGGAGGTTCGTACTCCGTTTAACACTGCTGCGGGGGGTGGTATTTTTATCAACGCTGTAAATATGTTAACCGCGAACGTCTCATTTTTTGGGTCAGATGATGGCGGTCGATTCGCATTCCGTTTTGGTTTTGGGTTTTAATATAGTTATAGCTTTCTATGCGTTCAGAAATATCATCTTACCCAAATACATATTTGCAAGTTGAATTGGATCAGGGAGAACATATTCTCACCGAAAGGGGTTCAATGATTTTTGCTCAAGGAGATTATAGCATAAGTACAAAATACGAAGTCAAAAATTTGAATAGTTGGATACTTAGAATTTTTGAAGGCAAAAGTTTTAGATATAATATATATCAAGCAAAATCGAAAACATCGTTGTTGTTTACACCAGATAAGAATGGCGAACTTCTAAAGCTCGATGTAAGTGATAAAAGACCTATTATAATTGAACCATCGGCTCACTTCGCGCGTATTGGTGAAGTTGAGCTAACTATGATTAAGCAGAGTGCTTTTAAAAACTTTTGGGATGGATTTAAGATGAGAACTAAAGGAAAGGGTGAGTTAGTGCTTATTGGTTATGGAAAAATTATTGAAAAAGTTATAGATACTGAGAAGGAGATTTGGGTTGATGAAGACTACTTATTGGCATATGATGAAAGCTTAGAAGTTAGAGCTGTGACGCGGGGGGTTAAAGAATTGGTAAGTAGTGGGGAAGGTTTCTTATACGGGATAAAAGGAAAGGGTAATATTTGGTTACAAACTCGTGAAGAAAGTAGTATGAAAAAGGGGGGAGGAATAATTAGTAGTATTCTCGACTTTTTCAGATAAGATTATTTCGTAGTTGATATCGATTTTTGCTTTACTCTAAAATATGCAATCACTGAAACCAATATTACCAAAAATACCAAAACATAAATAAACTTTGGTATTGGTAATGGATCGCCAGCTGCATAGCTATGTAACCCAGATAAATAGTAGTTAACCCCAAAACTGGTCATGATGATAGAACCAAAAGCGAAAACACTAGCCGTATTAAGTGTATAACGACTTCGTAAACCAGGAATAAAACGAAGATGTAACACCGCAGCATAAATAATAATACTAATTAAAGCCCAGGTTTCTTTGGGGTCCCACGCCCAATAACGCCCCCAACTTTCATTGGCCCATATACCACCTAAAAAGGTTCCTACGGCTAAAACAAATAGTCCGATGGTCATTGATATTTCGTTAATATAGGTAAGCTCTTTAATTTTTACCGTAATAGTTTTCGCATGTTTCTCAGTTTTAAAAATCATTAGTAACAAAGCCATCAACCCAAGAATTGCTGACAAAGCTAACGGAGCATAACTACTTACTATGGTCGCTACATGCACCTTTAGCCAATATGATTTTAGTACCGGCATGAGGTTCGTAATCTCAGGATTTAACCAATCCAAATAACTTACAAATAGCAAAGCACCTGTAAATAATGTTGCCAACGGTAAAGCAAAGTCAGATTTCCTGTAGGTAAGAATACCACACAGCATTAGTACCCAAGCGACAAAGACTAACATTTCGTAGCCATTACTCCAAGGTGCATGTTGCGCAACATACCATCTTAGGATGATGTTTCCCGTAAACAAAATGAGACTTATTAGTGATAGGATAACTAGTGTATTCCAAAGTATGCTGATGAACTTGTTATTTCTAAAAATCCTTGCAATTGCCAAAGCTAAAAGAGCGAATCCCAACGTGAAAAATACCTGAAAGAGCCAGAAATTTAGATTAAGTTCGTTATACCATAATTCAGCTGCCACACGTTTGTTGTTAGGGATAATTTCTTTTCCCAGTACATCTTGATATGTTTTTATGTAAGCAAGTTTGCTAGTGGCCGCATTCCAGTCGTTATTTTTTATATCGTTGTAATATGATGGTAAGATGGTTTGTACAAACTGCGCATCTTCTCTCGGAAAGTCATTAAAATGATGGGTAGGTCCAAACCACGAATTATTGTGATCATCCTTTTTAGGAAAGATTTTTAAATAGTTGCCTGAAAAAACGTTGAAAAGTATATTGAAGCGTTCATCAATTTTCAGTATTTCTTTATCAAGTTCACTTCTGTTAGCTGGTTTTTTAGCATTTGCTAATTCCACAGCATCGGCTAATACATAACTACCATCATTATTCAGCAACCCATTAAAAGATACTAAACCTTGATTGGTTGTTATCAAAGGTTTTAGAATTTCACCTCCTTTTTTCTTGTCCATTTTTATAAGTGGAATACTTTGCCAAGCTTTTGGGTCAGCATGCATGGCAAGAAAAGCCTGATCAGCAGTGAATCTTACTTCTTGATTTCCTAATTCAAATTTGTAATAGGGTTTTCTAGAAACTTTTCGTAAAAACTCTGAAGCCAAAGTATTGATAGGTTTAATACGTCCATCAAGATCTTGCACCATGAGCCTGCCGAATAAATTGGCATGGTTAATTTCTATTTCTTGCAGTTTAATACGTTCTTTTATCTTAAAAGCTAGTGAATCGCTATCATTGGCTATTAAAGTACTAGCATTTAACAGCAAAAGAGCAAAGACAGCAATAGACGATTTTTGCTTAAGCTTTTTCAGTTTTTTGTTTATTTCTACAAAACGAGAACCCTTTCCAAAAAGCGTCCAAAACATACCTAATCCCATTAAAAAATAGCCTAGATAGCTAACATAAGTACCCCATTGATCATGGTTAACCGATAAAACGGTTCCTCTTTCATCAGTATCATAACTGGCTTGAAAAAAACGATAACCGCCATGGTCTAGCACGTTATTCATAAATATTCTGTAAGGCGCTTCCTTTCCATTTTCAACAACACTTACCTCACTGGCGTAGGAGGAAGGACTGGTTGAACCAGGATAGCGCTCTAGTTGAAAATCACGTAATTTAATTCCGAAAGGGACATTAATGGGTATAGCGCCGTATGCTAATGACATGGAAACACCATTTATTTCAACATCTTGCCAAATTGGTAAATGACCTTCTCTGTAAAAAAGGTTAACATCTTTTTGTGTGTTATCAATAGAAACGGATAAGACAATTGCATCTTCCTTTAACTCGTTATTATCCTTTGGTTTTTCTGCATTGCTAACAAAATCTATAGTTGCATTTTGATGATACGACATGGGGACAAATGAAAAGTCACCTGAACGATATAATGTTCGCAGTAGTAGCGGTTGCATACTATCTTTTAAAACAGTACCACCAATCTGTTCAGCCATCCTAAAATAACTTATTTCATGTGGTGTCTTCAAAAAAAGCTGTCCTTCTCTTTCACTTATTTGGATGGCACTCTCACTTGAACTATCAAATGCTAATTCATGTTTATGAGTTCCAATAAACTCAACTTCTCCTTTTTTTAGGAAGACAGTTTCACGGCCGCTACCGGATGATATAACAAGTTGAATGATGGCTTCACCTTCCGCGTTCGTATTCACAATTTCTGGTGTTGCATCCGCAATAAATCGCTTATGAGTGATGTTTATAGGGGTGTCTCTGAATTTTGTTTTTATACTAAAAGAATTGTCTTTTACTGCAGAATAATAAAACTCTTTAGTAAGCTGTTTTGGTTGTTCCTTATCGTGAATATGTATTTGAATAAAATTTCTATCGGAAATGATGGTATTTGAAGTATCACCTTCACGAATACGCATCACACCTTCATAAGCAGTAAAGCGGGTTATGCCTGCTCCGATAATTATGATTATGAATGCAAGATGAAATAGAAGGATACCCCATTTTTCTTTACGCCATAATCTATATTTATAAATATTACCAATGAAGCAGATAGCAAGCAATAGCATGATAAGTTCAAACCACCAGGCATTATACACTAGAACTCTAGCAGTGGAAGTGCCAAAGTCATTTTCAATAAACGTTGCAGCTGCCATGGCCACAGCAAATGCAACAAGTAGAAAAACGGCCCAGGATGGGGAGAAAAGAAAATGGTATATTTTTTTCATAAGAAACCCAGGCAGCAACTAGTGCCTGGGATATTTTAGTTGAAGTATACTATACTATATTTTAATTAATAGAACTTACTTTTTTGCTATCATATGCGGCCTCACGTTTTTTAGCGTTCTCCAACCACTTAGGAACAAGATTTTTGGTAAATCGTTCTTTGTCGGCTTCCATTTTTTCAATATCTAGACCAATATACTTTTGAGCTTTTTCTTTTGTGTCAATATCGGGTAGTGGGAGTTCTTCATTAAAACCTAATGAAGCCAATAAACGGGCAAGCTTCAATCTAGCATCCTGAACTTTATTGGTGCCACTTCCTATAACCCTAGCCGTTTCAACAGGAGAGTGGAATGAACCACCATGGGCCGCAGACGCGTAATCCCATCGCCATTGCGCATGTCTTATGTCTTGGAGAATGTCTTTCATCTGTTCTTCGGTGGCGCCTAATTCCCAGGCTTTGCCAGCTTCAAGATGTGCTCTTACTAGTGCATCTTCTAATTTTAATCTATTTTCGGCAGCTTTTTGTTGACGATCATAAACATTTGTAATCAACTCTGTAGCTTCTTCACGGTGACATACTTGGCATGAATTTGCAACATTATCCAAAGGAGATTTAACATGGTGATCTGTAAACTTAATACCTCCTTCGGTGCGGTAGGGCATATGACAGTCTGAACATGATACACCACGTTCTGCATGAATACCGGTCATGAAAATTTCATAGCCAGGATGCTGTGCCTTTAACATTGGCGCTTTACTAATTGCATGGGTCCAATCTTTAAAATTTAGATCGTCATAATACTTTTCCATTGCTTCAACTGTCATACCACCTTGCCACGGGAACGTGAGATAAGGTACGCCTTCTGCTCCTGGCTTTTTCTTATCAAAGTAGTACTCTACGTGACACTGCGCACAAACAAGCGAACGCATTTCGTTATGGGTTGCCTTTTCTATATCTTTTCCCATCGATTGAAACGCCTCCACAAGCGCTGGTCTAGAAATACGTAATCCCATATCTTTCGGATTATGACAATCGGCACAACCTATTGCATTAACGACTTCTTCTCCTTTTGAAGCCCATTTCCCAGAGTAGAATTCTGCTATTCCTTTTTCATTCATTAGCCGAGGGACATCAGGGCTTTTACAAGTCCAACAGGTTGAAGGCATTGGGCCATCATCTGGTCCTGTCGGAGCACCTGTTCGTAATGAATTATGTAAATCTTCAATTGCATATTGATGTCCTCTTCCTTGGTTATAATCTTTGGCAAAGCCGTAACCTGCAAAAAGCATTACTAATCTAGGATCTTCTTCTAGTACATCACGCATTTTTGACCCACCTTGGTACGTGGCGAAGGATGTATCTGCAGTTTGTAAAAACGATTGATATTCTTTCGGGAAGTTTTTACCCCAAACTTCATTTCTAGGCTCGTTTTCTGATATATTAAGCTCAGGAGCATAAGCGAACTGTGCTTCAGACTTTCTGTTTACAACACTAGAGGCTAAAAGGCCTAAACCGAAAACAACAATAATAGTAATTACAAGTAATACCCAGTTTTTCATAATCTAAAAATATATTTCATTTTTCCTTTACGGCTTCTTTGAGCCATTCAGGAATTTTGGTTTTTTTATCCAGTTCATCAGTAGGTTTTGGTGCTATATGATAGGTTATAGAACTGCTTCCATGAACATCTCCATGCGGTACATTTTGATGACATGACCAACATTTTCTTGTTGTTCGGTTCTCGATATGATCGTCTAAATAAGCCGTTAGCTTACTATCCGTCACCTGGCCAACATGACAACGAATACAATTTTGCTGTACTACTGCTTCTGAATCTTCTTTTATTCGAATCACCTGTGGTTCATTGCGGGCGGTAAAAACGGAAGCATGATATAATCCATCTTTAGCTTTGAAGTAATATTTTTTTGCCACATTGTCTTGCGGTACATGGCAATCGTTACAACTCGCAACCTTATGGTGTGAGCTATTGGACCAGCTTTTATAAACTGAGGTCATCACGTGGCAGTTAATACATGCTTGAGGGTCGTCAGATAAATATGATACTACCTCAGCTTCTTTAGCGACAAACAGACCTAAACCCAAAAACGCACCTAGCATCAATACAGCTATGGATCGCCAATTTGATCCCTTTTTTGGTAGAAAACGATCCTTTATTGTCATTTGATTTTGAGTTAGTTAGGTTGTTCAATTTAGTGAAAAATCGATATATAAACGATTAATCAATCCTTGGTTTATCAATTATTTGCAGAATTAAACAGTGTAGGTCGAATAAGTAGTTGCGCCCAAGCCCAATTATTAGTGTTGTCATTTGGTCGCCCTCCCTTTATTAAGCTCATACTTTCACCCGCGAACATATGTGAGTATCCCAGATTTAAAACTACATTTTTGATGAGCTCCTTTTGGGTAAAAACAATGTCAATTTCAGTTCCTAAATAGCTATCAGCGTCATTAGCCAATTCTGCATTAGATAGAAAATAATGCCCCTTTATAAGCAATGTTGAACGCTCTCCAGTTTTAAATACTGCTTTTGCGTAAATATCATTTAATCCAACATTATTTGCGTGATTTCCTACATAGAAATAGTCCATAAATCCATTAAACTTATGGTTGGTTCCATAAAGAGGGAAGAACGAATTGTTATCACCTGTGCTGCCTTGATCTGTACCGCTCAAAATTTCAAACCCTAGACCATACACTGTTTTTGATGGTTTGTAAATGGCTTCTAATGATAGGTCATAGGCACTTAAATCTGCAGTCGCTGTAGCTTTACCAAATTGGTAGTAGGCAAAACCATTCATTTTTAACGAGCCTAAGGGGAAACTAAAAAAACCACCGGTCGTTTGTCTATAAAAAGTGCCGTCAGCAATGTCATTATTAACCCCGGTGAATTTTTGAAAGCCCGTATTTAAAAACAGAAAACTAGCCGATGATTTTTCCCATTGCTTTTTTAAATATGCGTATTGCATCGCTTTGTAGGTGAAAAACCCAGTGATATTGAATGCAGTGCCTTCATTTTGGGTTGCGGTTTGCTGGCTGAATGCAAATCCGAAATGAGCTTTAAACCCCTCTTTTTCAAATTTTACCAATGTGGCATCATGAAATCTACCCTGCATTGCCCAGTCGAGACCACCAAAAATACGCTCATCATCATAGGAAATAACCTGTCGCCCCAACTTGGTAGACCAATGCGCATCTAATCGTAACTCTGCCCAAGCTTGAAATAGGGAAAATGAATCATTACCATCAACAGGAAGTATTTGTCTGGTATCTCCCCAGGTGCTTACATCTTGTACGGCAACCATTAATGAAAGGTTATCTAAAGCGTAATTAATATTAAGTCTTGATCGTTGCGTTACGAACGCTGCAGGGTCGGCATTGTCTGGAAATAGATTGCCGAAACCATGGCGATATTCAAAGCGAGGTCGAATATCTGCGTCAATTTTTAATTGAGAAAAACAATGGTTAGAAATAAATAGGATAAAAAACAGAAGAGGTAATCGATTTTTCATAATGAAGGATTAACCTTTCAAATTTCGTAAACGAATACGCTCTATTTAATGACAATTGTCAGCTTTTTAAAAAACATAAAAGCCTGAAGATCAATTAAATAAAAAAGTGAAATTTAATTTAGCTTAAAAGAATATAGGTTTTGACCTCCAAGTTGATATTGTTCATCAGAAATCAAAAGTGTAGTCTCATCTAAAAAGCAAATAGCTTCTTTTTGTGAAAAATGGTCTAAAGAGATGGTCTGTAGATTGGTTGAACCGATGTTTTTTTCATCAAAAGAATCGATGACCCATATTTTGTTATACCCCAGTAGTACAACTTTTTTCGTATCGGTATGAATGGCCGCAGAGGTGATTTGACACTGTTTGGATTGTTCACATGTTTTAATCCTACCTAGAAGCTCTGCTTTGTACTCTCCGGCTTTAGCCGGTACCCTATAAACCAATGACGTTCCATCAAAATGTTTTTTGGAAGTTCGGTTTCTTGTAAATAGGTATAACTGCCCATCTAAATAGAAAAATGCTTCCACATCATAAAGAAAGTCTTTTGCTTTAGGTGGGAATTTCTTTTGCTCAGGAAAGCTAAATTTAATTTCTTCCGCTTCTAGGTTCGTTTTTTTATTGTTCTCGGGATTCGGAACAATATAAATTGACAATTTTTTACGTTTATTACTGTTATTGCCAAAATCACCAATATATATGGAGCCATTTTCATCTGAAGTTAAATCTTCCCAATCGGTATTTTTGGCGCCTTTTATATTTATGTCCCTTTGAATTTTACCGTCAGCATCAATTCCGTATAAATGATCTTTATTACCAGAATCGGCAATAAACCAATACAAACCATCTGTGTTGAGCAATGCAATACCTGAATTTTCTTTAAGATCGTCAGGTAATTTGGTGATATATTGCAGTTGACCGAAGTCTTGTTGACAGCTAGATAAGCATACGAATAATAAACAAATCAATCTCATGCATCATATTTGTTTGGGTTATTCAATGGCCGTCACCTTTGGTGCCTCTTTTTTGGTTTGGAGATTATCAACTATGAATTCTCCGACTTTTTGTCCTTGATTAACACCTTCTTCGATTGCCATCATATAATGTATACCTCCATACAATCTAGAGATAGCCGCTTCTTCTGAAGCTTGAATGAATGATTTAAAACTACGCGCGGGCAAACCATATTCTAATTCTGTCGTATCAAGAAATTCAAAATTATCACCATATAAATCGGTTAAAGTGATTGCGGCAGCTCTTGAAATTACCGAATGCCCACTAGTATATTCCGGGAATGGGGGTGTTTGTAGTAAAGGCACCCATTCTTCATCTATATGTTGATTTATCAGGGTCTCCGGCCTTACTACAAGACTTCTCCATTTCTCATCCCAACAACTAATAAAGGCATCGTATAGTGCAATTGAAACATTTGTATATGCATTTACGGTCTCGGCAAAATCACTATTTGACTTTGTAGCGGCAATTTTTGTAATTCCTATCCAATGTCCTCCGGGTGTTATTTTTTTCGTTGCAAACATGGCATGACCTCTATGATGAGAAACATATGGATTACAGTCCCAGAAACTAGCGATCGCCTTTTCTTCTTCATTTCGGCCTGAGCCTTTTTCAAAAACTTCTAGAAGTTGCTTTTTAAATTCACTGTCGTCAGTCAAGTCAAATGCTAACGGCGGTTTTGGTGGAAACTGTCCTGCAGAATCTAATACTAAAGTCCTCATCACATTCCAATGCGGTTCAATACCATCCATGTAATCGGGAGGTGTTGGTTTCCAAAATTTATCTTCTTCTAATATGGTATACTTAGGATACGTTCTTGTTTGTTTATACATATCCTTATCCGCCCATTCTAGAATATGATTTTTAACAATTTCCCCATACTCTTTTGAGGCAACAAGTACTTTATTGGGAAGTCCTGCTTTGGTCAAACTGTCATACATGTTGTTTTGATAGGCCGTCATTTTATCTTCTGAAAAAATAAGATCTTTACCTACCTCAGTAAACGCATGAAGTGCAGCCAGGTTAAAGTTTACATTTTCGTCGGTTGGATCAGGAATGGCTTTCAATTCATTAATTTGCTGTTCAATCGGGTTAAATAATTCTGTATTACCTTTTTGAACAACAGTATACGCTGCTACACTAGGATACATGTAAACCCTAGAAGCAACGGGAGGGGAAAAAATGTCATAAACAATTACGTCTGTTAGCTTCTTCATAGAATTATGAAAAAGTTGCGGGTTGTTTAGTATTTCTTTATATGCAGTATTTTCTTTACAACCTGTGTTTATAAAAACAAGTAGTAAAGATGGTACGATCCATTTTTTATAAATCTTAATAATCTTCATTTTAACACATTTAGGAGAACCCTGTTCATTTTATGATCAAGAACTTAGTAAGTTACTTTAAGGTAATTCAAAGGTATAGGATTTGTCATTATTTACAATTACCAAATATCTTTGATTACCTATTTTAACAATTTTTCTGGAGTTGATATTTGCTGGTATTGGTAGTTTATGATGAGCACTGAAAGAATTTGAGTTATTATAGTTATAAAAGACGCCACCAGCGTTAGAATTATTATTGCCCAGTTCTGTTACATATCTATTATTATTACCAACATAAATAAGTTTTAAGGTACCTTTTTCTTCAGGCACTACAATGATATCTTCAATGCTACTCATTTGTGCTTCAACAGGCAATGGCATCGCGTCAAATTTTGTGCTTTTATTATAGAAAACCATCGAACGCAATTCTTTTATATATCTAGTTTCTAGAATTTCATTTTCTTTTTTTCCTGTCAGATCCTCAATAGTGTTCACTTTTGAAAAATCCGAATAACTTGTAAATTTCTTCTTAATAAAAGGCATTTGACTTGCCAATTTATCTTTTGAAGCGAAGGGCACATAAGTGCCGTTAAGATCATAGAATATGATAGGGTCTGGTTGTTCATTATTATCGAAGTCATCGATATATAGTTTTACAGGTTTTTCTTTTGATGCTTTCCACTTCATATTTAAACCTGCATTGCCGGCAATAATATCAACTTTTCCGTCGGAATCGATATCAGCTATTTCAATAGTATTCCACATTCCATTGGTATCTCCCAAACCTAGTTCGGCGGTTTTATTGATAAATGTATCATCTCCATTGTTTATTAAAATCGTTACGGGCATCCAATCTCCAACGAGAATTAAGTCTATTAGAGAATCTCCATTAACATCTGCCCATTCACTATCTGTGATCATGCCGAAACGCTCTTTTTTCAGAATCTCAAAGCTGTTTTTACCCGTATTCTTTAAAATAAAACTGTATGGTGATAAGCCATACCCTCCGGGCATAGACCTACTGCCTATAAAAAGGTCATCAAAACCATCATTATTAAAGTCACCTACCGAAATGCTCCCGCCATTTGTGGCTGGTAGGATAGATTTCAGTTTTTTAAAATTCCCAGTACCGTCATTAATGTATACCTTATCCTGAAGGCTAAAATCTCCCTCAACTTTATCGTTCCCTCCACTTATTACATAAATATCTAAGTCGCCATCATTATCAAAATCAAATGAAGCTGCGTCCACATCTTCTGAAAACTGATCAATAGCAAACTGGCTTTTATTTATCCTAACGTAGTTGCCATTGTCATTGATATATAATTGTGCTATCTGATTTTTACTGTTGCCAATAAATAGATCGCTTACCCCATCGCCATTAAAATCATCGTGAACAACTGCTGGTCCTTCCATTGATAATTTTTCAGGAATTAGCGCTTCCTGTTCATAGTCTAGATAGTTATTCTCGAGATGGGTAAAAGGAAAAATCTCATAACTTAAATCCTTATTAGATTTTTGGTCACTGGATTTTAAATTGGTAGTACGAGTAATGAGATTTTCCTGATTTACGGGTACATTTTTTTCAGTTTGTAATTTTCCATCAGGCCAGAAAATTTTTATGGAATCAATCTTAGTGTATGAGCCAAGTCCGAAATGTATTTTATGCGTTGAAGATGACTGAAACCCTCTGGATCCGGTTAATTCCTTGACAAATTTACCTCCACCGGTGTACACTTTGATTTTGGTACCCAAAACATTAAAGTATTCCTCGTTACCTTTTAAAGAAAAAGAAACGAAATTACGTTTACTAGAGTGCGAACGATTTTCAAGTATACTAGCAGTTTGATTTATATTGTTCACTGCGATGTCAATATCACCATCATTATCCAAATCAGCAATGGCGGCACCGTTCGAGTATGATGGTTTTAAACCTGCGTTTTCTGAAAGTTTGGTAAATTGTAATCTGCCATTATTTTTAAAAATCGCGTTTGCAATGCTTAAGGTTGGCATTTGGTCAATGAGCTCTTTTTCAATTTCATCGAGTTTTGTCTGATCATACGATGCAAAGTTTACACTACTCAAATAATTGATGTAATCAAGATCATTTGGGCGTTTATAAATGCCTGTTGTCACAAAAATATCGTTGATACCATCATTGTCATAATCTTCTATTAGGGCAGACCAACTCCAGTCTGAAGCATGCGTGTTGGTAAGCAACGCTACATCAGAGAAATTGGAATCACCCCCAAGTTGCATATGATTGCGAGCATATTGGGTTTGAAATCCAAAATTTTCTTTTATTTGACTGACTTTGTCGGTATCTTCTCCACCTGACTTTAAGAATATTTCAGCATCATCAGGCATCATGTCCAAGGTGAAGATATCCGTCTTAAGATCTTCATTGAGGTCACCCGTATCGACACCCATTGTGAATCGGGATGTGCTGTTTAATAATTTCTCACTTTCTTCTTTAAAAGTTTTATCCCCTTGGTTGATATATAAGTAGTCATTTTCGTGAAAATCATTGCCTACATATATATCCACAAGACCATCGTTATCAATATCGGATGTTATTAGTGCCAATCCATACCCTAATGCACTGCTATATATTCCGGCACTGTCAGTAACATCCACAAAACCTTTGATTTTCTTTTCCAGTTGGTTTTCATAAAGAATATCTCCAGAGAGACTATCTTTCTGTTTCCGCTTTTTAATATTGCCATAGCTTCTGGGAGTGTGAATAGAGTGATTCATTAAATACATATCTAGATCCCCATCTTGATCATAATCAAAAAACGAAGCTTGTGTCGAAAATCCAGAAAAGTCAAGCCCATACTCTTTTGCACTTTCTGTAAATGTGGTATCTCCGTTGTTTAAATACAATTGGTTTACACTTTTCAAACTTTTATAATTTCCCACTTTGCTAACATAGATATCTAAATATCCATCATTGTTAACATCGGCCATGGTTACTCCACTTGACCATGTCGAATCTATTTTGATCCCTGCATTTTCAGTAATATCTTCAAATGTTAAATTGCCTTTGTTTAAGTACAGTTTATCAGGCTTTTGATTTGCAGTAAAGTAAATGTCCTCAAGCCCATCGTTGTTGATATCCCCAATGGCAACACCACCTCCGTTATAGTAGTACAGGTATTCAATAATGTTTAGGTCGCTTTTATGATAAAGATCATTTGAAAACAAGACTCCACTGGAATCTGGATTTACTTCATTAAAATAAATAGGAGACTTTGAACTAGTCTCGTTTTCTTTCACCTGTTCTTTAGAACAACCTAATACTAATAAAGTTGTAAAAAAAGATACGATCAATTTGAAATTGAAATGATTCATTGATCTTTTAATATTTAAATGTGCTAAGGGAATCACTATTTCTTGATACAATTACTTCATTATCTTTTACAATAATGTCTCTAATCTCTCCATCAACAAAGAAGCCTTTACCCGATTGATGGTATTGAAATGTCAGATTTCCTTTATTTTCTAAGAAAATACCAAAAGTAGCATCATATCGTCCGACTTCTGGTTTAACATTATAAAGATTACCTCCTAAAAGTATGTCATTATCACCGTCCTTATCAAAATCTCCACTATTTATTGCATATATGGGTGATAACTGGGCACTTATAGGCAGTTTTATTGCCTCAAACTCTAAATTACCCTTATTCACCAAAACAATACTTTCAAGAATGTTTGCCTCAATTACTTTAGTAGCTTGGAGTTGTTCTTGAGAAAAAATATCGGTGATTGAGGCGTTTTTAAACGATTTGTAATCGGGAAATTTCTTTTTCAGTGGTTTGAGTTGATCAATTAAATTATGACGTAGGGCAAAAGGATAATCTTTATCATCATCAGCGGTAAAGGTGAGAATAGGATCAGAAAACCCATTTTTATCGAAATCACCGATGTATAATTTTAAAGGTTTTTTCGTACTTGCTCTAAACTGACTGTTCTGCCCGTGATTACCTAAAATAAAATCCTGATCGCCATCATTATCAATATCGGTTGCATGAATTGTATTCCACCAACCCTTTAGGGTTGAGGTATAATTATCTTTCATTCTATTGAATTGACCATTATTGTTAATAAATAGTTCAACTCCCATAAATTCTCCTACGATAATGAGGTCTTTGAGGTTGTCGCCATTGATGTCTTCAAATAAAGCATCCGTAATCATACCAATATCTTGAAGATCCGGTGCTGCGGAATTTGTTACATCTGTAAAATTTCCATTACCATCATTTTTAAGTATAAAGCCAGATCCTGGTAAACCGAATTTAAGTGGAATGGTACGTTGACCAACAAAAATATCTTGGTCTCCATCATTATCAATGTCTGCATTGATGACTGTGCTACTGCTAACAAAATTTGTTTTTGAAGGTAATTTTTGCTTTGACAGTGTAAAGTTTCCTTTTCCATCATTGAAGTACAATCGATCTAGGAAAGCGGTTGAATATTGCGAAAATTCCACACCACCACTACACACATATAAATCTTGATCTCCATCATTATCAGCATCAAAGAAAATGCTGGCAGCATCTTCGGAAGACCTAGATGAATCAAAATCGGAAGTATTTAAAGTTTCGTAGGTACCATTTTTAGAGATCATTATGGTAGGGGTATTGTTTTTAGAGCCGCCTATGTAAAGATCCTTGGTGCCATCGCCATTGATATCGGCACTGGCCATCTTAGGTCCTTCAGTACTACACATATGATAGAGTAAACGATCACGGTGAAAATCGATAAACTTATTTTCTTCGTGTTTGAATGGAAGCGTTTTCTCTTTATTAAAAAGAACAGTAGATTTATCCGCTTTAGAAGCGTTATCTCTTACAAGAGCATCTTTTTCTTCAACTATGAGTGTTTGGTTTGGAGTTACGTTTTCTAGTAAGGTTTGTTTACCAGAGGGCCAATCAACAACCAATGAAATGTTGTTGGCGTTATTGAGGCCGAAGTTGGGCCTAGGATCCATGCTCGATTGAAAACCACGAATAGGCTGTTGCTCTAATAATAGTTTTTCATTTTTGGTGATTAGTTTAATTTTAGAGCCAACACCATAGGTATTCTTATTTTCTCCTTTTAATACCAGTTTTAGGTAGTTGGTAGAATCCTTATCTCTTGTATTATTTCTATAAACAAAACAAGACATATTAACATTGTTCACGACAAGATCAAGATCTCCATCATTATCCAAGTCTCCATAAGCTGAGCCATTTGAAAAACCCTTAGTATTGATACCGGTTTTAAAATCTCTTTCAAATTTTAAACCTCCTTTGTTAATATAAGAGTGATTTGATACCGGATTAGATGGAATGATTTCAATTAATCTTGCATAATCTACCTCATTATTGGTAACAATAGATTTAATGACTTCCTCATTGGATATGTATTGCAAATAATCTTGGTCCGTCAGATCTCGATATATTCCATTTGCAATAAAAAGATCTTTATTTCCATTATTATTCATATCAAAAAAAAGCGCACCCCAGCTCCAATCAGAAGCATGTACACCACTCAGTCGGCTTATTTCACTAAATGTGTTGTTAGTGTTATTTAATTGGAGGGTATTTCTAGTAAATTGATGATAGTAACCATTTTTAACGTTGTATTGATACTTATTCCAATCCTCAAAAGTGGTGACGCTTTTAAGTCGCTCATATTCTGATGGTAGCATTTCTGTAATGAAAATATCGTTGTATCCATCGTTATTAACATCTGCTGCGTCAGCTCCCATTGAAGCCCCGCTTGTTGATTTCATTTGATTTGTAAGAGACTCGGTGAATGTTCCATTCTGATTATTTATGTATAAATAATCTCTTTCAAAAAAATCATTAGAGACATAAATATCTTCCCAATTGTCATTATTTACATCCGCTACCGTAACACCTAGTCCAAAACCAATAACACTGCCATAAATCCCAGCTTTTTCGCTTATGTCTATAAACGATCCGTTAACGTTTTCCATTAGTTTATCACCACCTAAAAGATCTCGCTTGGGCCGTTCATTTCGCTGTAAATTAAAACTACCGATAGCCTGATATGAGTTATTTAATAGGTATACATCTAGATCACCATCTTTATCAAAATCAAAAAAAGATGCATGTGTTGAAAATCCCTTATCGTCTAAACCATATTTTGATGCCATTTCGGTAAAGGTCAAATCTCCATTGTTTATAAACAATTCGTTCTGTTTATTATCTCCTTTCACATCTCCTGAATTACAAACATATATATCAAGGAGACCATCAGCATTAATATCGACCATTGAAACACCGGTAGACCAGGCTTTTGATCCAATAGTTCCTGATTTGTCAGATATATCTTCAAATTGGAAGTTACCTTTGTTTAGATATAACTTATTTGATAATTGATTGGCGGTAAAATAAATATCGATTAGCCCATCATTATTAATATCCCCCAGCGCAACACCCCCACCATTGTAGAAGTTACGATATTTATAAACGTTGAAATCATTATCATAACTTAGGTTATTAGCAAAGCTAATACCCGTTTGCGTTGAATCTAGTAGGGAAAACAGCGTTTGCTCTTCCGCTGTTTTTTTCGATTCGCATGACGTTAAACCAATAAGGAAAGATAAAAACAGTGTTTTTAAAAGTTTGATATGTAAGTCTTTCAATTTTTAGTCTTTTAAGATAAATCGTAAATCATCAATTCTAGCATCAACTTCTCTGTTATTAACAGGAGATTCTATTAAAATTCTTCTATAGCCGTCAACTTTAACGAATACTTCTTCTTGACCTTTTTTCAAGGGTATTTTGATAAAGTTATTTCCCGGAAACCATTTTAATAAGCTGTCTTTGACTACAGGAAGTAGTTTGTCTGAATGTGCAGACTCATTCCATAAAGCCCAAGAATCATAATAAAATTTTAGATCTAATCCTGTCATTGTCTTTTCTTCATTAAAAATACCATAGAAAAGCATGGTAAGTTTTTTATTCGCACTATCCTTCTTTCTGGAAGGAAGATTATATTGAACGAAATTGTTGGAAGGACCGTGCTTTACTAGTTTTTGGCTATTAAGTTTCCAACATTTGTCGAAAAACTCTTGCTTGCTATCTCCAATTTTGAGTCCGAAAAACAGTGAATCATTCACTCTTTCAGTGGCAATTTCCCTTTTAACAAGTTTTGAATATTCACTTTGTTTGCAACTACTTATCAAAAGTATAAGTAGCATAATACATAGGGGATATTTACTTTTCATTAATAGTGTAAAAGTTTGTTTGATTATTATTAATAGCTGCAACTAGTATTTTTTTGTTTTTTGTTGTAACCCATTTTAGGTTTCGAATTTGCCCTTCTATACCTAAGTTTTTAGGCTTATCTATTGGGGTGTCTTTATTAAAGGGTCCAAATATAGCCCATCCTTTTGATGCATCATAGCTTCCAAACTGAGGTTTAACTAAATATTGATTTCCCCCTAAAAACAAATCTAAATGACCATCATCGTTTATATCACCATAGGTTATGCTGTAAACTGGAGAATATTGTACCTCATTGGGAAGTTTTTTAGCAATGAACTTCCCGTCGTGATTGAAAAAAATAGTACTTGAGAGTGTTTGAATAGTATATTGTTGGGCTTGTTTTAGTGCTTCTGTTGTAAAAATACTTTCAATATCTGCCTTGCCATAATCTTTATAATAAAGAAACCTTTTTTTTAAGTATGGAAGTTGCGTTACAAGTTCATCTTTTTCGACAATAGGGTAGTATTTACCGTTCTCTTTTTTACATATTATTTGCTCTTTGAAGCCGTTTTTATCAAAGTCGGCAATGTACATTTTCATTTCCGAAGAGAAAAAGTTGTTCCTGCCTAAATTTCCTGCAATAATATCACTATCACCATCTTTATCAATATCAACTATTGCTATAGATGACCAAATTCCTTTAGTAGCATCTAAATTGTATTCTTTATTACTGTCTACCAGCTTGGATTTGTCATTAATAAATACTTTTAAGGGCATCCACTCTCCTGATACTACAAGATCGTTCCAACCATCGTTGTTGATATCAACCCATGCAGCATCTGTTATCATGCCAATATCATTAAATTGTTCAGGTCTAAGTTCTGTGAAATTACCTTTGCCGTCATTCTTTAAAATGAGACCTGAACATGGCTGTCCATATAAGTTGGTTTTATATCGTTCGCCTACGAAAAGGTCGATATCACCATCTTTATCATAGTCACTAGCTGTTACTACTGAGGAAGCAATGGTTTTTGTAAATGATAACGCTTTCTTAGATTTTACAAAGGTGTTATTGATATTTGTGTAATACGTATCATTTAATGAGGTAGAATATTGCGAATAAGCTCTTCCTCCATGAGCAATATATAAGTCTAAGTCATTATCACCATCTCCATCAAAAAAAATGGCATCGGTATCTTCAGAATTAATCTCTTCTATAAATGGTGATGTAATTTCATCAAAGCCAGTTGGTGATGAAATGAATAATCGTCCTGATTGATTTTTAGCTCCTCCTATAAAGAAATCATCAATACCGTCATGATTTAAATCGGCTACAGCAAGTGCCGGTCCTTCATTACTATGCATTTGAGGGATTAGACGTTCTTTGTTGAAGTCAACATTCTTATTTTCAACATGCGTAAATTGAAATAAAGGATCATGTTTATTTAATAATGATGAACTTAAAATAGTTGGAGGTGAAGAAGCGTTAAATGAAGTAGCGTCTTCTTTATTTACTTTATACTTCTTATTGGTTTGTAAATCTGTCTTTACTGTGATTGATCCATCTTGCCATTTAACCCATAAAGAGTCAATTACTTTTGCATCGCCTACTCCTAAATGAATAGTGGGAGATACATTGCTTTGAAATCCTCTTGTGGTGTAATTTTCGGCAAAGCGTACTGTTCCGTCACTGGTCTTTATATATACTTTTGCACCTACCGCAAAAGATTGATCTTTTATTAGTTGAATACTTACGCTTCTGTTTTTTAGTGAGTCTGTAGTATTTTCATAAATAAATGATGGCATGTTTACGTTATTCACTACAAGATCGAGATCTCCATCATTGTCTAAATCTGAATATGCGCTGCCATTACTAAAACTTGGTAAATCTAGCCCCCATTCTTTACTGCTATCTGCAAAATCAAAATTACCATTGTTTTTAAAGGCGACATTGCTAATTGCCTTTGAGGGCATGGCATCAATCAGATCGGTAATAATACTTTTTCCACCTTTTTTTATTTTTTGTCTAATCTGTTCATCGTTTGCTTCATACGCTATATAATCTCTATCTAACAGATCTTTATAAATACCATTAGTAATGAAAATGTCCTTTAAACCGTCATTATCCATATCCAATATTAATGATCCCCAGCTCCATTCTGTTTGGGAGATATTTGACTGCCTGCCTATTTCAAGGAATTTACCATTTCCGATATTTCGTTGAAGGGTATTTCTTGAAAATTGATTGTAATAGCCTTGTTTTTTGGCTAGTTGTTGCTTGTCCCAGGATTCAAAAACAGTTTTGGTTTTTTTTCTTTCTTCTGTTTTTGGAAGCATTTCGGTAACAACAATATCTGACTGAAGATCGTTGTTAAGATCAGCATAATCCGCCCCCATTGCTCCCATAGATATGGATTGGAAGTAATTTTCTAACTCTTCGGTGAACCCACCTTTTTTATTGTTTATATATAGGTAGTCTTTTTCAAAAAAATCATTTGCAATATAGAGGTCAGGCCAGTTATCGTTGTTGAAGTCACCAAGTGTAACCCCTAAACCAAATCCAATTTTGCTGCCGTAAATTCCAGATTCCTTGGTGACATCTACAAAATAGCCATTGTCATTACGGAGTAATTTGTTGCCATTATTTTCAGGATCATAAATCTTGCGCTGATCTTTAATAAGGTCAAAGGCACCGATCGCTTTAATAGAATTGTTTAACAAGTAACAATCTAGATCACCATCTTTGTCATAATCAAAAAAAGCTGACTGTACGGATAGCCCTGTAATGTCTAAACCGTATTCTTTCGATGCGTCAGCAAATGTTAGGTCTCCGTTGTTTATGAATAATTGATTATTTCTATTTTGACCTTCTGGCTTTCCGGCTTTACATACATATAAATCAAGAAATCCATCGTTGTTAATATCGACGAAAGTTGCTCCACTGGACCACACATTTGGACAATCGACCCCTGCTGATTCGGTAATATCCTCAAACTGCCAGTCTCCTTTATTTAAATACAGCTTATTATCAACCATATTTCCGGTTAGGTAGATGTCATCTAAGCCATCGTTATTAATGTCAGCTATTGCAACGCCTCCACCGTTGTAGAAGTTTCTATATAGATAAGGATTAAAGGTTTCGTCATAAGAAAGTTGATTATTAAAATTAATGCCTGTATGCTGCTTCAGAACAAATAATTTTTCTTCTTGCATTTTATTCTCAGTGCAGGAAGAAATAATAACCAATGCTATTAAAATATATCGCTTCATATTACTATGAGTGCAAAATAAAAAGGGTTGTTCTTTCGACCAACCCTTTTTAATATAAAAATGATTCTTTTTTAGTATCCGGTGTTCTGTGTTAAAGAACCAGAAGAAGCATCTATTTGTGGTTGAGGGATTGGGAAAACAGTTCTGAAAGCATCACTGTTAGTTTTTTCCCACCATGTGTCTCCCCATCTGCCGAATCGAATAAGATCGGTTCTTCTGCTAGACTCTTGGAAAACTTCTTTACCTCTTTCTGCAAGGAAGCTGTCAGCATCCAATGAACCTAATGCAGCAACATCAGCACGATCGCGTAGTGCATTTACATCAGGAAGCGCAAGACTCCAATCACCAGCAGCTCTAGATCTAGCCTCAGCTCTGATTAAGTGAATATCCCCTAAACGTAAAATAGGATAGTCATTGTTCATGTCTTGTCTTCCAAAAAGCTGGAAGCTAAATTTCTTTGCACGAACGCCACTCTGTCTAATTGAATTTGGTTCTAATTCATTAATTGCAGGGCTATAGTCTACAACTAAATCAGGGTCGTCAGAAGCAAAATCTAAAAGTGCATTACCACCAAAGTCTGTTTGTGGTCCGGCTAAGAAGTTTGCTGTTTTCCTTGCATCGCCATCTTCATAGCTATTATAGAATTCTTCTAACACCTGATAACCATTCCAAGGTTGTTGATCTAAAGCAAATGTAAGCTGTGAACTATAGTGCAAATTCATTTGAGAGAAATTCATACCACCAGCAGCAGCCTCATCATAATAGATAGACCAAATCATTTCTGGATTGAACTGATTATTAGGTGCAAATACAGCAGCATAGCCTTCTAGATCATCTGGATCAGAAGCTACCTCTGGTCTTTTTGCTAAGTTCGGAACAGTACAACCGTCTCCACAAAGTTGGTAAGGACCATTGTCTATGATATAGGTAGCAGCCCAGTCAGCCTCTTCGTAGCGTGCTGTACCAGTGTATACTTCGGCGTTGAGGTATAATTTAGAAAGTAGTCCTAAAGCCGCAAATCTATTAACAATATAAGGTTCTGAACCTACTCCAAGCGCACTTCCAGATAGATCCATACTTGCTGTAACAGCAGTAATACCTAAGGCATCTAGCAATTCAGCCTCTACAAAATCGAACACTTCAGCTCTTGTAGATTGAGGAGCATCACCACCTGGAGAAGTGATAATTTTTACTCTTCCGAATAAATCTAATAATCTGTAGTAAAAGAACGCTCTTATAGTTTTCGCCTGTGCTTCTTCATCAGGAGACAGTGAGCCATCTAGGGCTAAATTCGTTTCCCCGATTCCACCATAGGCGTCATTCCAAGCATTGTTTAACGGTTCACTTGCAGATTCGAAAGTATGTCTATGCATACGTAGCCATATACCACCATCGAACCAGTCACCACCTTTTTGGCCGATAGCCATTTCATCAGAGGAAACCGATTGAACAGAGTAATAGCCGTTGTGTCCAGCCGACCCATTTCTAAGTCGGTTGTAAGAGGCTACCAAGCTACCAGATGGTTGTACACCACCGTCTGTAGCGCCATCTATAACAGCAACACCGTCACTAGAAAACTCGTCTGTTAACTCATCTTCTAAAACTTCATCAAGGTCGGTGCAAGAATATGTCAAGGACATAATACCCGAGAGAAGTGTTAATTTAATAAATCGATTCATAGTTTTTTTTTTAAAAGTTTACGTTTAATCCTAGTGTAAATCTAGTCGAAGCAAAGTAGTTGTTACGTCTGTCGATACCTGGAGCTAACACTCCACCGCCACCGAAATCTTGCAAAGATGGCTCTGGATCTGATCCCGTATAGTTCGTAATCACAAATAGGTTCTGTCCAGCAAGAGAAACTCTGATGTTTTTGATGTAACTGTTATCTAACTTGAAATTATATCCAATAGATAAGTTGTCAAGTTTAAAGAAATCAGCTTTCTCTACGTAATAAGAACTAAATTGCGCGGTTCTAATATCATCTCTAGCTAACTCCGTATTTACAAAGTTATAAGAGGACTGCGATCCAATTCTTGGCTCGTAAAATGCTCTAAAGTTATTTACTAAACTGTGTCCGAAAGCACCTCTAAAGAATGCATTAAGATCCCAGTTTCCAAAAGTTACCTGGTTTGTCCAACCTATTTCAAAATCTGGTAAACCTTTACCAAGAACAGCAAAGTCAACATCATCAGCAAGTGCACTACCCTGATCAGTAACTAAATTGCCATCGCCATTTACGTCAACAAGAATAGGAGATCCATTTGCGTCTACATCACCAGAAAATACAGGACCCCAAATTTGACCAACTTCTTCACCTTCTGTTACTCGAATTAAAAAAGTGTTGTTCTGTCCTGGAGACCCAAGATTTCCAATAACTCTATCACCACCAGTGTTTTCAACAAGTTCTGTTTTATATGTAGAGAAAATGATACCGGTGTTGTAGCTTATTGTTTCATTTTTAACAGCGTCATAATTAACACTTAATTCTAATCCTTTCGTGTTAAGTTCTCCACCATTTTGGAATTGTGATGAGAACCCGTCATTTGCAGCAGCATCAATATTAACAGATGTGATAAAGTCAACAATGTCTCTGTTGTATAAATCTAAAGTGGCTGATAGGCGGTCGTTGGCAAATTCAAAACCTAGATTAAGCTCTCTTTTTTCTTCCCACTTAAGTCCTGGGTTTGGAGCACGATTTCCTAAACCTGTAGCAGCTGAACCAAAACCATTTGCGCCATTATTAACTCCAAAAGTAGTCTGTGATAAACCTACACCTGGAGGAATTGCACCAGTAACACCATAACCAAGTCTGGCCTTTAAAAGATTTACGTTATCTAATTCTAGGTACTTATTAAGATCAGCACCGATTGCAGCAGATGGGAAAAGACCCCACTGCTCATCAGAACCAAATCTACTTGATCCTTCTCTTCTTATAGAGGCATTAACGTAAATCGCATCGTCAATAGTAAGGTTCATTCTTCCGAAGAATGCGATAATTCTATCATCATCATTTCTTCCACTATTAGCTACTATTCGACCGGCTTCTAAAAGATCTTGAGAAACTTCAATAGCATTGCTAAAATCAAAATCAACACCAGGAGGGAAATCACCTAATTGCAAGAAGTACTCGTTGTAATCAGTTTCTTGCCAAGAGTAACCACCAACGAACTTAAGTGTTACAAGGTCACTTAACTGCTTGTTAAACGTACCAAAAAGTTCAAGTGTTCTGTTACTTATTTCATTAGTGAAGAAGTCAGCTCTACCTTTTCTAAATGGACTTAATGCATTACCTCTAAAGAAATCTGTTGTTGGGTAATACTGTCTATTTTGGTTTTTAACATTTTGTTCTCCAATACTTAGCTGTGCCGATAAATAATCGGTAAATGTGTAATTGAAATCAATACTATAGTTGACAGTACTTTGTGTTCCATAGTTTTGATTTTGTTCAGCAATTGATACCGGGTTGAAACTGTCGAATAAACCTAGAGTTTCAAAGTAACCGCCAAATTGATCAGAGTTAAATGCGAAAGGAGCATCGTCACCAAATATAGGTGCTGTCGGGTTGTATAAAACTGCATAACGTAGCGCTTCATTGAACCCAAATTCACTATCTCTCTGCGTTAATGCCGCATTGAAATCAATTCTCAGTTTGTCATTAAGTAATTTTCCAGATAGTTTGGTTCTAGCATTAAATTGCTCAAAACCTGAATTTATCAAAATACCCTCTTCATCTCTAAAATTCATTGAGACTCTATAACTTGCATCGTCGGTTCCTCCAACAGCAGCGATATTATGCACTGAAGAAATAGCAGTTTGAGTAACTTCATCTCTCCAATCAGTATCACTACCTAGGTCACTTCCACCAACAGCAAGAAATTCTTGTCTGCCCATAGTTTCAATTTGATTGGCAATAACAGATGCTGAGTACTGTCCGTTATAAGAAACTGAGAAAGGCTGTCCTTTCTTACCAGACTTAGTGGTTACTAAAATTACACCACTCGATCCTCGTGTACCGTAAATCGCAGCTGCAGAACCATCTTTTAAAACTGTGATGTTTTCAATATCACTTGGATCCACATTACTTAATGATTGACCAAGCACACCATCAATTACAACTAATGGCTGTGTGTTTCCACCAATAGTAGAAATACCTCTCAATCGAATTGTCCCGGTAGAGTTTGGATTGCCCCCCTTGTTATAAATACTAAGTCCGGCAACTTTACCTTGTAATAACTGTGTTGGATCACTAATAACCCCTTTGTTAAATTCTTCTTCGCTAACACTTGTAACCGCGGTAGTGATTTCTTTTTTAACTGTTGATCCGTATCCAACGATCACAACTTCATCTAATGCTTGAGCATCTTCTAACAGTACAACATCAATAGTAGTTTGTCCGTTTACCGCAATTTCCTGTGTTGCGAAACCAACATAACTAAATACTAATGTAGCGTCAGAGGCAACATTATTTAATGTGTAATTACCGTCAAAATCGGTTTGGGTACCATTTGTGGTTCCCTTAACAACTACACTCGCCCCAGGCAATGGGCCGGTCGCATCCGAGACCTTACCGGATACCGTTTGTGCTTGCGCAAAGCTAAAACCAAGCAATGCTACACAAAGTAATAAGCCTTTAAATAGACTATTCTTCATAAATTATAGAGTTTTAAGGTTTGAATTAATAGTTTAAAATCAATTTTAGTATCGTTAAAAATATGTAAAATTAAAGTTAAGATAAAAGGGATAATCGCATAAAAGTATAAAAAAATACCGAAAACGTTTTCGCCAGAACTACCTTATTTTACTGCTAACTTGTTAATTTTTGCTTCTTTTATCTTCATAATATTCTTTTTTTGTTGGTAATAATTACGACATTCTCAAAGAGGTCGTGAATAATATTTTTTTTCAAATGTTAAAAAACCATTTTGATTAATCAGAAAATTCCGAACTGAATTAGCCTCCAATGAGAAGTTTATTTCATTGAATCTATGGTCTTTGCCAAACAGTAGACTGATCAGGTTAGAAAGTTTTAAATAATTAATTATGGTCATACCACCCGGAGTACTATTATTGGAATAAATAGATATTGATATGTTACTTCTTAATCCTTTCATTGCTTTAAGATTTTGTAATGGACCGTAGTTTTATCATTTGAGATAGAAACAAAATAAAGTCCGTTAGCAACATTACTTAGGTCAATTAATAGTTGATTATTAACCGGTTGATATAGTTGGTTTATTATTTCTTTACCACTAGCATTATTAATTCGAACGTTGGATTCAATATTATTATCCAGTCCCAAATCAATAAATAGTCTTCCGTCACTAACGGGGTTTGGGTAGATTAAAATGGTCTTGTTAAGGATAATGGTCTCTGCATATGAACCTTGACAATCCTTATCAGTTTTAACGTGTAACAGGTTAGTACGTTTAATAAGGTCTAATGTTATCTCGTTGTTTGATGTTGTTATCACCTTATCATTTAAAGTAATAATATAGTTTTCACCTCCTTTTAAAGAAAGTGTCACTGCAGATGATTTAAAATCAATCTTAGCGCTCACTGTTAGCTCACTGGGCTCTGTAATTGTGCTATTGAAACATTGTTGATAATCATCTTGCTCGTCAATCGTGATACAAATTGAATAATTGCCTGCTTCAAGGTTATCAAAACTGGTTGTCTCAGTAAATGTTTTCGTTTCCGATATGGGCCCAGATATTGTAACGGTGTAATTATAGTTCTCGTTAGCCCTTATTGATATACTTCCATCATTACTGGATCGACAAGTTTCGCTAAAAGTGTTAATGGTAAAGTTGGTGGTGGGTAATGAAAAAATTTCACAACCGTTTACGTCAACCGCAGCACCCTCTGCTGTATTTGGGCAAACATCGTCACTATTAGGTACGCCATCGCCATCGTCGTCTAACGGAAACAGTAAGGAAGGTTGGTCCCCGTATATTCTGAATTCGCCGGGTTGAAGTGTAATTGTTGCTTGTGTATTTGAAATAGTGGTTTTTTTGTTGAATTTTAAAAATTCATACCAGACACCAGTTTCCTGAAAGTTGGGGTTAATTTCTTGAGCGGTAATACCAAAGTTGCCTATTACAGTAACATATTGGATTTCATTACCGGTAGCTGCAGAATTTGTTAAATGAATTGTTTTTAATCCGTTTGATTTACTTAGGTCTAAATCAAAATTGTTGGTTTCAAATATTGCTTCGTCGGTTTTTAGCTTTATCAAATCGCTCCATACATTATATATATTCTTACGATTTGGGTTGTTAGCATATTCCCAACGAATTGGTTTATTACCGGTCCTTCCATTAAAATCTATGGAAACATCATAACCTAATTCACCGAACTGCCAAATCATCTTAGGTCCGGGTACTGTAAAGAAGAATGCTCCTGCTGTTTTAATTCGGCTTAAGGCCGTATTTAACTCTGTTACTTGATATGAATCATTTCCATTGCCAAACTCAAGATTTTTAAACATTAGACGTTCTTCATCGTGGCTTTCCATATAGCTCACGGCCGAAGGTTGATCAAATCCTTTTTGTTGATAGGAAACCCCTGAAAAATTTGATTTTCCGTTTTCGTGATACCCTAATGTTGCCTCATTATAAGGGTTAGTCTGCTTGTTCCAAAGCATTATACCCTTACCTTCATCAATGCGGTAGTTCGCCCATTGTTCCTCTTCAGGCAGTCCTCCTAAATGTTCGAAAATGACATAAAAATTAGGGTCGCTAGCCCATTGATTGTCTGCATATCCTTTTAAGACATCTATACGGTCTTGCTGAAGACTGTTTGTACAATTCTGATCGGATGCTGTACAATTTTGTGTAAAACCTTTAGTCAGGTCCCAACGCATTCCATCGATATTGAATTCATTGATCCAATAACTAACAGTTTGATTTACATATAGCTGAGTAGCCGAGCTTTGATGATTGAAATCATTAAAAACGTTAAATGAGTGCCTTGGTGTAGCATTAAAAAAAGGATTATTGTCAGCTGCTTGACCACCAGTTCCGCCATCATCTGTATTCCACATTCTATAATATGGATGCTGCCCGCTGGCATGATTATAAACCACATCAATTATAACAGCAATGCCTCTGGCATGGCATTCATCAATAAATTGCTTAAAAGCATTTTTATTTCCGTAATATTTATCAAGTGCCATGTGGAATGCCACATTGTAACCCCAGCTTTCATTGCCGTCAAACTCATTTATTGGCATTAACTCAATAGCATTTATTCCTAGATTTTGTAAATAATCTAATCGGGTTCTTACTGCATCGAAACTGTGGAGTTCATCAAAATCTCTAATTAACAACTCATAGATAACAAGATCTTCTTTTTTGGGCTTTGTGAAATTGGTATGTTGCCAAACATATTCCGGCTCTCCCGTTCGCAAAACAGTAATTGCTTGTGTTTGTCCTGCAGGATAACTAGGTAGGTCAGGGTAGGTGGTATTACTAATGAAATCGTCATTACCAAACCCATCAAGAATTGTAGTAGAATACGGATCGGGGATGTTAATGTCAAATTCAACTAAATATTGGTATAAATGATCAAACTGTGGTGTAAGCCCTGTAAGTTCAATCCAAAACCGATTCGTTGCAGGGTCTTTTTTCATCAAATACGAATTAGTAGCAGACCAATTGTTAAAATCTCCTATTACATGTACAAATTCTTTCTCCGGTGCGAAAAGAACCAGCGTGACCTTAGTGGCATCTGCTTCATCAAAATTAATTCCGTCAACTAACCCTGAGGGCAACGCTTCTTCAATAACAGTTGGTTTAATAACTGCTTTAAAGTTTTGTGTTTTAGTTTCAGATCCGCTAGTGGCAATTAATTCAAAATTGGTATTTACCGTTAAGTCTGTAGCAGTAAAAGAATAATTTGTTGCTGCCGTCGAAGTAGTATTTATTACAGTGTTATTTGCTTTAAGTTGGAAGGTAGCATTGACAGATGAATTTGCTTGAATTAGAAGATCATCACCACTATTTAGTAAGGTAGTTTCTTGAGATGGTTGGGTAAGAGTAACCTGAAAGTTACCAACTTGTACAACATTGTCTTGTGTTTTTTTATCCCCAGTACCATCTTTTGCTTTGACTAGCATTCCAATCCTATCAATACCTGTTGCATTATAAAAAGACGTAGGCGTAAAAGAATACGAAAAAGTGCCATCGCCATTATCAATCATTTTTTGGGATTCATTGCTATTTGTCCATTCTCCATTAGTAGGAGAGTTAATAGCATTCGTAGCCGATGGACTATCAAAATACCATGCCCATAAATATACATCAGTCACTCCCCATTGAGAGGCATCAACATCCGATACGATAATTGTTATTTCCTGATTTTCATTGAATGGTGTTGGCGAAATGGAGAAGGTAGCGTCTTGTTGTTGAGCACTGCCAAAAAACGGTAGCACAAAAATAAAGGGTATTAATAGTTTTAAAATATTATCCATAAATACGCGATTTAGGCCCTATGCTATTTTTGCGATCCTTATTTAAATTACTGACTACTTTTGTAAAGTAATAGCCAATTTTTAACATGCTGACCCTTACAAATCTATGTAAATAAAGTGTTAATTTACGCTGAGCTTAGTGTTTGCAAATACTTACAACGTTTTCGTGTTGAAAACTTTTTTGATTTTACAGTTGATATTTACATAAAACCCAATAAATATGCCTTTCGAAATTTTAGATTCGCATTTTTGAACAATTCGCAATAATATGAGACGGAAAATGACACTTAAGCAAATTGCTCGCGAGCTAGACGTTTCTATATCAACGGTATCAAAGGCCCTTCATGATAGCAAAGAAATTAGTCAGGAAAATCGAGATAAGATTCAGGCCTTTGCTAAGTTGTATAATTATCGGCCTAATAATATCGCGCTAAGTCTTAAGAACCAAAAAACGAAAAAAATTGGAGTCATTATTCCGGAAATAGTACATCATTATTTTGCGAAAGTTATTAGTGGAATTGAAAAAGTTGCAAATAAACGTGGTTATAATGTCATCATTGCAGTATCGAACGAAGCGTTTGATAAAGAGGTAATAAATGTTGATACTTTAATTACAGCGAATACTGATGGTTTCATAATGTCAATTTCAAAAGAAACGATGTTACGGCAGGACTATCATCACTTACAAGAATCAATTAACCAGGGAATTCCAATAGTGATGTTCGATCGTGTTGTTAACGAAGTAGCGTGTGACAAAGTAATCATAAATGATGTGGAAGCCTCTCGACAAGCGGTATTGCATTTAATTCATTCAGGATGCAAGAATATTGTTCTTATTACTACGAAAGACTACATTAATATAGGGCGACTTAGAACCGAAGGATATATTCAGGCATTAAATGAAAGCAATATTGAAGTTAGACCCGAGTTGATCTTAAAGTTAGAAGAAGCCGGAGATAATATTGAGGAACAGCAACGCTTCGAAAATAAGTTGAACGATATTTTTAATAGCAATTCAGAGATTGATGGTGTTTTTGCAGTGAATGAAATTTATGCTGTAACTGCTTTGAATTTAGCTAGAAATCGAGGTTTATCAGTACCAGAGGACTTGTCAGTTGTAAGTTTTTCTAATGGCGTCTTATCAAGACATGCTAGACCTAGCTTAACAACTATAAATCAGCACGGAAAACAAATGGGAGAGGTAGCTGCCGAAATACTTATTGACAAACTTGAAGGGGTTACGAATGAAGCAGATTTTGAAACACGTGTCATTACCACAGAATTATTAAAAAGAGAAACAACTAAATAATTATAAGGTTGTTTAAGTAAATTAATTGATGATAAAGATGATCATAATATAATGAATAAAAAAGGATTCATATTCGATTTAGATGGTGTAATTGTTGATACTGCTAAGTATCATTATTTAGCTTGGAAAAACTTGGCTAATAATCTGGGTTTCGAATTTACTGAAGAGCAAAATGAATTGTTTAAAGGTGTTAGCCGAATTGCTAGCCTTAAACTTCTCCTAGAAATTGGAGGTAAAACCATTTCTCAAGAAGAATTCGATCAACTATTAATTAGTAAAAATGACGAGTATCTAGAGTATATTGAGCAGATGGATGAATCAGAAATTTTGCCTGACGTCCCTAGAGTACTACAGTATTTAAAACAACAAGGAATGCCCATTGCTTTAGGTTCTGCAAGTAAGAATGCAACTCCGATATTAGAAAAGGTCAAGCTAATTTCTTATTTCGACACTATTGTTGACGGTAACGGAGTTACTAAAGCAAAGCCAGATCCTGAGGTATTTTTACTAGGGGCATCGCAACTTGATATGGCTGCTGATCAATGTGTGGTTTTTGAAGATTCCATAGCAGGAATTCAAGCTGCTAATAAGGCGAATATGATAAGTATAGGTATTGGCGATCCCGAGGTGCTTCACGAAGCGGATTATGTTTTTGCCAATTTCACTGATATTTCAATACAATTTTTAAATAACATCATTGCTGGATAGCAAATCAACTAAAAAAGTAATTAATGAATCAAGATTATATAAAAGCCGACCCTTGGTCAATTATTGAAGAGGGATTTGACGCTGATCAGGTGAAATCATCAGAGAGCCTTTTTAGCATTGGTAATGGCGCAATGGGACAACGTGCTAATTTTGAAGAGCAGTATTCAGGTCCTACCTTTCAAGGTAGCTACATTGCTGGTGTTTATTATCCGGATAAAACTCGAGTGGGGTGGTGGAAAAATGGATACCCTGAATATTTTGCAAAAGTGCTAAACGCGCCAAATTGGATCGGTATCAATGTCTTAGTAAATGGTGAAGCGGTAGACCTGAATAAATGTAAAAGCATTACCGAGTTTAGACGCGAGTTAAATATGAAAGAGGGTTGGTACCGACGTTCTTTTGTAGCCATATTGAGTAATAGTATCAAAATTCAGGTAGTATCTACACGTTTTCTGTCATTACATATTGATGAATTAGGAGTTATCAAGTACGATGTTACTCCTTTGGATCAAAACGTAACAGTGGGGTTTGATCCTTATTTAGATTCTGGGATCACTAATGAAGATACCAATTGGGAAGATAAATTTTGGGAAACTATCGATGTAAAAAGCGATGGGAATCAGTCGTTTATAACCACACGTACATTAAAAACTAATTTTTATGTATGTACGTATATGCATACCTCCCTATTCTTAGATGATGAGAAATTGTCGGTAGCACCTGTTGGGGAAAGAAGCGCTACAATCGCATCTCAAGGGTATGAAGCCCAGGTAAATCAAAATCAAACAATCTCCTTGTTGAAATATGGTGGTTACACAGTTTCTACCAATCATGATAAATATGAACTAATTACAGCTGCGCGAAATACAATCAAGGAAGCCGTTAGTTTAGGTTATCAGGTACTATTGCAAAAGCAAAAAGAGGCTTGGGCGCATATTTGGGAAATGGCCGATATCACTATCGATGGTGATGTGAAAGCGCAGCAGGGAATACGTTTCAACATTTTTCAACTAAACCAAACTTATTTAGGGACCGATGCTAGATTAAATATTGGCCCAAAAGGTTTTACAGGAGAAAAATATGGTGGTAGTACCTACTGGGATACCGAGGCTTATTGTATTCCTTTCTATATGTCAACCAAAGATCAACAGGTGGCAAGAACCTTACTTGAATACCGGTATAATCATCTTGAAAAAGCCATAGAAAATGCAGAAAAATTAGGGTTCAAAAATGGGGCTGCACTATACCCTATGGTTACCATGAATGGTGAAGAATGTCATAATGAATGGGAAATAACTTTTGAAGAAATCCATAGAAATGGTGCAATTGCATTTGCCATTTTTAACTACCATCGTTATACTGGAGATTATAGTTATGTTCCAGAAAAGGGACTAGAAGTCCTCATTGGGATTGCACGTTTTTGGCATCAGCGAGCAAACTTTTCTACTTCCAAAAACCAGTATGTTATTCTAGGGGTGACAGGGCCAAATGAGTATGAAAACAATGTTAATAATAACTGGTACACAAATTACTTAGCAAAGTGGTGTATTGATTATGCGGTAGAAAATTTAAAAATTATAGAAGCTGATTATCATGATGATTTTGAACGCATCATGAGTAAGACTGATCTAGATTGGTCAGAGGTTGAGCTCTGGCAAGAGGTGGCTAATAATATGTACTTTCCATATTCCAAAGAACACGATGTCTATTTGCAACAAGACGGTTTTTTGGACAAGGAGTTAATAACCGTAGTCGATCTTGACAAATCGCAACGCCCTATCAATCAAAAATGGTCTTGGGATCGAATTTTAAGATCTCCTTATATAAAACAGGCTGATACGTTACAAGGGTTCTACTTCTTTGAAGATCATTTCACAAAAGAAGAGCTAAAGCGCCATTTTGATTTTTATGAGCCGTTTACGGTGCATGAGTCGTCATTATCACCTTGTGTGCATTCCATTCAAGCAGCGGTTTTGGGTAAAATGGATCAGGCATATGCTTTTTACCTACGTACCTCACGCCTCGATCTCGATGACTATAATAAAGAGGTAGAAGAGGGGCTCCATATAACCAGTATGGCGGGTACTTGGATGAGCATTGTAGAAGGTTTTGGAGGAATGAGAATAAAAAATGATATGTTATCCTTTGAACCTCGCATTCCTGAAGAATGGGAGGGGTATTCGTTTAAAATCAACTTTAGAAATAAAATTATAAAGGTGAGCGTTACTCAAAACGATATTAATTTTGAATTAGAAGGGGATCAAGTTTTAACCATTCTACTTAATGGTGAAAAGCATACGATTTCACCACAAACACTGTTAAGTCAAGACTAAATGCTTAAAACCCTATCTATAACCGTGGATAGGGTTTATTTATTCATCCAACCCATAACCAATGTTTCGATATTTTGTTTTTTTAATGATTCTCTGTTCTACTAATTCGACTAATGCTCAAATTGATCGTATAGAGCCTCCAAATTGGTGGGTGGGATTTAAAAATGACAAGTTACAGCTGCTAGTTAAAGGTGATGCTATAAGCGGGGCGGTTCCGTCAATTTCGTATAAAGGCGTTACTATTGAAAAGGTAAGTACGGCAAACAGTCCCAATTATCTTTTTATCGATTTGAAAATTTCTTCAAGTGCAAAACCGGGAACAGTAACAATTGGTTTTAAACCAAAAAGAGGTAAGCGTTTTAATATTCAATATGAGCTAAAACCTAGATTAGAGTCGGGTGAAGGTTATATAGGTTTCGATAGCAGCGATGTTATTTATCTTATTACCCCTGATCGTTTTGCGAATGGTGATCCTGCAAACGATCTTAATAAGAAGTTAAATGAAAAGACCATAAATCGTAACGATGACTATGCACGCCACGGGGGTGATATCCAAGGGATTATTCAACATCTTGATTACATTGATGAAATGGGCTTTACGGCCATATGGTCTTCGCCATTATTAACAAACGACATGCCCTCAGGGTCCTATCACGGTTATGCCATGACCGATTTTTATCAAGTTGATCCTCGCTTTGGAACTATGAAAGACTATATCATGCTAGCGGAAAAGTCTAAAGAGAAAGGGATCAAATTGATAATGGATCAAGTAGCGAACCACTGTGGGTTAGAACATTGGTGGATGAAAGATCTTCCGTTTGATGATTGGATTAATTTTCAAGAAAAATTCGAAAGCAAACAGAAAAAAAGCTACTCTAGCCATCGCAGAACAGCAAATCAAGATATCTATGCGTCTACGATCGATAAAAAAGAGTTAACAGATGGTTGGTTTGTAGATACCATGCCGGATCTCAATCAACGTAACCCATTTATGGCAACTTACATCACGCAAAATAGCATTTGGTGGGTAGAGACATTGGGCTTGGGGGGCATTCGTCAGGACACCTACCCGTATCCTGACAAGGATTTTATGAGTCAATGGGCTGGGGCAATTATGAAAGAATATCCAAACTTTACTATTGTTGGAGAAGAATGGAGTTACAATCCATTATTGATTGGGTATTGGCAAGAAGGAGCAAATAACAAAGATGGGTATGCTTCTAATTTACGATCGACAATGGATTTTGCAATGCAAAGTAATACGGTCATCGCATTAAATGAGAAGGAAAGCTGGGATAAAGGACTAATAAGACTATATGAAGGTCTCGCGAACGATTTTCATTACGCAAACCCAAAGGATATTATGGTGTTTCCGGATAACCATGACATGGATCGTATTTTCACCCAGTTGAAAGAAGATATAACAAATACTAAAATGGCATTAGCTATATATTTAACAATGCCAAGAATCCCGCAGTTGTATTACGGTACAGAGGTTTTAATGCAAAATACTTCAAAACCAGGCGATCATGGTTTAATAAGAACAGATTTTCCTGGTGGATGGCAGGCAGATACAATAAATGCATTTACAGGAGAAGGGCTTTCTGCTGATCAGAAGAACATGAAAGTTTATCTGAAGAAAATATTGAACTATCGTAAATCTAGTAAGGCAATTCATATTGGAAAAACTGTTCACTTTGTGCCAAAAAATGGTGTTTATGTTCTAGCTAGAATGGTTGATAATGAAAAAGTAGTTTTGATTTTAAATAAAAATGAAACCCCGGTCAACCTTCAATTAGACCGGTTTGAAGAGCTCGGTTTAAAAGGAAAAATAATGACTAATATAATCAACGACTCCAAAATAAAATGGACTTCTAATTTAAGCCTGCCAGCAAAAGGGGCTTACATATTAAGTTCAAAATAATGAATCGCAATATGTTTAATAGTAAGAAATTCGTTTACGTAATTGTTTTATTATCTGCTGGAATTATTTATTCTTGCCAAGATGCTAAAGAGAAACGCATAGTAATTCCTCAAGAAAAAGAAATGGGTAAAAAAGTAGTATATCAGGTTTTTACACGCTTATTTGGTAATACGAATACCACCAATAAGCCTTGGGGAACATTGGAAGAAAATGGTGTTGGAAAGTTCAATGATTTTACGGACAAGGCTTTAAAAGAGATTAAAGAGCTCGGCGTTACTCATATCTGGTATACCGGAGTGCCACATCATGCGGTTATTAACGATTACACAGCAATTGGTATTTCTAATGACGACCCTGATGTAGTCAAAGGTCGTGCAGGGTCACCTTACGCGGTAAAAGATTATTATAATGTGAATCCGGATTTGGCAGTAGATCCTTCAAAAAGGTTGGAGGAGTTTAAGGCATTAATTGGTAGAACACATAAGGCCGGATTAAAGCTACTGATAGATATTGTTCCTAATCATGTCGCCAGAAAATATGAAGGTAAGAACAATCCAGAAGGAGTGTTAGACTTTGGTGCTTTGGATGATACATCTGTTGAGTATGCAAAAAACAACAACTTTTATTACGTGCCGGGTAGCGAATTCAAAGTGCCTGACTGGCCTGAAGAATACAAGGTATTAGGAGGCGATGCTAATCGATTAGCTGATCATGAATTTAAAGAAGTTCCCGCCAAATGGACAGGAAATGGAGCGCGTTCCATTCAACCCGGCTTTCATGATTGGTATGAAACTGTAAAAATTAACTACGGAGTTCGGCCAGATGGAACAAAAGATTTTGAGGTCTTGCCGGATGATTTTGGATCTAAAGATTATACCCAACATTTTAGTTTTTGGCAAGATAAAGAGGTGCCAGATTCGTGGGTGAAGTTTAAAGATATTGCGTTGTATTGGATAGATATGGGTGTCGATGGCTTTCGTTTTGATATGGCAGAAATGGTTCCTGTTGAATTTTGGAGCTATATGAATTCCGCCATAAAAAACAGGAATGCAGATGCTTTCTTATTAGCTGAGGTATATAACCCTTCTTTATACCGCGATTATATTTTTAAAGGAAAAATGGACTATTTGTACGATAAAGTTGAGTTATACGATTCATTAAAACATATTATGCAAGGTCATGGTTGGACGGATCATATATCGACTGTTCAAAATGGGTTAAGGGATATCGAGCATAATATGTTACATTTTCTTGAAAATCATGACGAACAACGAATCGCTAGTCCTGATTTTGTTGGGAATGCACAGATTGGTATGCCAGCCATGGTGCTGTCAGCTACTATAAGTACTTCACCTACCATGATATATTTTGGTCAAGAGGTTGGTGAGCCAGGTGCAGAAAATGCAGGTTTTGGCCAACCAACTCGCACCTCTATTTTTGATTATATCGGGGTTCCTCATCATCAGCGATGGGTAAATAATAAGCAATTCGACGGTGGTCAACTGAGTAAGGAAGAAGCTGATCTAAGAGATTTTTATAAACGATTGCTTAATGCTACCATCGATCATAAAGCATTTATGGGTGAATGGCGTGATATCCATTATTTTAATAAAGAGCGTACAGAGGGCTATGATCATCGTGTATATTCGTATGTACGTTGGAAAGACGATGAAAAGCTACTGGTGGTGATAAACTTCGATCGCAATAAATCGTACGATATTAATGTTAAAATACCACAAGACATCGTTGAGTTTTGGAAGTTAACCAAAACTTCATATGAGATGACCGATTTACTGTATCAGAAAAAAAACACCCTTATCATAGATGGTATTGCCAAAGCGAACGTTAGTCTTAAACCATTAGAGTCAGTTATTTACAAAATCGAATAAGGCACTAGCTTTTTCTTGGACAAAAATACCTCAAAACAGCAAGCTGACGATTGATTGTGTCGCTTTACAGAGATTATTTTGTATTTCTTATATTTAGATCAAATTTTGTTTAACAAGGTTTAAAAATCCCAACTAACTAAATCATTCTTCTGTTAATTACAACAATGTTTTTATGATTTGAAAGTAGTTTAACGTAGTACGTTAGTATAAAAGCTTAATATGAAGAAAAAAATTCAGTTCATTGGTTTGAATGGCACCATGAAACTCCCTCCTGAAAATACACTTGAATCCATTCGGCAAACGCTAGAACTTGGCGCAAAAACAATTGAGGTGAACGTGCATGTTTGCGATTCTGGTGAACTTGTAGTTATACGGGATTCTGATGTAGACGAAACTACCAATGGAATGGGTGATGTAGAGGATTTTACCTTAGAAGAACTCAAAAAATTACGTATTCAAGATCAGTATCAAATTCCCTCACTAAAAGAAGTGCTAGATTGTATTGATGGTAAGGCCAAAGTAATTGTCGAATTATCCGGCTTTGGAACGTCTAACGCGGTTTCTGCCATTATTAGAGAATATTCTAAAAAAGATAACTGGAAACGTAAAATGTTTCTGGTGACCAGTTTTAACTGGTTTGAGTTGATCGATTTTTATGCACTTGATCAAAAAACACGCATTGGCGTGCTTACCAAAAAACTTTCTAAAGATGTTTTGTCTTTAGCAAAAGCTGTGAATGCTTTTTCAATTCACCCGAAAGAAGGGAAAATGAAGAAGAAGCTATTGGAAAAAGCCATTAAAAAAGGATTTAAAATAAAACCTTGGGTAGCTCAAATTCCAGTATTTGACGCTATGTCGATTGAGGAACCTGAGGTTGCACCAAAGCCACAGACTCCGCTTGTTGAAGACATAATAAGCAGCTCTATGCCGGAAGCGGTAGGTTCATGAACTATGATGTGCTAATCGTTGGAGGCGGAGCGGCTGGTTTCTTTGCAGCAATTCATACAGCGCGATTTAATCCTTCGTTAAAAATTGCCATTTTAGAACGCGGTACTGATGTTCTTACAAAAGTAAAGGTGTCAGGCGGTGGTCGTTGCAATGTAACGCATGCGGAATTCGATCCGAAAATATTAACTTCTTATTATCCTAGAGGAGAAAAAGAATTACTAGGACCTTTTCACACTTTTTGCAGTGGAGATACGATGGCTTTTTTTGATGAGCTCGGGGTGGAGCTTAAAATTGAGGATGATGGTCGGATTTTTCCAGTTTCCAATAGCTCACAAACAATTATTGAAGCATTACTTTCTGAAGTAAATAAACTGAAAATACAGGTATTGACATCGCAGTCGGTAAAAAATCTTCTAATTGAGGATCATGTTTGGCATATTCGTACAAAGAAAACCGAATTTAGGGCGAAAAAAGTGCTAATCGCTGCTGGCAGTAGTCTCAAGATTTGGGATTTACTAAAAAAATTAGGGCACACTATCATTGCCCCCGTCCCTTCACTGTTTACTTTTAATATTAAAGATCAACGTATCGACGGTTTGGCTGGTTTAGCAACGTATGCTGAGATAAAGGTGTTAACTGATAAAAGCTTATTTGCTGATGGGCCATTGCTAATTACACATTGGGGTATGAGCGGTCCGGCTATTTTGAAGCTATCTGCTTGGGGTGCACGAATCCTAAACGACTTAAACTATCATTTCACCATTCAAGTAAATTTTATTCCTGAAGAATCAATCGAAACGGTTGGCATCACATTTGATAAAATGAGAAAGGATAAAGGAAGACAACGAATTGTTGCCAAACCTTTATTCAATGTGCCCAAACGACTTTGGCAACAACTTGTAACTTTTGCTGATATTGATCAAAACTTAAAATGGGCTGATTTAGCGAAAGAAAAGCGAAAAAAATTAGTGGACGTTTTATTGGCTTCTAAATTTCAAGTCGATGGTAAAAGTACATTTAAAGAAGAGTTTGTGACAGCAGGAGGTGTCGATTTAAAAGAGATCAATTTCAAAACGTTCGAAAGCAGAAAGCTGCCCAACTTATTTTTTGCGGGCGAGGTGCTAAACGTAGATGCAATAACTGGCGGATTCAATTTTCAAAATGCGTGGACCGGTGGGTACATTGCTGGCAAAGCTTTGGCAAGTGCAGAATAAGATTAGAGGTCATTTAGATTCTAATTCTTTATAGCTCAAAGCTTAGTGCTATCTTGTTAGCAACTCCTAAAAACTTCTATATAAATAAGTCTTGATTTATAGTATTTTTAAAGACTTATTTTTTCATTGCAAAGCAGCCTATGTACCTAATATTCGACACCGAAACTACAGGTTTACCACGTAATTACAATGCACCGATATCTGATACTGATAACTGGCCCAGATGTATCCAAATTGCTTGGCAGCTGCACGATGAAATGGGACAGCTTATTGAACACCAGGACTATCTGGTACGACCAGATGGCTTTAATATACCTTATGATGCTGAGAAAATTCATGGTATTTCAACTGAGTTGGCAGCACAACAGGGTATTACATTAGATGAAGTGCTTGTCAAGTTTAATGATGTACTGGAAAGATCAAAGTTTATTGTTGGGCAAAATGTTGGTTTTGATGTTAACATTATGGGGTCTGAGTTTTATAGGAAATCTGTTACCAATAAACTACAAGAGTTACCAGTTTTAGATACATGTACGGAGGTGACGGCTGAATTATGCCAAATTCCCGGGGGGCGTGGAGGTAAATTTAAACTTCCTACTTTGACCGAGCTACATGAATTTCTGTTTCATCAACCTTTTGCAGAAGCGCACAATGCGACCGCTGATGTTGAGGCAACTACACGGTGTTTTTTAGAGCTTGTACGAAAGCGAGTATTTACAGCGGAAGAATTAGACGTTACCCCTGATTATTTTAATCGATTTGGCGAAGCCAATCCTCAACCGATTCAGTTAATAGGGTTAAAACATTTAAACCTTAAAAAGGAATCTGCAAAACTCGCCCAACCTGAAGATGACAATATAAGTACTGAAGAGCTGAATCAGAATATTGCCGATCTTTCTGCAGCAAGCTTTGTTCATTTACATAACCATTCTCAGTTTTCGGTGTTACAATCAACCAGTAGTATTGCAGATTTGGTGAAGGCGGCTTCTAATCATAAAATGGAGGCGGTTGCACTAACCGATCATGCCAACATGATGGGGGCTTTTCATTTTGTATCGGCGATCGCAAAACATAATAGCGGAGTAAAGCAACGAAATGAAGAAGCAAAAGAAAATGGTAACGAGCTTGAAAAAGAGATTAAACCAATAATAGGCTGCGAGTTTTTTGTTTGTGAAAAACACGATGATAAATCAAGAAAAGACAACGGATATCAAATTGTAATGTTGGCCAAAAACAAAAATGGCTATCACAATTTGGCTAAAATGTCATCCTTAGCATATACCGACGGGTTTTATTATGTGCCACGAATTGATAAAGAAATTATAAGTCAGTTTAAAGAAGATGTGATTGTTTTAACTGGTAACCTTTACGGAGAAGTGCCAAGTAAGGTTCTGAATGTTGGTGAAAAACAAGCTGAAGAAGCGCTAGTTTGGTGGAAAGAACAGTTTGGTGATGACTTATATATAGAGATCATGCGTCATGATCAGGAAGATGAAAAAAGGGTGAATCAGGTATTGGTTCAATTAGCAAAAAAGCACCGTGTAAAATTAGTCGCCACTAATAATACATACTACTGTAATCAAGAAGATGCGAATGCCCATGATATTTTATTATGTGTAAAAGATGGTGAAAAACAGGCTACCCCTAAGGGTCGTGGCCGTGGGTATCGATATGGATTACCCAATGAAGAATATTACTTTAAAAGTAGTGAAGAGATGAAGGCACTGTTTCAGGATTTGCCTGAAGCCATCTCAAACATTCAAGAAGTTATTGATAAGATAAAGCCTTTTGAACTTGCAAGAGACGTTTTGTTGCCAGCTTTTGAGATTCCGTTAGAGTTTCAACATAAAGAAGATGAACTTGATGGTGGTAAGCGAGGAGAAAATGCTTTTTTAAAACACCTCACCTATGAAGGTGCTAAAAAACGCTACGGAGAAATAACTGAGGAAATAAAAGAACGTCTCGATTTTGAGCTAGATACTATTGAACGTACTGGATATCCTGGATATTTTTTGATCGTACAAGATTTCATTGCTGCGGCAAGAGACATGGATGTATCGGTAGGGCCAGGACGGGGATCAGCTGCGGGTTCAGTGGTTGCATACTGTTTGTGGATTACCAATATCGACCCGATTAAATACGATCTGCTTTTTGAGCGTTTCCTGAACCCTGACCGCGTAAGTATGCCTGATATTGACATCGATTTTGATGATGAAGGTCGTGGTCGGGTAATGGATTATGTAATCGATAAATACGGAGCCAATCAGGTAGCTCAAATTATTACCTATGGTACCATGGCTGCCAAATCTTCTATTAGAGATACGGCAAGAGTGCTTGATCTTCCTTTAAGCGATGCTGATAGAATTGCCAAGCTGATTCCCAATATGTCAAAATTGAATAAGATTTTCGGGGTGGATGAAAAGACCTTGAAATCTAAATTCAGAAGTGATGATCTCAATTTAATTAATGAGCTTTTGAATATTTCGGAAGGCGAAGATTTACAAGCACAGACAGTTAATCAAGCTAGAGTATTAGAAGGCTCCGTTCGAAATACGGGTATTCATGCCTGTGGTGTGATTATTACACCTGATGACATTACCAATTTTGTTCCCGTTGCAACTGCAAAAGATTCTGATTTATATGTAACCCAGTTTGATAACTCGGTAGTTGAAAGTGCTGGTTTGTTAAAAATGGATTTTCTCGGTCTAAAAACGTTAACCTTAATCAAGGATACCGTGAAAATTGTAAAAGCGAAGCACGGAATTGAGCTTGATCCAGAAAACTTTCCTTTAGATGACGCACCTACCTACGAGCTTTTCCAAAGAGGGGAGACCGTAGGTATATTTCAATACGAATCTCCGGGAATGCAAAAGCATATGAAGAATCTGAAACCAACGGTTTTTGATGATTTAATTGCAATGAACGCGCTATATCGTCCAGGACCTATGGAGTATATACCGAGTTTTATTGCTAGAAAGCATGGTGATGAAGACATAGAGTATGACCTTCCGGCTATGGAGGAATACTTGCAAGAAACTTATGGGATAACGGTATATCAGGAGCAAGTAATGTTGCTATCTCAAAAACTAGCAAGTTTTACCAAAGGCGAAGCTGATGTTCTACGTAAAGCGATGGGAAAAAAGCAGAAGGCAGTACTCGATAAAATGAAACCCAAATTTATTGAACAAGCGGTTGCCAATGGTCATGCAGAAGATAAGTTAGAAAAAATATGGAAAGACTGGGAGGCATTCGCGTCCTATGCATTTAACAAATCGCATTCAACATGCTATGCTTGGATTGCCTATCAAACGGCCTATTTGAAAGCCCACTATCCAGCGGAATATATGGCAGCAGTATTGTCAAATAATATGAATGACATTAAGCAGGTCACGTTCTTTATGGAAGAGTGTAAACGCATGAAATTAGATGTTTTAGGACCAGATGTCAATGAATCGTACTACAAGTTTTCGGTTAATGATCAAGGAGCGGTGCGATTTGGTATGGGGGCTGTAAAGGGTGTGGGAGGTAATGCAGTAGCAACCATAGTTGAAAATAGAAAGAAAGATGGTAAGTATAAGTCTATTTTTGATATGGCTAAGCGCATTGACTTGCGCTCGGCAAATAAAAAATCTTTTGAAAGTCTAGTGCTTGCTGGTGGTTTCGACTCATTTACAGATACCCACCGTGCACAATACTTGCATGAAGATGGTGAAGGAATTTCGTTTATGGAAAAAGCCATAAGATATGGTGCGAAGTATCAGGAAAATGAAAACTCTGCGCAGGTGAGTCTTTTTGGTGATGCAAGCGAAGTTCAAATTCCTGAACCTGTGGTTCCCCCATGTGATGAATGGGGCACTATGGAAAAATTACGACGCGAGAAAGAAGTGGTAGGCATCTACATTTCAGGACATCCATTAGATGATTTCAAAATAGAAATGGACAATTTTACCAATGGTAATGTTTCGGTGTTTCATGATATGAGCCAACATGTAAACCGAGAAATTGTTTTTGGTGGTGTGGTGAGCGATGTGCAACATCGCGTGTCAAAAAATAATAAAGGTTGGGCGGCATTTACTGTTGAGGATTATAATGATTCTTATGAATTTAGGATTTTTGGTGAAGAGTATTTGAAATTTAGACACTTTCTAGTGCCAAACTCGTTTGTTTTTGTTCGGGCCTTTATAAAAGAAGGCTGGGTAAATCGGGAAACTGGTAAAAAAGGTGATCCCCGAATTCAGTTTAATAACTTTCAGTTAATGCATGATGTTATGGATACGTATGCCAAGAAACTAACTATCCAATTGAATATTGATAACCTGAAAGAAAGTAGGATCAACAGCTTGAAAGATACATTGCATACCCACAGAGGTGAAAAACTGCTCAATTTTGTGGTTTATGAAATGCAGGAAGAAATCAAACTAAGCATGGCAAGCAGAAAGCAAAAAGTCAGGATTAGTCAGGAGCTTATTGAAGAGCTAAAAGCACAAGAGGTTCGGTATAAGTTGAATTAAATTCCGAAGGTAGGAAGCACTATGTTAGAATATATGGGAAGAGTGAACAGTGCGGGCCACAAATAAGAAGTACTGATATAGGCATAGTCAAATCCTATTTTTTGATTGTAAGGTTTGGCTAAATATTTGACTACTTTTGTGACTTTAAATTGAGATTAACAAGAAATAAATTATATCATGGCATTAGAAATAACGGATGCAAGCTTTGAAGAAACCGTTTTAAAAAGTGACAAACCGGTTTTAGTTGACTTTTGGGCTGCATGGTGCGGACCTTGTAGAATGGTAGGTCCCATTATTGAAGAATTAAGCAGCGATTACGAAGGTAAGGCTGTTGTTGGTAAGGTAGATGTTGATGCAAACCAGGAATTTGCAGCGAAATACGGCGTGCGTAATATTCCTACAGTATTGGTTTTTCAAAACGGAGAAGTAGTAGGTCGTCAAGTAGGTGTTGCTCCTAAAAACGTATACGCTGAAGCAATAGATCAGCTACTATAGTTAAATACAATATATAATTATATATTAAAGGTTTGGTGCAGTGCCAAGCCTTTTTTATTTTAGAAAAACGGTATTTTGACCAAGGTTATTTTTTAGAGAATAATCCCGATCCCTCTGGGTGAGGTCAGCAGGCTTTTATGAATTTACAACAAGAACTAAATAACATATCGGGTTTCAAGAACCTAGAGCTGTTGGCCCAACAGGTGGTAGAAGGGTTTATTTCTGGGATGCATAAAAGCCCATTTCATGGATTTTCGGCAGAATTTGCCGAACATAAAATTTACAATCAAGGCGAAAGCACGAAGCATATTGATTGGAAGCTATTTGCTAAAACTGATAAGCTCTATACAAAACGATATGAAGAAGAAACAAATCTTCGGTGTCATTTAATAGTAGATAATTCCACTTCGATGCACTTTCCCGATGTGAAGCAATTGAATATTGCTTCGTTGAATAAGGTCGCGTTTTCATCCTTAGCGGCTGCGGCAATAATGAATTTACTCAAAAAACAACGCGATGCTGTTGGTTTGAGTATTTATGGTAATGACTATGAGTATTATGCTCCAGAAAAAGGAAGCGAGCGTCATCATCAAATGCTGTTGGGTAAACTTTCAAATATTGTAACTGCGAAGCCTAAAAAAGGGATTACTGAAACCTATACCTATTTACATCAAATAGCAGAGAAGATTCACCGCCGATCATTAATTTTCTTGTTTACCGATATGTTTCAAACCTCCGTCGACCGTGAAAAATTATTTGAAGCGCTACAACATTTAAAGTATAATAAGCACGAAGTAGTTGTTTTTCATGTTTTTGATAAGGAGAAAGAACTGGCCTTTAATTTTGATAATCGACCCAAACGTTTTGTGGATGTAGAAACGGGAGAATATGTGAATCTGTATGCTGATAATATAAAGGATAATTACGAAAAGGCGGTGACTGAGTATTTTTATGAGTTGCAGCTTAAATGCGCTCAATACCGCATAAAATACATAGGTTGTGATGTGAATGGAGACTTCAATACTATTTTGACAACCTACTTGGTCGAGCGGCAAAAATTTGCCTAGTGTAAAATCTTTTAAAATTCTGCTTAAATCATTTGTCAAATTCAAAATGCAGTGTATATTTGCACCCGCTTAGCTGTTTAAGCAGCTATGGTAGCAATTTCTTTTTGTCCGACTGTTGTCGGAGTTTCGAATGCTCGAGGTAAGAAATTTGGTCTGGTAGTTCAGTTGGTTAGAATACCTGCCTGTCACGCAGGGGGTCGCGGGTTCGAGTCCCGTCCAGACCGCAATTTACTTTTAAGTGAAACAAAAGTAAAAACAAAGTTGTGTTGTGATGAACATGTTGTTCATCAAGGTTTATAAGTAAACCAATGGAAAGCTTCCCGTGTAATGTGGGATGCTTTTTTTATTTTAAGGCAGTTTGTTCCAGTATGTCGTTTTTTGTTTATGTTATCCAAAGTGAAATCGATAAGTCCTATTATGTAGGATATACTGTTGATTTAGAAACGAGACTTGACAAGCATAATGCGGGAAACAGTCAGTATACTTCAAAGAAAATCCCTTGGGTCTTGGTATATTTTGAGGAGTTTCAAACGAAATCTGATGCTATTAAACGGGAGAAGTTTATCAAAAGACAGAAGAGTAGCGCTTTTATACGACGCTTAATTTTTGAAAAGAACAACACTTGAGATCGCGGGTTTCCCGATTCCTCGGGATCCAGACCGCAATTTACTTTTAAGTGAAACAAAAGTAAAAACAAAGTTGTGTTGTGATGAACATGTTGTTAATCAGGGTTTAGAAGTAAACCAATGGAAAGCTTCCCGTGTAATGTGGGATGCTTTTTTTATTTTAAGGTAGTTTGTTCTTAGTATGTCGTTTTTTGTTTACGTTATCCAAAGTCAAACTGATAAGTCCTATAAAGTGAGGTATAACACTGATTTAGGAATAAGAATTGAAAAGTAGCAATCATAAAAATGGCCAGCCTTTTTTTAGCTTCTACAGTTATGTTTTCTTGAATAAAACGCAGTATCGTGTTATATATGTCTTTATTTTTTATTGAGTATAAAAAGCCTTATTTTTAAGAAAGTATCTCCAACACACGATCGTTTACTTTTTTCATATCGCTGAATTAAGAAGGAAAATTTAACACAAAAGCACTGGAAATTGCGCAGTTTGCGCAACCTAATTGCGCAAACTGCGCAACGCTATCTCGTTAGTAGTCAATATCTTTACAATAGTTAAGTAAGAAACTTTTTTTGTCCCGTATAAAAGAGATTTGATGGCCTATTCATATGTAATAATCGATGCTTTTGAAGAAGATGTAAAGCGATTAAAAGGAGCACTAACCGTGTTTCCTGATTATGAGTGTTTAGGAGTAGCTGGTTGTGAAAACAGCGGTCTAGATCTCATTTTAAAAACTACTCCAGATATTGTTTTTCTGGATGTAGAAATACCTGGGAATCACTTTAACATGAGCTTGTTCTCGATTATAACGGAACTGGCCAAGTATACCAATAACCCCCCTACCTTTATTGTGGTTACAGCTACACAAACTTACGCAATTGACGCTATAAGAAATGATGTCTTAGACTATGTGCTAAAACCAATAGACAGCTTTCAATTGCGTAAAGTTTTAATGAGGTACGAAAAAAAACGAACAGAGAAACCGCAAATTCTTTGCATAAAATCGCACGGTGATCACAAATTTGTCAATGTCGATGACCTCATTTATTTAAAGGCCGATAACAATACTACCGATCTCTTTTTAAATGGTGGGGAAAAAATAACGGCGTTTAAAACACTAAAAACTTTCGAGCAAGCGCTACCTGCTCATTTTACTAGGATTCACCATAGTTATATCATTAATTCAAAATGCGTTAGCCGCATTAATTTTGGTAAATCAACCTGCACCATAGAAAACACAAGTAACCTAATTCCATTTTCCAAGTCGTATCGAGAGAATGTAAAGCATTTAAAACAACGCCTCGATACGGGAAACATGCTTTATGTGTAGTTAGTCTAAATTGACCCAGTTACCCGTAAAATAAGTGCAATGACTACCAACTCCGGGTCGATTACTATACACTTAATTTTTTAACAGTTTAGGAGAAGGCAACAAGTTAGTTTTGAGATTATTAAAGCGCACTAAAAAAGCGCTGTTTGCAAAAATAATCTGTATAAACACTTAAAACTTTTTACGATGAAACTAATTAAAAGACTAACTGCAATTGTATTATTGACCCTATTTGCTTATTCATGTACCCCAGAAAGCGCTGATCAAGATGTTGATCTTTATGAAAACGCAGATGTTGAGGCGACAGAAGGAGAAGAGCCAGGTCCTAAGAAGGATTAAATATATCCCTTAATATTCATAACTTAGACGAATGTATCGTATTGCATTCGTCTTTTTTTTATTCTTGTTCTTCTCATGTAGGCAGGAGAATCAGGAAATATTGCCCAAAAATAGGGTTGAACATCTTAAAAAGCTTATTGATAGTTCGCAGTATGCTAATATTCCGAAACATACTAAATTACTATTAGCAGATAGTGCTAAAAATATAATCAAAACACTTCCTAAAGATACGCTTTATAATCAATTGGCTATAGAAGTTGCCTCTTGTTATTATATGATTGATGAGTGGAATCAATATGCCAAAGCCACCGAGGTTTTTCTTGAAAATGCAATACGAATAGACGACACTAGTGCTATTGCAAAAGCATACTATAATAAAGGCCTCATAAAAGGTCGTTTTTTAGAGTATGACAGTGCCTACTATTACTATTACAACGCAAATAAATTGTATTCTCAATTAAAAAATGACTATCGAGTGGGTAGAGCATCCCTTGGTATGGGTTACCAACAGCGAAGAAAAGGAGACCTATTAGGGGCGGAAGCTTCGTATGTTAATGCTTTAGATGCGTTTAAAAGAGCAAAAGATTCGGAATTTATCACTACCTGTATTAATGGGTTGGCGAATATAAGGCATTCGATTGGGGATTTTGATCAGGCAATTGTATATCATGAAGAGTATTTAAGGCTTAATACAGGTTTAGAAAATGAATTGGAAAAGGCTACCCCGTTTAATAATTTAGGTTGGGATTATGAAAACAAAGGAGATTATGAGAAAGCAAAAAGTTATTACGAAAAAGGGTTAGCTCTAAAAAACTTAAAACAAAAAAGGCCTTTAACCTATGGCATACTGATAGACAATTATGCTCATGTGCGTTTTTTACAAGGAGAACTTAACCACTTACCTCAACCTTATTTTGAGGCGTTAAGAATTGCGGATAGCCTAAATAATCTAAATCTTGCTATTTCGGCTAACCTAAATCTTTCTGAATACTACAATCATGTTGGTGATTTGTTAAATGCTAAAAAGCACGCGCTGAGTGCTTATGAGATAGGACAAGAAAATGTTTATCTGGAAAAAGTGCCAAAAGCACTGAGGCAATTACAGAATCTTACCACTGGAGATGAGGCTTTGAGTTATGCGAATATGTATATTCGACTTACAGATAGCCTACAAGGGGAAGAACGCCGTTCAAGAGATCAGTTTGCTCGCATTCGCTATGAATCTGATGAATTAGAAACAAAAGCAACACAGTTGCAACAGCAAAATGAAAAAATAGCCGAAAGGGATAAATGGATCATTATTGTGCTTATTTCACTCACCCCAATTATCATTCTGTTACTAATTGTACGATGGCAACGAAATGTCAGAGAAAAGTTGATCATTGAACAAAAACAGCAAAAAGCCAATGAAGAAATTTATCAACTCATGCTCAACCAACAAACCAAACTCAATGAAGGCCGCAGTATCGAGCGTAAACGGTTCTCTAAAGAGCTTCACGATGGGGTTTTAAGTAGATTGTTTGGTGTGCGGTTAAGCTTAGAGTCGATGAACTTAAATGGGCAAAATAGTACTAAGGAGTTATATGTAAATGAATTGCAAGGGATAGAAAAAGAAATTAGACAAATCTCTCACGATTTAGGAAATGACCTTTTTCAAGGTAAGCATGATTTTGTAAATGTGGTGGACGATTTGTTAATCCGCCAATCTGATGCGGCTAGCTGGGAATACGAATTGAATAGCGATCCTAGTATCGACTGGGATGGCATTTCTAATGAGCATAAAATGCATATTTACCGAATTATTCAGGAAGCGCTACAGAATGTAAATAAATATGCAAATGCGAGTGTGGTTAGCATCAAATTTGAGCAGCAGGAGAATCAGATATCAATAAGCATTACGGATGATGGCGCCGGGTTTAATATAGACGATAATGCAAAAGGTATCGGCTTAAAAAATATGAGATCCCGAGCTCAAGACATTAATGCTGATATTGAAATCACCAGTAAGAAGGATATAGGAACAACAATTACCTTAAAAGGACTAAAAACAAAAGTGCCAAACACTGTAAATGAATAACGATATAAAAATCTTGATTGTAGATGATCATCCCATGATCATTGAGGGATACAAAAATTCATTAATGAATAGACCGGATGACGGGTATCGTTTGATCATTGAATCTGCTAATGACTGCGATCAGGCAATTCAAAAAATATCAGATTCGGTGACCTCACCACAGCCGTTTAATGTTTTGTTTGTTGATGTTAATTTACCGGCGAGCGCCGACGGTGCTTTTTTATCGGGGGAAGATATTGCCAAATTTGCAAAGAAAAAGATACCTACTAGCAAAGTAGTTATTTTGACCATGCATGGAGAAGATCAACGTATAGGGCATATTTTAAAAAATGTTGATCCAGATGGGTTGCTTATAAAGACAGATGTAGGGGCAAAAGTATTTGTTGATGCCTTTCATAGTGTACTTAAAAACGAACCTTATTATAGTGCCAGTGTAATGAAACATCTACGGAGGCGCATTCAATATGATTTTGATCTTGACATTAAAAACCAGAAAATATTAGAATATCTAGCTAAAGGTATTCCTACTTCCGATATCACAGATATGGTTGGGCTATCAAGAAGAGCGGTAGTGTATAGAAAAGGACAACTAAAGCAGCAATTCGATATCCCTGATGCATCTGATGCTGAGCTGATTGAAAAGGCAAAAAGCCTAGGCTTTTTATAAAAAACCTTAAAAAAACATCAAAATTGCGCACTTTGCGCAACATAATTGCGCAAAGTGCGCAATACTTCTTCGATTGTATTATTTAATTTTACTTTTAGTAATGGTTAATACTATTAAGCTATTTGATCATCCCGGTTGTCGTGTACAAATGTTTTCATTACTTGATGCATTCCGCATATTTTATAGTTAGGGGATAATTATAAGGATACTCACAAACAACCGGGGTTAGCTTTATTAACCTGAAACGTTTTTATAGCCCGCAAAACGCATCTCATTTATTGTTGTTTACTGAGATGCGTTTTTTTATGCGTTAAAACCAATCAAAAGAAAATAGTTCGCTGGCATTGCTGAATAAAATGTAGATAAAGAAGCCGGTATAAATGGCGGCTACAATAAATTTTAGAAAAGTTCCTGTTAAGAAGCCAATAAACGAACCAAAAGCCGCTTTCATAGCGGTTTTCTCATCAGCCTTATTAATTAATTCGCCAACTAATGCACCGACAAAGGGCCAAACTATAATGCCGAAAAAACCTAGAATAGGGAAAATAATGGCCACGATCAGTCCTAATGACGTACCGATCATGCCTGCTTTACTACCACCAAATCGCCTAGTGCCGGCAATAGGAATCACGTAATCTAACACAAAAACCCCAATGGCAATTACAAAAGTAACACCTAAAAACCATGGGTCATTAGGTACGGCCGATGTTAAATGGAGCAGCAATAATCCTACCCAACTCAAAGGAGGCCCCGGTAATACAGGTAAAAAACTACCAATTAACCCCAATATGATGAATAATAGTCCGAAAATGACTAAAAGTAAATCCATAGTATGTATTTCTGCCTATTTGACGAGCAAGCTACAAAAGTGTTACAAATTTTATAACTAAAAAATTAGTTTAAACTAATTTTTTAGTTATATTCGTGAATTGATTATTCAAATGGTCGATTATTAAGGGCCTTTACAAAGCATATTTATGAAAACACTTACCAAAGCAGAAGAGGAGATTATGCAAATACTTTGGCAGTTAAATGAAGCCAATGTTGCATCCATCGTTGAGCAATTTCCAAAACCTAGACCTGCATATAATACCATTTCGACCATTGTACGAATATTAGAAGGTAAAGAAGTTGTCAGCCATAAAAAGGTGGGTAAGGGACATATTTATTTCCCTTTAATATCTAAAGAAGAGTACAGCAATCAATCAATCAACAAACTAATGGATGGTTATTTTCAAGGTTCTTTTAAAAGTATGGTGTCTTTTTTTGTCAAGAAAAATGACATCAGCGTAAAAGAGTTAGAGCATATTTTGAAGGAGTTAAACGATCAAAATAAGAAGCCATGATACAGTATATAATTGAAGTACTCGCCTTCCAACTCTTGTTTTTAGTGGTGTATGATCTGTTTTTAAAAAAAGAGACTTTTTTTAATTGGAACCGTGTATATCTGGTAGGTACATCCTTGATATCGCTTGTAATTCCTGTGATAGAATTTAGTGCCATATCAACTGCGATACCCGAGCAGTATACCTACGTTTTTCCGGTATTCGAGCCCTTAAACGAAGTGATTCTTACAAATGATGCGCAAGGATTTAACTACCAATTTCAGTGGATGCATATTGTTTATCTAGGTATGTTGTTGAGCTTTGTTATTTTACTATTGAAGCTGTTTAAGATTCATAAGTTGGTTAGAAGAGGAAAAACAACCCGACTTGAAAACTACACCAAGGTACTGTTGACAAAGAGTAAACAGGCCTTTTCATTTTTTAGATTCATTTTTTTAGGTGATGCCATTACGACTACTGAAGCTAGTCAGATTATTGAGCACGAATTGGTACATGTAAAGCAAAAGCACAGTATCGATCTGTTGTATTTTGAAATACTTCGAGTTGTTTTTTGGTTCAACCCACTAGTATATGTTTATCAAAATCGCATGGCGGCGCTACATGAATTCATTGCCGATGCACATGCTGTTAAAGCGAATAAAAAGGCTTATGTAAATGAGTTGTTATCTCAGGCTTTCCAAACGCAACATATTTCATTTGTCAATCAATTTTTAAAACCTTCTTTGCTTACAAAGCGACTTAAAATGATTAGTCGCGAACAATCCAGGACGATTTTTAAGTTAAAGTATTTGTTTTTACTCCCTTTGGTTGGGGGAATGTTGATTTATAATTCGTGTGAGAAGTTAGATGATGGAAATAGCGTTATTGCTCTTAACGGTGACGATGAACTTATAGCTAGATTGGAAGCTGAGATTTTGCCTTATAAAGATGATTTGGAGAAGGTGTTAGAATATAGAAGAGTTCCTTTTAAAGTGGATCCTTTAGATAAAGATTTGCGTGCTATTCTTACAAAAGAAGAACATTACAAGAGAGAAATCACTAAAGATATTATTTCTAATAGCGTAATTGAAAACCTGAAAGACAATAATGGGAAAAAAGAACGGAAGGCTATTAGATATAAACCTTATTCGAAGTATTTAGAGGAAGCAAATTCGCCAAGTGGAATTTTGAATAGACAGCTTACTCGACCTATAAATAAAATGACTCCTTTTGCGGTTGTCGATGAGGTTCCCATATTTCCTGGTTGTGAAAATGCAGCTGATAAACGGGCTTGTTTTCAGGAAAAAATACAAGAGCACATACGTAAAAATTTTAGATACCCAGCAGAAGCCCAAGCGGCCAATATTCAAGGTCGGGTGTATACCAATTTTGTTATTGGTACCGACGGTGTCATCCGAAATTTAAGAATGCGAGGTCCAGATAAATTATTAGAACTTGAAGTGTCACGTATGATTAATATATTGCCAAAAATGATACCAGGAAAGCATCAAGGACAATCTATTAATGTGCTATTTTCGATACCGGTAACATTTAAATTGAACGATGGCTCAACGTCTTCTACTGATAAAACCTCCTTATCCAATAATCAGCTAGCCAATTTAGAACGGATGAACGTTAAAGAAGCTATCGGCTTGCTTCAAGAAAAGGTGATTCCTTTTGCGGTAATTGAAGAGTCACCATTATTTCCGGGATGCGAAAACGCCGATGACCAAAAAGCGTGTTTTAGCCAAAAGATGCAAGAACACATTATGAAATATTTTGAATATTCAGAAAAATTGCAGCAAGAAGCTGTTGAAGGAAAAGTGTATGTCAATTTTTACATAAGCACAAAAGGAGAGATAGAAAACTTGAGGTTGAGAGGACCGGATGAGCGATTAGAGGAAGCGGTCAAAAAAATCATACATAAATTGCCGCAATTTGGCCCGGGCAGACATAAAGGGAAGTCAGTTCCGGTGTCATTTTCAATTCCGATAACATATAAATTACATTAATGCGATATACTTTTTTATGGTTGCTTTTACTTTCAATGGGGACAAAAGCGCAGCAATCATTTATACAAATAGGCGATAGCTTATATCAATTAGGCAACTATCGTAAGGCTATATCGTCTTATGAAAAAGTTAATTCGGCTAAAGCTGCATTTAAAATTGCTCGATCATATAACGCCATTGGTAATCACGACAAATCAATCGACGCGTATCAACAAGCAATAGAAAAAGACAGTAATTTGGTTATCGCTAAATACGAACTGGCTAAATTGTTCGTCAAAAAAAGAAGGAATCAAGAGGCACGTCCTATTTTCGAAAATTTAATGGATAACGATTCATTGAATCCGAATTATTCCTATTACTTAGGATTGTTAACCAAAGAAGATTCGTTGAGTATTATCCACTTTAAACGAAGTTATCAGTTAGACGCAACACATTTAAAAAGTATTTATCGTATTAGTCGACATTTTTTAGTAAATGAAGACAGAGATTCTTTGTTTCACTATAGTAATATTGGCCTAAAAGAAGATCCTAATAATGTTGATTTAATCAATTTACAATCGCAATATTTGTTCAATCGTGGTTGGCACGAACAGGTGCAACCCATGTTAGAAAAGTTAATGACATTGGGTCAAAGATCAGAAACCATTCGTAAGCGTCTAGCGATTACCTATTTTAAAAATGACCTTTTAGAAAAATCCCTGGAACTGTTTTTAGAATTAATTGATGATAATCCTAAAGAAGCAGGTTACCATACCTATGTTGGTACTATTTACCGCAAAATGCAAAAATATGAGGAGGCTATCCCGTATTTCGAAACAGCATTGAACATTAAAAATCCGTCAATAAAATCCGATTATTTAACATTAGCCCTGATTCATATTGATTTGGGTGATGAAGTAAAGGCGACTCAGTTTATGGATAAGGCTTTTAGGGAAAAACCTTATAATATGTTTTCGGATTTCTCTTCGGTAAGGATCATCGAAAATCGATTCAAGGATCCATCGGTTAAGCTGAATTTCTTTTTAAAATTTAAGAAACGATATCCTGAAGCTCCAGAAAGGATAGGTGAATGGGTAAAGAGTAAAATTACCGATCTAAAGGGACAAATTCATATGGGTAAAGGCTAAAAGCCATAAAAATCGTACATTTCGTTTATGCAAATAGGTATTCGGTACGGTTTAATACTACTATTTTTTGTCAGCTTTACTTTTTCTTGTGACTTAATTAAAGGTAAAGACAAAGCTACTAATGAAGCAGTCGAACAAGAGTTACAAGAAATTAACTGGAACACAGTTGATGAGTTGCCCTCTTTTCCAAAATGCGCAGACTTAACCGGAATTGCTGCAAAAACGTGCTTTGAAAATGTGCTTACCCAAAATATGCACAAAAAGTTAAGCTCGGCTGCATTCGAAGTTTCAAAAGCAATTAACGATACTGTTTTTATTGATTTAATTATCGATTCTCAGGGTAAGGTTACATTAGAAAAAGTGGATCAATCAGCTTTGGTGTTATCTCAATTACCGCAATTGGATAGTCTTGTTTTAAATGCCGTTAATGATTTACCCAAAGCGCTGCCTGCACACAAACGGGGTATTCCGGTAAGCACTAAATATGTACTTCCGGTACATATAAAAATTGAATAAGTGTTGTTTTAAATTCATTCTTCACTATTGGGATATCTAAAATCTTATTTACTTAGTTTTGTTTAAAATAAAATCTGTTGGATAAAGAACGCATCATTTTAGGTATTGACCCTGGGACAACGATTATGGGCTTCGGACTTATTAGAGTGGTCAATAAAAAAATGCATTTCATTCAGCTAAATGAGCTTCATCTTTCAAAATACAGCGATCATTATTTAAAACTAAAACTCATTTTTGAACGCACCATTGAGCTGATCGACACTTACAATCCTGATGAAATAGCCATTGAAGCACCTTTTTTTGGTAAGAACGTACAGTCCATGTTAAAGTTAGGACGTGCGCAGGGAGTGGCAATGGCAGCCGGACTTTCAAGAGAAATTCCTATTACAGAATACCTTCCTAAAAAAATTAAAATGGCAATTACCGGTAATGGTAATGCCAGCAAAGAACAGGTAGCTAAAATGCTTCAAAGTATGTTAGGGATTAAAACACTGCCTAAAAACTTAGATGCAACTGATGGTCTTGCCGCAGCCGTATGCCATTTTTATAATAGTGGAAGGGTTAATGTAGGAAAAACCTATACCGGTTGGGAAGCGTTTGTAAAACAAAATGAAAAGAGAGTGAAAAAGTAGGTTTGCAGCCTCAAGTTTCAACTAGCAATCTACAGTCAATCTTATGCTACGTACTTAATATAACGAGTACATTTAATGGTGAAAACTCTGCATAACTTCCTTTTAAAAAACATGAAATAAATAGTACATTCGTTTTACATCAAAAACTAAGGTAATTGGCAACTAAAAGTAAGAAGGTAACTCCTTTAATGCAGCAATACAACACCATCAAGGCGAAATATCCTGATGCAATGTTGTTGTTTCGGGTGGGAGATTTTTATGAGACTTTTGGTGAGGATGCTGTGAAGGCTGCCAACATCTTGGGTATTGTTCTTACCAACCGAAATAACGGAGGCGAACGTACGGAATTAGCCGGGTTTCCGCATCACTCTTTAAATACGTATTTGCCAAAGTTGGTGAAGGCTGGTCAACGTGTAGCCATTTGTGACCAGCTAGAAGATCCGAAACAAACAAAGAAGATTGTAAAACGCGGTGTTACTGAATTAGTAACTCCTGGTGTAGCATTAAATGATGAGGTGCTGCAGGCCAAGAACAACAACTTTTTATGTGCAGTTCATTTTGGTAAAAAACAGATCGGAATTGCATTTCTGGATGTTTCCACAGGAGAGTTTTTAACAGCTCAGGGACAAGCAGAATATATCGATAAGCTATTGCAGAATTTTACGCCGAGTGAAGTGCTTGTTTCTAAAAAACAAAAACTGGATTTTAATGAAGTTTTTGGGAAGGACCATCATACTTTTTTTCTGGAAGACTGGGTATATCAAACGGACTATGCAAACGAAACTTTAAATACCCATTTCAATACAAAAACGCTTAAGGGCTTTGGTATTGATCACATATTAGAAGGGATTATAGCTTCTGGTGCTGCCTTGCATTATCTGTCAGAAACCCAACATAATAAACTGCAACATATTACTTCCATTAGCCGAATTGCTGAAGATGAATATGTATGGATGGACCGTTTCACTATTCGTAACTTGGAGTTGTATAATCCCAATGCGACCAATGCTGTTACATTGTTAAGTGTAATCGATAAAACCATCTCTGCAATGGGAGGGCGTCTATTAAAACGTTGGCTTGCGTTACCATTAAAGAATGCTCAAAAAATACGATCACGTCATGAAGTCGTTCAATATTTAAAGAATGAAAACGCGTTATTGTTAAAGTTTCAGCATCAAATAAAACAAATTGGTGATATCGAAAGACTTATTTCGAAGGTGGCAACGACTAAAGTGAGTCCCCGAGAAGTAATTCAACTTAAAAACAGTTTAGAAGCGATTGTTCCAATCAAGCAATTAGCTGCTAATGCAGAAAATCAATCATTAAAGATTATTGGAGAAAAAATTCAAGCCTGCGATTCACTTCGATCAAAAATCAAAGAAACTTTAAGTGAAGATGCACCAGTTAGTATTTTAAAAGGAAGTACGATCGCCGACGGTTTTTCAAATGAACTTGACGAGCTTCGCGGATTGGCATTCTCAGGAAAAGATTATTTGGATAAAATGCTAGCTCGTGAGAGCGAAGCCACAGGGATACCATCACTCAAAATTGCATCGAATAACGTTTTTGGATACTATATTGAAGTCCGGAATACACATAAAGACAAAGTACCCGAAGGGTGGATCAGGAAGCAAACTTTGGTGAATGCTGAACGTTATATTACCGAAGAGTTAAAAGAATATGAAGCAAAGATTCTAGGCGCAGAAGAGAAAATACTGGTTCTTGAACAACAGTATTTTAACGAGCTTGTTAACTGGATGCACGAGTTTATTCAGCCGGTACAACAAAATGCCGCTTTGATCGGTCAACTAGATTGTTTGTGTGGTTTTGCACAACTGGCGGTAGAAAGTAATTATATATATCCTACTATTGATGAGTCGTTTGAGTTAGACATTAAAAATGGTCGTCATCCTGTTATTGAAAAACAGCTTCCGCCTGGTGAGGCTTATATCGCAAATGATGTTTTTCTAGATAGGGAAACGCAACAAATCATTATGATTACCGGGCCTAATATGTCGGGTAAATCTGCGATTTTAAGACAAACAGCGTTGATCGTTCTGCTTGCTCAAATCGGAAGTTTTGTTCCTGCTGATAGTGTTAAAATGGGATTGGTAGATAAGATTTTTACGCGAGTAGGTGCTAGCGATAATATTTCGATGGGCGAATCGACCTTCATGGTTGAAATGAACGAAACTGCGAGCATTTTAAATAATATTTCTGAACGCAGCCTTGTGTTATTAGATGAAATAGGGAGAGGTACCAGCACCTATGATGGTATTTCGATCGCTTGGGCAATAAGCGAATATTTGCATGAGCATCCTGCCAAAGCAAAGACCTTGTTTGCCACACATTATCATGAACTTAATGAGATGAAAGATTCGTTCGGTCGGATAAAGAACTATAACGTATCGGTTAAAGAGTTAAAAGATAATGTACTGTTTTTACGAAAACTCGTTGCCGGTGGTAGCGAACACAGCTTTGGTATTCATGTAGCTAAAATGGCAGGAATGCCACAACAAGTGCTAAACCGTGCGAACAAGATTCTCAAAAAATTAGAAAAATCACATTCCTCTGAAGAATTAACCGATAAGGTGAAGAAGCTTTCTGATAATGAAATGCAACTAAGCTTTTTCCAATTAGATGATCCGCTGCTAGAAGAAATAAAAGACGAGATATTGACTACCGATATCGATACACTTACTCCGGTAGAAGCATTGATGAAATTAAATGAGATTAAAAGAATGTTGGTAAAAAAGAAAAAGGCTTAATTCTTTATTTATTAAACGCTGTTTTTAATCAAAGCGCACCCCAACCACGTCAATAATTAGAGTGCATATCATTAGCAGAACACCCATTACACTACTATTTATTTGAAGATTGTTTTTTAGTTGCCTTTATGCCAAATTTGATGAAAACCCCATTATTTGCGAGTTGACGACCTATTGATTTTTCCATTTTAAGTCTCAATATTCCTGTTCACACTTATTTTTTATGTAAGCGCGAGGATGCTTAGTTCATTTGTGTCATTGAAATTTTAAAACAAAATAAAAGATACATTAAAATGAAAAAAAATCTATTTAAAGCCATTGCTTTATCGCTATTAATCGCATCGTGTTCAGATGATGACACGGTTATCGATAACGGACCGGATCCAGTTGACCCACCTCAAGGGCAAGCTTCTGTTGTTCTTAATGAAGTTCAATATCTAGGGGATAACGTTGAAATTTTTAATAATGGAGAAATTGCTGTTGATCTAAGTGATTATTGGTTGTGTTTAGGACCTAATCAATACGCTCAAATCGGAGACCTAACTACCACAGGAAATGTAAATCTTGGTGTTGGAGAATATTTAAATATCTCGTATGAAATGCCAGAGGCTGAAGGCGGACTTGGTTTGTATTCGACAAATGCATTTACCAATGCTGATGCCATGGTCGATTTCGTACAATGGGGTGCTTCGGGAGCTGCTCGTGAAAATGTTGCTGTTGACGCTAACTTATGGACCGCTGGAGAGTTTGTGCCGGTAATGGGCAATGAAAACTACAGTATTGTTTTTGATGGTGAAGGGAACGGCGCTTCTAACTGGGCAGAAACTACCACGGTTACCTTAGGGGCTGAGAACGTATTAACAGTACCTATGGAAATGAGAAGATCAATCGTACTTAACGAGGTGCAGTTTGGTAACCGTAACCTTATTGAAATTTACAATAATGGTGATGTCGCTGCTGATTTAAGTTCTTACTGGCTATGCCTGGGACCAGGCCAATATGTACAACTTGGTAATGCTACCATAGAAAGCGGTGATATAAATCTAGCTGCTGGAGAATTCTTAGTGGTAAATTATGATGAATTAGGAGATGATCAAGGCGGACTTGGTTTATATTCTAACAATCAGTTTACAAATGCTGAATCTATAATGGACTTCGTGCAATGGGGAGCTTCAGGAAGTGCTCGTGAAAATATAGCCGTGGAGGCTGGTATTTGGACTTCTGGAGACTTTGTACCTGTTGTAAATGTAACCAGTAGTATTGAGTATGATGGAGAAGGTGATGCTGCATCTGATTGGGCAGAAGAAACAAAGCCCTCGTTTGGTTCAGCGAATGATGTGGAAACTCCTACAACAACCTTTAGCATTACCATAACCAATGCGGCTGAGGTGTTTAATGTACATGCATTTAATATGAGAAATCGCACTGGTGAGACTCCAACTCCAGGTCCGTTAAATATGGATAATGATTCATATCAGATTAGTTTTCAGGCAGTACCTGGCACTAAATTTACTCCTGTTACCATGATGGGTAATAGTAATGACTGGTTTTTAGCACCAGATGATTTAGCTGGTATAGACTTATGGGAAAATGGTGCTGCTTTGAACGGTGTTGACATCGCGAATAAGTTGGTGCTTTATGATCTAGGTACTGAAGCTGATAATGACCCTTCTACATTCCCTCCTGCCGGGGCTAATGTTGGTCCGGAAGATCCAAATAACTTGGTAAGATTGGTTGATAGAAATGGAATGAGAGGTAGTGATTACTTAACAGCAATTCTTGATTATGCGGCTGGCGACGGACAATCAGCAGGAACATTTACTTTGACTATTACAGCTATTAACACCGCTAACTTTGTAGTGACTCCGGGTATTGTGGTGTTACATGCTAATAATGAACCATTGTTCACTATAGGGCAACCAGATAGAGGATATGGTCTTGAGGCAATTGCTGAAGATGGGAACCCAATGCCTTTATACAACTACTTTACAGAGGTAGGCACGAACGGTTCTCCCTTGCGTTTGGCTTCAACAAGAACTGTTTTCTCTCCAGGGTTAGTATATGCATTTAACGGCGAAAGTGATCCTTTTGTATTGCAAGGTCAAGTGAATCCTACTGGTAACGGTTTAGAAGAACTTGCTGAAGATGGTAATAACGCAATCGGTTATGAGTATTTAGGAGGTAAAGGATTTCCAGTTGCAAAAAGTAATGAAACAATGCCGGTTGGCCCTGGTCAAAGTTTAACATTTACTATAGAAGTACCACAAAACCAAGGATACCGTTTCGGTTTTGCCACTATGTTTGTGGATACTAACGATTGGTTCATCGCTTATAACAATGCAGGTTATCCATTATTTGATGAAAATGGTACTCCAGTATCCGGATTTGGAGCTAGTGAGAAATCGTATCTGTATGACTCAGGAACTGAGATTGATCAGCCAACAGGTTTTGGAGCTGATCAAGCACCGAGACAAACCGGACCTAATGCAGGAGCTATTGATCCTAATAATCTAGTAAGAAGAGTCGCTGGTCTTAATGATGTGCAGTTTGGTAAAGGGCAATACAACAACCCTCCAGGTGTTGTTTATGTTGAAGATCCTAGAGGTGGTTACAACGTAATTAAAATCGAAATTAATCCCCAGTAATTTGTTGCGGATAGATCTTTAAAGATCGGTTTTTCATGAATGAACCGGTAGCTATATAGCTGCCGGTTTGTTATTTTATATGATTTTGAGAAGGAAAATCACTTATAAATGAGACCGGATATTTCTTTCACCTATGCTATACTAAAGGATGTGGACAAGCACATTCTAGAGATTAAAACGGTACAGCTTTTTATTTCTCTCTTGTGTGAAAAAGATAAACGAAGTTAAAACCTACATGCAAATCGCCATCCTTTAAAACAAAAGGTTGTAAAGACTTTGCTATAAACTTATCTTCTACGAGATTGCGAGCGTTAGTAACATTAAATTGAAGTAAGACGTCGGCTATTTCCCAATTGGCACCAAATGAAAATGGTGAATAGGTTTGTGGGGAATCTATTCGATTAAATATTTCATAGTATTCTGCGGTTAAAGAAAAGTGCTTTGCGATGCGGTATCGTCCTCCAAAGCCTAAACTAAATCTTGAGCTTTGCGGTGTTTCAGGTAAAAAAGAATCCGCAGCCCGATTGGTAAAAGTAGGCATTAACTGTAAAGAGAAGTTACGAGATAACTTTCTCGCAATAAGCACTTGAGAAGTCAAGCCGATTCTTTCATCAAAATCTAGCGGTCTAGTAATTCCGGGATTTTTTTGTCTGTGGGCAATACTTTGAAGTAGTGTAATGCTGAAAGGACTTCCTTTCTCCATTTTTTGCTTAAGTATGCTATACTTAAAAAAAGCATCAAATGAGTCATAACCGGTACCGTAACCAACACCAATGGTGAATTTGTCGGTAAAAGCATAGGAAGCTTCTAAACGAACATTTATTTTATCTACATCAAAACTAAGCTGATCAGAAGGAATATTCCAAAACCTGTTTTGTAAACTAACTTCTAATACGCCCTGCTCCCGTGTTTCGACTGAGTGACTAAGATTAATTCTAGACCCGAAAAAAGTACCAAACACTTCATCTTTAAACGGTTCTTTGTCCTGCTCCTTACTGAGGCTTTCAAGTAAGTTTTGACTAGATACGGATGCTCCAATCAACAGTCCAAAAACACTAAAAAGAATCTTATTGTTCATAAGGTTCGTATTGAAAATTAAACGTTACTTGAATGGTCTTAGCAATATTAGGAGCAAGCAATTTTGGAACACGAATTTTGTAATCATCTATGTTGACCTCAAGTTCCCCGGTAATCTGGTAATCTCCGTTTTTCTGATTTATATCAGCTTTGAACTCCATAGGAGTTGTAATTCCCTTTAGTGTAAAATCTCCTTTTATAATTTTTGTTTGAGGGTCGGTCAGATTCGAATTAAAACCTTCGATAAAACCAGTAAACGTAGCTTTTGGGTATAAGTCTGATTCAATATAACTTTCGTTGAAATGCTGTCGCATCAATTTTTTCTTAAATATGAATGCACGCATTAGAATACTCACCGCAATTTCGCCGGTATTCGGATTAAATTGACTAAGCACTTGGTTATTTGTAGCCTCGATGTTTTCAACCGCTGTATAAGAGAAAAAAGTGATTTGCCCTTGTCGTTCAATAAATGTTTCATCAGCTTGAAACGACAAAGAAACAAATAGGGTCGTTACCCAGAATAAAACTTTGTTCATATACTTTTATCTATGATAATACATTGTAACAGAATCGCATCTTTCAAGTATCCTTTTAAAATACCTTTTACTGTAACTATAGTACCTTTTTTTAGATTTTTTATCGCTTCGCTCTGATCATTTTTCAGTTCGCAAATTATTAATTTATCCTTGTATCCTCCTTCTAGAATTAGCGAAAACTTGTCATGCTTAAAAGTAACTTCTTTTAAAACTCCCTCAACTTCAATTGCCTTTTCAACTAAACTTGATTCCATGAATTGCCTTTCCTTGGTTCGAAGCAATGCTTCCGAGCTTATTCTTCGCTCCGTTTTTATAGCTCGAATATCTTGTTCACCTACAAAAAGATTTCTCAAATGTAGCACAATCATTGTGATCATGATAACACCTACTAGAATGAAAATTAAACTTTTTATATGCTTTTTGTGAATCATTGTATTGCTAATTCATTCTTATGATAATAAGAATGTGCTCAAAAGTAACTATAAGCCGATTATGATATTGGCTTTTGGTAAAAGGTAGGTTCAAAATGGAAAAACAAGGATTAAAACGGAAACATGATAGGTAATGAGTAAAAGTTCGACTAGTAGATGAACTACTTCTGGTTTTGAATGTTATGAGCAACTATAAGTTATATACTAAAATAGCCTTAGGGTATGTTTTACTATTTGTCATCATTACTTCGGTAACAGTTCCCATTCTTAAAAAACAAGGAGTTCTTCTAATCCTTGAGAACGAAATCGCTTCTGCAAAGCAAGAATCCAAACAAATTGCTAACCTAGCAGGGAATGTGTTGGTATCTAAGGATGACAAAGAAGTAGTGATTTCAGGCATTCAAGAGGGAATAGATAAAAGTAATACCGAGACCGTTTTTTTAACAGTTTTTGATTGGTCCGGAAAGATAATTTGCCACCCTAACGATATAGAGAGAGGAAAGAAAGACGACGAGCAGATTAGCGCATTAAACCAAACTATGTATGAGTCAATGACATCTGAAGAAGTCTATGACCGTATTCAAGTTGCGACTGAAGAATCAACGATTGTGTATTTAAGTCCTATTCCTAATTCGGATTTGATTATTGCGGCAAATCTAAATGCCTCGGTAATACAGGAAAAAGGAAAGTTATTTTTAAAAGAACTTCTTTTAATGTACTTCATTATAGGACTAATTCTGTTTTTATTTTTATTGGTAGCAGTTCGATTTGTAAGTGGTCATTATGAGATAAAGTTAGAAGAGAAAACATTACAATTGCAAGATGGTGTGCTTAACCTTTCTAAGCTTAATGATTCGTTAGAAAAATATCAAAATCGAATTGAAACTATTCAGGAGGCAGCTAGTGTAAATGGCCAGAAAAACGAAGTTGAAAACGCTGAAACAGAATCTTCTAAAACAAGATTACTGACATATGTTCGTAACGAGCTTGTATCAGTCGCAACTACTGATATTGCCTATATTTATGTTGAAAGTACCATCACCTATGTGGTCAGGCGTGATGGTAAAAAAGCTACTACAAATGAAAGTTTAGATCAGATTTATTCCTACCTCGATCCAAAACTATTCTTCAGAGCGAATAGACAGTTCATTGTGTCAATTCAAGCGATAAATCGTATCGTTAAGTTTGGCAATAGCGCATTAAAAATTGAAACGCAGCCGGAGACAGATCAAGAAGTTGTTATTGGAAAAAACAAGGCCGCTAACTTTAAGCAGTGGCTTGATCTATAGTCTTTTTAACAGTAACGATAATCGACTTACTAATAGGTGTATTGCTTTTAACTGCGAAATGATTATAAGGCACAAGCACATTAGTTTCAGGAAAATAAGCCGCTAAATTTCCTTTAGGTATATCATAAGGGATCACCAAAAAGTTAACTGCTTCACGCTCAGTGTTATCATAATTACTTTTTAGATTGATCACATCTAGTTTTTGCAATCCGCGAGCATGCATATCTTCGGTATTCATAAAAACAACTCGGCGCTCGTTTTTGATTCCTCGATATCGATCATCCAAACCATAAATGGTCGTATTAAATTGATCGTGAGAACGAATAGTCATTAAGATAAATTCATCTTCAGATATCTGCTGCTCTGGCAAATTACATACACTAAACTGTGCTTTGCCGTTTGGTAGTTTGCTGAAATCAAGTTGGCGAACATTATTGGGCAAATAAAAACCACTGCCTTCAGATTCTTTTTGTAGCCCTTTAAACGCTGTGACTACCGATTCGATCTTCTCCCGAATTAAGTCATAATCCATACCCATAGTTTTCCAATCAACAGGATGTTTACCTTTAAAATAGGCATCGGCAATAGCTCCCACAATTTCGGGTTCACTTTTTAATTGGTCAGAAGCTGGGTGCAAAAGTCCTTTGGATCGATGTACTTTACCCATGCTATTTTCAACCGTAAAGTAACGTTGCTTTCCATTTTTTATATCTTTTTCAGACCGACCTAAAGTAGGCAAGATAAGGGCTGTTTTTCCAGTAATTAGATGGCTTCTGTTTAGTTTAGTACTTATTTGAACAGTAAGGGAGCAGTTTTGTAGTGCTTGAGCCGCATAATTTGTGTCAGAAACGGCCGATATAAAATTCCCGCCCAAGGCTATAAAAACGCTAGCCTTTTTATCATGCATCGCTTGTATGCAATGAACAGTATCTAAACCTTCTTTTGTAGGAGGGTCAAAATTCAAGCTGTCCTTTATGGCACTATTCAGTTGTGGAGAAACATGATGCATAATACCAACACTACGATCACCTTGTACGTTGCTATGTCCCCGAACCGGACAGGTACCCGCTCCAGGTTTTCCCAAGCTTCCTTTTAGAAGAAGGAGGTTGACGCATTCTTTTATATTTTCTACTCCATTTTTATGCTGTGTAAGTCCCATTGCCCAGCAGATAATAATCTTGTTTTTCTTAGCCAAAAGATCAACTGTTTTATCAATTTCAGATTCAGGAACCCCACATAGTGCTAACAGCTGTTCGGTTGTGTACTGATCAAGATCTTGTAATAGATGCTGGTAACCAGCAGTATAGGTTGCAATAAACTCATGATCGAAAACATTCTTATCATCTTTGTCAAGTGCGGCAAGTTTTTTAATAATTAATTTTAAAAGCGATACATCTTGATTTATTTTCACCTGAAGGTGAATGTCAGTTAGCTGAGTGCCTGCACCAACAAAACCGCCAACTTCTTGAGGGTTTTTAAAGCGAATTAAGCCGGCTTCCGCAAGTGGATTGATACTGACGATATGCCCGCCGTTTCTTTTACATTTTTCTAATGCCGTAAGCATTCTTGGGTGGTTAGTCCCTGGGTTTTGTCCCATTACAATAATGACCTCGGCTTGATCAAAATCTTCAAGTTTTACTGAGCCTTTTCCAATACCCAGCGTTTCACTTAGTGCCACACCACTAGACTCATGGCACATATTGGAGCAATCGGGCATGTTGTTGGTCCCAAATGCCCGTACAAACAAACCGTATAAAAAAGCAGCCTCATTACTGGACCTGCCTGAGGTGTAAAATATGGCTTCATCCGGATTATTTAGTTGATGTAGCTCGTCTGCTATTAATTTAAAGGAGTCTTCCCAAGAAATAGGTTCGTAGTAAATTGTCCCTTCTTTTAGAATCATTGGTTCGGTAAGTCTTCCCGATTTACCAATTTCATATTCTGACCAAAGTGAAAGTTCTTCTACGGAGTATTTTGCAAGAAAGGCGGCATCAACTTTTTTTGTGGTAGCTTCTTCAGCCAATGCCTTAGCACCATTTTCACAGTACTCGGCAACCTTTGATGGTTTAACTGGATCTGGCCACGCACAGCCCGGGCAATCGAAACCATCTTTTTGATTCATTTTTGCCAACGCGCTTATCGATCTACCAATACCCATTTCTTTAAAAGTATGTTTAAGAGCGACGGTAACTCCAGTTAAGCCTGCAGCATATTTGCTCGCTTTGCTAAGCGAAATTCCAGTAAAACTTGTGGATCCTGTGACGGATACATTTCGGTTTTTGATCATTGGAAAAAGTTACGGAAAAAAGTTTACTATTTTTCATTTTAAAAAGCGGTTTTGGAAGGTGTTAAAATTCATTATTAAGGACTGGTAGTCATAGTTTTAACAATTAGTTGAAGTAGGGTTTTTAGGTTGGTAATTGTCTTATAAATAACCGATCTCTTTGATTATGAAAGCTTTACTTTGTTATTCAGTACTTCTTTTTACCGGTGTATATTCGTTAGCACAAACATCGGTTAAGAAGCAAAACGATATTGTTTTAAAGGTAAATGATGAAATGTCAAAAACTGGTGATCGTTGTTTCATCAAACAAAATGATCTGGTAATGATGTCTAAAGTCCATTTAGAAATTGAAGGTCTAGATCGCTCGACCTATCAAAACGTGATCATTTTGGCATCGATTAATCAAATTCAATCAGGCATTGGTATATTGCATAATGAAGGATTTTTTAAAGCGAATGAGCAAACATTATCACATGTGTATTTTAAAACAAGTATTCAATTTGGTGAAGAATCAAAACACTTTCATTTTAAATTTCCAATCGCTGAACTAGTTAAAATTGACAACTACAACAACCCCAATGTGCTTTTCGACCATATCATTGCACATAATAATATGCTTAGTACTGAGAAAATGAAAAAACAATCAGTATAGTATAGAAACAAAAAAGCCGAATCATTTGATTCGGCTTTTCTTGTACTGAAGGCGGGACTTGAACCCGCACGGACATTACTGTCCATTGGATTTTAAGTCCAACGTGTCTACCAATTCCACCACTTCAGCGTTTCTGAGTGTCTACCATCCCGATAGCTATCGGGACCACCACTTCAGCATCTTGGTGTATTTCAGAGCGAAAGACGGGATTTGAACCCGCGACCCTCACCTTGGCAAGGTGATGCTCTACCCCTGAGCTACTTTCGCAATTTACAATTTAAAAGTGCTATTACTTTCAAATGCGGGTGCAAATTTAAAACAATTACAGTAATACCAAAGTGTTTTTGATAAAAAAATATCGATTAAATAAAAGCCTTAAGAACCAACACATTGTTTTGCAACTGGCTAATTTTTACGTACGTTTACATCTTATTATAATCTTAATTTACACATTATGTCTTTTAAAGCAAAACTTAAAGTAAGTGGTAAGGAGTATAACATCCTTAATTGCAATTACGGATTACTTCAAGAAACTGATGCGACAGGTCGTCCTTCATCGGTTACAAGAGGTGGAATGATCACTATAGAGGTAGAGTCTACAGCAGATACCAGTCTTTCTGATTGGATGTTTAATAATTTCGAACTGAGAAGTGGAACCATTGTATTCTTGAAAAGAGATACCGAGGCAACAGCTAAAGAATTAAATTTTACAGACGCTTATGCTGTAAAGTATGTAGAAAATTTCGATTCAACGGGTAGAAATCCAATGACTGAAAAATTGACGATATCAGCAAGAGAAATTGGTATTGGGAATGGCTCTCATGTAAATGAGTGGGTTTAGCCATTCATTAAATTATATAACAAAAGGAATGTATTTTTTACATTCCTTTTTTTTGTTTTTACCGGGCTGAAATGAATTAAAATTTGGCAATTTCGAGATTGGAACTTTCTAACTTTCCTGTTATTTTTACGCTTTAATCAAACTATTATAAATAATGAATATTCCAGCTGATTTAAAATATACAAAGGATCACGAATGGGTAACGATAGATGGTGATGTGGCTACCGTTGGTATTACCGACTTTGCCCAAGGTGAACTAGGTGATATTGTATATGTAGAGGTAGATACTGTAGATGAAACCTTAGATAAAGATGAGGTGTTTGGTACCGTTGAAGCAGTAAAAACAGTTTCAGACCTTTTCTTACCACTAACAGGAGAGATCATTGAATTTAATGAAGCGCTAGAAGATGAGCCAGAAAAGGTAAATACTGACCCTTATGGTGATGGCTGGATGATTAAAATAAAAATTAGCGACCCGTCAGAGGTAGAACAACTATTAGACGCGGCAGGATACAAGGAGCTAGTTGGGGCGTAAAGCGGCATACTGGATCCTTGCATTAGGGTGGACTACTTTAATAACCTATTTAAGTCTTACCTCATTTAGTGAATTAGAATATGTAGATGGTATTGATTTCATCGATATACCACATTCAGATAAGATAGGTCATTTTGTTTTTTACTTTGGATGTACTACGGTATGGTTTTTGTTGCTATTTAGAGGGATAAGATTATCTGATTTAGCTAAAAAAATAGTGTTCTTGGCGGCTGCCGGTTCCTTTTTTTATGGTGTTATTATTGAGGTTTTGCAGGCAACGGTGACCACAACAAGATCGGGTGATTGGAAAGACGCAGTAGCGAATACGCTGGGTATTTTGGTAGCTAGTTTACTGATATCGAGGTCAAAGCTTAGTCGTATACGTTAAAAAGAATAAATAGTTATTCTTTTTTTAAAGTAAATAGTTATTTTAGCAAACAGCAAAATTTTTATAAATGGAACCGAAAAAGAATCCAAAAGCAGATTTAAACAAGGATATAGGGCTTTATTTTGCCATTGGTCTTTGTTTGGCCTTACTATTAATTTATATAGGCATCGAACACAAGACCTATGATCCTGATGAGGCATTTGTTGGTATGATGAATGTGGATGAAGAATTAGAGGAAGAAATTCCGATTACCGAGCAGCTTCAAACGCAACCACCACCACCGCCACCAGCGGCACCTGAAGTTATCGAGGTTGTTGAGGATGAAGAAGAAGTTGAAGAAACTGTAGTTGATGATACCGAAAGTGATCAGGATGAAGTAGTAGAAGATGTAGAAGACGTTGAGGTGGAAGAGGAGTTCGAAGACGTTGACGTTCCGTTTGCGGTTATCGAAGATGTACCTGTTTTTCCTGGTTGTGAAGGTGTGCCAAAGAGCCAGCGTAGAGCATGTTTCCAAGAAAAAATGCAAAAGCATATTAAAAAGAATTTCCGGTATCCTGAGATCGCACAAGAAATGGGCGTGCAGGGTAGAGTATATGTGAACTTTGTAATCCAGAAGGATGGAAGTATTGGCAATATACGTATGAGAAGTCCGGATAAAAACTTAGGTAAAGAAGCACAACGTATTATTAACAAGCTTCCTAAAATGACACCAGGTAAACAAAGAGGGCGTCCGGTTCGCGTACCTTTTAGTATTCCTATTACCTTTAAGTTACAATAGAAAACATAAAAAATCTCGCTGATGTAGCGGGATTTTTTATTTGACATCTATTTGTAAATTACTCAAGATACTTATAACATATTGAGCTCTAATAGGAAGTATATTTCCTGGTTTTTAAGTTCGATGATTTATGTGAAACCCTGACGAATTTCGTCAGGGTTTTTTGGTATGCTTATTGTGTTCTTTTCATAATATTAACATTAACACTTTTATTATGAATTCCAAAAAGAATGCAGAAAAGCATGATGGCCGTCATGTGTCTGCAAAGAAGTACACCAAGCATGATGCCAATTTACAAAAAAACAATGGCCTTATTTTTGCCATTAGTATGGTATTAACATTGCTCGCAGTTTATTTCGTCATTGAAGTAGAAGTGCCTGAGAAACAAGTAGCCTATGTAGAACCTGAGGTTCTTTATGAGGAGGTCACTTATACCATAAATAATTTTAGGGTAGAAGAAGAGCAAAAAATTGAAGAAGTAGTAAAGAAGGAGAAAAAGGTTGTTAAGAATATTGAGAAGATTCTTGTCGATGAGAATGATGACTCCGGTAAGGAAACTGATATTGTTACAGAACCTGATCCAAGTACTGAAAAATTCGATCCTAATGCAGTGACTGTTATTCCAGAACCCGATCCTGACTTTATTATTCCCGCAAGTACGGTCGAGCAAGTTCCCATGTTCGAAGAATGTTTAGAAGTACCAAAAACTGAGCAAAGGAAGTGTTTTGAAGAAGGAATGATGAATCATGTGAAAAAGACATTTCGTTACCCCGATGTGGCAATCGACCTGGGATTAAATGGTAGAGTATATACCACTTTTACCATTGATAAAAGCGGAAATATAAAGGATGTAAAGTTAAGAGGGCCACATAAGATTTTGGAAAAAGAAGCGGCTAGGATAATTAGTAAGCTGCCAAAAATGATTCCTGGAAAACAAGGTATTCATAATGTGAATGTATCCTTTAGTTTACCAATCACTTTTAAATTGCAATGATCTCAAACTGCCATTTGTAGTTAGATAGGCAGAAAGCAAAATTGACCATTGATGTCAGGTTGAGCGCAGTCGAAACCTTTTCGCAATCGGAAACTAGCAATTATTGATTGCGCTCAAGTTGACTTCAGAAAAGTGCTTTTTTTAAAAGAATTTATTTCTTGGTTAAACTCGTGTATAAAGTGGCACGCATTCGTTCTGAATTTATAAATCCGCTACCATATCCCTGATCATCATATGTTTTGGTAATTGAAGTGTCTTTTATGAAGTCTTCTTTACTTAATCCCCTCGCAATTTTAGCTTTTGCATTCGCTGTGATTTCTTCCAACATTTTAATATAAGCTTCTAGTGATGTTTTACTAGCGATGGGGCCATGTCCGGGAATGATTTTTGTATCCTCATTAATGATGATCAATGCTTTTTTGTTAGCACTAATATATCCTTCGATACTTCCGCCAGCGTTTAGATCAATATATGGATAACGGCCATTAAAGTGGGTGTCTCCCATATGCAGTACATTGCTTCCTGTTAAATATACAATGGCATCACCGTCGGTATGAGCATTATGTACATGAAAAACAATAATGTCTTCATCATTAAAATGAAAAGTGACATCTTCCTTAAAAGTAATTACTGGTAAAGCAGATTTTATTACTTCGCGAGGGCTACCATCTCTATTTTTGGTGTTATTTGCCATTCGCTTTCTAACATTTTCATGAGCAACGATGACAGCACCTTGCTTTGCGATATTTTCGTTTCCGCCGGTATGGTCACCATGATGGTGGGTGTTTTGCAAAAATCTAATTGGTTTATCACTTAGTTTTCGAATTGCCTCTAGAATTTTGGGAGTGATGTTAGCAAACTGATCATCAATCATAAATACACCATCTTCTCCAGTTTGAATTCCAATATTCCCGCCACGTCCGAAAAGTACATAAGTGTTATCTGATAATTTTTCGGTTGTTATTATTACTTCCTTTTGTTGTGCATTCAATATCGAAAAAGAAAGTGCTAGCGCTAAAAATGAGATAAGAAATTTCATTTAATTTTAGTTTGGTTTTTATTGTTTTGTAAAAGATAGGGGTAATTAGTGAAACCTTACAGTTTTCATTAATTTACTCGGATATAATTGGCAGGATGTTATTACTTTTTATTTCTAGCATTCACATTGCGTAAAACAACATGGTATTGTATCTTTGCAGCCAATTTGCCTTGAAGTAAGAAAAACGACGAATGTCTCATATTAAGTCCGCATTGGAAACCGCAGAAAAATCATTCTCGCTAGCGCTTTTTTTTGAAGATTTTAAGCAAATCACGAAGGTGAGGCTATCACTGAGTGTGGTGTTTTCATCAGTGGCTGGATATCTGCTAGGTGCTCCAAATGTTGATGCTGTTGTAGTGGTATTGCTAACCATTGGGGGATATTTTATGGTAGGTGCTAGTAATGCTTTTAATCAGGTTATCGAAAAAGATCTTGATGCGTTAATGGATCGCACTAAAAACAGGCCGGTTCCCGCTGGCAGGATGTCGGTTTCCGCAGCACTATTTATTGCAATAAGTTTTACAATATTAGGCCTTACCACGCTGTATATTATTAACCCGAAAACGGCAATGTTTGGTGCAGTGTCTATCTTTTTATATACAAGTATTTATACACCATTAAAAACCAAGACACCACTTTCAGTTTTTGTCGGGGCCATTCCAGGGGCTATACCTTTTATGTTAGGTTGGGTTGCTGCTACAAATGATTTTGGTATTGAACCCGGAACCTTGTTTATGATTCAGTTTTTTTGGCAGTTTCCTCACTTTTGGGCGCTGGCTTGGATGTTAGACGAGGATTATAAAAAAGGAGGATTTATAATGCTTCCAACGGGTAAAAAAGATAAAGCCACTGCGCTACAAATTATCATGTATACTATTTGGTTGATTGTTGCATCGGTTTTTCCTGTTCTAGGATTAACTGGGTCGCTACATTTATCAATAGTTGCCGCAATTGTAATCGCAGGATTAGGGTTTTATATGTTGTATTGGGCGATTAAGTTATACCGTAAAATGGATAACAAGACAGCCCGCAGCCTAATGTTGGCAAGTGTGTTATACATTACACTTATACAAATAGTGTATGTAGTAGATAAATTTATACAAGCTTAAATGGATTTAACACAAGGAACATTTGAAGAGAAGAAGCGCCGTTCAAAAAAGATGATGCTGTACTTCGCGATGGGCAGTATGTTTATGGCGTTCGCTGGCTTGATAAGTGCGTATATCGTAAGTAGTTCAAGACCAGATTGGATAACAGATTTTGTGCTACCGTCTGCTTTTGTCACAAATTTAGTTACCGCCGTCGCAAGTAGTGTAACTTTTATAATGGCGAGGAAGTTTGTTGCAAAAGGTGAGAATGGTAAGGCGTCAATAATGCTATTGATCACTTTAATACTAGGTATCAGCTTCGTTGTATTACAATTTACCGGATTCGGACAAATTATTGATGAAGGCTATTGGTTTACCGGCGCGCAAAGTAGTACTAAGATTTCATTTTTATATATTATCGTAGCATTTCACTTGGCGCATGTATTTTCGGGATTAATTGCGCTAGTGGTTGTGAATATTCAACATTTGAGAAAAAAATACAACCCAACGAATCTGTTGGGCGTAGAATTAGGAGAACAATTTTGGCATTTTTTAGGCTTTACATGGCTGTGTCTATTTCTGTTTTTTTATTTCTTAAAATAATTTTAAAAAACGTAAATTTGAACCTTTATTTAAACAGCTAAAAAGTTTATGGATTCTACGGCGATAACAACCGGTACTGAAGGAAAAACATGGGGAGGCGGAAATCAGCCTTTTAAAGCGAGTTACGGTAAAATGATGATGTGGTTTTTTATCATGTCAGATGCGCTAACATTCTCAGGTTTTCTTGCAGCATACGGTTTCTCAAGATTTAAGTTTATTGAGTCATGGCCAATTGCAGACGAGGTATTTACACACATTCCTTTTTATCATGGTGACCCACAACCAATGATATATGTGGCGTTTATGACCTTTATTTTGATTATGTCTTCTGTAACAATGGTATTAGCAGTAGATGCTGGTCACAAAATGCAGCAAAATAAGGTTGCATGGTATATGTTTCTGACCATTATTGGAGGGGCAATTTTCGTAGGTTCTCAAGCTTGGGAATGGGCTACTTTTATTAAAGGCGATTTTGGTGCTGTTGAAACTAGAGGAGGTCAGATATTACAATTTGTAGATGCCGATGGTAAACGAGTTGCTTTAGCTGATTTTACCACTGCTTCGGAAACGGAACGTGTATCACACGAGCGTAAAAATGGACTTTGGTTTAGAGATGAAGGTACACTTCCGACATATACAATGGAAGATGTGAAAGCTGGTTTTCTAGCGAATAACGATGTATTAATACGCACACAAGTCATTAATGAAGAAGGTGAAAAAACGGTTTTATCAAGAGCTGAATCAGTAAAGAAAATTGAGGAAGGCGTTATGACCGTTGAAGGCGCAAATTTGATTCACAACGAATACGGATCGAGACTTTTTGCGGACTTCTTTTTCTTTATAACAGGATTCCACGGTTTCCACGTATTTTCAGGAGTATTAATCAACCTGATCATATTTTTCAACGTAATTATCGGGACTTATGAAAAACGAGGTCACTATGAAATGGTTGAAAAAGTGGGGTTATACTGGCACTTTGTAGATTTAGTTTGGGTATTTGTATTTACATTCTTCTACCTAGTTTAATTATTTGAATAAAAAGAAATTCCTTTTACAAAAATGGGACACGAACATAAATTAGCAATCTTTCAAGGAACGTTAAAGTTTAAAAACAACGTTCAGAAAATTTGGGGAGTACTTGTTTTCCTAACAATTGTAACCGCTATTGAGGTGGTACTTGGTATCTACAAACCCTCGTTTTTAGTTGAGACAAAAATTATCGGAATGAAACTCCTTAATTGGATATTCATCATCTTAACCTTGGTGAAAGCATATTACATCGCTTGGGATTTTATGCACCTCCGCGATGAGACGAAATGGCTGCGCCGGGCAATCGTGTGGACTTGCGTATTCTTAATTATATATTTAATTACTATTTTGTTGGTTGAAGGTGATTACATTTATAATATTTATAAAAATGGATATACCAGCTTGGATTTTTAATCCAATCATAACATTATTGAAAAGCAGCTTTTAAGCTGCTTTTTTTGTGTCTAGTTTTAGGGTGTCAACTTGCCCAATGAACATACGAGCCGTATTTTTGCAATAAAATAAACGCATGCAGTTTAAAAAGTACTTCGTACTAGGATCTTTGTTTGTATTACCACTGGTGGTATATCTTTTCTTTTTATCCGGAGTGAATAATTTTTATAAGCTGCCCGTGCTTACTCCAACAGTAAATGAAATATCTGCTTTTAATGGTCTTGACAATCAAAAAGTAGGACTAGAACAGCACATAACGATTCTTGGATTTTTGGGTGAAGATGCATTTGAAAAACGCGGATTGGCATTCAATTTAAATGAGAAAATTTATAAGCCTTTTTATCAGTTTAAAGATTTTCAGTTCGTTATGGTTGTGCCGAAAGGAACTGAAGCAGGAGTGCAAAAAATTCTGGTGGAACTTGGACAATACGGTGATATTTCTAGATGGAATTTTGTGTTTGGAGATGCTACTGATATTCAATCGCTATTCAACAGCTTAAAGACAGATCAGATACTTGATAATACATTGGCTTGTAGCAAAATGTTTATTGTTGACAAGGACCGAAATCTTCGAGGTCGTGATGATGATAAGGATGTTGGAATATTATATGGATACAACCCAAATTCAATTGAGGAGTTAGGTGACAAAATGAAGGATGATGTAAAAGTGGTGTTAGCTGAATATCGTCTTGCATTAAAAAAGAATACCGCCAACAGGAAAAAGTGACTTTATGAAAGGTAAATATTCATACATTGGTGTAGCATTAATTATGTTGATTTTCGGGATTATTTTTATCCCAAAAATTGTCAGCCGAATTCAAAATGATGATGTTGTTCGTAATGATCGTATGAGTGCATCTGCAGAAGTGCAGGCAAATCGTGGTGAGCTGTCATATGTTGAAGTCGACGGCGTGCCTAAAAAAGTGCCTGAGTTTGCATTTATAAATCAAGACAGTTTATACATCACCAATGAAGACTTTAAAGGGAAGGTGTTTTTAGTTGAGTTTTTCTTTACAAGGTGCCCTTCAATTTGCCCGATCATGAATCAGAATTTAGTAAGTATTCAAAATGAATTTAAAGGCAATGATAATTTAGGGTTTGCTTCGTTTACCATTGACCCAGAACACGATACGTCCTTAGTTTTAAAAAAGTATGCCGAGAAATACGGAATTACCAACCCTAATTGGCATTTAATGACAGGAGATAAAAATCGTATTTATGAGCTTTCAAATACCGGTTTTAACATTTTTGCAAAAGAAAACCCTAATGTAGCGGGTGGTTTTGAACATTCTGGTTTTTTTGCCTTGATCGATAAAAAGGGCTTCCTTCGCTCTCGAAAGGACAAGTATGCGAATCCAATTGTATATTATCGTGGTACAGTAACGGAAGAGCAAGGAGAATATAATGGTGAAAAAGAACAGATTTCAATTTTAAAGGAGGACATTAAAAAGTTACTAAAGGAGTAGTTATGAGTGTGGAGGTTAACTTAGAAAAAGAAAGGAAATACAACAAGTGGATCATTCTACTATCAATTGTAATTCCTGCAGTGGTTGTAGTGTTGTTTAATGTTAAAATACCTAATGTTGCTCCTTTAAGTTTCTTGCCGCCAATTTACGCTACCATTAATGGGATAACGGCAGTGTTATTGGTGTGGGCTGTGCTGGCAATTAAAAAAGGAAATAGAAAGCTACATGAAAATATCATGAAAACGGCTATTGGTTGTTCGGTAGCTTTTTTAGCAATGTACGTAGCATATCATATGACATCTGAATCTACCAAATATGGTGGTGAAGGAGTGATACGATATATTTACTTCTTTATCCTTCTTACGCATATCGCATTGTCAATTGGGGTTATTCCTTTTGTGTTAATCACCTATGTACGTGCCATTGCTGGTAACTATGAACGTCATAAAAAGATAGCAAAAATCACATTCCCTATTTGGTTATATGTTGCAGTAACTGGAGTAATAGTTTATTTAATGATTTCTCCTTATTATTAATAAGTTTTATAAGACGCTATACGTAGATAATGAAAAAGAGTCTATATTTTTTTGTGATAATGGTGTTTTTATTGCAAAGTTGTTATACCTACAAAGATGCGCCATTTGAAAGCCTTGAAGTAAACAAAAACTATATTGTCCAGATAAAAGATGGTAAAGAAATAAGAGTGAAATTTAGAGAGGTAGGCCTGGATACATTGGTTATGAAAACCAATAACAAGTATGTGAAAATTCCCACAAACCGTATCAAGTCTATTAAAAGGCAAAAGGTTTCAGCATTAAAAGTAATAGGAGGTGTGACAGCCGCTGTTGGTGGAATGATCTTGTTTATCGATAATACTAAAGAACCCCCTATCATTCCTCAATAAATTTTATTAGTAGTGGCTCGTTTTAAATACTTGTTTAGTAATGAATGTAAAATCTAGATTGATATTATTTTTTATATTGTTATTTAGTACATATGCTTCTGGTCAATGTGCTATGTGTCGCGCAGCTTTGGAATCTACTGGTGATAATGGTATGGCCGAAGGGATTAATAATGGTATTGTCTTCTTGATGGCGATACCTTATATTTTGGTAGTAGTCATTGGATATGTCATTTATCGAATGGTGAAAAAGACTAAAAATGAGCCGGCTTAACACCTTGTTTATGCAGAGCGCCAAATTATTTTAAAAAAAAGTCATTTTTTCTGTAACATTATAATTGGTTAGTAGTCTATTAAGCGTGGCCTCATCATCCACATAGGTTTTTATACCCTTTAACTAATCAATCAAAAAACAGTACCAAATGTTCGATATCGATCGTTGGCAGGAGATATTTGATGCTATTCGCAAAAATAAACTCCGCACTTTTCTAACCGGTTTATCCGTAGCGTCGGGTATATTCATTCTTGTCATATTATTAGGTTTTGGCCAAGGTTTTCAAAACGGGATTCGTAACGAATTTGAAGCTGATGCAACCAGCCGTGTATGGGTTTGGACTAATCCAACTAGTAAGGAGTTCAAAGGCTTAAATCCTGGGCGATCTATCTGGCTTAAGAATGAGAATATTGAATATGCTGACGAGGCGCTTACAGATTATCTAGAGACAAGTTCCGGAGTCTCACGTGTACGGGCAACAATAAACTACAAAAGTGAATCAGGTTCCTATGGTGTGCAAGGCATATCTCCGGATTATCAAGAAATTGAGAACTTGAGTATGACCATGGGGCGATTTATCAACCAGGCCGATATGGCGGCTAATAACAAAGTGGTTGTTATAAGTAATAAGGTGTATCGCGAACTACTTGATAAAAACGATGATCCGTTAAATGAATACCTCAAATTATCGCAATTTAATTTTAAAATTGTTGGGGTCTACATCGATAATGGTGGCGAACGAGAAGAAAACCGAGTATACATTCCAAGAACGACAGCTCAAACGGTTTTCAATGGCCAAAACAGGGTCAACAACATTGCATTTACATTAAAAGAAGATGCTGATTTTGATGCGGCTGTTGGCAGATCAAAAGAGTTTGTACAAGATTATGAAACTTATTTAAAACAGGTACACACGGTTGCGCCGGACGATGAAAGTGCCATTAATGTATATAGTGCATTAGAAGAAGCAAAACGCTATTATACTTTAGCAAGTAATATTGCGCTATTCTTTTGGTTTGTGGGTATTTGCACAATTATCGCAGGAGTAGTTGGTGTTAGCAATATTATGCTGATAGTAGTAAAGGAGCGGACAAGAGAAATTGGAATTCGAAAAGCATTGGGTGCGCAGCCATGGTCGGTTGTCGGAATGATCTTGCATGAATCTATTTTTGTTACAGCTATAGCTGGCTTTACAGGTCTGATTTTTAGTATGGGCTTATTCGAGTTGGTTGGCCCCCATATAGAAGTAGATTATATAGTCAATCCATCAGTTAATTTTAATACTGCATTGACAATGGTTTTGGTATTGATTTTTGCAGGTGCATTAGCAGGCTTTTTTCCAGCATGGAGAGCAGCAAGAATACAACCAATTGTAGCGCTAAGAGATGAATAATCAACAATCAAAAACAATAAAGTATGTTTAATCGTGATCGTTGGAAAGAAATAATAGAAACACTTACTTCTAACTGGTTTAGAACAGTACTAACCGCATTCGGCGTGTTTTGGGGGATTTTTATTCTAATTATTCTGTTGGCTGCTGGTAAGGGGTTCGAAAATGGAATTAATTTAGAGTTTGGTGATACCGCTACGAATACCATATTTATGTGGACTCGCACAGCTACAAAATCCTATATGGGAATGCCTAAGAATAGAAGATTTAACTACAAAATAAGTGATGTTGAAGATATTCGTGAAAGCGTGAAAGGAATTGATATTATTTCGCCCAGAAACCAAATAGGTGATTTTGAAGGAAATGATAATGTAGTACGTGGTCTTAAAACAGGGGCATTTGATGTGTACGGAGATTATCCTGATATCATCAAACAGGAGCCAATGAAAATTACTAGCGGCCGTTTCGTGAATTACAATGACATCAACGAAAAAAGAAAGGTAGCAGTCATTGGTGAAGGGGTGAGAAAAGTTTTATACGAAAAAGATGAAGAGGTATTAGGTTCTTATATTAAAATAAATGGAGTGAACTTTATGGTCGTCGGTACCTATAAGAAAGTGAATAGCGACGGAAACGAGGGTGCGCAAAAAGAGATTTATACTCCATTTACCTCATTTTCTCAAGCCTTTAATATGGGTCAGGCAGTAGGTTGGATGGCGATTACTGCCCAAGATGGGGTACCAATTACCGCTATTAAAGAAGATATTTTTAAGGTGGTACGAAAAAACCATAAGATTCATCCTGAAGATCAACGTGCAATAGGTCATTTCGATTTACATCGGGAATACGGACGCGTTGAAAGCCTTTTTGGTGGCATTCGGTTTATTGCATATTTCGTAGGAATTATGGTACTGTTGTCAGGGGTGATCGGTGTTAGTAACATTATGCTCATAGTAGTAAAAGAACGCACTAAAGAGATTGGCATACGTCGAGCTTTAGGAGCACCACCTTCTAATATTCGAGCTCAAATTTTAACAGAGTCGGTATTTTTAACGATTATTTCCGGAATGACAGGAATTATATTAGGGACATTATTTATTTATGCCATAAATAGTCTGCTTGATGCTAGTGGTCCAGTCGATATGTTTGCAAACCCTAGCGTTAATTTGGGGGTGGTTACCATAGCGTTAACCATACTCATTGTTGCAGGATTATTTGCAGGTTTTATTCCGGCTCAAAACGCAATTAAAATAAAACCTGTAGAAGCTTTAAGAACAGAGTAATCATCAATCAAATCAATATTAAACAATAACCAAAATGAAAAAATCAGTAACCATTATCATTCTCTTTTTAATTGTGGTGTTATTTGGGGGATCGTTATACTACTTATATTCAAAAAACAACGAAGATCCCGTAGTATATGAAACCGAAAAACCTACAACGAGAAATATTGTAAAAAAGGCGGTAGCAACGGGTAGCATTTTGCCTTTGGAAGAAGTACTTATTAAACCAAACATTTCAGGGGTTATTCAGGAAGTGTATGTCGAAGGAGGCGATTATGTAAAAGAGGGCGACCTTATTGCCAAAATTCGGGTAATACCTAATCTTAATTCGCTCAATGATGCTAGAAACGGAATTAACACAGCAAAGATTAGTTTAGACAATGAAAAACGAAACTTTGAACGACAGCAGGCACTGTACGATAAGAGTGTTATCTCAAAACAAGATCTTGAGCGCGCGGAGGTTTCATATAAACAAGCACTGCAATCGTTCAATGCGGCAAATCAGCGCTATGATATCGTTAAAACGGGAAGTACAAAGGGTTTTGGAAGTGCCGCTAATACATTGATAAAATCGACCGTAGCGGGAATGGTTTTAGAAGTTCCTGTTGAGAAAGGTAATCAAGTAATTGAAAGTAATAACTTTAATGAAGGTACTACCATTGCTGCGTTGGCCGATGTAAATAAAATGATTTTTGAAGGAAAGGTAGATGAGTCTGAGGTGGGAAAAATAAAAGAAGGCTTACCGCTAGAAATTAAAGTAGGTGCTATCGAAAACACTACTTTTGATGCTGTATTAGATTACATCGCTCCTAAAGGTAAGCTAGAAAATGGCGCCATTCAATTTGAAATTAAAGGGACACTAAAAAAACAAGATTCTACGTTTATTCGTGCAGGCCTAAGTGCTAATGCAAGTATTATTTTGGCAAAAGCGAACGATGCAATTGCCATTAAAGAAGCCTTAGTTCAATTCGATAAAGAAACAAAAGCTCCCTTTGTAGAAGTGGCAACAGGAGCACAACAGTTTGAGCGCCGTGAGATCGAAATTGGTATTAGCGATGGACTTTACCTTGAAATAAAAAAAGGTCTCAGCGAAACCGATGAAATTAAGGTTTGGAACGAGATTGAAGAACCTGAAGAAGAAGGCGATAACTAATATTAGGTTGTTAGTATAGTTACAATCTTAAAATACTTTAACAAAACATTCACATAGCAGGTTGTAACATAACGCTGTCCCAATAGTCTTACATACCATAAACAAAGCTATGCTTAACGCTTAACATAGTTTTAATATAGTTCAAGAATACAATTGTGTAATCTTGCATTAACTAAATAACTGACCATGATTGAAATAAAAGATCTTCATAAGTCTTATATAATGGGGAGTAACTCCCTTCATGTTTTAAAAGGAATTGATTTTAATGTGGAAGACGGTGAACTGGTGGCCATTATGGGTTCATCTGGTTCAGGTAAATCTACCTTACTTAATATACTGGGAATGCTCGATGTTGCTGATGAAGGTAGCTACACTTTAGATAGTGTTCCAATCAAAAATCTTAACGAGAAAAAAGCAGCACAATATCGCAATAAGTTTTTAGGATTCATTTTTCAATCCTTTAACCTTATTAATTATAAAACAGCATTAGAAAACGTTGCATTACCACTTTATTACCAGGGAGTTTCTAGAAAAGAACGTCAGGAAAAAGCCTTAAAGTACTTAGGTCAAGTTGGTTTGGCAGAATGGGCTACCCATTTACCAAGCGAACTTTCTGGTGGACAAAAACAACGTGTTGCTATTGCTAGGGCAATGGCATCGGAACCAAAAGTATTATTGGCTGATGAACCTACAGGAGCACTTGACAGTACGACATCGTATGAAGTGATGGATCTTATACAGAAAATCAATGATCAAGGAAACACCATATTGGTGGTAACACATGAGGAGGATATCGCACAAATGTGCAAGCGTATTGTACATTTAAAAGATGGTATCATTGAAAAAGATGAAAAAGTCGAACAAGTAAGAGCATCACAGTATGTTTAGTCGCGACCGCTGGCAGGAAATATTTCAGACCATTTCAAAGAACAAGCTGCGAACTTTTTTAACCGGTTTCGCGGTGGCCTTGGGTATTTTCATTTTTGTGGTGTTGGTTGGATTTGGTAACGGATTGAAAAATACATTTCAAGAGTTTTTTCTTGATGACGCTACCAATACCTTATTCTTGTTTGCTGGTAAAACTACAAAACCGTATAAGGGTTTTAAATCTAATAGGTTTATTCAATGGGAAAATAGCGATTTAGATGATATTAAGAAGAATTTTCCAATGTTCTTGCAGTATATCACTCCCAGAATTACCAGAGGGGCTTTTGTGAAATATAAAAATGAATCTAATAACTATACGACAAGAGCCGTTTCGCCTGGGCATCAATACGTTGAAAAAACAATTATGATGAAAGGTCGATATCTAAATCAATACGATATCGAAAATCGGACTAAAAATGTTGTAATCGGACGTTTGGTTGCTAAAGATCTATTTAAAGATGAAGACCCTATTGGCAAGTATATTGATATGGGTGATATAGCTTGGAAGGTAGTGGGGGTTTTTCAAGATGATGGTGGAGATAATGAAGAACGGTACATCTATTTATCGTACACAACAAGGCAGCTAATTGAAAAAAATAATGACAAACTCGGACAGATTATCGTCGCTTTCAAACCTGAATTAGGCCATCAAGGCGGATTGGCTTTTGAGCGTTCTCTTTCTAAGTTCTTAAAGGATAAAAAAAATATTGCTCCGGATGATCAGGGAGGCATATTTATTAGAAACGTTGCTGATCAATTAAAACAAAACCAACAGTTTGCTACCGTGTTGCAGTGGATTTTTGGTACCATCGCTATTGGAACGCTGATATTTGGTATGATTGGGGTAGGTACTATTATGTTATTTGTGGTAAAAGAAAGAACAAAAGAATTAGGTATTCGAAAAGCACTAGGTGCAACACCAAAATCAGTAATAAACATGGTGCTTCAAGAGGCTGTTTTTATTACAACAATAGCCGGTTATGTAGGAATGTTCCTAGGGATAGGTGTACTTAGCGGAATTAAAGATTCATTGGATGAGTACTTTATAAAAAATCCTTATATCGGCATGGGTACTGCAATTTTTGCTACCATATTATTGATTCTTTTTGGGGCATTAGCCGGATTTATTCCAGCGAGGAGAGCAGCTAGAATCAAGCCGATTGAGGCATTAAGAGATGAATAATAACCTTTAAAAAAGACAGTCATGAAGTTACTTTTTAGTAGAGATGTTTGGAGCGAGATTTTTGCCTCAATAGGCAAGAACAAGCTTCGTACTACGATCACGATAGTAGGGGTTCTTTGGGGGGTATTTATTTATATCGGGCTTTCAGGTGCTGCAAAAGGGATGGATAATGGTTTTGAGCGCGCATTTGAAAATGTAGCGATGAACAGTTTATTTGCTTGGGCGCAAAGCACAAGTATGCCGCATGCGGGTTTTAAAACGGGAAGACCTTTACGTTTAAAAATGGAGGACGCAACCACCTTGCAGAACAGAATACCTGAAATTCAATATGTGGCACCCCGAAATGCAAAAGGCGTTTTTGATGGTAGTGGTGGAGCACAGGTCGTAAGAGGCCAAAAAACAGGAAATTATACGGTATATGGCGATTTACCAGTCTTCACGAAGATTGCTACTAAAAAAATCTATGATGGGGGTCGCTTTATTAATGATTCTGATATCGAAAATGCGAGAAAGGTTTGTGTAATTGGCGAGCGTACGCAACGCGAGCTTTTTGAAGAAGATGAAGACCCAATTGGGGGATACATTAGAATTGATGATATTTATTTTCAGGTAATTGGTGTACATAAATTTGTTCCTGGAGGAGGTTTTGAAAGTGATAGCGACATATTTATACCTTTTTCTACATATAAAAAACTATACAATACGGGGCAAAATGTAGACTGGTTTTCAATAGCGGCATATGATGATGCTAATGTAGTAGAAGTTGAAAAAGACATAAAAGCAGTCTTAAAAAGTATTCATAGAGTACACCCGGATGATGAACGCGCATTCGGTACATTTAACCTTGGGGAGATATTTAATAGAATAACAGGTTTTGCTAAAGGAATCAACTTCCTATCATTGGTAGTAGGTATTGCCTGTATTTTGGCAGGTGTTATTGGTATTGGAAACATTCTTCTAATATCAGTAAAAGAACGTACTAAGGAGCTCGGAGTTCGAAGAGCTTTAGGGGCAACACCTAGTGAGGTGAGAGGACAGATATTAATGGAAGCGGTTACACTAACTGTTTTAGCCGGAATTGTGGGTATAATTTTAGGAGCTTTCACACTTTGGGTGATTGATAAGCAAACGCAGGGAATCGATTTTCCATATACCAACCCAACGGTACCAATTCCTTATTTAATAGGAGCCTTTTTTATCATGATCATTTTGGGTACGATAATAGGTTTAATTCCTGCCCAACGTGCTGTTAGTATAAAACCAATTGATGCTTTAAGAGAAGAATAAACTAGATAACAACCTTATATAATTAAACGAATAACAATGAAAATTTTAAAATACATATTAATTGCAGTCTTTGTTTTAGGAGCATTATTTGCGGCGGCTTTCTTTATAAAGTCAAATAGCAAATCGCCTATTACATTTAAAACTGAAAGTCCGTTTAAAACCAGTATAGAACAAAAAACGGTAGCAACGGGTAAAGTCGTACCAGAAGAGGAGGTTGAAGTAAAACCTCAGGTAACAGGTATTATTGAAAAAATATTTGTTAAAGAAGGTAAAGAGGTCCGTTCAGGAGATTTAATAGCTAAAATTAAGGTGGTGCCAAATGAGCAAGCATTAAATGGTGCTAGAGGACGCGTTAGAAATGCAGAAATTAATTTGAGAAATGCTAAAATCGATTTTGATAGAAATAAAGAGATTTTTGACAAAGGGGTAATTTCTCAACAAGACTTCCAGAATATTCAGTTGCGATACGATCAGGCAAAGCAAGAGTTAACCAATGCTCGTAACGATTTACAAATTATTCGCCAAGGATCTACAGGTGGTGCGCAAGCAATCACTAATATTCGTGCATCCGTAAAAGGTACAATTCTAGAAATTCCAGTGGAAGAGGGTGATCAGGTAATTCAGAGTAACAACTTTAATGCTGGTACTACAGTCGCTACTATTGCCGATATGAAAAAGATGATTTTTGAAGGTAAGGTAGATGAAGCTGAAGTAGGTAAACTAGAAGTTGGTATGCCGTTAAAAGTTAGCTTAGGTGCAATTGAAGATCAGGAATTTGAGGCAAAACTTAAGTTTATTGCACCAAAAGGAAACGAAGAGCAGGGTGCTGTTCAGTTTCGCATTGAAGGTGATGTGTATTTAGATGAAAACTTCTATGTACGTGCCGGCTATAGTGCGAATGCATCTTTGGTTTTGGAGAAAAAAGAAGATGTTTTGGCTATTAAAGAAGCCTTACTTCAGTTTGATAAAGAAACAGACAAACCATATGTTGAAATTCAAACAGGTGACCAACAGTTTGAACGTCGTGATATAAAAACAGGACTCTCTGATGGGGTAAATATCGAAATCCTTGAAGGCCTAAGTCAAGATGATAAGGTAAAAGTTTGGAATCAAACAGAGCCTAAGAAGAAAGATAGCGAGGAAGATGATGAAGCAGGCGAAGAAGTAGCCGACTAAATAGACAGAACAAAACTAAATAACTTAATAACCAAAATTGCCTCTTCATTATTCTCAAACAATGGGTTTTATGAATTGGTTCATCAATCAAAATCAATCATATAAAAAGCAAATCAATGAAAGTTAAATTAATAGGTGCATTTTTAGCGCTCTCTTTTACAATGTCCATGAACGCTCAAGTAAAGAAGTGGACATTGAAAGAATGTGTAGATTATGCTATTGAAAATAATATCACAGTCAAACAATCAGAGTTAAACCTAGAAAATGCAGAGGTGGATAAAAAAGGTGCAGTTGGTAACTTTTTACCAACAGTAAATGCATCAGCATCGCATTCGTGGAATATTGGTTTAAACCAGAATATTACTACAGGTTTACTTGAAAACCTTACAACTCAATTTACTTCTGCACGAATGGACGTTGGAGTTAGCGTATTTGCTGGACTACAAAATGTAAACCAGCTACATCGAGCTAATTTGGCAATTTTGTCTAATCAATATCAATTGGAAGATATTAAAGATGATATTCGTCTTCTGGTTGCTAATTCTTACTTACAGGTAGTTTTTAATCGGGAGTCATTGAAAGTGCAAAATGCGCAATTTGAATCTACACGACAGGATTTAGAGCGTACCAAAGAGCTTGTTGATTCGGGAGTAGTACCTAGAGGAGATTTATTAGAAATTGAGGCAACTGCAGCAACACTAGAGCAGAATATTGTGAACGCTGAAAATGCTTTGCGCCTTTCTAAAATTTCATTGGCTCAGGCTTTACTAATTACTGATTATGAGAATTTTGAAATTTCTGATGATGATTATCTCGTACCGACAACGGTAATTTTTGATAATAATCCAAAATCTATTTTTGAAAAGGCTTTGACGTTTAGAAATGACATTAAAGTATCTGAATTAGGCGTGCAAATCGCAGAAAAAGATGTGAAGATTGCTAAAGGTGGTATGTTGCCTTCACTTGATGCTTTTTACAGCTACGATACAAGAGCATCGAATAATGATATTAGAGTAGGGACAGATTTGACTGTTAATCCTGACAACCCCACTCAGCAAATTGGTACGGTTGAAGGAACAGGTCAAGCCGTTGTTGCTCCTAATTTTATTGCTACTCCAATTACTGAAAAAGCAGATCCTTACTTCGATCAGTTTAGTATTAATGATGGTCACCGTTTTGGTGCACGATTAAGTATTCCTATCTTAAATGGGTTCAGATCACGTAACAGTGTAAAAAGAAGCGAGATCGCATTGGAACGTGCGAAATTTCAGTTTGAGCAAGAAAAATTAAACTTGGAGACTACGGTTAATCAAGCGTATAATGATGCCTTAGGTGCAGGAAAGGCTTTTGAAGCAGCGCAGAAAACGTTGCAGGCTAGACAAACAGCTTTTGAATATTCTCAAGAACGTTTTAACGTAGGGTTATTAAACTCTTTTGATTTTAATCAAACGAAGCAACGTCTTATACAAGCCGAAGCCGAGGTGGTGCGAACAAAATACAACTATATCTTTTTAACCAAAGTTTTGGAGTTCTATTTTGGAGTGCCAATAACCGATATAAATTAAATTCCGGATAATTATCTTTTAAACCTACAAGGTGTTTTTCATTGAAAGTATTGATGAAGAGAGACTCCTTGTAGGTTATTAATTTCAAGAGTATTTTTGCTTTATGGCGTACATCTTGAATATCGAAACAGCAACAACCAACTGCTCTGTCTCTGTCGGAAAAAAGAACAAAACGATATCGTTGGTCGAGTTAAATGAGAAAGGTTATTCTCATGCAGAGAATCTACATGTTTTTATCAAACAAGCAGTATCTGAAGCAGGCATTTTACTTAATGATTTAAATGCCATAGCCGTTAGTAAAGGTCCCGGCTCTTATACGGGTTTACGCATAGGTGTTTCAGCAGCCAAAGGTTTGGCTTTTTCACTTGATATCCCATTAATATCTGTAGCTACTTTAACTTCATTGGCATATCAGAATGCTACTAAAGCCGATTTTGTGATCCCTATGTTAGATGCTAGACGAATGGAAGTATATGCCTTAATTCATAATCAGGATCATGAGCCAATGGCAGAAACTGATGCGGTCATTATTGATGAAAATTCATTTCATGAGTATTTAGAAAAGGGCACCGTTTCTTTCTTAGGAAACGGAGCAGTCAAATGCGTTAGTGTGATACAGCATACCAATGCAATTTTTAACACTGATATACTGGTACCATCGGCTAAGGAAATGACAGCGCTGTCTTTCGCAAAATATGAGAACAATGACTTTGAGGACGTTGCCTATTTTGAACCTTATTATTTAAAAGATTTTATTGCAGGCAAGAAAAAAGCTTAGGCTTGTTTTTCTATTTCTACTGATGTTGGATATGGTATTTCAATACCTGCAGCATCTAGGGCCTCCTTACTTTTTTCAAGCGTATCGAAATATACATCCCAGTAATCTTCGACTTTTGCCCAAGGTCTTACAGCCATATTAATAGAGCTGTCCGCTAATTCGACAACGGTGACGGCGGGAGCTGGATCAGAAAGTACTTTCTCTTGATCCGTTAACACTTTTAGTAATACCTCTTTGGCTTGTTTCATATTAGTATCATAGGCAACACCAATAACATGGTCGATACGTAATTTTCCTTCGGCCGAGTAGTTAACAATATTACCATTCGACAAAGAACCATTAGGGATAATAATTAGCTTGTTTTGTGGTGAATTAAGCTTTGTAGTGAAAATTTCAATTTCTTTGACAACACCCAGTTCTCCTTGGGCTTCGATTAAGTCCCCAATTTTAAACGGTTTAAAGATCATAATAAGCACCCCGCCGGCAAAGTTGGCTAACGAACCTTGTAAGGCAAGACCGATTGCAAGACCAGCAGCAGCAATTATAGCTGCAAATGATGTAGTCTCAACTCCAAGTGTTCCTAAAGCAGCAAGAATTACCAGAGCCTTTAATATCCAGCCTATTAAGTTTGAAAGAAATTTTTGAAGGCTTTCATCATAGTTGGCTCTATCCATTAGCTTGCCTATGATTTTAATCACTTTACCAACAATCCAAGATCCTATGATCCAGATGGCAATAGCTGCCAACAATTTTGGGCCAAAATCTGTAACCAGATTAATACCTTTTTCGATCCACTTATCCATAATAAAATTTGATTTTCAGAAAGTTACAAAAAATGCATAATCCGAAAGTGAATATTACATGATAATTAATTTATGAGAACGTCTAATTGATTAATAGCATCTTTAACTTCTGTAACTGGAAGTTTACAGGCACCCTCTACACATACATATATCATGGTTTCGCCTTCAGTAAATCTATTTTCTAACAGATATAGGTCAGATTCGCCAATACTGCCAACAATCAATTTATTCGGAATATAGGTTTTATTGAGCTGGGCTATTCTTTCTTTCGCATTTTCGCCTACAATGGCCACTTCATAATATTCACCGACAAAGTTGAGCATTAAGTCCAACCAATTAGAATGACTAGTTGGGTATTGCGCTATATTGGGCTTTACACTGTTAAGCATATTGATAGCGGTAGTTTTGTATTGCTCATTGCCAAAATAAAGAGCAAGATCGTAAAGATTTTTAGCCATTATCGAGTTAGAGGCTGGAATTACATTATCTAGCTGTTCAATGCTTCGGCTTACCAATGCGGTATCTTCATCAGATGTAAAATAAAAAAAGCCGCTTTTATCATCATAAAAATGATCATAAGCATAGTTTGTTAGGTCTCTCGAAAGGTTCAACCATTGCATATCAAGTGTGGTTTCATAAAGAGCGATAAAGGCATTAATGGTAGCAGCATAATCTTCTAAATAACCGTTAATACTACTATTATCATCCTTATAAACATGGTACAAACCACCATCAGGTTTAAGCTGTTTAATTTTGATAAAGTTGGCATTTTTTAGTGCTATATCAAGATAATGCTGATTTCCAAAAACACGATATGCATCGAGATAAGCTTTTAGCATTAATGCATTCCAAGAAGTTAAGCTTTTATCATCTAAACGAGGACGCGCCCGTTTAGCCCGTACTTCAAAAAGTTTTTGTTTAGCGTGAGTTATTCGCTGTTGCAACGTATTAACAGTAATATTATGTTTTTTTGCTATCTCCGTTTCATCCTCATTACGAATTAAAACATAGTTTTTCTTCTCCCAGAACCCGTAGTTGTTAATGTTATAGTAGTCTTTAAAAAGGTCAAAGTCATTGGTTAGTATTTCTTCTAACTCTTCTTTTTTCCAGACATAGAAAGCCCCTTCTTCCAGTTCCTCATTTTCATCTAAACTATCGGCATCTAAAGACGAATAAAAGGCAAATTCATTACTCATTAACTCGCGCTCTACAAAAGCGAGACTTTCTTCTACAGTTCTTTTATATAATTCATTTTTTTCAACTAAATAGGCGTCGGCATACAAACTTACTAGTTGGGCATTATCGTACAACATTTTTTCAAAATGTGGTACATGCCATTTATCATCAACTGAATATCTTGAAAATCCGCCACCTACATGATCATAAATACCGCCATATGCCATTTTGGTTAAGGTGAATTGAACATACTTCATTAATTCTTGATCGTTTGTCTGATAGGCTTTACGCAACAAAAAATGATAGTTATTCGGCATCATAAATTTAGGTGCCCTGTTCAGGCCACCCTTTTTATTGTCAAATGAACGAGACCAAGAAGCAACTGCAGCATCAACATTTTCCAAAGAGAAACTGGCTTTTTCTGGATTGGGTTCAATTAGATCAAGACTTTTAATACCTTCTTCCAATTTTGAAGCATATTCGATCATCTTTTCAGGATCTTTCTGGTATAATTCAGAGATCTGATTAATTGTACGCATCCATTCTTCCTTTTTAAAATATGTACCTCCCCAAACTGGTCTTCCGTCCGGTAGGGCAATGATGTTTAACGGCCATCCGCCACGACCTGTCATTAACTGTACGGCATTCATATACACCTGATCTACATCTGGTCTTTCTTCGCGATCTACTTTAATATTAACGAACTTATCGTTCATGATTTTAGCAACCTCCTCATTTTCAAAGCTTTCATGCTCCATCACATGGCACCAATGACAGGCGGCATAGCCCACGCTTATGAGAAGCAATTTATTGTTGGTTTTAGCGTATTCCAGAGGTGCTTCTTTCCAAGCTTTCCAGTTCACTGGATTTTGAGCATGTTGTAATAAATATGGACTGGTCTCTTTTTTGAGGTCGTTAGTATTGGGATCAAACATATCAGATTTATTTTGCCCGTTACAAGCAAATAGTAATAAGAATAATGTATAAGTAATGCGCTTAATCATAAGCGTAAATATAAGCAATAGAGCAGGAGCTACCTCTAGGTTGTTATCGTATTTATGTTAAAATAAAAATGCCGGTTAGACTAACCGGCATTTTTATTTTCAAGTAGTTAAATTGATTATTTTACTTCGAAAGTAATTTTAAGATTTACGCGAAATTCAGTTACTTCGTTTCCACTTACAACCGCACTTTGATCGCTTACATAAACTGATTTTATATTTTTAACTGATTTTGAAGCCTGCTTTACTGCTTTCTTAGTTGCATCTTCCCAACTTTTGTTAGAATTTGATAATACTTCTATTACTTTTAATACTGCCATGATTTAAATTTTAACGATTAATAATTGTTAAAGTTACGCCTTTATAGAACCGATACATTTAAATATGAGAAAAAAAAGATCAAAAAAAACCTTTAATGGTCAAATTAATCGATAAAATGAACAAGTTAGCCATTTATGGCCTCTACCGTTTGCACTTTGTCTCCCATCATCTGCTTAAGCATATTCTCAATACCATTTTTTAACGTAAATGTGGAAGAAGGGCAACCACTGCAAGCACCCTGCAGTACTACTTTTACAGTTTTACTCGCTTCGTCATATTCTTGAAATTCGATATTGCCGCCATCCGAAGCTACTGCGGGTTTTACATATTCATCTAAAATTTCAACAATTTGTTTTGAAGTATCACTGAGGTTTTCAAATTGTTGTTTTTGCTCAACTTGTTTTTCAGGTTGAAGCTCAGGCGCATTTTCATCAATGATAGTTTTACCATCCTCAAGATACTGTTTGATGAATTCTCTAAGCGGAATGGTCACTTCATCCCAGTCTGCAACATCATATTTAATGACAGAGATGTAGTTTTCGTCAAAGAATAATTCTTTAACAAAAGGAAAACTAAACAAGGCGGTGGCCATAGGAGCATATTTAGCATCATCTATGCTTTTGAACTCCATATTATTCAGCACAATCTTTTTATTAGCGACAAATTTCATTGCAGCTGGATTGGGTGTGCTTTCGGCATAAACCGTTACTGGAATCTTCTTTTTTGAATCGCTAGTGTTCTCATTTACAATTATACCACCATCATTGAGGTATTTTTCTATTTGTTGCGCCACTTCCTCCTGAACATCAGGCCAATTGACAATGTTAAATCGTTCAGCAGCAACGAAGTTGCCAGAAATGTATATCTTTTTTACAAAAGGAAGGTAGAAAAGTTGTTGGGCTAAGGGACTGTTCTGCGCCTCATCAATATTGTTATATTCGTAGCTAGTATGTTTTGTTAAAAAGTGATTGGCTTCAAACTTGACGATAGCAGGATTGCTAGTTTCAGATACCGTTATGGTGTAATTACTCATTGCAAATTTCTTTTTGCAAAAATACGAAAAAGCCCAGGGCTTTATTGAAACAATTGGCAGTCGATTTATGTGTTTTGACTTATTTATTTCATCTTAAAACAACAAAATAGGTAGTATTGTCGTTATAAGGTTCGATTGGTTTTTTGATTAAAACTAATCGAGATGCTAATTAACTAAAATTTATAAACTTGAAAGGTTCGAAAAACTCGCCTATAGTTTTACCTACACTTTCATTTCTTATTGCCAACTTCTTGCAAAACGTAGCTGGTTAAATAAGTGAAACAACCTATGAACTTTAAAAAACGCTACTTTGTTTTTGCTTTTCTAATAGCTCAGTTTACCTATGCTCAAGAAGGGGTTCCTGTTTATTTAGACTATTTTGCCGATAATTACTATCTAGTATATCCATCTATGGCTGGAGCTGGTAGTGGTTTAAAAATAAGAGCTACCGCTCGTAAACAGTGGTTTGATGTAGAAGATGCGCCAGAGCTGCAAACCCTTAATGCTCATTACAGAGTTAATGATCGTTCAGGAGTAGGAGGTATCATTTTTAATGATAAGAACGGATTTCATTCTCAAAAGGGATTTTATGTCACCTACGCACACCATTTGCGGTTTTCAAGATCTAATTTAGATTTAAATCAGCTTTCATTTGGTTTAAGTGCTGGAGTTATACAGAGTGAGCTGGATGAAACTAATTTTGATCCTTTAGATTTCGATCCTATCATAGCAGGAATTAAGCAAAGTACAGGTTATTACAATGTGGATTTTGGTATGTCCTACCACTATTTAGACTTTTACGCTCACTTTGCAGTGAAAAATGCACTTTTTAGAAACCGAAATATTAATGGAGAGTTTGAGTCAAATAACCAGCGTAATTACTTGTTTTCGATGGGTTACGTTTTTGGAGGTGCCAATTTATGGAACTTTGAGCCCTCTGTTTTATTTCAGTTAAGAGAGTTCACCACAGAAAAGGCCATTGACGCGAACTTAAAAGCGTACAGACGTTTTGATTGGGGCAGATTATGGGGTGGCATATCATACAGGAGTAGTTTTGATGGCGCTGAGTTTATAAATGGAAACCAAATAGATAATCAGAGACTTAATTGGGTGTCTCCCATTGTTGGTATTAACTACAATAGCTTCATGTTTGCCTATACATATACCAATCAACTAGGGAATCTTAAGTTTGATAATGGTGGTTTTCACCAGATAACCGTTGGGTTTGATCTTTGGAAAGCCCGAGAACCTTACGATTGTGCGTGCCCCGCAGTGAATTAATAATAAAGTTTTTTAGGAAACAAAAACACCTCCCTTTTTTAAGAGAGGTATTTCTTATTTGTTAGCTATCAACTATCAATTATAGTGACCAACTACCACTTATAACCTTTAGTCTTCGCCTGTCTTTTAATAGCACTGATCATCGCGTTTTCTAAATCGGAATTTTCTGAATTTTCTTGTTGCTTTGCAGCTATAAAAGCTGTTCTTTTTTTATTTAATTCTTGAATTTTTTGTTGAATCTTTTTGCGTTCAGCACTCTTAGCGGTAACATATGCTTTTAATTCTGAAGTCGATTTTCCCTGCAAGACCTTAGGCAATTTTTTTGGGTCAAGTTTGTCATAGCTAAAGTCTTTTTCCTTTTCAGCATCTACCAGATCCCATTTACTATTGTTATATAATCTACCGCTTTTGGTAACAGCACGTTTTACACTTACTACTTCGTCTAATTCGGCGGCATTTGCATCCTGCACAGATTGCATTTCCATTTTAGTAGCTCCTAAACTTCCATATGGGATGTATGTGCCATTTAATTTTCCATTTAATTGAATGATTATGTCATCATAAGGGGTGGCAATATGCACTACTGCTTTGTTATGATCAATATTCATATAGTCCCCTTTACCACGGTCTGCACCATCTTTCCAAAAGGTGTGAATCCCACTTTGATAGTCTCCGCAATAAATGGTATTAACAACGATGTCTTTTTCTTTGGCATCTGTAATCGCATCTTTATAATGAAGTATACCTTGATTAAACGGTTCATTACCGGCAATAAATACTAACCTAAGATCATCAGGATTTTTACCCCATTCTAATTCCTTTACAGAGGTATTGATTACCTGACCGCAAAATTCATTTCCGCCATTAGTGGTTAATGAAAAAAGCTTTTCTGAAATCTCATCAAGATCATCGCTAAAACCAATAACTTGTCTTATGTATCCTTCGCGAGACGAAAGTCCAGAATTACCATACTCATATAAAGCGATTTCAAGATCGGGTTGTATGCTTCGGCATTTGGCATATGAAAGCTGATTTACAATTTCCCATAATTGCGCTTTTGCTTGATTAATAAGTCCGTCCATACTATTACTGGTGTCTAATAGCAAAGCAACCTGAATGGTTTGTTTATAGGTGTTTTCAGAAACCGTTTTGTGTAATTTCTTTTGAAGTGGAAGTTCATTAGCAATAATAAATTGCGCTTGAAGTAATCCCAACAGTAGCATTCCGCAGATAATTCGCTTTTTCATAATGTATTCGTTTAAATTGATGTGGTAAAACTACGTTCAGACTAGACAACAAAATAGTAAGAATAAGGCTCCGCTAGTTTTGTTTGAGTAAACTGTACCATTTTTTGAGTGAACGGGAAAATTAGATGCGAAAATTGGCCTCGTTTTACCCTTTTCCTGAAATAGGCATTTTCGTATGCGATGAATAGGTTGTAAGTTTGATTGATTATGAGATTGAAAAAAGTACATATCGTTCTTCTTTTTCTGGGCCTTTGTTTTACGGTGAAGGCGCAACGCACTAATAGTGTCAAACCCACCTTTAATGTAAAGGGCGTTGTTATGTATAAAGAATCACGTGACCCAATTAGGAATGTACGTGTTTATATTCTTGGCGGAAGGTCTACTTATACATTAATGGATGGTAGTTTTTCAATTAAAGCAAGTGCTAATGATGAGTTGGTTTTTGAGCATAGAGATATTGAAACAATCCATTATATCATTAAGGACGACGAAGATATAAAGTTACTGGTCGAGGAAGATACTGATAAAAATAGTAGTATTGATCTCGAACAGGAAGAAGAACGTGCGCTTGAGGCAAAGACTAAGAAAATGAAGTCGCCGAGTCGAACTGTTGCTACAGGTTTACTTTTTGATAATGCACTTGACTCTGCGAGGTTTTTTCAAAGAAAAGATGTTGCTCGAAGCGTACAGTTTGTAGAAAAATCGTTACAAATACTTGGCAAACGAAAAGATAATGAACGGCAAGCTCAGGCTTTTCGTGTACTAGGTGATACCTATATGTACTGGCAGCAATATGATCTTGCTGTTAGTAACTATAAAACATCTTTGTCCTCAGTTTCTTCAAGTGAAATAATGCTTAAATTGACAAAGGCACATTTGAAAAATAATGAGCCTGAAAAGGCAAAATTGCTTTATAATGGGTTGCTGAAAAACCGACTTTCTATTTATCAAAAAATTGAAGCATATGAAGGTTTGGGGGATAGTAATAAAGCTTTAAATGAAACTTCTCAAGCTAAAGGCAACTATAACGAAGCATTGAAACTGGCAAAAGACAATAAAGTAGCACCAAAGATTACCGATTTAAATTCGAAGTTAGCTGAACTTTTTGCGGCGTCAGGTGCGGTGCAACAAGCGGAAGGGTTATTTCAAAATTCTATTGAAGCGGCTAAAGGAGAAAACTTGAAAAGAGCAGCTGTACAGAAAGAGAAGGTAGCTGATTTTTACAGTGCCAACAATCAGTATGATAAAGAAATTGAGTTGAGAAAACAAAATCTCGATGTGATCGATAAGATAAATGATAGCATTGTAACCCAAGAAGATGCGCCTGAAGCAATTACCCGACAAAAAACCAATTATAAAATTGGTAACGCCTTGGCAAATCAACAGAAATTTAACGAAGCCATTCCTTTTTTAGAAGAAAGTATTGCTGAAGCCGATAGAAGTGAAGATATCATTGTAAAAAAAGATGCTACACGACGGTTATCCGAGGTGTATGAAAATCTTGGGGACTATAATAAAGCCTACAATACGTATCGTGCATATGTTGAATTAGTCGATACCTTGGTGGTAAAAAAGGAGCAGCAAATATCGCAAGCAGCTCGTTTTAGTCGTGATATTACCCAGCAGCAAAATCGCATTTCTAGCTTAGAAAAAGATAGGGAATTGACCGAGAGTAAAATGGATTTGATCTCCACAGAACGTCAATTGACTACAGAAACCAACAAACGCCAACAAACAACAATTTATGCCTTGATAGCGGGAATTTTGTTGCTTGTAATTGCTGGGTTTTTCATGTACAGAAGTATCAGACAACAAAAGTTGGCCAATAATTTATTAGCGCTACGATCGTTGCGGTCGCAGATGAACCCTCATTTTATATTCAATGCTCTGAATTCGGTGAATAGCTACATAGCGAGTAATGATGAGCGCAATGCCAACCGATACTTGGCTGAGTTTTCAACCCTAATGCGGTCGGTTTTAGAAAATTCTGATGAAGATTTTATTCCTTTATCTAAGGAAATTGAACTACTTCAGCTCTACACAAAATTAGAACACTCTCGTTTCAAAGATAAGTTTGACTACACCATTAATATAGATCCTGGAGTTGATGTAGAGGCCTATACCATTCCACCAATGCTATTGCAACCGTATATTGAGAATGCTATTTGGCACGGACTTCGATATAAAAAAGAGAAAGGAAGTTTACATATCAACTTGAAGAATATTGATTCAAATAGTATTATGATTAGCATTGAGGATGATGGTATAGGTAGAAAAGCTTCGGCTGAGTTAAAAACCAAAAATCAACTTAAAAACAAATCAAAAGGGATGGGTAATATCAAAAAGCGAATAACTATTTTAAACGATATGTATAAAGATAAGGTAGCGGTTATGGTTGATGACGTAAATAAAGATGGGTCAGGTACTATAGTTAAACTAACACTAAATAAATAGAATGGAGTTACAGGCGATTATTGTTGAAGATGAAGAAACTAGTAGAGAGATTTTAAAAAATTATCTCAAAAAATACTGTCCTAATGTAACCGTAATGGCAGAAGCATCCAATATTACTGATGCTCTTGCCCTTATAAAAAAGCAGGAGCCTGATTTGTTATTTCTGGATGTTGAAATGCCTTATGGCAATGCATTTGATTTACTTGAAAAAGTGGGACATCATAATTTTGAAACGGTATTTGTTACCGCCTACGATCATTATGCCATTGATGCGCTAAATAGTCACGCTTCTTATTACTTGCTTAAACCAATATCAATTGATGAATTGATTAAAGCGGTAGATCATGTGACTGCCATTAAAACCAAGGAAAATGAATTACAAGAACGCGTACTTACTCCGGTTTTAAATCATATTAATGGTAAAATCACCATACCGCAGCAAGATGGATTTGAGGTAGTAGAGATTGCCGACATTTTATATTGTAAAGCAGATGATAATTATACAGAAATCTACATCGGGAATAAAAAAAAGGTGGTAAGTAAAACACTTAAGTATTTTGAAGATTCGCTATCTGATTTTCCGTTCGCCCGGGTACACAAATCATACCTGGTCAATATCAATGCCATTGCTAAGTATAGAAAGGGGAAGGGCGGTAGCGTTGTGCTTAACACTGGTAAAGAGATTATGGTATCGGCAAGTAGAAAAGCGGCTTTGTTATCTCATTTTAAATAGAAATTAATTGTTTGGTCGAGCACAGTCGAGACTTAACTAAAAAAATTAGCAAAATGATCGTAAAACCAGTAAACGGTAAATCACCTCAATTAGGAAAAAACAACTTTATAGCAGAAAACGCTGCCATTTTAGGAGAGGTTAGTTCAGGAGACAATTGTAGTTTTTGGTTCAATGCGGTAGTACGTGGCGATGTGCATTTTATAAAGATGGGTAATAAGGTAAATGTGCAAGATGGGGCTGTTATCCACTGTACTTATCAAAAATTCCCGACAACCATTGGCAACAACGTTTCAATAGGGCATAATGCTATAGTACATGGTTGTACTATTCATGACAACGTTCTTATCGGAATGGGGGCAATTGTCATGGATGGCTGCATAGTGCATAGTAATTCTATTATTGCGGCAGGAGCTGTAGTAACGCAACATACGGTTGTTGAGTCAGGTTGCATCTATGCCGGTGTACCCGCAAAAAAGGTAAAAGATATCTCTCAAGAACTAATAGCTGACCAAATTGATCGTATTGCAAACAATTATGTAAAGTATTCAGGTTGGTTTAAGGAATAAGTTTGTCCTATCTTTACCGTTCAATTTTAATGTATGCTCGCAAAAGATAAGAAGCTGGCGCAAAATATCTATTTATATCTTGCCGCACTATTCATTACCTCTTTAGTAGTTTCCAATCTCATTTTTCAAAAATTTTTTTATTGGTATCCAGTTGATATCACCATTTTTGATACCAAGTTATTCGAGATATCTGTGGGCTTATTGCCGTACCCTATTACCTTCTTAATAACTGATCTAATTTCTGAAATCTATGGCAAGAAAAATGCAAATAGAGTGGTTACTGCAGGTATTTTTGCTTCTTTTTTTTCATTACTAATTGTTTATGTTTCAGCTGCTGTACCAGCAACAAGTTGGTCAGGTGTTAGTGATGCAATGTTTAATACCGTTTTTGGGAATACCGTACTAGCTGTTTTTGCAAGTATGATGGCCTATTTGTTTGCGCAATATGTAGATATTCATGTATATCATTTTTGGAAAAAAATGACAGATGGCAAGCACTTATGGCTACGAAATAACTTTTCAACTTTTACCTCTCAAATAATTGATACGGGTACGGTTTTATTATTGCTATGTAGTTTTAATATTATCGCGTGGGATAAGTTTTTGGGTCTCTTAATCAGCGGAGTCATTTTTAAAATTATGATAGCAGCACTTGATACCCCATTACTATATTTAGGGGTTTATATTTTTAAACAACGCTTCAAATTGAAACGAGGCGAGGAGATTGATATTAGTTAAATATACTCGCAATCTACTAGTAGGGTTAAAAAAATGTCAAGTATTGTTATCTAGCAAGAAGCAAAGGCTTAAATACGTAACTTTAACGTATATCTACTAAATGTATCCAAATCGTATATCAATTAGGCTAGTACATATTAATATGATGACTTTTTTTGTCAGTCTATTCTTAATGGTAGCTTATTAAAAATGAACTCATGAAAAAAGTATTAAAGATACTCGGTATTCTATTTGTTATTATTCTTGCAGCTCTTATTATTATTCCCATTGCATTTGAAGACAAAATTTTGAATGCTGTTAAAAATAATATCAACAAAAATTTAAATGCTGAATTAAGTTTTGTCGATGCCGATTTGAGTTTGTTGAGCAGCTTCCCTAATGCCTCTTTATCTTTAGAAGATGTAGCACTCACTAATTTTGAACCGTTTAAGGGAGACACCTTGATCGCAGCTAAAAATATTGCTATTGATATGGGTGTTATGCAACTATTTAAGGATGCATCATCTCAAATAAAAGTCAACACACTTCATATTGATAGGGCATTTGTAAATATTAAAGTAGATAGTTTAGGCAATGCTAACTACGATATTGCAAAAAAGAACGAAACAAGATCATCATTAGAGCAGACAGAAGGTTCAGCTGAAGCTTTTGTTTTTGATATTGAAAATTATGAGATTACTAATAGTCGGATACATTATTACGATATACCAAGCCATATTAGCCTAGATCTTATTGATTTTAATCATAGCGGTAAGGGTAGTTTTTCTGAAAATGAATCGAAATTAGATACGAAGACCACCGCCACTGCCTCCTTTGGTCTGGATGAAACCCAATATCTTAATAATAATGAGATTGATCTTGATGCGATTATCGGTCTAGATCTTAAAAATAACACATACAGTTTTCTAGAAAACGAAATGAAAATAAATCAGCTGCCATTAAAGTTTGATGGTTATGTTGACGTTAATGAAAACGGACAAGAAATTGATATTAAATTTTCTACACCAGAATCAGAATTTAAGAATTTTTTCGCGCTAATTCCGAAGGAGTACGCTAAAAATATTGAAGGCATAAGTACGCGAGGCGATTTTAAGTTGATGGGGGAGATACGAGGGGTGTCTAATGAAAATACTATTCCTAAAATGGATATTTCCATGCGATCTGCCAATGCATCGTTTAAATATGCTGACTTGCCCAAAACTGTGAAAAATATCAATATTGATGCAGCTGTTAAAAACGAAACGGGAAAATTAGTTGATACTTATATTAAAATTGGAGCACTTGATTTCTCTATAGACGCTGATCGTTTTACCTCAAAAGCAACCATAAAACAGTTACTTGGTAATCCCATTATCGTTGCGAGTTTAAAAGGTAAGATCGATTTAGAAAAAATAGCACAGGCCTATCCTATGCCAAAAAATAATGAGCTGAAGGGTAGCGTAACCGCTGATCTTTCTACGAGTTTTGATATGGATGCTATAGAAAAAGGAGCTTACCAACGCATAAAAAGTAAAGGAGTTGCGGTCGTCAATAATGTAGAATATTCATCTGATGATGTAGTAAACCCAATAACCATTAATGAAGCGACTATTAATTTTAAAGATGCTGATTACGAACTAGCAAATTTCGATGCCACTTCAGGGAGTAGCGATATTAAAGCAAACGGGAAAATTGAAAATTTATATGGTTATTTATTCAGTGATAAAAAGCTAAAAGGAGATTTTAAATTAAGATCTAATAAGTTCGTGGTGAGTGATTTCATGGTTGCTGAAGAATCTGCTGAGGGTAGTGAGTCAAAAAACTCAAATGAAAATACGGAAACTTCAACTGAAGAGCATTTAAAGATTCCAGAATTTCTAGATGTACAATTGCAAGCAAGTGCAAATACAGTAGTATACGACAATTTAAATCTTAGAAATGTCGAAGGCTTGGTTCAACTTAAAGATGAAAAAGCCATTTTTAAAGAAGTGAAGTCAAAACTTTTCGACGGTAATTTTGTTTTAAAAGGTGAGGTCGCTACAGGAGAACAAGTCCCTCTTTATAATATGCAATTAGGTATTGAAAACTTTGATATTGGTAAATCATTTGCCGGTATGGAAATTCTCGAAAAACTGGCTCCTATTGCAAAAGTGGTGACAGGAAAACTAAATTCTAATTTGAATTTGAGCGGAAAGTTAAATAATGATTTTTCGCCTAAGATATCATCAGTAAGTGGTACAGCTTTAGCAGAGCTTCTAACTCAAAAAGTAAAGGTCGAACAATCTCCCTTGTTATCCTCATTAACTTCCAATCTGAAATTTTTAGAAAAAGACAAGCTTAATCTTAAAGATATTAGTACCAAATTGGTTTTTGACAAAGGTAAAGTGGCAGTATCACCTTTTGATTTTAAGTATAAAGACATTGACATACAGGTGGCGGGCGCACATGGTTTTGATAAAAGTATTGATTATAATGTGACGCTTAACGTGCCGGCAAAGTACTTAGGTGGCGAAGTAAACAAGTTACTAAATCAATTGAACGATCCGGAAACTAATGAGCTTACCATCCCGGTTGTTGCTAGTTTGACAGGTAATTTTACAAGTCCGCAGGTGAAAACAGATCTTAAAAACGCTGTTGGCAATTTAACCAAACAACTGGTTGATATTCAAAAGGAGAAATTAAAAAATAAAGGTAAAGACCTGCTCCATGACCTTGTTGTAGGAAATACAAAAAAATCGGATAGTACTAAAACTGCGAATAACGCCACCAATGTTGTAAAAGATGTGGTAAGCGGTATTTTAGGTGGGAATACTAAAGATAGTACCAAAACGAAGTCTAATTCCGTTTCTAAAAAAGACCCGGTAAAGGATGCTGCTACTAATATTCTGGGAAGTCTTTTTAAAAAGAAAAAGAAGAAAAAAGACACCGTCAATTAGGACAAGATTCGTCGATATATCTAGTTGAGTACCTGTTAAAATTACAAAGTATTTGTAATGTTCTTTTTAGTTTCTCAACTAAGGTTTCATGAATTGGCTATTATATTTTCTTGTCGGTTTTGGGGCAACTACATTAGGAGCGATTCCTTTGGGCACGGTTAACTTGTCGGTCATTAACACCACCATAAAGCAAAATGCAAATTCTGCAATGAAAATTGCTATGTCTGCAGGGGTGGGAGAAATTATATTAACCTTATTCGCCTTACATTATAGTATGACCATTATGCATATTGTTGAGGTCTATGGATGGATTCAATATGTAATTGTAGTGGTATTATTGATCGCTGGGATTTTGTTGTTTTTCAAAAAACAATCCACTTCTTCTAACAATGCTAGTACGAGAAAAAAGATTATAAACGGATTCGTACTCGGTGTTTTCAATCCGCCTGTCCTAGTATATTGGATGCTGGCCTTGAGCTATATTAATATGAATGCCATTTCATTAAATATGACGACCCCTTTTTCTGTATTGTTATTATTTCTGACAGGGGTGTATGTCGGCAAAATAGGCACACTTTATGGTTATAGCAAGGCTAGTTTACTAATTAAAAATAAGGTGCAGGATATTGCAAGTGCAATGAACAGATTTATAGGAGCTCTATTAGTGGTAATTGGAATTTTACAGCTAAGCAAGTTGTTATTTTTTTAACCTACAGAAATATCAACGACCAGACCTTCATTGGCCCTAATATTGAATACTGTGCTGTCTTCGAAGATAAGATATTGGCCTTTAATACCCTTTAAAACCCCGCTATATTCAGGAGTTTTTTTTAAGCTGAGGCTTTTCACCTTATCAGGATACTGTTCTACCGGAAAATGCAGATGAGTTTCTTCGTTTTCATCAATGAAATACTGCTTGGTTTCTTCAGGGATAAACTGAGATAATTCAGACCGATACTTTTTCAAATCTTCATCAACTGCATTATTGGTTAACATTTTACGCCAATTGGTTTTGTCCGAAATATGTTCTTTTAGGGCAACCTCGGTAACTCCGGCAAGATAGCGATTAGGGACCTCTACAATTTCTATGGCCTCATGGGCACCTTGATCGATCCATCGGGTTGGGACCTGGCTTTTTCTAGTAACACCAACTTTGATATTGCTTGAATTTGCTAAATACACAATATGAGGTTGCAATTGCATTCTCTTTTCATACTCTAAATCTCGATCTTCTTTATCTAAATGCGCGGTACTCAATTCGGGTTTCATGATCCAATCAGCCGCCTGCGGTACTTCAAAAAAGCAACTTTTACAAAACCCTTGTCTATAAATTTCACGGTCATTTCCGCAATTAAGACATTGATATTTTACAAATGATAAACCTATTTTTTTATTAAGTAGTTGATTTAGATTGATAAAGTCGTTTTCTAGATTTAAAAAATACTGAATAGGCTCAGAAAACTCCGACTTCATTTTGGTAAGAACACCTTGAAAAAGCATAAAAAGATTTTGTTATTTTTATACGATAAAGATAGCACAATAATGGCAATACCCTTAGTAAATTCAATTGCTTCATGGTTTTTGAAAAAGCGGTTTCATCAGATCGAACTTTTTTTAAAATACCCAAATGAAGTGCAAGTTGAATTACTTCAGGATTTGCTTAAAACCGCTAAAAATACGGAGATAGGAGAGCAGTACGATTTTAGTTCTATTAAAAACTATCGAATGTTTGCAGAGCGGGTTCCTATCTCAAATTACGAAGGCCATGCTGATTTAATAGAACGTGTTCGGAGAGGAGAAAACAACATTTTATGGCCAACACAAACACGCTGGTTTGCAAAATCAAGCGGTACCACCAACGCAAAAAGCAAGTTCATTCCCGTAACTAACGAATCTTTAGAAGATTGCCACTATGCAGCCAGTAAGGATTTGTTATGCTTATATCTAAATAACAACGAAAATTCACAACTGTTTACCGGTAAAGGACTTAGACTAGGTGGTAGTAAGGAACTTTACGAAGAAAATGGCACCATTTTCGGGGACCTTTCCGCAATACTAATCGATAACATGCCCCTTTGGGCTGAGTTTAGTAGTACACCTAGTAATCGTGTGTCACTGATGAGTGATTGGGAAGTGAAAATGCAGGCTATTGTTGACGAAACAATTAAAGAAAATGTAACAAGTTTAGCCGGAGTTCCCTCTTGGATGTTAGTGCTGTTAAACAACGTACTTGAAACTACTCAAAAGACAAATGTTTTTGAAGTTTGGCCCAACCTAGAGGTATATTTTCACGGAGGAGTGAGTTTTGATCCCTACCATGATCAATATGGAAAGCTGCTGCCAAGACCGGATTTTAACTACTATGAAATTTACAATGCTTCGGAAGGATTTTTTGCCATTCAAGATCAAAATCATAGTGATGAACTTTTATTAATGCTTGATTATGGAATTTTCTATGAGTTTATTCCCATGAATACCTATAATACAAGCAGACAAAAAGCGATTCCATTAAGCCAAGTTGTAACTGGAGTGAATTATGCAGTAGTCATCACCACCAATGCAGGTTTGTGGCGTTATAAAATTGGAGATACCGTTCGATTTACCAGCATAAATCCGTATCGTATTAAGATTACAGGCCGTACCAAGCACCACATTAATGCCTTTGGTGAAGAACTAATAATAGAAAATGCAGAGCAGGCACTAAAAAAGGTGTGTCGAGAGACACATAGTGAAATTGTTGATTACACGGCCGCGCCTGTTTTTATGATAGGTCGTGAAAAGGGAGCACATGAATGGATGATCGAGTTTAAAACACCACCAAATGATGTCGATCAGTTTTCCCAACTTTTTGATAATGCATTGAAAGAACTGAATTCTGATTACGAAGCAAAACGAGCAAACAATATTACGCTCAATGAACCAAAAGTGCACATTGCACGCCGGCATTTATTTTATGATTGGTTAAAATCAAAAGATAAGCTAGGGGGGCAGCACAAAATTCCCAGACTTAGCAATAGCAGAAATTATATTGAGGAATTAATCGAATTAAATACCCCTGCTAATACCTATTAACAGCTTATTTTGTTGATAAGCAAAAAAAATGACCGTAATCTATGTTTAGGGTATTTTTTTTCTTTATTTAGTGTTCTCCACAAATCAACAATTCAATGCAAGTACTAGACTATTCTGTTAGTTCCTTAACTAATAATGCCATTCATATTGCTCAAGAGTATGCTCGTGAGCATTACAACAGTCAATATAATGCTGCGCATTTGCTCAAGGCCATGGTACATAAGGATGTCGATCTAAGAAATACCATAAGCAATGCGGATGTTGATATTTATTATATGGAAGAATGGGCTGATGTTCGTATTGAATCGTTGCCTAGGGTGGTGAGTGTACCCGATAAAATTGCAGGAGATACGAGTATCGAAGCTGTTTTTAATGAGGCGGATAATGTGAGGTTAAAGTTAGGAGATGATGAAATAAGTCCTGTATGCGTACTCGTAGCACTATGCACTCCTGGAGTTGGTTTTAGTTATGAGCAGTTAAAAACGCTTCCAGTAAAAGCCGATGATTTTTTAAAAACGACTACTTTAAGTAAGGAAACATCAACGAAAAAATCGCATGTAAAAAGTGTACCTAAGCCTGGAAATAGGGATGCTTCTGTTTTAGATGAATACTGCATTGATAAGACGCTTGCGTCCAAAAACAACGAGTTAGAATTTGTTTTTGGACGAGATGCTTCTATCAAGACTATTACAGAGATATTAGGACGTAGATCAAAACCGAATGTATTAATTACAGGAGAGCCAGGTGTTGGTAAGACCGTGTTGTTAGACGGTTTTGTAAACTCAATTATCAACGGTGCTGTACCAGATCTTCTTAAAAATGCTCAGGTGTATGAGTTAGACTTAATTAGTTTAATGGCTGGTGCTAGTTACAAAAGTGAGGTAGAGGACCGGTTTAAAAAGATAATAGCTGCCTTAAAAGAATTTGAAAAACCTATTTTATTAATTGATGAGGTAAATAACTTAACGGAAAAAGATAACGGAAATCAAGGTTTGGTTAATATTTTAAAGGCCGAACTGGTAAAGGGAGATATTACATTTATTGCAACTGCCACCAATGATTCATTTAGAAAACATATTGAGAGCGATGAAGGACTGGCTAGGCGATTTGAGAATGTTTCGCTTTCTGAACCATCAGAGGAAGATGCATTGCAAATGATATCAAATACCGTAAGTAAGTATGAAGATCATCATAAACTATCAATAGATGATGAGACCATTGCCGAAGCAATTCGTCTTTCGAAACGGTATAATAAAGATAGAAGTTTACCGGATTCTGCTATCGATTTGATTGATAGAACCATGAGTGCTGCAAGGTATATGTTTGAAACCACTGCAGATCGGGTAAAAAGTGTGCTTGATGAAATAGGCGCGATAAAGAAAAATGATGATACTGAATCTACTTTAAAAGAAGTACAATGGCTGGCAGATAATCTAGACAGTAAATTTAGTTATCTCTTATTTACCGAGCTTTCCGAAGGAGATCAGGTACATCAATTTGAAAAAGTAGAAGAAGGGATCGAAGTATTAACATCAATATTAAAAAAGTTTACTGATACTTCTTCGAAAACTAAAGAAGCGATTGATAAAAATGACATTTCGGCTACCATAGCAAATAAAACAGGGATTCCAATTGGTAAATTGCAGGCAGATGAGAAAGAACGTTTACTTACGATGGAGGACCATTTACAAAAGCGAGTGATTGGTCAAGATCATGCGGTGAGTGTTATATCGCAGTCGGTTTTAGAATCCCGTTCAGGCTTAAGTAAGCCCGGACTCCCTATAGGCTCTTTCTTTTTTACAGGCCCAACAGGTACTGGTAAAACGGAGTTAGCAAAATCGTTAGCTGAGTTTTTATTTCAAACAGAAGAAGCGATAATTCGTTTTGACATGTCTGAATTTAAGGAAGAGCATTCGGCAGCATTATTATATGGTGCGCCTCCTGGATATGTTGGTTATGAAGAGGGTGGACTACTGGTAAATAAAATTCGTCAGAAGCCTTATAGTATTGTGTTATTTGATGAGATTGAGAAGGCACATCCATCTGTTTTCGATATTTTTCTTCAAATTTTAGACGAAGGAAAACTACATGATAGGCTGGGCAAAACAGGAGATTTTTCAAATGCCGTTATCTTGTTTACATCAAATATTGGAAGTGATCATGTAGTGAAGTCTTTTGGGGATGGAGTCATTCCGAAATCATCAGATTTGTTAGAGATCATGGGAGCGCATTTCAGACCGGAGTTTTTAGGGCGATTGACCGAGATCGTTCCGTTTTCACCGATTACTGAGACGAATGTGGTCAAAATCTTTGAGATTCAAATGAAAGATTTACATAAGGCCCTGGCAAAACAAGAAATTAATTTGGAACTTTCGGATGCGGTCAAGCAGCATTTGGCATTAAAGGGCTTTACACCAAAATATGGAGCTCGGCCTTTACGTGCGGTTATCAGGACTGATTTGCGTTCGCCTCTATCTAGAAAGTTGATTACCGGTGAAATAGGTAAAGGAAATACGGTGATGCTGGACTATAAAAAGGACGAAATCACTTGGAAAATATCTTGAACAAAAAAGATATGTCAGATGCTTGATATGGGTGAAACGCCCGTGGCATCAATTAAATTTGAGTATCTGCAAGAAAATTTACTATCTTTAAATCAAATTGTTAATTTTTTAATATGAGCGACACTTACGGATTAGGTGGAACCGAGGTTAAAACGGATGCTGGCGAAGCTATTTTAGATATTAGCCAGAACAAAACCTTATTGGTTCAAAAATTAACCCAAGATCAACCCCTTAAGCCTGAAATTGTATCTGGATTGAATTCTGTGGAAGCGGTTTTTGAACACTATAAGCCAGAAATTGAAGTTGAGTTTGAAGATGGAGAAGGAGTTGAGAGCAAAGAATCATTAAAGTTCAGCAATCTAGGGGACTTTGGTAAGAATGGAATTATTAATCAAAGTGATTATCTAAACGCGCTTGACACTGAAAAAGAACAGTACCTTAAGGTTGTTAAGCAGTTAAGATCAAACAAGATCTTGAAGTCTGCACTAGAGGACCCCGAAGCGAAGCAGGCACTTTTAGATTCAATTTATTCACTTATAGCTGAGCTTCAGAAAGGCTAAATAATTACTAACAATGGCATTAGGAAGAAAAAGTACTTCAAAAGTAAATATAAAAAACCCAGCTGAAAAGCTGAAAGAGAGTGAAGAAAAGCTGGCGAAATATGGTGGCTTTGACTTACTCGAAGCAGCTATCGATGATGTTCAGAATATGAACCCTGATCGAAAAGCTCGTAAGAAGATTTTCTTAACAGAATCTTCAAAAAAAGCTGAACGTAGCAAACTTGAAAAAACACTGCAAATCTGGGCAGATGTCCTGAGCTCGTCTGATGATATTTCTAAGATGGTTGATGAATCTGAAAAGCGATCTGCGCAGGCTCATAAGTCTTTGGAGAAAAATCTAGGTGCTGCCTTAGAACAGACTCGTGAAATGGAGCAATCCTATCGTTCTGTTGCCTTGTTTTATAAAAATACAGAATCGGACAAAGTCAAAAATATCAATATTGTTAATGCAGAGTTAGATCAACTTAAGGATCTTGATAATACTCGTTTTATTGATGCGATTGCAGAAGAATTGAAAAGTGGGTATGATCGTTTAGATCTGCGTGATAACTATAGTTTATTGGTTGTTCCGGGATATTTAGGAAGCAACAAAGTAGTCGAAAAATGGGCAAAGATAGCCCATGAGAACAAGGTGATGATGGTAACCGATTTTGAACACTTAGATGAACCGGATGATGTAATGGAAATGTTTGAGCTTGCCAATCTTACAGGCGGCGATAAGTTCCGTTCTAACGTTATTATGGCTTGTAACTGGCTTGTCGGTCGTGGTAAGCACGATGAGGTTGGTGAAGATGAAGATTTATTTGTACCACCATCGGGAGCGCTTGCTGGTAAAATATATAAAACCCTTATGTCTCAGGTAACCGCTGGTAAAAAGTTCGGTGGTATGAATGAGGTGGATGGTGTTCGTTTCGACCTGAAGAAAAGTGAGATTGCCCATCTGGAGAAGTTAGGATTGGTTCCAATGGTAAATGAGTATGGAAAGGTAATGGCGTTTTCAGCCAAAACACTTTTTAATGGTGATAATTTAGGCTTGCAAACATATTCTGTAGTTCGCGTATTTGATTATGTGACAAAGGTTTTGATGGATTTCTTGAACCGTCGTGCTTTTGAAAATTTCAATGCAAGAACGCGGAAAGAGCTGATGGGACAGATTGTAAAATTCCTTGACGGAATTACAGGTCCTGATAAGTTAATTGAAGATTTCTCAATTAAGCGTTTCGAGCAAGATCCGACACAAAAAGATAGAATCTTTTTAGATATACATATGAAGCCATATTTCCCAGCCAAAAACTTTATGATCAAAATGGATGGTCAAAAAGGAGACGATGGCAACGAATGGGATGCGGAATATGAGCAGCAGTAGCTAGTTGTAAATATAAAATAGTATATATGCAAAAGCGATCACAATTTGTGATCGCTTTTTATTTGCTGTTTTAAAAAAGTACTTGTTATATATTGTATGGATTAATTAGGTATTGTAAATCCGGTTGGGCCACTTGCAATAGTTATATAGAGGGTAGTTGAGGTTGCGCTTTCAACAATTTGGTAACTTCCACCTCCGCTGGGAGCGGTTAATTGCCCTTGAAAAAAAGCTTGTCCATTGCTCGGCATTATGAAGTCAAAACGATCTGTATCACTACCTGAACCTGACCAGCTTAAGGATCCATTTCCTAAAAAGCCAGTTCCATTGGAATTTTGCCAGGCAGTTAAATTCCCATTGCCTCCTGTACTGCCACCACCGCCAGCATTCATATATATAAATATTCTTCTTCCCGGAGCGGACCTTAATAACCCTGTACTGCTATTATAAACACCGACAGCAACACTGATTGTTCGAGTTGTAGTATCAATACCACCGTTACCATCATTTATGGTTAAAGTAATGGTATACGAACGAACATCTGTAAACACATGTGTAACTTGTTCACCTGTTTCGGTTGGACTGCCATCACCAAAATCCCAAGAATATGTTAGTGATTGATTTTCAGGGTCTGTCGATGTATCTCCTGAAAAAGTTATTGTCTCGGGGGCGAAATCTCCTGTTCTTGACACAATTCTAATGCCAGCGGTTGGGTCTTGGTTTGGATCTATTGTGATTATAACTGTATCTGTATCTGTTAAAGCAGGAGAACCATTATCGGTTACAGTTAATTGAAAAGTATAGGAAGTCCCAAGCGAAAATCCTGTAACGGTGGTAGTGGCATTATTTGGGTTGGATATAGTTACGGAACCCGGACTCACTAATTCCCATAAGTAGCTTACTATAGTTCCATCATCAGTACTGGAAGTACCGTTAAGGGTAAAAGAAGTTGCAGCAGAAGAAATATTTGGTTGATCGGGACCTGCATTTGCTAAAGGAGCATTATTAGGTAAATTTTCTATTGTAACGGTCACAGTGTCCGTATCAGAAAGTGCTGGTGATCCATCATCGGTAACGGTTAACTGAAAGGTATAAGATTCACCTGGTGTAAATCCGGTTACAGTGGTAGTTGCGCTATTAGGATTTGTGATTGTTACTGATCCAGCACCTACAAGTTCCCATAAGTAAGAGACTATTGTTCCGTCATCGCTACTACCAGTACCATTCAAAGTAAAGTTAAGTGCCCCAGATGAAACTGCAGGTTGATCTGGCCCCGCATTTGCGATCGGGGGAGTGTTTGGTAGTGCTTGAGTAGTCACAATTACGGTATCGGTGTCGGATAAAGCAGGTGAGCCATCATCAGTAACCGTCAATTCAAACGTATATGTGGTGCTTGGCGCATAGCCAGTTACTGTAGTAATGTTACTGTTAGGATTCGTAATTGTAACAGAAGGTCCTCCTATTTGCGTCCATAAATATGAAACAATGGTGCCATCATCTGTACTACCGGATCCGTTCAAGGTGAAACTCGGCAATGTTGAAGGCGCCGCGGGTTGATCTGGTCCTGCATTCGCTACGGGTGGGTTATTAGTGGAGTTTACCCCATTAATTGTAATAGTAACGGTAGCGTTATTACTAAAATCTGTTCCATCATTGATTCTGTAGGTAACGCTTGTATTTTGCGTTTCACCATCATTAAGGCTATCAAATTCTCCATTTGGATTAAAACTCATATTTCCGTTTGCTGATATAACGAAAATTCCACCATTTGTACCAAACACTTGCTGATCGATATTGGTTCCAAGATTATTTACACGATCAACGGTAAAGGGATCTCCATTAGGATCAGTATCTACTCCATTTCCGTTATCGTTAAACAAGTTTCTGTTCAGTGTTGAAGCGTTTTCAGCTACTGAGAAGTTGTCATTTTGTGCTACGGGAGCTTGGTTAGCCGGATCAACTCCATCCACTGTAACAATAATAGTTGCGGTATCTGTACCTCCATTACCATCATTAATTCGGTATGTGACTTGAGTGGTAGCAGTTTGACCATTATTTAATGCTTCAAAATCTCCGTTGGTATTAAATGTTAGGTTCCCTGCTGCGCTGATATTAAACACTCCTCCATTGTTTCCAGGAGTATTGGTGCCAACTAATGCTGCACTTGTATTCACTTGATCGACGGTAAACACATCACCATCTGGATCGGTATCAGCACCATTTCCATTATCCATAAATATACTGATGCCAAAACTATTTCCTTCAGTGATGGAAAGATCATCATTTTGTGCTACCGGTGGTTGATTTACATTATTTACCGTTATTGAAATAGTACCATTAACTGCCGGGTTATTACTATCATTGACTGAGTAAACGATAGTATCGGGACCATCATAATTAGCATTTGGTGTATATGTAATGATATTGTTATTAATACTCGCTGTACCGTTAGAAGGCGCTGTAACAATTGCAGTGGTGTAGGGATCTCCGTCCGGTTCAGTGATATTTGGCACTAAATTGATTGGGTTATTTGTTGAGTTTTCATCCACATCTACCGTAAAGTTATTGGCTATTGGTGGCATATTCACATTATCTACTGAAATGGTAATGACTCCTTGTACTGGAGGATTAACCCCATCACTAACTTGATAGGTAATAGAATCTGGTCCAGTATAGTCTGTATCGGGTGAATACAATATTGTAGTAGCGCCTGATACTGTTGATACCCCATTGGTTGAATTAACAGCAATAGATAAGGTTAATGGATCTCCATCATCATCGTTGATTAAGCTACTAACATCAATGATATTATCTGCAGAATTTTCATCTACACTAATTGAGGTATTTTGAGCAGTAGGCGGGAAGTTGACATCATCAATAGAGATTGATATTACTGCACTTACAGCTGGATTAACCCCATCACTAACCTCATATTCAATAAGGTCATCGCCTATATAGCCGTTGTTAGGAGTGTAAGTGATTACATTATTATTGATCGAAGCGCTTCCTTGAACAGGAGCAGTGGCAATGGTGGTTGTTAATGGGTCCCCATCAGGGTCATCGATTCGAGTATTAAGATCAATGGTGTTGTTAGTAGAATTTTGATCAAAACTTATGGTGACATTTTGTGCTGTTGGTGGTCTGTTTGCTTGCTCTACCGATACGGTAATAGATGTTTCATCAAAACAACTTGAATTGGTATAAGTAATTCGCAATGAGACATCATAATCTCCAGGGGTATCAAATGAAGTTGTTAAGGCAGCTAAATTTGATGTAACTCCGTTGCTGACTACCCAAGAATATGCTTTGATTTCAGATGATCCGTTAGGGTTGTTATCCAGGGCATTCAATGTAATATCCTCACCAGTAAAATAGGTTCTATCATCCACTTGAATTGCAGCAATCGGATTTTGATTAACAGTTACATTTCTAGATTTAGTTTCAGCATCTGTTAGGGTGTAGGTGAATGTATAGCTTCCTGGATTTGGATTGTTTGGATCTCCAAAGGAGTTAGGATCAATACTGA